>CAYWWD010000005.1:0-90692 GCA_964461965.1 uncultured Halioglobus sp. | reverse complement strand
AGATAGCGCTGCACGGCTAGAACTGAAAGTATATGAATTCAGAGACGGCAGACAGGCTGAGCAGGCTGACACCAAATAGTACGCCGGCCACCGTCGCCGTGCCCCAACCAGGTTGCCACTGGAGATCCACCGAACGAGTTGTGTCTGGCTGTCCCTGCCAGAGCACCGGATCGTAGCGCCGCATGTATTGTTGGGTATTCGGGAGAAACCAGCAGATGAACAGGCAGATCGCCAGCAAGGTATATACGGGCAGGTAACCCTCCGCGGATATGCCCATGATCGCGAAGCATTGGCCGAGAAACGATTCCGAAATCACCTGCCGGAGGGTTGCGGTCTGCGCCGTGGAAAAATGCACAAAACCCGGCCTGACGATGGCGAGCGTACTTGCCACATCACTCGCGCGAAAGACCACGAAGGCCAACGCCGAGGCGAAAAATGTTAAGAGCACATAAACCGGGGTGAGCAACGGACTCGTACGAAACCCCTCCAGTCCCAGTTTGCCGCAGGCAGCACGCCAGGCGTGATTGATACACAGATAAACTCCGTGCAAGCCGCCCCAGATGATAAACGTCCAGGCCGCGCCATGCCACAACCCACCGAGCAGCATGGTCAGCGTCAAATTGAGGTAGCGCCGCGCGCTGCCGTGACGATTGCCACCCAATGAGAAATACAAATAGTCGCGCAGGAAGCGGGACAGCGTCATGTGCCAGCGCCGCCAGAAATCGATGATACTGGACGCTTTGTAGGGCGAGCGAAAGTTCTCCGGCAGGCGAATACCAAACAGGCGCGCACTGCCGATAGCCATGTCCGAGTAACCAGAAAAATCGAAGTAAATCTGCAGGCTGAAGCCAACGGTCGCGATCCACGCGTCGATAGTATTGATCGCGCCACCTCGCGCCGCGGTTTCGAACAGTGGGTCGACATACAGGGCGAGCGAATCCGCCAGCACCACCTTCTTGAACATACCGAAAGCCAGGAATGTCGAACCCACGGCGATGTCCGGCCAGAACTCTTCCCGGGGTCGCAACCGGGCGAACTGCGGGATGATCTCCTGATGGTGCATCAGCGGTCCCGCGACCAGATGGGGAAAGAAGGTAACGAACAGGCAATAATGCAGAAAACTGTACTCCCGCGCCTCGCCCCGCCAGGCATCGACCAGATAGGCGATCTGCGTGAACGTATAGAATGAAATCGCCAGGGGCAGGATGATCGCGCCAATATCCCAGTGCGTCCCCAGCCCCGCATTCACGTTGGCGACAAAAAAATTGGCGTATTTGTAATAGGCGAGTAAGGCCAGATTGACGGAGATACCAAACACCAGCACGCCTCTGTGGCGCCAACGGTCCTGCCGGGAGAGAATCCTGCCGAGCGCGAAATTCATCCCCATCGAGAAAAACAGCAAAAGCAGGTAGATTGGCTTCCAGCTCCCGTAAAACACAACCGACGCGACTACGAGCCACGCGATCTGGGCACCGGTGTTTCCGGTTCGCGCAAGGAAAACAAAAATCAGGAATACAACGGGTAAAAAAAGGAACAGGAACTCGCCGGAGTTAAACAACATAAACGGGGTGGCGCGGACTCTTTGCTTTTTATATGCAGCGAGTATACGTGACCACCACCTGTGGCGATAGTCGCTCGATTTACCAGTCAGCCTGACTGATCGGAAGGCGTGTGCGCTCGGTCACGGATTCATTTACCATACCGAGCAACCTCACCCGGACAGGAAATCACTGATACGTGACGGTAGACGCGCAGGAAGCTCTCCCCGATGGCAGTCTGTTGGCAGCCATCGACCTCGGCAGCAACTCCTTTCACCTCATCATCGCGAAAATCGAGCATGGCGAAATGCGGCCGGTGGAAGCACGCGCAGAAAAAGTACAGCTGGGCGCAGGACTGAAAGACGGGGTACTCTCGCAAGAGGCGATCGATCGCGGCCTCAACTGCCTGTCGCGTTTTGCGCAACTGCTGGGTAGCGTCGGGCCTGAGCGCGTGCGCGTGGTGGGCACCCACGCCTTGCGGCGGGCAAAAAACCGCCGCGCGTTCACCGGCCCGGCGAAGCGTATCCTCGGCACGCGAGTGGATGTGATCTATGGCCTCGAGGAGGCGCGGCTGGTCTATCTGGGCGTGGCGCATTCACTCGCCGACGACGCGCAGTCACGGCTGGTGGTGGACATCGGCGGCGGCAGCACCGAATGCATCATCGGCCAGCGCTTCGAACCCCAGTCGATGGAGAGCCTGCAGATGGGCTGTGTTTCATTCGGCCATGCGTTCTTCCCCGGGGGACGCATCAGCCAGGGCGCTTATCGCAAGGCCTACGAAACGGCGCGCTCCCTCCTCTACCCGGTGCGTCACCGCTTCCACGCCAAGTGCTGGGAGGAGTGCGTCGGCTCGTCAGGCACATTGCAGGCTGTTGAAACCCTGTTGTCGCAGAATGGCTGGGGCGACGGCGGCATCAACCGGCGCGGGCTCGCGACGCTGGAAAAACGCCTGCTCAAGTTCGACACGATGGACGACATCCAGATCGACGGTCTGGCGACGGCCCGGCGCAATGTGATTCTGCCGGGCGTTGCCATTGCCAGCGCCGTGTTCGATGAACTGGGTGTCAAACACATGCGAATATCGAAAGGCGCGCTGCGCGAGGGCGTCATCTACGACCTGATGGGGCGCCTGCGGCATGAGGACGTGCGCGAACGCACGGTGAATGCCCTGATCCAGCGTTACGCGGTCGATACGGACACGGCGGACATCGTGGAGCGTCGCGCGCATATCCTGTACGAAACCACGCGCGCTGCGTGGCAATTGACGCCTTACGACTGGGAATTGCTGCGCTGGTTGGCCCGCACGCACGAAATCGGCATGGCGATCGCGCACAAACACTTCAATCGCCACTCGGCCTATTTGCTGCGCAATGCCGACCTGCCCGGCTTCTCGCAGGAGGAACAGGAACTGCTGGCGGTACTCGCACTGGGCCAGCGCGGCAAACTCACGCCTGAATCTTTCGCTGACGTTCTCGATTCTGATCTGCAGCGCGTGCTGTATTTACTGACCATCATCCGGCTGGCGAGCTGCTTCAAGTACGTGGAAAAACTCGAACAACTGCCCGATTTCACCGTTTTAGCGAGTGAAAAATCGCTGAGTCTCGCATTTCCGGCACGCTGGCTGCGGGATCATCCGCTCACTGCCCGCGAACTTGAAATGGAGCAGGCTGTGCTGGGTAAAGCCGGGATGAAACTGAAATTCAGCTGATTTCCACTGCGTCAGCTGCCTCCCTCACTGCCGCATGAAATTTTCTTAACCGCCGGGACTGGATTTGCTCAGCTATAAGATGTATATATAGTACATCTTATAAGATTCCCTGAGGGAGAACTCCCACGATGACTAACGCTGTGCTTAAAAGCTTTGCCACCCTGGCGTTGTTCGGCGCGCTCGCAACCCCTGCCTGGGCGGACAAGCACCAGTTCGAAATGACGATTGAAGATACCCGCATCAATCTTGTGGACAAGCAGCAATTTCATACCTTTGCATTCAATGGTCAGGTACCCGGGCCATTGATTCATGTGAAAGAAGGTGACGAGGTCGAGATCCACGTAATGAACCTGACCTCCCTGCCCCACACCATTCACTGGCACGGCCAGATCCAGCGCGGCACCTGGACGCAGGACGGCGTTCCAGGCGTAACCCAGCCTGCCATCGAGCCCGGCGAGGACTTCACCTACAAATTCATTGCCGAACCTTCCGGCACGCTGTGGTACCACTGCCACGTGAACGTCAATGAGCACGTCGCAATTCGCGGCATGTGGGGACCTTTCATTGTCGAGCCGAAAGAACCGACCGAGCTTGAAAAGACCGTCACCAAGGATTACATCCTGATGCTCTCGGACTGGGATACCAAGTACGAGGCGAAACCCGGATACGGCGGTGTTCCTGGAGATGTATTCAATTACTTCACGCTGAATGGTAAAGCGTTCCCCGACTCACAGCCGATTCGCATCAAGAAAGGCGACGTGGTACGCCTGCGCCTGATCGGTGCCGGTGAACTCACCCACTCCATTCATTTGCACGGCCATGTATTCAAAGTCGCTTTCATGGATGGCCGACCTCTACCACAACCGTACGAAGCCGATACCATCATGGTTGGACCGGGCAATCGTTATGACATCATCTTCACCGCAGACAATCCTGGGCGCTGGATGATCCACGATCATGTGGATTCGCACACTGTCAATGGTGAAAAACCCATGGGCGGGCTGATGACCGTGGTCGAGTACACCGACATCAAGCACGACGATCCGTTCTACGACTGGAAGGACAAGGTTTTCAAGCCGGATTTCTACTACGAGGAGTCCCTGAAGAAACCACACGGCATGCACAACGCCGACGTGTTCAAGGGCCAGGCTATTCAGTAGCTGCAATAACATCCCAATAAGGAGACTTAACCATGAACTGGTTGAAGCGACTATTCATAGCAAGTTTCGCAGCGGCGGTTGCCACACAGGGTGTGGCCGCAGATGGCAGCCAGGTACTTTCGTCCCAGTGCGCAGACTGTCATGCATTGGCGAAGCCAGAAAATGCAGGCATTGACCACATCTGGGAACGCAAGGGACCGGACCTCTTTTATGCGGGCAACAAATTCCAGCGCGATTGGCTGGTCGGATGGTTGCAGGATCCAAAAACCATCCGCCCCGGCAGCGAATTCTATCGGCGGCATGTCAAGTCCACTCCGGACGGTGATGTGATCGATAACAGCGGTATCGCAGCGCACCCGAAGCTCGACAAGGCCTCGGCGGAAGCTGCTGCGGATGCGCTGCTGAAGCTCACAGTGCCCGACCTGGTGACCACGGGAGGATTCAAGAATGCACCCGTCAACGCCACCATGGGTGCGATGTTTTTCGGCAAACTGCGCGGTTGTTCCTCCTGCCACCAATACGCACCGGGCAAGGGCGGCTTGTCGGGTGCCGAGTTGTACACCGCGAGCAAACGCCTGCAGCCGGATTACATCTTCAGCTACATCCAGGATCCGCAAAAATTTGATCCGCACGTCTGGATGCCCAAGACGGAGATGAAAGATCCCGACCTGCAACGCCTGACCGGCTACATTGTGCAACTGCAAGTGGAGGCTACCCCATGAATCGTTCCACAACAGGATTTTTCGGTGCTCTGGCAATGCTGCTCACCGGTGCACTCACCACTCCGGCGTGGGGCGAGAGCGCGTTCCCCGCAGCGGAACGCAATTACGATACCTATTGTGTGCAATGCCACGGCGTTGAACGCAATGGCAAAGGCATCAACGCCAAGCACATGAGTGTGCAACCCCGCGACCACGGCGATGGCAAAGCGATGGGAGATTTGCCAGACGATGAGATTTTCAAGGCCATCAAGGAGGGCGGCCTGGCTGTCAACAAATCGGTACTGATGCCGGTATGGGGCGGTGTATTTTCAGACGCGGAGGTACAGGAACTGGTGCTGTATCTGCGCGAAGTCTGCAAGTGTGGAAAGTAGTGGATCGCAATCAAGTAATCATTCAGTACCCGGCAATACTTACTAACAAGAGGGAATCACAGTGAAAATATCCAAGTTGTTACTCGCCTCGACAGCCGCGCTCTGCGGTCTGGTTTTTTCGGCGTTCGTGTCCGCGAAAACCGTGCAGGTCAAGCTGGAATCCAAGGAGGTAGATGTCCCGATCGACAACAAGGGCACCCTGTACAAGGCATGGACATTTGGCGGCACCATCCCTGGTCCGGTTGTACGTGTCACAGAAGGCGATACCATCGAGTTTGAGTTGACCAACGACAACACCAACAAGAACTCGCACTCCATCGACTTTCACGCAGCGCGACTGGACGTAGTCACGGATTTCGGCACCATCAACCCGGGTGAAACCAAGAAATTCACCTTCACCGCGGATTTTCCGGGCGCGTTTTTCTACCACTGCGGCGCCGATCCGATGAACCAGCACATCGCACGCGGCATGTTTGGCATTATTATCGTCGATCCCAAGGATGCAAATGCGCGCCCCAAGGCCGATCGCGAATATGTCCTGATCCAGTCCGAGTTGTACCCCAACCCGGAAGATCGGCAGGCCATCATGGACAACAAATGGTCGAACGTGATGTTTAACGGCGGCGTCTTCAAGTACGACCCTGTACATGACACCAACGCCACCAAATGGCTGCAGGCAAAGCCGAATGAGCGTGTGCGTATCTACTTCGTCAATGCGGGGCCCAACGAATTCTCATCCTTCCACCCCATTGCCGGTATCTGGGACAAGGTCTGGTTGAGCGGCAATCCCAAGAACGAACTTGTGGGCATGCAAAGCTTCACCGTAGGGCCGGGCGATGCCGCAATATTTGATCTTATCTCGCCGAAGGAAGGCGCAAACGCGATAGTGTCTCACTCACTCCGGCAAGCATTGACCGGCGCGATCGCCGTACTGATGTTTACCAATGACGCAGATCCCGCAATGGGCCACGGCGAGCAGATTCTGGTTCGCTGAGTCGACCGCAAGTCCGTGCCATGGGGAAATTAAACAGACGGTTTTTGTTGTTGGTTTCCCTGCTGGCACTGATTTTTGCCAGCGCCTGGTGGACACTCCAGGACGATTCCTGGCATGCAGCGAGCGATCCTGCAGGCCAGGACATTCACTCCGAAACACAATCCTCCGCCGAAACACACAGCCATGACGTGGCGGGTGCGCAGGTTTATGCCTGCCCCATGCATCCACAGGTCCGTCAATCCAGCCAGGGACGCTGCCCGATCTGCGGCATGGACCTGGTTGCCACGGACAGTTCATCTCCAAACACGGAACATTCGCACTCCGAGCACACTCTCCAAAGCACCCCACCGCCAAACGCGCAGTTCACGCGCGCGCAGGAGCGGGAGATTTCACCGCGAATCCGCACCTGGGCAAGGATAGCGGTGGATGCCACAAACGAGTTCGTAGTAACTGCACCGGCCGATGGTTGGGTTCGGCAGTTGTACGTCCAGCGCGCGGGGCAGCGCGTCAACGCCGGCGAGCCGTTGTTCGAGATATTCTCGCCGGAGCTGTATCAGCGCCAGCGCGACTACATCGACACTATGAACCGTCGCGACCAGTTGGCGCAAAGTATTACGGACATGCGTGGCCAGAACGCCGAGGTGCTCGGCAGTCTCGCACGCGAACGCAAGCGTCAACGCGACGCACTGCTGCGGATCGGTATCGCAACATCCAGCATAAAAGCGCTGGAAGCATTTCGCCGTCCGCTGGAGACACTTGCCGTCGCATCGCCGTATGCGGGTAAGGTGGTCGCCGTTGACGCACGGCAGGGCCTGGCGGCCGGCCCCGGCACCGTGCTTTATCGCATTGTAAATGACAGCACCGTGCAACTGGATGTTGTCCTGACCCCGTCGCAGCTGGACACAGTGCAGGCACCGGTCAACGCGAGCGTGCCTGCCTTCGGGCACGATACATCGATTCCCGTCGATCCCACTCGGGCGACCTACGACCAGTCATTGCAGAGTTATACGTTGCGCGTTGCGGTACCCGTGAACACAGACTCCACCACAGACCGGGAGAGCGCTGCAGACGATGCAGCGCGTCCCGGCGCGGTAGTTGATGTCGATCTGGTGTCCAACGTTCAAAGCGTACTGGCTGTTCCGCGCACCGCCATTCTGGGAGGGCCAGACGGAAACTTTGTCGTCGTGGAGACCGGTGAACATCACTTCCAGGTCAGAAAGGTGGTGACGGGGACTGGCGACCAGCATTGGGTAGGCATCGAGGATGGCCTGCAGTCAGGTGACAAAGTCGTCACCTCCGGGCAATTCCTGTTGGATGCCGCAGCCACTTTCCAACAATCGTTCAGCCAGTCGGTCTCAGAGTAACTTCATGCTGACCCGCCTGATAGACGCGTCCGTGCGTTGGCGCTACACCGTGATACTGCTCTGTGTTGCGGTGGGACTGGCGGGCAGCATGGCATACCGATCCTTGATTCTCGATGCGCTGCCGGATATCTCCGATGCGCAGGTGATCGTGCAGGCCTCCTTTGGAGGCCGCACGCCTGAGCAGATCGAACGGCAGGTGACCTATCCGCTGGCTTCCGCGCTGGCATCGACCAGCGGCGCGGAAGCCGTACGTGGAATTTCGATGTACGGCGAGGCGTTCATTTACATCGTCTTTCCTTCTTCAGAGGCGATGACTTCGGCCAGAACGCGCGTTCTCGAACGCCTCTCGCAGGTACAGCGCCAGCTCCCGGATGACGTCGTGGTAACACTCGGGCCGGATGCCACCGGCGTTGGCTGGGTGTTTCAGTACGCACTGGTGGATGAAAGCGGAAAGCATGCCCCAGCCGATTTGCGCGCTCTGCAGGATTACTACCTGAAGCCGGAGCTGCAAAGCCTGTCCGGCGTTGCTGAAGTAGCCACGGTTGGAGGCCAGGAGCGCGAATTCTATATCGAGGTGGATCCTCGACAGGCCGCCAGCTACGGTATTCCACTGCAACAGATTGCGGAATCAGTAGCCTCCGCAAATCGCTCCGGCGGCGGCGGTGCGGTCGAACTCGCGAACCGGCGTGTCATCGTCAGCACCGACAATCGCCTGCGCAATGTCGATGATATTGCCGCTGTACCACTCAGCGCTGGCGGCGGTTTACGTGTGCGCGATATCGCGGATGTTCACGAAGGCCCTTCCCTGCAGGCGAGCATCACCGACCTTGACGGGAAAGGCCAGGCGACCGGCGGCATCGTCATCATGCGCCAGGGGGAAAGTGCGATGCGCGTCGCTGAAGCTGCGCGGGAAAAACTCGCGTCGCTGGCTGGCAGCCTGCCCGAGGGCGTAAAACCAGTCGTCGTTTACGATCGCTCGAAGCTGATCGGCCGGGCGGTGGATGGCCTGCAGAGTCGACTGATCGAGGAAGGCATCGCCGTTTTCATCGTCAGCCTCCTGCTGCTCTGGAGCTTGGGCTCAGCTGTTTCAGCCGTGCTGGTACTACCGGTCGGTATTTTCAGCGCGGGACTGGTGTTTTACCTGCAGCAACTGGAAATCAACATCATGTCTCTGGGCGGGATCGCCATTGCCGTCGCAGCGATGATGGATGCCTCCGTGGTGATGGTGGAGCACGTCAACCAGCGCCTCGCCTCGCAACCGCTGTTGACGCGAGACAAAACGCTCGAGATCATCAGCAACGCATGCCGTGAAGTCGGGCCGGCGCTGTTCATCTCGTTGCTGCTCATCACCCTGTCATTTCTACCCGTGCTGTTACTCGGCGGCCGCGAGGGCAAACTGTTCTCCCCGCTGGCCTGGACCAAAACCTGGACGATGGCGATCGCCTGTCTGTTGTCGGTTACGCTGACGCCCGCGCTGCTGGCCATTTTTATGCGCAAGGCGCGGCCCGAGGACAACCACCGTTTTATCCGCTGGTGCCAGAACCTCTATCGCGAGGCCTTGGCGTGGTCGTTGTTACACACGCGCAGAATCCTCCTCATCGGAGTGATCGCCATACTATCGGCGCTGATACCGATTTGGCGGACCGGTGGCGAATTCATGCCACCTCTGGATGAAGGTGACTTCCTGTATATGCCGGTTACGCTGCCGAGCCTGAGCTCGCGTGAGGCGGCCAGACTGTTACAGGAAACGGACGCAATCATCATGTCCGTGCCTGAAGTGGAACACACCTACGCCAAAGCCGGGCGCGCCGGTACCGCGACCGACCCCGCGCCACTGTCGATGTTTGAAACGGTGGTGACACTGAAGCCGCGCGCTGAGTGGCGCAAGGGCATCACGACCTCGGAATTACTGGAAGAATTGCAACAGAAACTGCGCATCCCGGGCTTGCTTAGCTCCTGGGGATATCCCATCCGCACGCGCATTGGCATGTTAAGTACCGGCGTTAAAACCCCGCTGGGGCTTAAGGTCACTGGTACGAGTTGGTCACGCTCCGAACAGTTGGCTGCAGAAATCGCAACACGATTCAGCACCCTGCCGGAAACGCTGAGTGCAGTGTCCAGTAGAAGTGACGAAGGGGTTTATCTGGATATCACGCTGCGGCGCGAAGTCGCGGCTGCACTGGGCGTAACGTCGCGGGATCTGGAACAACTCAGCGGCGTAGTTGCCGGCACCGAACGGGTAGATTATTTGATCACGGATCAGACTGAGCGCTACGGCATTACATTGCGCCTGCGCCCCGACTTGCGCGACAACCTGGATGCGATTGCGCAACTGCCCGTTGCGACGGCATCCGGCTCCGTGCCATTGGCCACCGTGGCCGACGTATCCCTGCGCAAGGGCCCTGCGGAGATCCGCAGCGAGGGCGGTCGGCCGGTGGCGTATGTCTATATCGAAACGCAGGACATTACCGCGTCAGATTACGTTGAAATGGCGCAGGAAAAACTGCAATCACTTGCCCTGCCATCCGGTACTATACTGGAGTGGGTGGGCGAATATCGCGAACTCGAGAGGGCTAAAACACGCCTGTTATGGATCGCACCTATTGTGCTGGCAGTTGTAGTTACGCTGCTTTACAGCATCTTCCGGGAGCCGCGCCGCGTGCTTTTGATCATACTGACACTGCCCTTCTCATTGATTGGAGGGCTATGGTTGGTCTACCTGCTCGGCTTTCATTTTTCGATGGCGGTTGCCATCGGGTTTATCGCACTCGCGGGCCTGGCAGTCGAGTTTGGGGTGATCATGGTGCTGTATCTCGATACCACGGTGGCCGATTACCGAAAGGCGAAAGGTATAGGGAATTCCCATGACTGGATGTCGGCGGTAATGGACGGCGCGATCCGCCGTCTTCGCCCCAAGCTGATGACGGTAGCGATTATCGTTGCAAGCCTTTTGACGATGTTTACGTCGTATTCCGCAGGCTCGGATATCATGCAACACATCGCCGCCCCGATGCTCGGCGGCATGATCACAGCGCCACTGTTATCCATGATTCTGCTTCCAGTTCTCTATCACCGACTCTTCCGCGTGAAAGATTGAGGCGCAAGATCCCCTATGCAACTGACGCGCTTCACCGATTACTGCCTGCGCGTGCTGATGTACCTCAGCCACAAGCAGGAATTGGTCACCATCGCCGAGCTCGCGCAGGCTTACGGTATTTCGGAAAACCACCTGATGAAGGTGGTAAACCATCTGGCGCGGAAGCATTACATCCAGACATTCCGGGGCAAGGGTGGCGGCATGCGATTGGCGCGTCCGGCAACAAAGATCAATCTCGCCAGCGTGATAGAGGATTGCGAGCCGACGCAGGGCGCGGTGGAATGCATGCGCGAGAACAACGATAGCAACTGCCCCCTGTTGCCACGCTGTGCCTTGCGCAAAGCACTGTACGGCGCACAGCGCGCCTTTCTCGATCATCTGCGGCAGTTTTCACTGGAAGATCTTGCCGCCAATTCCGCTGTTCAGCGAGTGTTGATCCAGGAGCCGCGGAGCGCCAACAGCTGAGCCCTGCGCTGTGTACCTATCGCCCGGTTTGGCCGGCGGTGAAATTCCAGCACAGGCTATCGATCCTTACTGGCTCGCCCGTATATCCTCGAGGTAGTCAAGCAAAATTGCATTCACCTGCGCAGACGCCTCCAGTTGCACCATATGCCCCGCCCCGGGAATCATGCGTACCGCGCGCAGGTCGGGGAAGATCGCGCGCATCAGGCTGATCGGATCGTCGCCGTGGAATCCTTCCAGATCCACGTCGTGCTCACTGCCGAGGAAGTAGGCGGGCACCGCACTCTGCACGCCCTCGAACGGCCTGCGCTGCGCCCATTTCAAATCGAACGAGCGATACCAGTTCAGGCCGCCAGTGAATCCACTGCGACTGTACTCACTGACAAAGAACTCCATCTCCAGTTCGGACAGCCACGGCCATGGCAACGGCGGCGGCTCGGCCATCGCGTCGATATACGAGGTGCCGGGTGGATGCTTGAAACAGTCGAAATAATTGCCCGCGCCGCTCAGGGTGTGGAACACCTTGTGCAGGAAACGGCGCGGCTGGGCCGCCAGCTCGATGTCGGCGCGCGGCGGCACGCGGAAGTACTCGATGTGCAGGAAGTGCTCCTGCGCCATGCGGCCGTACTCGGTGAACGGCGGCTCGTCAGGGTTGTGCGGCGCGGCGGGATTCTCCAGCCCGATCACTGCAATCACCCGCTCGGGGTGACGCAGTGCGAAATCGTAGATGGCGAAGGCGCCGAAATCGAGGCCGGCGAACACCGCGCGCTCCACACCGGCGTGAGCGAGCAGGCCGAGCAGGTCCGCCGTGATATGGTCGATGTCGTAGGACTCGGGATCGGGCGGCGCCTCGGTCTGCCCCATGCCGCGCATGTCCGGCGCGATCACGCGGTACCCTGCCGCCGCCAGCGCGCTGATCTGCCGGTGCCAGCTGAACCACAGGTGGGGAAAGCCATGGCACAGCACGACGGGCATGCCCTCGCCCTGTTCCACATAGTGCATGTGGATACCGTTGATGGTGGCGTGTCGGTGTTGCCAGTTCACTGTCGAAACTCTCCAAACAAAACAGGCCACCGGGGGTGGCCTGTCGCAACCAGATCAAACATCAGAGGTTGTAGCCGCGCTCGTCGTGCAATACGAGGTCGAGGCCCTGCGTTTCCGCGTCACTATCCACACGCAGTCCGATGAACATATCAACCACCTTCAGGATGATGAACGACACGATGGCCGTGTAAACGAAGGTGGTCACCACGCCTGTGGCCTGCACAGCCAGTTGGCCACCCATGGTGTCGACACCGGCGGCGGTGGAGAAACCGTTGCCGCTGAAGACACCGAGTTGCGTAGACGCAAATATGCCCACCAGCAGCGTGCCGAGGATGCCGCCCACGCCGTGCACCGGAAAGACATCGAGGCTGTCGTCCACTTTCAGCGCGTTCTTCAGGAAGTTCGTGGCGAAGTAACAGATGACGCCTGCAGACAGGCCGATGATGATCGCCGCCGCCGGGCCCACGGAACCCGAGGCCGGTGTGATCGTGCCGAGGCCTGCCACCATACCGGTGACGATACCGAGCACGGAGGGCTTGCCGTGGCGCGTCCACTCCATGCACATCCACGCCAGTGCACCGCAGGCGGCGGACAGGTGCGTGACCAACATGGCCATGGCTGCAGAGTTGTTGGCGGCGAGTGCGGAACCCGCGTTGAAGCCGAACCAGCCGACCCACAGCATGCCGGCGCCGGCGACGGTCAGCGTCAGGTTGTGCGGCGGCATGGCCACGGTACCGAACCCCCGGCGCGGCCCCATGACCAGTGCGGCCACCAGCGCCGCCACTGCAGCCGAGATGTGCACCACGGTGCCGCCGGCAAAATCCTGCAGGCCCATCGCCGCCAGCCAGCCGCCACCCCATACCCAGTGGCAGATGGGGGCATACACCAGCACCACCCAAAGTACGCTGAACACCAGCATCGCCGAGAACCGCATGCGCTCGGCGAAGGCGCCTGCGATCAACGCTGGCGTGATGATGGCGAACGTCATCTGGTAGATCGCGAACAGGCTGGCCGGAATGGTGCCTTTCATGGAATCCCGGGTAATGCCGCCGAAAAACAGGTTGCCGAAATCGCCGATGTACGGGCCCTGCTCCACGCCCTCGCTGCCGAACGCGATCGTGTAGCCGACCGCGAACCAGACCACCGACATCAGGCAGGTCAGGGCAAAGCACTGCATCAACACCGACAGCACGTTCTTGACCCGCACCAACCCCGCATAAAACAACGACAGGCCGGGAATGGTCATGAACAATACCAGTGCAGTGGAGGTGAGCATCCACGCGGTGTCTGCGCCATTGAGCTCATCGGCCACGGCACCCGTCGACGCCAGCAGCAGGGCCGCCGCGATGCCAGGAGTCCAATTCTTGCCGGCCATGGTCAGAGCGCCTCTTCGCCAGTTTCACGGGTGCGGATGCGAATGCTCTGCTCCAGCGGCGCTACGAATATCTTGCCGTCGCCAATCTTGCCCGTGCTGGCGGCATTGCAGATCGCGTCGATCACGGCGTCGACCTGCTGGTCGCTGACCCCGATCTGGAGCTTCACCTTGGGCTGGAACTCCACCACGTACTCCGCGCCGCGATACAACTCAGTGTGGCCCTTCTGCCGTCCGTAACCCTTCACCTCTTCCACGGTCATGCCGGTAATGCCGATCTGCTGCAGCGCATCGCGGACATCATCGAGCTTGAAAGGCTTGATAATCGCAGTGACCATTTTCATAGTATTTCCTCACCTTTGTGTTGCCCCACTCGCGCAGGCCGCGCTGAGTTTGCAGGAACCGTCGGACATGATTGACCACCCCGGGATGAAGCGGAACCCGCATCCTGCCACAGTGCGGTGCAAAGGTTAACAGGGTGCCCGCGTGCAACCGGTGTGGCGACGTGTTATCTATACGCCTGCATCCGCCACTGCCAACGGGAACCGCGCCATGACATTAGCCAACCTTCGCCACCTGTTGCTGGGTTCCCTGTTACTGATCTCTCTGTTGCTGTGCATCCCGCCCGGCCAGGCCGGGGACACGAACGGCGACGCACGCCCGAGCGGGCCGCGCAATGTCATCCTGATCATCGGCGACGGCATGGACGAACAGCAGATCACCATTGCGCGCAATTACCTGAAAGGCGCAGCCGGCAAGTTATTGCTGGACGACATGCCGCTGCGCGCGGCGTCGCACATCCAGACCATCGAGGATCGCGTGGGTGGAAAGCCGGTGTATGTGGCGGATTCCGCGAATACCGCCACCACCCTGGCGACCGGGACAGTCACCAGTATCGGGCGCATCGGCAGCGGTGCGGGTGACAACCGCCCGCTCACCACGATCGTCGAACTCGCTTCCGCGGCCGGTCTGCGCACGGGTATCGTGACCACGTCCAGCGTCACCGACGCCACACCCGCCGCCTTCGCTGCCCACATCAGCATGCGTTTGTGCCAGGACCCGGCGACCATGCAAGACATCCGCTACCACGACATCCCACTCGGCGGCTGCCCCCTCGACCTGAAAGCCAAAGGCGGACGCGGCTCCATCTCCGAGCAACTCGCGCTGTCCCCGCTCGACGTGCTGCTCGGCGGCGGCAGCGACCACTTTTCGCCTGCAGTAGAGGGCGGTACCGGTAGCGTGGCCGACCTGGCCCGGCAGCAGGGCTTCGAGCTGGTGACCACTGGCGCTCAGCTCGCCTCGGCTGCACCCGATAAAAGAGTGTTGGGACTGTTCGCTCCGGATGAGCTGCCAGTGCGATTGCAGGGCGAGAATGGCCGCGAGGCCGAGGCACCGCGGCCCAGCCTGCTAAACCGTTTGCACCCCTACCTCGGCAGCGTGACATTGCCCGAGCCCATGCTGTGCGAACCCAATCCCGCTTACGGCGAGACGCCTACGCTCAGACAGATGACCGAGGTGGCACTCGCACGCCTGAGCCGCGACAACGAGCGGGGCTTCTTTCTCATGATCGAGTCGGCCTCCATCGACAAGCAGTCGCACGAACGCAAGCCCTGCGGCTCCATCGGCGAGGTAGAGCAGCTCGACGAAGCGCTGGCCAGTGCGCTGGCGTTCGCCGCGAGCCACCCCAACACCCTGGTGATGGTGACGGCGGACCACGCGCAGGCCGCGCAACTCATCCCCTACGTGAGCCTGTTCGCCGAATTCCCCATCCCCATCTACACGCCCGGCAAGCTGGCACGCATCCGCACGCCCGAGGGCGGCGAAATGGCGGTCAACTACGCGACCAACAACTTCGCCATGGAGGAGCATACGGGCGCTGCGGTGCCGTTGTTCGGCAACAGCGAGGCGATTGGGCGCATTCCGCCGTTTGTGCGGCAGGCGGACATTTTTACCCTCACCCGGGAGTATCTTGGCCTGTAATTCCGGCTGTGTAGACGGCGTCCATCAACAGCGCAGGCGACGCAGGCCCGTGCCTATAAGTTGACCCAGCTGTTGAGTGCCCGCAGCCGGAATTGCGTGCCCTGGTAATTCAGCACCACGGAATCCGGCAGGATCTCTTCGACCTTCATGCCCGGCAGGATACTGCCGCCCGCCTTGACCGTGTTGCCGTTCAGCGTCACCGAGGATTGCGAACCCTTACTGGAGTAGTCGTGGCGCTGGTAGTACAGCGTGGGGATCCCGTCCTTGGTGCGCTGTGACAGGTCGGCGAGAAACGGTGCCGGATGCTTCTCGAGGCTGGCGTTCTCCATTTCGTCGCGCGCCTCCCGCAGTATTCGCTCGACGTCCGCCTGCCCCCGCTTACCGGAAGCGGCCGGCGCCGCCCGTTGCGCCTTGGCGGGTGTCGCCGGCGCGCGCTTTTCGGGCACATCCTGCAGATCGCGGTGCTGGTAGAGCTGCGCCACGGCAGCATCCGGCACGGCGGCTGCTGACGGTTTCGGCTGCGGCGCGGCAGCGGGTGTGCCGGAGGGGGATTGGGAAGCAGCGGGCCGCCCTGCTGCCGGTTGCGCAAGCGCAGCGGGTGCAGCCTGTGCGACCGCTGGCGCTGCGACCGCTGGCGCTGCGACCGCTGGCGCTGCCGCCGCAGTCGCAGGCGGCACCTGTACCTGAGGGGACACCTCAGCGTGCGCACCGGGCGCTGCACCAGGGTCGGCAGCACTCTCACTGTTGCGCGCCGGCGCCATCACGGGCGCGCCGGTCTCGGCCTGCGTGATTGATGGTGCGCGCAGGCGATCGACCACCAGCGCCGCGATTACCGCGACCGCTACGATCAAGGCCCCCAGCAGCAGGTACTGCCGCCGCCGTGCGGTGAGCGGCTCCATCGGATGCGCCGTGGTGAGGCCCGGCACCGCATTCTCGCTCTGACGGGCGCGGTTTAACGCATCGAGGATCAACGACATACCAGCACCTCGCAGCCCACAGCCGGGGAATTCCGTCCCATCACAGCTCAGCCTGCGGCGTCGCAGCGACCAGCAATTGCTGCCGGGCCTCTGCCGCAGTTGCGTCGATGCCGAGCTGCTCATTCAGTTTGAGCAGGGTCTGCAGGCCAACGACACCGTCGTCGACCAGCCCATTCTGCTGCTGGAAGAGACGCACTCGCTGTTGCAGCCCGCGAGTGAAACGGCGTTCCGCCAGTGGCAGCTCCTGCTGGTCCAGCCTTGCAAACAATTGCGCGACCTCTGCCACCACATCGCTGTCATCGCCCACCGACAACGGCTTGTCAAAGCCCGCCGGCGGATGCCACAGGAACCGGTAGCGACCCGTCCAGAAGGGCGCAAGCTCGACCAGACTGACCTGTGCCGCGCTGCCCTGTACCAGCACCCACGCCTTGCCCTCGACAATGCCCAGCAGCAACACCTCGGCGGTGAAGCGCTCGGGCGAGATGGCCTCCAGCAGCAGCGGCCGATCCAGTTCCGCAAGTTCCTCCCAGGTCCACACCTCGCCCTCCGCGCAGGCAACACCGAGCGGCGCGCCCTTCGCACACACCACGTCGGGTACAGGCAGGTCGGAGTTGAGCGCCCAGAGTTGCGCCATGCCATCGCCGGGCGCCAGCAGTGCCGCTGCGATCGTGGTGGTGTCAGCGCGGGCTGTGTCAGTCGCGGCGGCGGATTGCGGTGTATCAGGCGCGGTTACCGCAGCCGCGGTGACCTCCGCCCCAGTGGATGTCCCGGCTGTAGCGGGTGTTCCGGCTGCAACGGGAGAAGACGGTGCGCTCGCAGGCGGCACGATCGCTGCCGGCGGCGTTACCGCAGCTCGCTCGCTGCCGCCATTGCCCTGCGCCGGCGCAGCCGTGTACTTGCCAAGCAGCCAGCCGCCGGACCAGACCAGCAGCATCACCACTGCCGCCACTGCCAGCCAGCGCCACATCGGGCCCCGTCCCTCTGCCGGTTCGCCGAGCACTTCGCGTATCGCGAGCTTCAGCATCGACGTGTCGACCCGGGACGCATTGCGGCCGTAGGCGCCCATCAGCATGCGATCGCACAGCACGTTGATCACGCGGGGAATGCCGCGCGTGGATTTGTAAATGCCGCGCACTACGGCGGGCGTGAAGATCACCCGCTCGGGACTCATGCCCGCCACCTGCAGCCGGTGCTGGATATAGGATCCGGTCTCGTCGAGGTTGAGCGGCTCGAGATTGTAGCGCGCGGTGATGCGCTGGTTGAGCTGGCGCAGCTCCGGCCGCGCGAGCATCTGCGCCAGTTCGGGCTGGCCGATCAACACGATCTGCAGCAGTTTCTGGTTGTTGGTTTCCAGGTTGGTCAGCAGCCGGATCTGCTCCAGCACATCAAAGTCCAGATGCTGCGCCTCGTCGATGAGCAGCACAGTATTGCGACCACGCTGGTGATTCTCCAGCAGGAACGTGTGCAGGCTGTCCGTCAGCGTCTTGAGTGTGGCCTTGTCTGCATCGTGCGCAATACCGAGCTCATCGCACACACTGCCGAGCAGTTCGATGGCGTTCAGCGCCGGGTTGAGGATGATGGCGACGTCGGTGTCCGGGGGCAGCTGTTCCAGCAGGCAGCGGTTGATCGTGGTTTTACCGGTGCCGACCTCGCCCGTCAGCAGGATGAAACCGCCGCCGGCTCCGACGCCATAGAGCAGGTGCGCCAGCGCATCCCGGTGGCGCGCGCTCATGTACAGGTAGCGGGGATTCACCGCAATGGAGAACGGCGCTTCCGACAACCCGAAGTACTGGTAATACATGCCGTGGCGGGCCAGTGGCCTGTGCGTGGGAAAGTGCTGGCATTATGCCCAAGCGACAGGGGCAATGCTATGTCGCCAGGTGCGCCAGCAGCGATTACGATCAGGCGAAATACGCGCTCAATTGCCCGGTGTAGACCCCGGTGTCCAGATCGCGGTGCTGTTGCCACGGATGAAAACCCGGCCTGAAGAATGCGAGCCAGTCGCGGAACGGGCGCACCAGGAACCCCTGCTCAGGCCCAAACACAAAGCGCAGACCCGTCATCCAGGTCGACCAGCGCCAGAGGCTGCGATCCTTCACCAGCAGCACCGTGACGTAGGCGCACAGGCGCAGCATGAACAGGACGGTCGCCGCCAGCATCGCAATACGCAGTGCCACCGGGCTGCCACCGGTGGCGTGGTAGACGTCAAACGCGACGCCTTTATGTTCGGTCTCCTCCAGCGCATGCCACTTGAGCAATGCGACCACCGACGGGTCCAGACCCCGGAGTGTAGTGTCGGCGTTGGTTAGCAGCTGGTAGGCAAGGATGGCGGTGAAATGCTCCAGGCACACCGTGATCGCCAGCGCCGCGCGGCGCACGGGGGCGTATTTCCTGCCGAGCTTGCTGAACAGGCGCAGGTCCCGGCGCAACCAGGCATCCAGTGCCGCCACGGGGTAGCCGTGGCGGGCGGCAAGTGCGTTCAGCGCCTCGTGGACCAGAGTGTGCTGCGCTTCCTGTCCACTGAAGTCGCGGATCTCCCGCAGCAGTTTGGGATCGCTGATCTGGTCGCGATAGGCGAGCACCGAGCGGATGAAAAAGCGCTCCCCTTCGGGAAAAATAATGGACAGGGCGTTGACGAAATGTGTCTTGAAGGGATCGTTGTCGAAGTAGTACTCGGCAGCGCCCGCCATCGCCTGCGGGTCAAATTTTCGCACCTGGATGCCGCAGGGCGTGTTGGACTGGTTGTTCGATTCCGCAGCACCCATCGATGCGCCTCCAGACTGACCGGGCTTTATGGATAATAGTATTATCCATTGAGCGCGTCAAGAAATTATCTATAATGGTTCACACCCATCCGGATGGAACCGAAGAGCGGCCCTAAAGACCACCCGTGGCAGGCCCGCCCGACAGTCGACAGGCCATGACCAGACGACGCGCACGACAGAAGCAAGCCCCCGCCGAGCGGCTCTACCGCATGTCAGAACTGGTGGACGCCGCCGGCGTCTCCCGTGACATGATCAAGTACTACCTGCGCGCCCGGCTGCTGCCAAAGCCGCGCAAACCCCGGCCCAACCTGTCGCTGTACACCGAAACCCATCTGCAACTGATCCGGCTGATCCTGCGCCTGCAACAGCAGACCACGCTCTCACTGGCAGACATCGCCGCCGCCTTCAGACGGGCCAACTACGATCCGACCACGCTGGAAATCGAGCAGCTGGCGGGCAAGTTCAGCAGTGACCGGCGCGAGTTCATCATCCCCTTCGCACCGGACAGCGACAACGGCGTCAACCTGAGCGTGCCGGCTGCATTCATCGAGCAGCTGCGCGACAGCGGCCTGCTGGAACGCGCAACCGCGCTCGACGAGCACCAGACAGAGATTGCCGGCCTGTTGTGGGCGGCGCACGGCGAGGGTGTGCCGCTGGCTTTTTTCCAAGCGGCGCGTGAGCAGCTGCGGGCGCTGGCGGATCTCGAAGTCAAGGCGCTGATCGCGATCCGCCGGCCGCAACTGGATTTCGACGCCGCGGTCGCGAGCGTCACCCACACCGACAGGATCATCAACCGCTGGATGATCAGCGAAAAGACGTATCACGCCCGAGGCCTGTTCCAGCGCATTCTCGACAATGCAGAGCAGGCGCTGTCCACCATCCACCAGGCGATCTATCTTCCCAGCAAGGTCTTTCGCCGGCGATTCGACCTCGAACGCGAGCTGGAAAACCTCAGCCGAAGTACCGCCGCCAATCCCGGCAACCTGCGCCTGACCCTCGATGCCTGCCGCGCCTGCCTGCTGCTGGCCGACTTTGAGCGCGCCGTCCAATTCGCGGACGCCGCACTCGCCAGCGCGCCGGAGAACGACCTCGCGCTGGCCTGCAAGTGCCTGGCCTATGGTATGGCCGGGAATCTCGAGCAGGCACTGCCCTATGCCCGGCGACTGGAGGCCACCGACAGTCGCCACACCATCGCACTGGAGGCGCGACTGTTGGCGCGGCTGATGCAGGCGGCGAAGCTGGGCAGCGTGTCGGACACCACCGACATGCTCAAGGACGCCGCGGACCTGTTCCGCGATCCGGCGGCAACTCCTCCCGGGGACGAGTTCGAACGGCTGGAGGCATCCCTGTTGCAGGCCAGGGCGAACACGATTTTCCCGGACGCCATCGCCACCGCGCCCGCCGCCATCCGCGCACTGGAGGGGATGCAGGCCAGGTTGGTAGGGCAGTCGCACCGGCAGCTTGGCCTACCGCTGGAGGCGGTGCGCATCGCCTACCAGGTCTATGCCAGCTTCTATCTGGCGCAACTGTACGAAACGAGCGGCGACGCCGCCCGCGCCAGACCTTATTTCGAGCAGGTCATCCAGCTCGACCCGGCGTCGAACTTCGGGGAAATGGCCTACCTCAGGCTGGGCTGACAGGCCGGGCAAACCAGCCCAGAATAAGCCGCCACTGCGCTGGCCCCGCCGTCGCACACCACCGGGAGACGCCGCCATGATCGACACCGCGCGCTGCAACTCACACCCTGCAAGAGCCCGCCACCTGCAAGCGATCCTGCCGCTCGCCGCTGCGCTGGCGTTGCTGCTGGCGAGCCTTGCCGCTGCGCCCCGCGCCGTTTGCGCCACGGATGCACCGTGGACGCTGGAGAAAGAAGACGACGGCATCGCGCTCTACTCCCAGCCGGTCGCCGACTCCCCTTTCCTCGCGGTCAAGGTGGTTGCCAGGATCGATGCCCCGGCCGCCAAGGTGGCGCGCTTGCTGGGTGATGGCAACGGCTGCAGCCCCTGGCGCGCGATGTGTAAATCCTCCGAGGTGGTGAGCAAGGTCTCGGAGGCGGAGCGCATCGTGTATCTGGTGCTGGATCTGCCGTGGCCGGTCGCCGATAGGGACCTCGTGGTGCGCTCGATCTCGCAGGTGGACGCGCAGGCCAGGACGCTGCATGTGTCGCTCGATTCCGCGTCTTCCGAGGTGCCGACGCGGGACTACGTGCGCGCCGAGTCGAGCGGCGAGTACGAGTTGAAAGCGCTGGGCGAGACGCTATCGGAATTCACCTACATCCAGCACACCGATATCGGCGGCGACCTGTCCCCCGACGTGATCAACCCCAGCTTGCTGTCCACGACGTTCGACGACATCCGGCGACTGAAGGCACTGGCCGAGCAATAGCGTCGCGACGCGCATGGGTGCAACTCACGCGCCGATGAGCAGGTCCACGAGGTTTTCGATCAGCGCCGCGCCCACCCAGGTCAGCGGTGGGATGATCAGGTAGAAGGCGAACGTGGTCAGGTTGCCGAGATCGAACGGCCAGGTCGAAACCCGGTCGAGTTCATGGCGGTACTGCAACAGCGACAGCATGGTTTGGAAATTGCCGGCATCAGGGTTGAGCGTACCGCAATCGTCCAGCTGGTTTCGTATGCGCTCGTTCAACTCGGCCAGCATCTGCGCCTTCAACGCGGCGAGGCGACGATGCACCGGCCACACGGGAATGATGAGCATCACCAGCAACGGCCCTACGATCGCCACTGCGCCCGGCAGGCTCTCCATCAGGTTCTGCCCGCCTTCCAGCCCGATCAGCGGGAACAGCGCCAGTGAGCCGATTACCGCCAGGCTGGAGATGATCGCCACGCGTGCGAATGGGCGCAGCGCCCGAGTATCGAGCAGCGCCACGTTCGCGTGGCGTCCGAGTCGACCGAACTGGATGGATTGCTCGATCAGTGTGAAGATGACGGTCGTCATCACGATCCAGACCAGCAGCGTGCCAATGGATGTGAGTGCACCGGACATGCTGGCAAAGGACTCGCGCCACGCCCCGGCAGGCGAGCCGCGGATCAGGCTGATATGCACACACCCCATCACCGCGCCAAAGCCCGCGCATTGCAGCATCCGGCGCGCCGTGGCCGAATCCAGGCGCGCCGCCGCCTGCGCGAAGGCGGCATCGTCCAGCGTCAGGATCGGCTTCAGGTCGTGGAGCGCCTCCTGGCACTTCGCGGTAATGAAACTGAACACCGGTACGATGTAGGCGATGATCAGGCTGAAAAACAGCGCGGGCAGCTCGTGATCGGCGTCCTCGCCGGCCCCGAAATGAAACAGCGGCAATAGCAACAACAGTAGCAGCAGCGCGGTCAACAGCCGACCGTGCCGCCCCGGCAGGACCAGCCGCAACAGCCAGATTTTATGTCGCGACAAGCCCGGCTACCTGCACCGCTG
The DNA here is from genome assembly GCA_964461965.1 of uncultured Halioglobus sp. GTDB lineage: Bacteria > Pseudomonadota > Gammaproteobacteria > Pseudomonadales > Halieaceae > Marimicrobium. The sequence goes on along the minus strand of CAYWWD010000005.1, from coordinate 67,712 downwards.
GCGCTGGCGCCTGGCGCCTGCACGCCCGTTACCGCGACGGTGGCGTAAGCCCGCCATCGCAGTCAGCGACAACGCAACTGCGGCCGTGTCTGCTTCAGGCATCGTCCACACTCATATCAGCCACCCGCCGGGGCATCTGTGAAAAAGGTTCGCGCGTGCCGGCAGGTGCTGTCACAAAAGCCGCCGCTGCTTCGTCTATAAGGTAAACCACCCTGCGGGAGAAAGTCATGATCAAACTGCTGGCACGTCGGGCGCTGCGGTCGTTTTCGGCGCGCTTCGAGTATGACACCGGCTATATGGAAGCACTGCTGGATCACCATCCCACGGCGTTCCTGAAGTACACACTGATCAATGTTCCCGCCGCTCACCGCCGCGGGATCCCCGAACCACCTTGGTGGGCGGCGCGCATCCGCGCCACGCTGTGGGAGGACTGCGGACCCTGCGTGCAGCTGGTGTGCAATATGGCGCTGGCGGCTGGCGTGAATGCCGCGACCGCAGCCGCCGTCGCCGCGTCGGACCTCGCCGCGCTGGATGAGGAGACAGCGCTGGCGGTACGGTTCACCGAGGCGGTACTGGCCCGCGACGGCGCCGCGGAGGCATTGCGCGAAACCGTGCTCCACCGCTGGGGTCAGGACGGACTCCTATCACTGGCGATGGCTATCAGCACCAGCCGGGTATACCCGGGCCTGAAATACGCGCTCGGGCACGGTCGCAGTTGCAGCCGCCTGCGAATCGCGGAGTGCGATATTGCGCCGGCAGCCTTCCCGTCGACTACAATCCCGCTGACCACACCGGGAGGGTTCGCTCAATGACGGACAGGATCGTGGCGGGTATTGCGCTGCTGCTCGGCTTCATCATGCTGTTGAACGGCACCTGGCAATTGGCCGCGCCCGAGGGGTGGTACTTGGCCATCCCCGGCGTGGCCGACCGGGGGCCGTTCAACCAACACTTCGTGCGCGACATCGGCATCGTGTATGCCCTTACCGGTATCGGCCTGGTGATGGGCGCCCTGCACCCGGCGCAGCGCTTTGGTTACTGGTGGGCACCGGCGCTGTGGCTCAGCGGGCACGCGCTGTTCCATGTCTGGGAGGTGTTGGTGGGGATCTGCGGCCCGGCGTCGCTGGTGCAGGATTTTGGCGGCGTCACGCTGCCCGCGGTGATCGCGCTCGCGCTTCTGCTGTATGCACACCGTGTCCCGGTCACCGGCTAAATCTGTCCTGGCGGTCGGCGTGATCGCAGCGGCCATCGCCTGTGGACTGGTGCTTGGCAGGCTGGCACCGGCGGCAGCGCCGACCTCGTCACTGGAATGGCTGGACGCGCCGCGCGAGATGGCAGCCCGTATGGCGGCGGACGCATGAACACGAGCGGGAACACAGCATTGTTCGAGCAACAGCGCCCGCGCCTGTTGTCACTCGCGTACCGCATGCTCGGCGAGATCCAGGCGGCGGAAGACGTCGTGCAGGAATGCTGGCTGCGCTGGTCCGAGGCGCAGGGCGTGGACGCACCGATCGCCTGGCTCACGCAGGTGGCCACGCGACTGTCGATAGACCAGTTGCGCTGTGCGCGCCATCGCCGCGAGCTGTACAGCGGGCCGTGGCTGCCCGAACCCATCATCGGCAGCGAAAGCGAGGGGCCTGCCAGCGCCATGGAACTGGCACAGGAGTGCGAGCTGGCGCTGCTGTGGTCGCTGGAACGGCTGGCGGAAGACGAGCGCGCCGCCTTTCTGCTGAGCCAGGTGTTTGAAACACCCTATACCGATATCGCTCGCACGCTGGAAAAATCCGAGGCGGCATGCCGGCAACTGGTCAGTCGCGCGCGCCGCCGCGTGCGGGAGTCATCGCCGCGGTTCGATACCACCGCCGAACAGCTCGAGCAGGTGCTGCTGCGCTTCGCCAGCGCCGCGGCCAGCGGCAATAAGGAGGAAGTACTGCGCCTGCTGGCGCCCGACGTGCTGGCGCTCTCGGACGGGGGCGGCCTGGTGAGCGCAGCCCGTATTCCGCTGGAGGGCGCACAGCGGGTGGCACAGGTTTTCATGCATATCGCAACCAGGCAAGCGGAAGCCGGTGGCTTGGAACTGCTGACGGTGAATGGCCAACCGGCGCTCGTGCGCCTGGCGGGTGGTGAGGACGATATGATATTTACTGTGCGCGTGAACCCGCGCGGTGAAATCTGCTGGCTCTACGCCCTGCGCAATCCGGTGAAACTCGCCTGCGTCGACACACTGCGCAAGCGACGCGCGGCACCCGCGCGCACGGTCACAGGGGAGAACACCGCGCCGGGCTAGCTGAGGGCAGGGATTGGAAACTTGTGGGCTGGCACCCGCAGGGGGACAACGCTACTGCGTGCTCGCCGTCGCCTTGTTCAGGTACAGGCTGCGACGTTCTGCCGTGTAGTCTACGCCGGTCTTGCGGGTATCGGCCTGGCTGCGCCAGGTCTTGCGTTTGGGAGGCACGGTGTAGCGCTTGCCGGAATCCAGATTGGCGGCGTCCACTCGCACTTCCTCGCGTGAACTGGCCGTGGCGCAGGCCTTGTCGGTAAACGTGGCCTGGCCGGTGCCCGGGTCTACACACATATACACCCGTGCATTGGCGAACTGCGGTACCAACAGCAGTAGAGCTATAACCATGAATCGATTCATTCGTTCACCCTCAGTCGCCCGGGCTATACCCCGGACACTCCCAGCCTAGCCGGGCACGGGGCTGGCGTGCGACAGAAAAGTCCAGATTTCTCCACTTAGATACCGTGGCATTGCAGTTTGGATATTTCCGAGCGAAAAAAACCCATTTTATTTGAATAATTAGAGTATTTATCTACTTACCTGTACGGATTGGCCGCCTGCCTAGCGTGGCTCGCCGCCCACGCTGGCGATCAGTTCCAGGGCCTCGTCACACCAGGTGAGGAACTGGCGCCCGTTACCCAGGCCACGACTCAGCGCGAGGTACACGCCCTTGCTGCGCGTCGGCAGCGCGGCAGGTTCGGCGTAGTGCCGCAGGCGGAGTTTCTCGTAGGCATACAGCAGCCGCATCATCTGCTCCCGCCGCTCGGTGATCTCCGCTGCCAGGTGCGCGGCATTGTCGGGGCTAAGGTTGTACAACTTGATGATCAGTTCGTCCTTCGCCACCTGCACCTTGCTGGCGCGGAGAACCCATTCCGCCAGCGCTTCACGTCCGGCTTTGGTCATGCCATAAACAATTTTGTTGGGTTTGCCGCTCTGGTGCACTTCACGCCGGTTCAGCCACCCCTTCCCGGCAAGTTTGTGCAATTCCTGGTAGATCTGCTGGTGCGACGCGTGCCAGAAAAAACCGATCGAGGTTTCAAAGTCGCGCGCCAACTCAAAACCCGAAAGGTCGCTGTCGATCAGGGCGGTCATGATTGCGTGTGCCAGCGCCATGGTATTGCTTCCGGTTGCTCCGCCGGTGATGCCCCGCGAGTCTAGCATGGTGGATTCTGCCGTCACACGCGGACAGCAGGAATGCGGTTGCAGCATGGGTCGGGTGATTTATCGCAGCGACCGCATGAGCCGGGTGCGGCCCGCCGGAACACGCCAAACGATTCAAAGCTCGGGAATGATTCTCGCAAACTGCTCGATCATCGGCATGACGATCTCCGGTCGATCCCAGTTCTGCACACCGACGCCGATATTGCAGCGATCCACACCCATGTCGCGATAAGACTTCAGCAAGTCGGCCGTCACTGGCGCCATCACCACCAACGTGATCTCGACGGCGGCCGGATCGCGGCCGTTATCGCGCACCAGTTGCCGGAATTGTTTTATATCTGCCCCGACATCGCCCATCGCCACATCCACCGGCATCCAGCCGTCCGCCCACTGCGCGGCATGCTTGACGCCTAGCGGGCCCATTGCGCCGAGCACTACCGGCGGGCCGCCAGGTCGCGTGGCCTTGGGTTCAAACCACACCGGCTCGAAGCGGATCAGTTCGCCGTGAAACTGTGGCTCGGGGTCGGTGAGCAGCGCGCGCTGGGCGAGTACCGTTTCCTTCAGCGCCAGGTAGCGGCGGTTGAACGGCAGCTGCGTCGCGTTCTCGAACTCCTCCTGGTTCCAGCCCACGCCGCAGCCGATGATCACACGTCCATTGGACAAACGGTCCAGCGTGGCGATGGTCTTGGTCTGCGAGAACAGCTCGCGCTCCATCAGCAGGGCGATGCCGGTGCCGAGCTTGAGCGTGGTGGTCGCGGCAGCGGCCGCCATCAGCGAGACGTAAGGGTCCATCATCTTCTTGTAGGGCTCAGGCAGTTCACCACCCGGCGGGTAGGGCGTGCGGCGCTCGACTGGAATGTGGCTGTGCTCGCCGTACCACAACGATTCAAAGCCGGCGTCTTCCAGGGTTTTTGCCAACAGTGGTGGGGCGGGATCATCCGCCGTATTCATGGAACTGAAACCCAGGTGCATTCGTCGTTACCTCGCGCAGTGCAGTGAATCGATGAGCCCCGTACAGTAGCGGCGATACTCAACGCACTCCAGCGCACGCGACACAAGCTGTGCGGCGGTTCAGATTGCCATACGCACCGGTAGCGCCGCCCCCACGCGCAGACTACAGCGCACGGCGCTGGCGCACGGCAGCGGCCAGTTCGCGCAACAGCGTGAGGGTGTTGTCCCAGCCCATGCAGGGATCGGTGATGCTCTGGCCGTAAGTGAGTGGCCGGTCTGCCACCACATCCTGGCGCCCTTCCACCAGATTGCTCTCGAGCATCAGGCCGAGAACGCCGCGGTTGCCGCGCGCCACCTGGGTGGCGATATCGCGCGTTACGTCTGCCTGGCGCGCAGGGCTCTTGCGGCTGTTGGCGTGGCTGGCATCGATCATGATGCGCACCGGCAGCCCGGCTTTGCGCAGCAGGGTTTCGGCATCCTCCACGGAAAACATGTCGTAGTTGGGATGATCGCCACCGCGCAGGATGATGTGGCAATCCTCATTGCCCGTGGTCTGGAAAATTGCCGAGTGGCCCTGCTTGGTCACCGACAGGAAGTGGTGCGGCTGGGATGCGGAGCGGATGGCATCGACTGCCACCTGGATATCGCCGTCGGTCGCGTTCTTGAAGCCCACCGGACAGGACAACCCCGAGGTCAGTTCGCGGTGGGTCTGGCTCTCGGTCGTGCGCGCGCCAATCGCGCCCCAGGACACGAGGTCGGCGAAGTACTGTGGGCTGATGAGGTCGAGGAATTCCGTGCCCGCAGGCAAGCCGCGGTTGGCAAGGTCTGCGAGCAGTTGCCGCGCAAGGTGCAGGCCCTTGTTGATCTGGAAGCTGTTGTCGAGATCCGGATCATTGATCAGGCCCTTCCAGCCCACCGTCGTGCGCGGCTTCTCGAAATAGACGCGCATGACCACGAACAGCTCACCGGCCAGTTCGTCGGCAGCCTGTTTCAGGCGGGCGGCGTAATCGAGCGCGGCGGAGGGATCGTGTATGGAGCAGGGGCCGGCGATGACCAGCAGGCGATCATCCTCGCGATTGAGAATGCGATGAATCGTCTGGCGCGCCGTGGCCACCGTTTCGGCTGCGACATCACTGACACCGATATCCGCGATCAGTTGTTGCGGGGAGATCAACTCGTTGATCTGCGCGATGCGCAGATCGTCGGTTCTGGCGGTCATGGGCTCTCACACTCGGGATTCGATCGAAAAACCACCCCGTTTTCGGGGGGCGCCACTATAACACAGGCACCAGACCAGAGGGCGGGTGTATCGCTTGCACTGACTGAGAGTACAACTCTATGATACGGCTGATGCGTGCGATGCAGGGATGTTACATCGCGCGGTAGAGCTGATCGCAAACAGCAACCAGTATGGAGGTCTCCCATGCACGATAACAACTCCCGCCTCGTGTCCGCCGCCCTTCTTGCAGGATTACTCACGGGCTGCTCGGACGGCAGCGACCAGGTGATGGTCAATCCGTGTAATGGCAGCGAAACCGCGTCCGCGCGACTGCTGCTGCAGCAGGTGACCGAGTCGGGCGCGATCATCAAATGGCGCGGGGACGCGACTGCGGCCTGTATCGGCACATCGCCGGACAAACTGTCGACGCGCGTGGAGGCCACGAGCACGGACGGCGACCACAAGGAGGCGGCGTTCGACGGCCTTGAGCCACAGACGACTTACTACTACTCCGTCGGCGCGGCAGCAAACGCTCCGGCTGACCAGCATTTCACGACCTCCCCGGAACCGGGCGCACTGCCCGCCGACGGCAACACCCGCATCTGGTTGATCGGCGATTCGGGAACCGGTGGTGACGACGAGCGCGATCGTCACGAAGGCGAGGCGCTGTTGGTGCTCGCAGGCATGGAAAAATTCATCGCCGCGGACGGCGAAGCGGTCGATGTCTTCATGATGCTTGGCGACAATGCCTACAATGTGGGCAGCGATTTCAACTACCAGCAGGCTGTGTTTGAAACCTATCCGGCGCTGCTCAAGACGACCGCCCTGTGGCCGACCATCGGCAACCACGAGATGGGCATCGGTGAGGCCATCCCGATCGGCGGGCTCGGCACGTCTTCCGATCCCAACAGCTATCGCTCATCGGCAGCAGATGCGCCCTCGCGAACACCCTATCTGGACATTTTCACGCTACCCACGAATGCCGAGGCCGGCGGCGTACCCAGCGGCACCGAACAGTACTACTCCTTCGACTACGGTAACGTGCATTTCGTCAGCCTGGATTCACAGTTGAGCGCCCGCGATGAAACCCAGCGCAACGCCATGCGCGAGTGGCTGATCGATGACCTCTCCAGCAACGATGCGGACTGGACGATCGTCATCTTCCACCACCCGCCCTACTCCAAGGGCGCCAACCACGACTCCGACGAAACCGACACACGGACCTTCGATCTTCCGCAGAAAGATATGCGCGAAGAGTTCGTGCCGGTGTTCGATGCGTACGGTGTCGATCTGGTGTACAGCGGCCACTCGCACTCCTACGAGCGCAGCTATTACCTGCACAACCATACCGGCACGTCGGACACGTTTTCGCCCGCCGAGCATGCGGAGCTGGTCGACAACGATCCAGCCAAACCCTCCTCCGGTCGCGAGGGCCAGGCCTATGCGCAACTGAGCCCGACCAGCGGTGGCATCGACGATCGGGTGGTGTATACCGTGGCTGGCAATTCCGGCAAGGCCGATACCAACTCCGGCCTGACGAAACCTGACCAGTGGATGCGGCATGCCGCCCATGCCGAACAGCCTGCCGATACGGTGGCGCCCGTGCGCCGGGGGCTCACTGTCATCGGCTCGGTGGTGGTAGACGCCAGCAGGGACAGCCTCATCGCTTCCACCATCGATGCGAATGGCGCGGTGCTCGACCGCTTCTCGATCACCCGCTAGTCGTCTGCGCGCTCTCATGGCAACCGCACTTTCGCGCATATTGCTGCTGGCGTGCACCCTGTGCATGGCGGACGCCGTCTATTCCCACCCCGGAGAGGATGAACAGCTCGCGCGCCTCGGCCAATACATTGCAGCGCAACCCGATGAACAGGTGTTGTATATCCGGCGCGCATCACTCTACTCCCTCGGCGGGCACTTCGAAGAGGCTGCCGCTGACCTCACCCGCGCCGAGGCATTGGGGCCGCCGGCGGAAGCGGCCCTGGAACGCGGCTTGCTGCACCTGCGCATGGGCGATGCCCAGCTCGCGCTCTCGTATTTCAACCGCTTTCTCGATGCACATCCCGATGCGGTGTACGCCTACGAGTACCGGGCGCACGCCGCCCGCGCGGCCGGCGACAAGCCGCGGGCTGTGGCCGACCTGAAGCGCTACATCGAACTACAGGACAATCCGCACCCCGGAGTCTACCTGGCCGCCGCCGACCTGCTGCACGAGATGCGCGACACCGAACAGGCCATAGTGCTGCTGGATCAGGGCCTGGCGAAAATCGGCCTGGTAACCACGCTGCAGCGCCGGGCTATCGAGCTGGTTTTGGCGCAGGGGCGCACTGCAGAGGCGATCTTTCGACTTGAAACGCTGCGCAAACCACTGCGTGAAAATCCTCGCTGGAAACTGGAAATGGCAGAACTGCTGCTGCAGGACCAGCGCATCGATGACGCACAAACTCTGCTCGCCGACATCGAACTCGATCTGCGCGCGCGGCGCGCCACTCCGGCAAACCTCGCAATGCTCGAACACTCGCAGGAACTGCGGCAGAAAATCACCGCAACGCTGCAATCAAACGCGCATTAGTCAGGCTGCGCGCTCCACCACTCATCCAACAGAGTGCCGATGGTATTGGGCACCACCTGATGCGCGCCGTACCACGTGTGCAGGCAGCGGATACGCGTGAAGTTCGCGATCCCGCCGATGCCCCGGCCGGCAAGCGCATCCGCAAGACCGAGTTCCCGCAGGCGCTCGCGCACCTCGGGCGGCATGTAGGAATCGCGCAACGCGATATGAGCGAGGTGATCGCGACGCAGGGCGCACTGCAGCGCAGGATCACTGTCAATCCGCTGCTGGAAGCGCGCAATCAGGCCGGCGGCCTCCACCTGGTCGATGCGGTAGTTCAGTACCGGATCGACCAGCCAGAACAGGGTCGGGAACGGCTGCCCGTCCACCAGCGAGGCGACGCGAATCACGGCAGGCGCGCCGTTGCGGTCAACCGCCACAACCGCCTCCAGGCCCCGTGGCGGCCGGCCCAGCAGCACTGCAACCTGGTCGATGACGTCGCGGGTGAGCTCCAATGCACGGGTTCCTGCACGATGAAAGGGTGGCCATTTTACGCAAAGGCGGCGCGCACCGCAGCGTCCTCTCCGTCGCACAGCACCGCTGGCGCGCATCACACAGTCCTGCTGCATCAGCGGTAGCGCGGTTGACAACAACCCGACCACCTCTCTAAAGTGGCGCCCGGAACCAGGTGCCTGCCGCGAGCCGCAACGCTGTTCGCTGGGTGGGTTAAATGGGAAGTGTGGACCGGCGCAAGCCCGAGCCACCGCTGCCCCCGCAACGGTAGACAGTCGCAGACTGTGAGCCCGACACCTGCCTGGCCCAGTGCAAACGATGGAGCGGAGGGCTTCACATACGGTTGCCCAATGCCTGCATTGAGTATCCTGGTTCCCTCCCTCAATCGCCTTTACTCCACGGCAATTGAGGTCTTAATCATGTTCAACCCGTCCAAAACCGCGCTACTGGCGCTCACCGGCATCTGCGTGTCGAACGCGCACGCCGCCACCCAACTCGAGGAAGTCGTCGTCACGGCATCCCGTATCTCCACACCCCTGCGGGAAGTGGCGGCATCGGTGTCCGTCATCTCCAGGGAGGAGATACAGATACGCGGCTTCAACAGCATTGCCGATGTGCTGCGCTATGAACCGGGCATTTCAGTCACCAATAGCGGCGGCCCGGGCAAACCCACCAGCGTCCGCGTTCGAGGCGAGAACGGCTTTCGCACCAAGGTGTATATCGACGGCATCGATATGACGGACAACTCGCAGACACAGGCCGCGCCCAACTTTGAGAACCTGCTGAGCAGCGGTATCGACCGCGTCGAGATCCTGCGCGGACCGGAGGGCCTGGCCTACGGCGCGGATGCCGGCGGGGTGATGAACTTCAGCACCGCGGCGCCAACAACCGGCTTTGACGGCGGCGTCGCAACAGAGATCGGGCGCTACGGCACTTCGCAGCAATCAGGCCATGTGGGCGGCGGCAATGAGCAGGTGGATTTTTCGCTGCTGGGCGCGCATTACGATACCGGTGGCTTCAACTCCCTCACCACGGACACCGAACTGCAGGACGATGACGGCTACAAGAACACCACGTTCCACGGGCGCGGCGGCTGGAACATCACCGACTCGCTGCGAGCGGAAGTGGTCGGGCGCACGGTGGAAGGCAAGAATGACTACGACCGGTGCTCCGACCCCAACACCTTTGACCGCAGGGACGACTGCAGCAACGACTTCGACCAGGACGCGGGGCGTGTTGCGCTGTTGTACACCACCGAGGCGTTCAACAACACACTGTCCTACAATGAAAACCAGACGGATCGCAAGTTCTATACGGGGGGCTTCAACGACTACAGCTACAAGAGCGAGTTGCAGAGTGTCGACTACCTCGGCAGCTGGCGGCACTCCGATCCGCTGACCCTGATCTACGGCGCGGATCTGCAGAAGGACTCGATGAACGACGGCGTGGTCGACGTGGATCGCGACCAGGAGGGCTATTTCCTGGAGTACAAGGGCGGTTTCAACGACGACGTCTTCATCACTGCGGGCGCGCGCTATACCGACAATGAGGACTTCGGTACCGAAACCACTTACCGCACCGGTGCCACCTACCTGGTGGAGGCCGGCGCAGGGGAGATCAAGTTCAAGGCCACCTACGGCACCGGCTTTCGCGCGCCCAGCCTGTATGAAATCTCCTACAACAATGGTCCGTTCGCCTACCCGCCGGCGCAGGGCACGCAACTGGACGCCGAGGAAACCGAAGGGTATGACCTCGGCGTGGGTTACTTCGCCAACGCGGGCTGGTATCTTGATGTCGTGTACTTCGATCAATCGGTCACCGACGAGATCTACTTTGACCTGGTGGATTTCTCCGGTTACCTGCAGAGTGATGGCGAATCGACCTCCGAGGGCGTGGAGGTGAGTTCACAGGTCCCCGTGAACGAACTGCTGTCGCTCACCGGCAATTACACTTACACGGACACGCAGGAATCCGACGGCGATCAGCGCCTGCGCGTCCCAAAAAACATGGGCAACATCGGCCTGCTGCTGACTCCCTGGGACGACCGTGTAAAGGTCAACCTCAACTACCGCGTGACCCGTGATACCGCCGACGATGTGAACGGCGAGGTCGACGATTACGAAGTGCTGGACCTGAGCGTGGCGTACCAGGCCATGGACGAACTGGAGATCTACGGGCGCATTGAAAATGTCACGGACGAAAACTACCAGGAGATACCGACCTACAATACGGCCGGGGTCGCCGGTTTCGCCGGATTCCGTGTAACATTCTGATCCGCATCGAGCAGGCGAACGTCCATGGCAAACACAGGCAAGTCGAAGGACGCCAAACACAAGGCGTCCATGCAGAAGCAGAAGGCGAAGGTTGACGCAGCCATCGCGGCAGCGGATACCGAGCGCGGCGTTGCGGTGCTGCTCACCGGCAACGGCAAGGGCAAATCCAGCTCCGCGTTCGGCATGGTGCTGCGCGCCCTGGGCTACGGCCAGAAAGTGGGCGTGGTGCAGTTCATCAAGGGCGAGCAGCTCTCCGGCGAGGAGATCTACCTGCGTGAGCACTGCCCGCAAGTGGCGCTCTACCAGATGGGCACCGGCTTCACCTGGGACACGCAGGACAGGTCCGGGGATATCGCCGCCGCGGAGAAAACCTGGTCGGTTGCGAAGGCCATGCTGCAGGATGCCAGCTTCGACCTGGTGGTGCTGGACGAACTCACCTACATGCTCGCCTACCAGTACCTGGATGAGGCGATGGTGCTGGCGGCCCTCGCCGGCCGGCCGGGAAGCCAGAGCCTTGTCGTCACCGGGCGCGGCGGCGGCTCAGCCCTGCAGGACATCATGGACACCGTCTCCGAAGTCAAGGACGTGAAACACGCATACACCGCAGGCATCAAGGCGCGCAAAGGCGTCGATTTCTGATTGCTTTCAGTCCATAGGGGCTCAACCGGGCGGCGAACGTCGTTCACACCTCCTTCACTGCCCGGTCTTTTTGTTCCAGCACCTGCCGCGGCCATTCACGCTGCGCATCCAGTGCCGCGTACACCAGGTGATCTGCCTGCTGCTTCCCCCAGCAATCGGTAAACACTAATTCCGCCACCGGCACGCGCCTTGCCCACCCGTTGTCTTCCAGTTCCGGCTGTTGCCGGAAATGCGCCACGAAGCCGAGGCAGAGATAGGCGATGGGCACCACCTGCTCGGGCAGTTGCAGAATGGACGATAACTTCGCGGCAGAAAGGATGGACACCCAACCCACGCCTACACCCTCCGCGCGCGCGGCCAGCCACAGGTTCTGCACGGCGCACACCGTGCTGTAGATATCCATCTCGCGCTGGTGGGTGCGGCCCAGCACCACGGGGCCGCCGCGCGGCCGGTCGCAGGTGATGCAGAGATTGACCGGTGCGTCGAGAATGCCCTGCAGCTTCAGTTGCCGGTACCGTCGCTGGCGCTCGCCATCGAACAGCGCGGCGGCTTCGGCATTGGCTTCGCGAAATGCCTCGTGCACGGCAGCTTTCACTGCGGGCGCCTGCACCACAATGAAATTCCAGGGCTGCGACAGGCCCACGGAGGGCGCATGGTGCGCTGCAATCAACAACCGCGCCAGCAAGTCCGGAGGAATCGGGGTGTCGATGAACTCGCTGCGCACATCGCGCCGCCCGAACAGTGTTTCATAGAATCCCTGCATTCAGCCTGCCCTGCCTTGCCTTGCAATCGCGGATGAGAGTGCGAAGCCGCGTGAGCGACACATCGCGGCGCGCTTCACTTGCGCGCGGGAAAATAATGCTCCCTGGCGCGTTGCAGCTGCTCGCACACCAGGGTGGCGCCCTCGATGATACGCGGCGTATGGCGCTGCAGGACATCGGGTGGAACAAAATACAGCTGCTGGTTCTTCACCGCAGTCATGCTCGTCCACTTGCGCCATTCGTCCAGCCATTCCGGGCGCGCCTTGTCCATGCCGCTGGCGATAATGACCTGCGGGTCCGCGCGCACCACGGATTCGACATTGACTCTCGAGACCAGCGCCAGCGCATCGGCGAAGACGTTGCGCCCGCCACACAGGCGCACCACGTCCGAAATGATGTGATCGCCGTTCAGTGTCAGCAGCGGTTCTGCCCAGATCTGGTAGTACACGCTGATCGGCTCCCGCGTGCTGTACGTCTCCCGCAGATGTGACAACTGCCCGAGGAACGCCTGCGCCTGTGCCTGTGCAACATCGGTATGGCCGGTGAGCGCGCCCACGGCGCGCACGGAGCGCGCGATATCCTCCAGCGTCTTCGGCTCATCGACATACACTGTCAGCCCCAGGGCTTGCAGTCGGCGGATGGTCTCCTCGCCATTGCCGCTGCGCCAGGCCAGTACGAGGTCCGGCTGCAATGCCACCAGTGATTCGTAACTCACGTTGTCATACGAACCGACTCGCGCAATGGCCTTGGCCGCCTCGGGATAATCGCTGTAACTCACCGCACCGACCAGCTGCTGCCCGGCCCCGGCGGCAAACGCCACCTCGGTCAGGTGTGGCGCAAGACTGACCACACGCAGCGCAGGTTTTTCCAGTACCAGCGTACGCCCCATCGCGTCCAGGACCTCGATGCCGGGAACGGCGGCCAGCGCCGCAAGGCTGACCAGAAGAAAACAGATCAACCCGATTCGCATACACACTCCGCTGCCGCTTCCTGTATCAATTGCAACGCGCGTTCGCGCGCATGGGGCGCCGGCAGGCCAAAACGCAGTGCGCCGCGACCACCGCCTTCTTCAAATCGGCGCGACAGTACCGCACGTCGCGCAAGCGCTTCGTACACCGCGGTGCAGTACGCGGCAGAACCGGTACCGGTCGCGAATAACGCAGTGGCCGCAAATGCCAGCGCAGGCAGCGCCTCCTGCAGTGTCAGTCGCCACTTCGCACCGGATGTTGCGAGACGGTCGCGCTGCGCGCGCTGCCAGTCGCCGTCCGCCAGCGCCCGCTCGCCGAGCCAGCGCGCCGGGTGCGAGGGCTGCCAGGGTGGCATGCGCGCATACAGTTGGTGGCACAGCGCCGGCGGCGCCAGCAGGAAACCGAGCCGGATTCCGGCGAGCCCGAAAAACTTGCCCACCGAGCGGTACACCGCAAGCCCCGGCGCAGGGCATCGCGGTGCGAGGCTGTGCGCCGGTTGCGCATCGGCGAACGCTTCATCCACCACCAGCCAGCCGTCGCGACGCCGCAGGCACTGGTGCAACGCGTCGAGCAGTTCGCGCGCCAGCATTTCCCCGGTCGGGTTGTTCGGATTGATCACCAGGGCGTGATCCACGGCCGCACTCTGTACCAGTCGCGACAGCGCCGCACCGTCGGCATACCCGACGATCCGATGCCCCGCCGCCGCCCACGCGCGTCGGTGCTCGGCGTACCCCTGCAGCGGCATCGCCACCCGTCCGCGCGGCAGCAGGGCCGGCGTGAACTGCAGCGCGTATTGTGAACCGGGTACCGCCAGCACGGCATCGAGGCCGCAACGATAACAGTCGGCGGCCGCACGCTCGAGTCGCAGGTCCGCCTGCGGCAGGTTCTGCCATACCGCCTGTGGCACCTCGGGTACCGGCCAGCTCCACGGACTGATGCCCGTGGACAGATCGATCCACTGCTCTGCGGGAATACCGTACCGGACCGCTGCCGCGCAGATATTGCCACCGTGTTCCAGGCTCATGCGCAATACTCCAGCGTTGCGATCACCAGCAACCAGATGCCAGTGGCGCGGCGCAGCAGCGCCAGTGCGCGCTCGATATCGGCAGGCTGCGCCGCTGCGCCCTCGCCCAGTGTGGGCCGCCAGTGCGGCGTGCTCCCATAGCGCGCGGCGCCACCGAGCACAACGCCGAGCGCGCCGGCTCCCGCCGCCATGACCGGCCCGGCATTCGGACTGTCGCACATCGGGGCCTGTGTGTTCCAACAGCGCAGCGCGCCGGCAAACCGTCCGGCCACGGCGTAACTCAGCGCGCAGCCGCGCGCGGGCACCCAGTTGAGGAGGTCATCCATGCGCGCCGCAGCACGGCCAAACTGCAGGAAACGCGCGTTGCGATAGCCCCACATGGCGTCCAGGGTATTCGCGAGGCGGTAGGCCAGGGCGCCCGGCGCACCCGCTACGGCAAACCAGAACAGCGGCGCCAGCAGCGCATCGCTGCCGTTCTCCAGCACGGACTCAACCGTCGCGCGAGTAACCGCCGGCGCATCGAGGTGTGCGGTATCACGGCTGACGATCAGGCCGAGACGCTGCCGCGCCAGCGGCAGGTCACCCTGATTCAGCGGCAGGGCGACCGCGCGTGCATGCTCTGCCAGGCTGCGCCCGCCGATGCAGAAGTACAGCACGACGATACTCAACGCGGCGGCAACGACATTACTGCCCGTGAGCGCCAGGACAAACGCCAGCACGGCGGTGGGCACGCCCACCAGGACCAACCAGCACGCGGCACCACGCACGCGCTCGCCGGCGGGCGATGCCGGTGTATCGACAGCACCCGGTGCAAGCGGCGAACGCCGTCGGGCGCGGGCTTCAAGCCACTGCGCAGCGCGCCCGAAGCCCACCAGCGGATGCCAGTGCCGCACTTCTCCGCACAGGTAGTCCGCCGTCAGCGCGACGAGAAGACTGGCAGCGATCACGCGGGTATTGCCCAGGCCAGCACGAGCAGCAGACTGACTTCCGCGAGTTCCACCTGCGCACCGGCGACATCGCCGGTGAACCCACCCAACCGGCGCAGAGCCGCCGCGCGCACCAGCAGGAGCATCACGGCAGTCGCCAGCCAGGACGCCACCCACAGACCCAACGGCAACACCGCGACCGTGGCAAGCGCAGTGGCGAGCAGCACGAAGTTCGCCGCACGCGCCGGAAAGTGTTCTGCCAATACGGCGCCCAGGCCGTGTGCGCGCACATACCGGGTGCTCAGGAACAGGCCGAGCAGCGATGTCCGTGCCAGCAGCGGCACCACCCACAGCCATCGCAACTGCCCCGCATCGATCGCGGCAGCGAGCGCGACGCATTTGAGGCCGATCACCACGATGAGGGCAATAACGCCCATGCTCCCGCACAGCGGATCCTTGAGCAGTCGCAGGGATTTTTCACGGTCGCCCGCGCCACCCACCCAGGCATCCGCGCAATCTGCCACACCGTCCAGATGCAATCCGCCGGTGAGCAGGATCCACGCCGTGACCGTGAGCATCGCCTGCAGCGCCACCGGCAGCGGCAGCGCCGCGCAGCCCAGCGTCAACAGCAGGCCGAGCGCAAATCCCACGAGGGGATACCACAGCAGGGAAAGGCCCTGCACAGAGGGTTCCGGTTGCGCGCGCGCGGGCACCGGCACGACTGTGAGGAACTGCACAGCCAGCTGCAGGGCGCGCACCTGCTTCCCGATGCCCGGATTCACGACTGGCCTTCGCGCCAGTTGAACGCACTCAGCACGGGGAATACGCCGCCCTCACGCTGGTGGACCTGCACGCGCGAGAGGGACGCATAGGGCACATGCAGGCGCGTGCTCGCATGCAGCGGCATGGCGAGCAGGTGACTCAACAGCAGACGGATAACGCCGCCGTGGCAGACCAGCAACACGTGTTCACCGGCGCAGTCGCGCAACAGGGTATTCCACCCGCGCAGCATCCGCTGCTGTGCCTCGAGGGTGCGTTCGCCACCCGGCGGCGCAACGGCGCCGGGATCGTCGTAGTAGCGCGCAACGTGCACCGGATCCGCCTCCTGGACATCCTGCACCCGCCGACCTTCCCAGTCGCCAAAATGAATCTCCTGCAGGTCGTCGATGATGTAGAGCGGAAGCCGCAGGCGCTGCGCGCGCTCCTCGGCAAACAACCGGCAGCGCAACAGGGGCGAAGTCGCCACCTTCTGCCACCCCCCTGTCGCACTCAGGGCCTGCTCCATCTGGCGCCACCCATCGGCACTCAGCAGCACATCCGTGCGGCCGCGGTAGATAGAGCCACCCTCGCAGGCGCCGTGGCGCAGCAGATCGACGGTGGTAGGCGTTGTCTGCGGCGTCGACATCAGGGCTCGCCGGTACTGACACCGGCCTCGGCAAAGGTTGCCATCTCGTTGTGCAGGCGACAGGCAGCCTGCAGCAATGGCAGCGCCAGCGCGGCGCCACTGCCCTCGCCCAGCCGCAGGCCCAGATCCAGCAACGGCTTCGCGGCGAGGGCCTGCAGCAGGTGGCTGTGCCCTGGCTCCGCCGAGCAGTGCGCGAACACCATCCAGGCGCGGACAGCGGGATTGAGCCGGCAGGCCACCAGCGCCGCCGCGCCACAGATATAGCCGTCCACCAACACGGGGATCCCGCGTTGCGCACAGGCGATGTACGCACCGGCAAGCGCCGCGATCTCCAATCCGCCGAGGCAGCGCAGGGTATCGAGAACGCCGTGCGTAGCCGCGACATGCAGGTCGAGGGCGCGCTGCACGGCGTCGCGTTTGTGCGCCAGGCCCTGATCGTCCACGCCCGTCCCGCGGCCTACCGTGTCTGCGGCGGGCACGCCGAGGAGCGCACTGGTCAACGCCGCCGCAGCGCTGGTATTGCCGATACCCATCTCACCGCCAATGAACAGCTGTGCCTGTGCCGGTGCATATTCAGCACCGCTGGCAAGCGCAAGCCTGACCAATGCGTCGCTCATCGCCGGACCAGTGCAGAAGTTATCCGTGCCCGGCGCCAGATTGAGATTGACGACGCCTTCCAGTGCCGGAGCGGGCTGGGCCGTGCCGAGGTTGATCACCGCGAACGCAGCGCCCACTTGCCGCGCCAGCACGGCGATGGCGGCACCGCCGCTGGCGAAGTTACGGATCATCTGCACTGTGACGGCCTGGGGGAATGCGGACACGCCCTCCGCGACCACACCGTGATCGGCGGCAAACACGCGAATGACCACGCAATCCAGTTGCGGGTCTACCCTGTCCTGCCAGCCGGCAAACTCAATGGCGAGTCGTTCCAGCTCGCCCAGCGAACCCGGCGGCTTGGTCAACTGCAATTGTCGTGCGCGCGCCGCCGCTCGCGCCGCCTGCGAGGGCGCGGCCACCGCCTCATGCCACCAGTCCATGCTATCCCTCCCGGGGTGTTTTCAATGCCAGAGGCAAGCCTGCCACGGTCAGCGTAACCTGCTGGCACAGTGTCGCAAGCCGCTGGTGCAGGAATCCCGCCTCATCCACGAAGCGGCGCGACAACTCACCCATCGGCACCACGCCCAGACCGGTTTCGTTGCTCACCAGGATGATATGCCCGGTGAGGGTCGGCAGTGTATCGAGCAGGGCGCACCGCTCTGCCTCCCAGCAATCGTGATGCAGGCAGTTGTTCAGCCAGAGCGTGAGACAGTCCACCACGATACAGCGCCGGCCGGCGTGCTCACGCCGCAGCACCTGCGCGAGTTCCAGCGGCGCTTCCACCAACCGCCATGCCTCGCCGCGACGCATTTGGTGGTGTCGGATGCGCGCCGCCATTTCGCCATCGCCAGCCGTGGCGGTCGCGACGTAGACCAGTTCCAGCGACGTCTGCAGCGCGCGCTGCTCCGCCAGCGCGCTCTTGCCGGAACGCGCGCCGCCGAGAATCAGTTCGCAAAATTGCAGCATGGCCCGCGTCCTCAGGGTATGACCAGCGGTGTACCGCTGACAGGATGCACGCCGATCGTCGCGTCCACCTGAAAGACGCGAGCGATGGTCTCGCGCCGCAGCACTTCGCCAGGCGTGCCCGCCGTCACCACCCGCCCGCACTGCATCAACACCACGTTGTCGGCACAGCGCGCGGCGAGGTTGAGATCGTGCAGCACCAGCAGCACGCCGACACCCTGCGCGGCAAGCTTGCGCACCACGTCCAGCGTCAACTGCTGGTGTGCGAGGTCGAAAGAGGATGTCGGCTCGTCGAGCAGCAGGTAGCGCTCGCCTTCAGTGCCGGGCTCCATAATCTGCGCCAGCACCCGCGCCAGGTGCACACGCTGTTTCTCGCCACCCGACAGTTGCGTGTAGATACGCCCGGCGAGATACGCGCCATCCACCGCCGCGAGTGCCCGCGCCACGATTTCACTATCCCGCGCCAGCCCGGTGGCGTGGGGTGTGCGGCCCAGCATCACCACCTCGGCGGCAGTAAACGGGAAATTCAGCAGCGAGTGCTGCGGCAGCACCGCCAGACAACGCGCGCGCTGGCGCGGCGTCCATTCCTTGAGCGGCTTGCCAGCGAGCAGAACACCGCCGGTGTCCGGCTGCACCTCGCCCGCCAGCACCCGCAGAAGTGTGGTCTTGCCCGCGCCATTCGGCCCCAGCACGGCGGTAATCCCACCCGGTTGCACGTCGAACTCGATGTCCTGCAGCAGCGGCGTGCCGGACACCGTCAAAGAAAGTTGTTGCGCGGACAGCGACACGACTACACCACCTCGCCCCGGCGTTTGCGCGCCAGCAGGGAAAAGAAGAACGGGGTGCCGAGCAGTGCCGTCAGGATTCCGGCCGGCAATTCGGCGGGGGCTACTACCACACGGGCGGCAGCGTCGGCCAGGATCAACAGGATCGCCCCGGCCATGGCCGAAGCGGGAATCAGGTAGCGGTGGTCGGGGCCGATCAGCAACCTGACGATGTGCGGCACGATCAAGCCCACGAAGGAGATCGTGCCCGCCACCGCCACTGAGACACCGATTGCCATCGCGGTCAGCAGTATCAGCTTGCGCTTCACCGCATCAACCGCGATGCCTAAGTGTCGCGCCTCGGATTCGCCCAGCAGGAATGCATTCAGCGCGACGCCCTCGCCCGGCAGCAGTGCGAGGAGGACCGCCACCGCAACGCCTGCAATCCACACCCGCGGCCAGTTGGCGGCATCCAGGCTGCCCATCTGCCACAAGCTGATGCGGCGCAGCATTTCATCGTCCGCCATGAAGGTGAACAGGCTGTTGAGCGCGCCGGCGAGCGCGCTGATCGCGATGCCGGCCAGCAGCATGGTGGCCACCGACGTGCCCGTGGAAGTGGTCGCCAGGCGATAGACCATGATCACGGCGACGAAGCCGCCGGCGAAAGCGCCGAGCGCGACGACCGACAGGCCCGCCGCCTGCCCGCCCTGCAGCAGGGCGCCGCCGCCGAGCACGATCATCAGGCTGGCGCCCGCAGACGCGCCACTGGAGACGCCGATCAACGACGGATCGGCCAGCGGATTGCGAAACAGACCCTGCATGGCGGTGCCACAGACCGCCAGGCAGACACCCACGAGGCCGGCGAGGATCACCCGTGGCAGGCGAATGGCGAACAGGATCAGGGCCTCCTGCGAACCTGGTGTGGTCGCGTGAAACGCATTGGCCAGTGCGCGCTGCAAGCCGGCGGGAGAAATCCAGACCGGACCGGTCATCAATGCCAGCAGCGCCAGAGGCGGCAGCGCCACCGCCATGCTCACCAGCAGACGCGAAGGTTGCAGTACTCTCATGCGCACGGCGTCTGCTGAGTGTTCAGCGAGCTGCGGATCGCCTGCATCACCAGCACGGCGAGCCGCTCCCCCAGCAGGGTGTGCTTGCCGGCAAAGCGCGCGCGCTGGCTGCTGTTACCGGCAAAGACCGCGATGGCGTCCGTACCGGTACCGGTCGCGGGCTTCCCCGAGAGCGGACTGGCGATTCCGAGTTCCTGCAGCACCGCGACTTTCGCCTCGGTGGCGACCGCGACCATTTCCACCAGCGTGGCGTCCTCCGCCTGTGCACTGGTGACAATCGCGAGATTGATCGTCCCGCACTGCGCGGGCAGCGCGTCGAGCGCACGATACTCGGCGCGATCACCGGCGCGGCGCGCATTGTCGAGCCCGACGGTGACGAGGACCGCGAGCACCTCCCCGCTGAGCGTCTCGCGCGCCACGCGCAGCGACCGCATCGATGCGGCGGTCATCATACCCACCATCATGCCACTGCACTGCAGGCGGTCGCTCCAGCGCTGCAAGCTGACGGCAGGATCCTCCAGTGTGCCCTGCGCGTCTTTCGCAACCCGGAGATTGAGGAAGTCACTGGCATGGCAGAGTCCGCCGTTGAGGACGGCGCAGCTCAGGGCGCGGTGTGGCCGCGCAAACCGGACATGCAGCCGATCAGCGGTGCAGGACCAGTAGACGCCGTTCATCAGGGTGTCACTCTGCGCCGCACCACTTGCACTCATGGCCAAACTCCTGGAAACAGGGCGGCGCAATCCAGCTCCCGCTCCAGCACATCCGCCAGCCGCTCCAGCTGCTGCTCGCGAATCTCCGCCACTGCAGGCGCCGGCGCGGCGTGCAGGCCAGCCCAGCGCAACAGTGCATCGCGCGCCTCGGGATGATCGAACAGGCCGTGCAGATAGGTGCCGAGAACCTGGCCATCCGCCGAGATGGCGCCATCGCGGCGCCCGTCTTCGAGCGTGATCACACCGGTTTCAAGCGCCGCCCCGGCGGACACGCCGCAGTGAATTTCATAGCCCTCCACAGCTGCGGATTCCAGCGCAAGCGTGCCACGCACCTGTCGCAGCTGTTTTTCCGGATGCAATTGCGTGTGCAACTGCAGCACAGCCAGGCCCGGGGAGGAACCGGCCGCGCCTTCCACGCCCTGCGGATCGTCGATGCGTACACCCAGCATCTGGAAGCCGCCGCAGATACCGATCACTTTGCCGCCGTAGCGCAAGTGCCGCTCGATCGCCTCCGGCCAGCCGTTGTCGCGCAGCCACTGCAGGTCCATGCGCACGTTCTTGCTGCCCGGCAGTACGATCAGGTCCGCACCGGGCGGCGCCTCCCCCGGCCCGATGAACGCGAGGTCGACCTGCGGGTGCAGTCGCAGCGCATCGAAATCGGTATGGTTGCTGATGCGGGAGATAACCGGCACGACGACGCGCAGCCGACACTGGCCCGCCGCTGCAATCTGTGCGGTGCTGATGGCGTCTTCTGCATCCAGGTGCAGCCCGTGCAGGTAGGGGAGCACCCCCAGCACGCGCTTTCCGGTGTACCGCTGCAGCCACTCGATACCCGGCGTCAGCAGACGGACATCGCCGCGAAATTTATTGATCACGAAGCCTGCGACCCGATTCTGTTCCGTCGCTGACAGCAACTGGAGCGTGCCGACGAGGTGGGCAAATACACCGCCGCGATCGATATCGGCAACCAGCACCACCGGGCAGTCGACCCGCTCCGCGAACCCCATGTTGGCGATATCGTTGTCGCGCAAGTTGATTTCCGCCGGGCTGCCCGCCCCCTCCACAACGATGAAGTCGTACTCGCGACTCAATCGCCCATAGGATGCGAGCACGGCGTTCATCGCCACCGCTTTGTAGTCGTGGTAGGCGCGCGCATCCAGTTCTGACACCACCCTGCCGTGGATGATGACCTGTGCGCCGGTGTCGCTGGACGGTTTGAGCAGTATCGGATTCATATCGGTGTGCGGCGGCAGGCCGCAGGCCTGTGCCTGCAGTGCCTGCGCCCGCCCGATCTCGCCTCCATCCACCGTTACCGCGCTGTTCAGGGCCATGTTCTGCGGCTTGAAGGGCGCCACCTTGCGGCTGCGGCGCGCCAGCACACGACACAAGCCCGCCACGAGGACGCTTTTGCCGGCATCGGAGGTCGTGCCCTGGATCATCAGGGTTTGCGCGGTGGGGCGCGCTGTCACTGGCGTTTGGTTTTCCGGCACTTGCCCGCTCGTTATGGCGTCTACGGATGGTCAGGCAATCGCGGAGAAGAGATGGAAAGGGAACACAGCACAACCGGCTGGACGACCTTTGCAGAAGCCCTCCGCTCCATTGCCGCGCATGCCAGGCTGGTATCGGGCTCCCAGTCGGCGGATGGCACGACTGATTACCGTTGCGGGGGCAGCGGTGGCATCTGGCTCAGCAGTTCCACACTTCCCATTTGGCCCGTCATTTCACTCAGGAGAAATCATGACGACAGGCACCTGGCTCGGGGCAAACTGTAGGGAGTTGCCCTGTGGATGTCAAACCGGCGGAGCGCTAGTAGCGATAGCTGGCTTCCACACCGAACTGGCGCGGGTAATCCTGCGTGGAATAGGACGAGCCCACTAACGGCTTCTGCACATAGATGGCGCCGTCCTCCTCCAGCAGATTGCTGCCAAACAGCCAAAGACCGAAATGCGCATTCTCAGCACCAATGCGCATGCGCAACAGGTTGCGGTCACTGCCGGCGACCGTGGTGCCAAATGGGCCATACTGTTTGCTGATACGGCTGTAACCCAGGCTGGCCTGCCCCGACCACCCACCCTCCAACGCACGGGTATAGTTGCCCAAAAGGCCCAATGTAGACTCCGGCACCAGAGGCAAGCGGTCGCCATTGCGCATACCGCTGGCCGCCATCAATTCCGGGTTGAGTTTTTTGAATTCGGCGCTATTCACATTGGCAGTGGCTTGCACCGTGAATCCCTCCACACTGGCCGGCGCAAAAATAACGCTCAGATCGAGGCCATAGATTTCCGCATCGCCGACCTGGTAGTTCTGGTAAAGACGGTTAAACTGCACTTTCGCGTGCACATTGCTCCAATCCTCGTAATAAAACGCAGCATCCAGGGACAGCTGATCATCGAGCAGGGCCAGCTTGGTACCCAGCTCATAACTCCACAGTTCATCGCTGTCTATGGCATCCTCGCACGGCAGGCCGCCACCGCCTTGCTCCACCGGCATGCGCTGCAGGGCGCATACATTCGGATTATTGAAATTGCCGGAGCGAAAACCCTTGACGACGTTCCCGTAGTAGAGGGTATTTTCCTCGGGATAAATCGAGAGGTTGAACCTCGGATTGATACTGTCGAAGTTTTTATCTTCCGAAGAGCCACCAACATCGGAAATGCTGCTGTCCCTATCGTCGTCAAATGCTCGCACACCGACTAGCGGCACCACAGCGCCATCCATATAGTGCCGCGAAATCTCCCCGAACAACGACAGCGACCTGGAGTTGAGTTCCTGCACAGTATCCGGCACAAACTGTGAAATGTTGGTTAACGTTTTCTGCTCTGCGCTGGTATCGGAATAAAACGAGCCGATCAGCCATTGGGTTGGCCCATCGCTGGTCGATACCAGTCGGGTTTCATTGTTGAATGCATCACCTTTTGTCCCATAGGTGGCTTCCAGAGTGCCGTTTGGCGCGATCGGGAACGGTGAATTGAACAGGGCGTCACTCTGGTTGTCGATCCACGTCGACGTGGTGCTCAGTCTGCCTGCCGGGGAGTCCCAGGCCAGGGTGGTGGAATACAGGCTGTAATTGCGGTCGGTATAGTCGCCATCCAGAGCGGTCGCAATCGGTGGATCGAGGCTGGCCAGAGTGGCAGAGCCATCCTGGTCGGCCTTGTCGTAGGCGTACATAAATTTGATATCGACACGTTGAGTCGGCTCCCACAGGAGTGAGGTGCGAATATTGTCGAGCTTGCCCCCGTTGGTGTCATGCTCACCGGTTTCGCTCTGGTGGTAGCCGCCAACGTCTTCGTAACCGCCGACCACCCGCAGGCCAAGCTGATCCCTGAGCAGGGGCACGCTGAGCATGCCGTCGGCATAATAGCCCGGGTCACCACCGTCCGTGGCCGAATACCCGCCACGTGTCATTGCGGCAAGCTCGGTGAGATCAGGTTGCTCGGTGATATAGCGGATCGTACCTCCCATGGAACTGTTGCCGTACAGCGTACTCTGCGGGCCGCGCAACACTTCGACGCGCTGCATATCGAAGGTGCGCCCTACCGGCGCGTACGGCTCGCCGAAGATAAAAAAGGCCGCATCGTCGATGTAGTAGCCTATGGTCGGGTCGCTCTGGCTGTTGGTGCTGATTCCACGCATCTGGTACTGGCGCTGCCCTATCGATACCGACAATCCCTCTGACGCGCCGGGAACGAAGGTAACCAACTCACTCAGCTCGCTAATACGATTATTGGTTAAAGTGCCATCGGTGAAAGCCTGCATCGACAGCGGCACCGTGGAGAGCAGCTGCTCGCGCCTTTGCGCGGTCACCACGATTTCTTCGAGCGCACCCGCGGTGTTCTGCGCACAAACCGCAGCTGGCTGCGCAAGACCCAGCAACGCGGTAGCCACTATTGTGGAAGCTGCCAACGATCCATTTTGGTGCATACGCCCTGCTCTCCCTTGCGGTCGCGATTCCCCGGTTCCGTTTATTGTCTGTGTAGGTTGCCTGACAGTCCAGCGCGGCGCAGGCGCCAACACCATGACGTCGACGATAGCGACTACGGTGCGCAGCGACAAGATGCGCTACACTGATTCCTGCTTGTGTTGAATATCTGTGCGCTGCAGGCCTGGAATGCCATGAGCTTGGACATCTTTCTCAGTTATGCCAGTGAAGACTCTGCCAAGGCTGGAGAGCTGGCCCGCACACTCAAGACAGAGGGCTGGTCGATCTGGCCTGAGCGCTCGCTCTCCCCCGGTACGATTGAAACGATCGATGACGCCACAGCACTCGCTACAGCAAGGGCCGTGGTGGTGTTGTGGAGTGCATTCTCGGTGTCGTCCAGTCGGGTTAAAGAGGAAGCCCGGCAGGCCAGGGCATCAGCCCGACTCGTTCCCATCCTCATCGAAGATGCACGCGTCCCGCTGGTCTATCGGTCGCTGAATAGCATTGATCTTCGCCAGTGGCCGGAAAAACCAGCGCCAATCGAGATATCGAAGCTCAAGTCTATCGTCAGTCGTGCCCTCAACGGCCACAACTCAGCCCCGGACCCGAAACACCCCGCAGTGCGCGATGGTATGAGCCTCTCTGTGCGGGTGGCAGGCCATATGGCGGCAGCCCGCAACGGCAATACTACTGCCCCGCAGGCAGCTGATTTCAGTCTGGCCATTGAACGCGGCATCAGCGATATCTTCCTGGATATCCTCAAGGCCCTGCCTGACACCGTCGATGCAAAAATCGACAGCTACATCCAGGCGCTGGCCGGTATTGTGCGAGCACCGTCCGTAATCCGCTGCACGGTCGATTTTTCCCGCATGGGTATAAGCAACATTCGCAGCATTCACTCCAGCCACATCACTGCGACCCAGGAAAAGACGATTCTCGAATTCGTGAATCAGTATTGTTCGCCCTCGGGCGAGTACAACCTGCGCCTGGAACCGGGCAAGTGGCCAGATGGAAAAATGCTGTGTCTTCCCCTATCCCAATCCACGGGCACGCGGGAGTTTGTCTGGTTTCTTGCCAATACCACTAACAGCGATTGGACACCTGCAACACAGGAACAAATGTTGAGACTGGCTTGCGGTATGCAGGCGGGCGCCCGGCTGGCTTCCTGGCTTCCTGATTTTCGATCTGCTTCGTGAACGACTGGCGACTGCCTGCGGCCGCACGGCCGAACCCTAAAGAGCGGCCCGCATCAGGGTGATAAATTGTTCGGCGGTTTGCGGTCGCCGGGCAATATCGTTGCTCAATGCCACCACAAAAAAAGGCGACGGCGAGGCAACGGCAGCAAAAACAGTCCTCTCGGCGTTAGCCACGTTTTCAATCACGCCTGGCAGATCGTCCGCCGCAAATGGGTTGATGCCATAGAGGGCTTCGAACAGGCTTACCGCGAGCGCCCAGAGATCTGCACGCTGGTCGCACGCCTGTTGCTGGATTTTTTCCGGCGACATATAAGCGTAGGTGCCGCCACTGGGTCCGGCAATGCTGCTCGGACCGGGGATCCGGTTCGCCAGCCCAAAATCCAGTAACTTGGCGGTTTCCTCCGCGTCAAAGCCGATATTCGATGGCTTGACGTCCCCATGGGCAATGCCTCTTCCATGTAAAAAGCCGAGTGCCCGGGCCACCTGCTCGATGATGGTCAGCGCTTCGTTGCGTGCAAGATAGCCGTCGCGAAGGAGCTCTTCCAAAGTCCCGCCCGGCAGATACTCACAGACCAGGATGGGCATTCCCTGGTAACTCTCCAGCCCAAAAATGCTCGCGATGTGCGGATGGTTCACGGTCGCCATAACGCGCGCTTCGTCGCGCAGGAACAGCCATTCCTCCACGGACGCGGAAGCCACGGTTTTCAACACGACGGGGCGTTGCAACTGGGTATCGTGCGCTAGATAGACAATCCCGAGGCTGCCTCCGAGGACTTGTATGACGTCATACTGCTGATGCAGCACCTTGGGGAGCAGCGCTTCCATGAAGTTGTCGCTGCCACAGGTGGTGCAGTGATTCGGCTCGGTCGTAACAGTACCGCAGTTGCTGCACTGCGCGGCACGTCTGTCGCCCTCCAGCACGTTCCAGGTTTCGAGCAGGTGGCCGCACGGAGCTGTTACCGTATTGAGCAGGAGCTGCAAAAAATTGAAATCCGCGTGCGTGTAGGGCAATTCACTGCGTTTGCTCCCAAGCACCAGCATCCCGGAGTTGACGGCTTTAAGCTTGAAGGGCAACAAAATGCTGGCATCGGCCTGTGCCAGCCAGCGCTTCTCGTCGCCGTCTGCTGCAATGGGAATGTCGCGCACATGTACTGGCTGTTTAACCGCAAACAAGGCGCTGGCCAGGGTCGAGTCCATTGGCAGGTCGGCAAGTTCCTGCTGTGGATCCCGCAGCGTTTTGCCGCTCGAGACGAACAACAGATGGCTGCTCTGCGGTTGTAGTGAGCTGTCCAGTGCATGCTGAACGGCATGCGCCAGATCGGCCAGCGACATACAACTTTGCGCATTTTGTGCCAACTCAGCCAATACAGCATTGGCATCGTAGCCAGACCGATAAAAAAGCTCATCCAGATACTGCCGGGCTCGATGCCGTTGTTCAAACATGAACAGCGAAATTCCGAGAGCCACAGCGATGAATAACCCATTGTAACCGCCGAAAAGTGCGGCGAGGGATGAGGCACGTGAGACGTAGAGATAGTATGCCAGCAACAACACAGGCAGAGCGATGCTCAGCACGATAAAGCCATTGCCCAGCCAGTATCTGAAGGTTTGGCGCAGCAATATCTTTACTGGAAGTATCCGCTCAACCAGCACCGCATAGGTGGTTATCATGGGTGTGGCGACGATTAATGCATAGACCAGTGGATCCATAACCGTGCGGATATCGTCTCGCTGGACGAATGCCAGGAAATCCGCGGAAATACCCACCATAACGATGGCGATGATCGCAGGCACAATAGTCACTGACAGCCCAATTATAAAAACCTGAACCCTGCGGCGCTCCTCCTCCCTCGCAGTACGCATTCGCAACCATAGAACGAAAAGTATCGGAAATGTCAGGCTGTAAAGCAGCGTGGGAAACAAGCTTGCCTTGTCCGAAGCCCGGAATACTTGCAACACTGTCAACTGTGGAAAAAACAACAGCGTGAGATTGCCTGCTATGAGAAAAACGCCCACAGCCAGAGAGGCGCGTTCTGCCCAGTCGATAATCCGGTCAAGGGATGGCCGCAGGTAGGCCTCGGGGAATACCCGGGCAAAGCGCCAAAAAAAACAGGGATAAAGCGCTTCCAGCGGTAACGCTGTCACAGCCCGCGTAGAAAAAAATCCGTCATTTTCGATGAGAAAGGTCAGCCCGCCACGCGCATAGGGGCTTGCGGAGAGAATCATGGTTAGACCGAACAACAGAGATCGGCGGTCACCGAACGCGGCGGAAACCAGCAAGGCGCCTGCGGTCAGGCGCACCAAAAGCTGGAGAGTCCATATACCGTGGCTAGCAAACTCCCAAACGCCACTTTGGCTCAGCGATATATATCCTGCAATGCCTAACAGGCACTGCAGGACTGATACCACCAGCAACGCAGCTATCGTCAGTTGCCAGAGCGTATAACCAATCGGTGTCGGCTTTTGTGAATTAAAGATGAAAATCTATGGGCACCATACGGCCAGGATTTCAGACAGGTTATCTTCACGCCTTTTCCGATTCAGTTTCTTAATTTTTTCAGAAACGGTTTCGAATGCGGATTGGAATATATCCGGAGTGACGAGCAGGATGCCGTTGGGTGGCGGCGCCTTGTTGACCAGCTTCCGTGCCACACGTCCCGCTTTGATGCTGCACCACTTGGCGTCTGATAATTCCTGCTCTGTAAACGGGTCGGGGCTGTTAAGGCGGGTGCGCAACCTCTCCAGCGCGCCCAGCGAAATCGCCCTATCGTAACACGCGTGCTGGATGTCTATATTTGCGCCTCTTCCAAACTGCTCCCAGCAAATGGAAACTATTTTAGTCGCCAGTGCCTCTTTCTCCGGCGGGAGCGGCTGATCACCCACGCGAAAGGGTGTTGATACCGGATCAGTGTCGCTCATGGCATCCTCTCCACGGTTGCTAATATTGGTATAAATCGGCGCTGCGCCATCAGTGTACTCCGCAGAAAAAAACATCGGCAAGCGTGTTCATTCCGGCACAAGTATTCTCTGGGATATTCCAAACAACACCCTGCCTATAATAAAGCTCGGCAAATTCTGAATACCAAGTCAGCCGCTGCGAAATCGCCCATGGC
Organism: uncultured Halioglobus sp.; assembly: GCA_964461965.1. Classification (GTDB taxonomy): domain Bacteria; phylum Pseudomonadota; class Gammaproteobacteria; order Pseudomonadales; family Halieaceae; genus Marimicrobium. The sequence continues at coordinate 38,714 of CAYWWD010000005.1, read as the reverse complement.
CCTCTGCGTGCCGACGTTGTCGAAAAGCGTACAGACAAGCGGGGTGAATATCAGGGGGTGGCCGATTTCAATTTACGATGCTATAGGTCACCATGACGCGTGCAGCCTGGACCTTGAAATGCAAGCGCACACAACCTTCCGCCTGGTGGGCACAGCGTTCACGGATCAAATGCACATCTGGCTTAAATGGTAGGAATACTCAATGTCTAGCCGTGTATTGTTTGTTGATGACCATCCAATTGTTCGCGAAGCGCTCGCGACGGCACTGCTTTCGCTTGGTGTATTCGACGAAGTAGTGACCGCCGACTGCTACCGCACCATGGTTGAAAAACTGGAAAAGGACGCGCGCTTTACCGTGTTGATCCTCGACCTGAACCTGGGCGATACATTTGGCTCCAAGTCAGTTGAGTTTATCCGCGAACGATTCACGCACATTCCTATACTGATTTTCTCAGCGTTCGATTCTACCGATATCATTGCGCAGTGTTTCGAGTACGGCGTACACGGGTTTGTATCCAAAGGCGTGCCGATGCAGACCATCGTCAATGCCATTCGAATCGTTGCGGCGGGCGGTCTGTACATACCGCCCTCGGTTGCCAGTTCCATGGGGTTCGAACTTCCGGCCAGCACGGAAACCGGGGGGCAATTACATCAGGACAAGCCGGGTTTTTCACCGAAGCAGCAACAGGTTTTCGAGCTGCTGCTGCAGGGCCTCCCAAATAAGATGATCGCCCGCAGACTGGGTATCGCCGAGGGGACGGTAAAGACGCACCTGCACTCCGTTTATCGCGTGTTGCGGGTCACCAATCGCGCCCAGGCGATTCTGAAATCCCAACAGCTCAAGCTCATGACCTGAGCATCCCTCAGAGCGCGGTATTGGCTTAGAGTGCGCCTTTCAGCAACGCGGGGATATCTTTCAGCGACGCGCTGCCCTTAGAGGGGGCCTGGTCACGCAGCGCAGGCCCCAACTGGGGGCGAACACCTTCCGGACGCAGGGGTTCGCCACATTCGCTGCAGGTCAGCGTGGGTCGGGTATGTTTTCCGCAGGTGTGGTGCAGGTACTCCAGTGGCGCACCCTGCCCTTTGTCCATCCATTCATCGCCCCAGCGGGCCAGGCTCATCAGCACCGGGTACAGGCCCAGGCCCTTGCGCGTCAGGCGGTACTCGTAGCGCAGCGGCTTTTCGTGGTAGGGAACCTTGACCAGCACGCCCTGTTCCACCAGCTTACCGAGGCGCTCCGCGAGCCGATGGCGCGTGACACCCAGATTGCGCTGGAAGTCATCGAAGCGCCGTGTGCCGAGGAACGCATCGCGCAGGATCAGCATCGTCCATCGCTCGCCCACCACAGACAGCGCGCGCGCCACAGAGCAGATCTGCTTGTCAATATCATCCCATCGCATACTGCCGTCTCCAATTTTATCGCCGGCTCCGTCGGCACACTGAAACAAAGTAGCACATTCGCTTCCGGCTCGCGTATGCGCATGCCACAAGTAGAAAAGGCGGGATCAACCCGCCTTTGAACGCGCAACGACAAGGACTCACCCAAACTGGTTCATCGTGTTGTCCTTCCCGCCTGCCTTGAGCGCAGCCTCGCCCGCGAAATACTCCTTGTGGTCGTCGCCGAGATCGGAACCGGCCATGTTCTGGTGCTTGACACAGGCGATACCCTGGCGGATCTCTTTGCGCTGAACGCCCTTCACATAGCCGAGCATGCCCTGATCGCCGAAGTACTCCTTGGCCAGATTGTCCGTCGAGAGCGCCGCTGTGTGGTAAGTCGGCAACGTGATCAGGTGGTGGAAGACACCCGCTTCGCGCGCGGCATCCGCCTGGAAGGTACGAATGCGCTCATCCGCCTCGGCGGCCAGGGGCGTTTCGTCATACTCCGCGCTCATCAAGGCATCGCGGTCGTAGGCGGACAGGTCCTTGCCCGCCGTCTTCCATGCATCGAAGGTTTGCTGGCGGAAATTCAGTGTCCAGTTGAAGGACGGGCTGTTGTTATACACCAGCTTGGCGTTGGGGATAACCTCGCGGACCCGGTTCACCATGGCCGCGATCTGGCCGATATGCGGCTTCTCGGTCTCGATCCACAGCAGGTCCGCGCCGTGTTGCAGTGACGTGACACAGTCCAGCACACAACGATCCTCACCGGTGCCCTTGCGGAACTGGTACAGGTTGGATGGCAGGCGCTTGGGACGCATCAACTGGTCGTGGTACTTGATGATGACATCGCCGTGGTTCATTTCCTCGATTTTAAGCTCTTCCATATCGAGGAAACTGTTGTACTGGTCGCCCAGATCACCCGGTGCGTGCGTCACCGCGATCTGCTTGGTGAGGCCCGCGCCGAGCGAGTCGGTGCGCGCCACGATCACGCCTTCGTCCACGCCGAGCTCCAGGAAGGCATAGCGCACTGCACGAATCTTGGCGAGGAAGTCGTCGTGGGGAACCGTGACCTTGCCGTCCTGATGGCCGCACTGCTTCTCATCCGATACCTGGTTCTCGATCTGGATCGCGCAGGCGCCAGCTTCGATCATCTTCCTGGCCAGCAGGTACGTTGCCTCGGCATTGCCAAAGCCCGCGTCGATGTCGGCGATAATGGGCACGACGTGAGTCTGGAAATTATCGATCTTTTTCTGCGCGGCCTGTTCCGCCATTTTATTGCCCGTTTTGCGCGCAGCGTCCACTTCCCGGAACAGGCCGCCCAGTTCCCGGGCGTCCGCCTGGCGCAGGAAGGTGTACAACTCCTCGATCAGCGCGGGAACGGAGGTCTTCTCGTGCATGGACTGGTCAGGCAAAGGGCCGAACTCGGAGCGCAGCGCCGCGATCATCCAGCCCGAGAGGTACAGGTAGCGTTTGTTGGTGTCGCCGAAGTGCTTCTTGATGGCGATCAGTTTCTGCTGGCCGATAAAACCATGCCAGCAGCCCAGCGACTGGGTGTAGCGGCTGCTGTCGGCGTCATACTCCGCCATGTCCCTGCGCATGATGGCTGCCGTGTATTTGGCGATATCTATGCCAGTCCGGAAGCGGTTCTGCAGGCGCATGCGCGCTGCGGATTCGGGATTGATATCACTCCAGGTATTGCCGTGCTCGCTGCGCAGCCGGGTCAATTCGTTGAGTTCATTCTGGAAAGTAGACATGCGGGTACCTCCGGGCTCTGGGTCGTTTGAAGTCTGGATTAGGGTGGCGCCACCTGTGCATCCACCCGGGGAAAAGCACGCGGCCAGTGTAGAGTCGACGCATTTATAATTGAAATCGATAACAGGTATTCTTGCTATTCACCTAAATAATCAAATGGGACTGACCCGCTGCGAACTCGACGTGCGCCGCGGCCCGCTCAATCTCCGCGCAGCCGGGCGCGCACGTCCATCGCCAGCTTCCCCTCGGCGTCCAGTGCCCACAATCTGACCGCCCTGCCATCCTGCCGCCCCTTGAGTTGCATGGGCGCGCCTTCCAGAACCGGTCCCAGCGCGCGAAAGTCGAGCTCGGCCACTGCCGCGCGTGGCACTTCGCGCCACAGCAAATCCAGGAGCAGCGTGACGGACAACGGGGCCTGGACAACCAGGGACGTGTAACCCTCCTCGCGCATGGCATAGTCCCGGTCGTAATGGATGCGATGACTGTTGAACGTAAGCGCTGAGTAGCGGAACAGAAGCACCGGGTCGGGCAGCACTTCCCTGGACCACTGTGCTAAAGGCATTGCGGAGTTACCAGAGGCTGTGCCGGACGCGCGGCCCTGCTCCCGGTACACGAGATCCTGCTCCTCTTCGAGAGCAAGGTGTTCACCGCGATAAATCGCGTGGCGGACGGTCACAAACACCAGTTCGCCGCTGCGGCCGTGCTTGTGCGTGATTGCACTGACCTCAGACCGCCGGCTGACGGCATCACCGACATACAACGGCATCAGGAACCGCAAGCGACCACCTGCCCACATACGGCGTGGAAGAAGCACCGGCGGCAGGAATTCACCGCGTTGCGCGTGACCATCCACATCGAGTGCCGACGCCGGCACCGCGTCCTGGAAAAACAGCCAGTGCCAGCACGCAGGCAGCGCGTCGCCACGGCTGGCCAGCGAGGAGGCGTGATCCAGTGTGGCGGAAAGTGCCGCGAGGGGCGCAGGTGAGATCACGTCGTGGCAAAGCCGTGTCCGGCCCACCCAGCCCTGCAATACGGCGGCATCCACGGCGCTCACGTCCAGCTCAACCAATCTGAAGCACGCGCGCGGTCAGGCACGAGGCTGGAACTCCCGCCGAAGCGCCGCGCTGTGTTCACCCAGTGCCGGCACCGGCCGCAGGCGCGGCGGTTCGCCCGCGACGCGCACCGGGGGCGCGACCAGGTCGATCGCGCCCGATGGCGTTGTCACCTGCGCGCGGCGCAACTGCGGGTGGACAGCGAGGTCGGCGACGGAATTGACCGCGCCAAAGGCAATACCTGCGCTCTGCAGACGTGCCGCCAGCGCCGGGCGATCCAGCGCGGCGAAAACGCGGTTGATCGCATCGTCCAGGGCAGGCCGGTTGGCACAGCGCGCCACGTTTGTGTTGAAGCGCGCATCCGCAGCCAACGCGGCCTGCTCCAGTACGGCCGTGCAGAATTTCACCCACTCGCGTTCGCTCTGTATCGAGATGACCACGAGTTCGCCACTGGCACAGGCGTAGGTGCCATAGGGTGCAATGGAGGGGTGCATCAGCCCCACACGCGGCGGCGCCTCGCCACCGTAGACCTGGTGCAGCAGCGGCACCGTCATCCAGTCGGCCAGCGCGTCGAAGAGCGACACCGCCAGGCCCTTGCCACGGCCGGTCTGCTGCCGTTCCAGCAGGGCTTCCAGAATTGCCGCGTGCGCATACATACCGCAGGCGATATCGCACAGCGAAACACCGACCCTGCCGGGCGCGGCGGCATCGCCGGTAATGGAAGCCAACCCGCTCTCGCACTGCACCAGCAGGTCGTAGGCTTTCATCTCGCGGTAGGGGCCGCTGTCACCGTAACCGGTGATGTCTACGGTAATGAGCCGCGGATGGATATGGCGCAGTGCACTGGACTCGAAGCCGGCACGCGCGGCGGCGCCGGGTGCAAGATTCTGGATAAACACGTCCGCGTCGCAGAGCATACGCCGCAACAGATCGGCGTCATCGGGTGCCTTGATATCCAGGCAGATCGATTCCTTGCCGCGATTGACCCAGACAAAATAGGCGCTCTCTCCTGCGGCCACGTGATCGTACTGGCGCGCGAAATCGCCCTCAGCGCGCTCGATCTTGATCACGCGCGCGCCGGCATCGGCGAGGCGCGAAGTGCACAACGGCGCCGCCACCGCCTGCTCCAGGGCAATCACCAGCACTCCTTCCAGCGGCAGGCCCATCAGAAGGAACGCGGCAGGTCGAGGTCGCGCGTGGCGATATGCGACAGGATCAGGTTGGTCGAGACTGGTGCGACCTGGTACAGGCGCGTCTCGCGGAACTTGCGTTCCACGTCGTAATCCGTGGCAAAGCCATACCCGCCGTGCGTCTGGATGCACACGTCCGCCGCCGCCCAGGACGCTTCCGAGGCCAGCAGCTTGGCCATGTTGGCTTCAGACCCGACACTCTGGCCCATCTCGTACAGCTGCGCTGCGCGCTGCACCATCAGGGCCGCCGCCTCCGTCTGGATATACGCCCTCGCAATCGGAAACTGCACGCCCTGGTTGGCGCCGATCGGTCGGTCGAAGACATTGCGCTCACGCGCATACGCCGACGACTTCGCCGTAAACCAGCGTGCATCGCCGATACATTCAGCTGCGATCAGTATGCGCTCCGCATTCATGCCATCGATGATGCACTGGAAGCCGCGCCCTTCGGGGCCGATCAGATTCGCAGCGGGTACCCGCAGGTTATCAAAGAAGACTTCCGTACTCGCGTGGTTCATCAGCGTTTCAATGGGCCGGATGCTGAGTCCCCTGCCCACTGCCTCGCGCAAATCCACCAGCAGGACAGACATGCCATCGGTGTGCCTGGCGCACGCTTCGCGCGGCGTGGTTCGCACCAGCAGTATCATCAGGTCGGAGTGCGCGACGCGGGAGATAAACACCTTCTGCCCGTTCACCACGTAGTCGTCGCCGTCGCGCACCGCAACCGTGCGAATGCGCGAAGTATCGGTGCCGCTACCGGGTTCGGTCACCGCGAACGCCTGCAGGCGCAGGGCGCCAGAGGCGACACCCGGCAGGTACCGCTGCTTCTGCTCAGCGCTGCCGTGGCGCAGCAGCGTGCCCATGGTGTACATCTGGGCGTGGCAGGCGGCGCCATTGCCACCGCTGCGATGCACTTCCTCCAGCACCGCGCACGCGGCCGCGAGCGGCAGGCCGGCGCCTCCATACTCCACCGGGATCAGCGTGGCGAGAAATCCCGCCTCTGTGAGTGCCTGCACGAATTCCGTGGGGTAGGCACGGCGGCGGTCCTGCTCGCGCCAGTAGGTGCCGGGGAACTCGGCGCAGAGTGCGGCTACGGCAGCGCGAATCTCCGGGTAAGTGTCGTCTGTCGCCATCGCACTCACTCCCAGGTACTCACACGCCCGCGCACAGCGTCGCGTGAACTAGAGGAACCACGAGCCGCCATCCACCATATGGGTTTGTCCGGTCACGAAGGCACTGCTATCGGAAGCCAGATAGAGAATGGTTCCCGTGAGGTCTTCCGTCTGCAGATTGCGCTGTATCACCTGGCCGGCGGCGATGACCTGTCTGGCTTTTTCCAGTTTTGCACCAAAAAATTCCTCCGTGCCCTCCGTCAAGACCGCTGACGGCGCCACCGCATTCACCCGTATATTGTCCCTGCCGAGCTCGCGCGCCATGCCGCGCGTCATACCGATCACTGCGGCCTTGGACGCCACATAGTCGAGCCCATAGGGCAGCCCGAAAACAGCGGCCAGCGATGAAATGTTGATGATGGAACCGCCGCCGGCGTTTCGCATCGGCTCCACTACCGCCTTGCAGCACTGCCACAGTCCTTTGACATTCACGGTCATCACGGCATCCCACTGGGCTTCCTCCAGCAGTTCAAACCGGGCGCCCTTCAGTCCGCCGTAGAGCGCGGCGTTGTTGACCAGCACATCGATGCGACCGAAAGCACACAGCGCCTGCTCTGCCATCGCCGTGCAACTGGCCATGCTGGTGATATCCGTGCGTGCGCCTTCGGCCCGGCCACCGGCGGTAATAATCGATGCAACCGTGTCATCGCAGGCATTGATATCGCAGGCGAGCACGGCTGCGCCCTCGCGCGCCAGTGCCTGCGCGTAGGCGCGGCCGAGGCCGCGCGCGGCACCGGTGACGATAGCGACCTTGTTCTCCAGTCGTGGCATGGCGGCGCCGTATTACTTGGTGAGTTGCAGCATATACTTCGCGACGGCCAGCCGCGTCGCTTCGTCGAGATAATCCTGCGGCGGCATCTCCGGATAATCGTCCCGCTTCTTGGTCGGGTGGGCGATAAAATCGGCAATACCCTGCGGATTGTCCATATAGAGCGCCTGGATGATCTGCACCGGCGGCCCGATCATGCGCCCGGTGTAGGTGTGGCATCCGGCGCAGACACCCAGGTAGGCGACCTTGCCTCGCTCCTCCGGCTTGATCTCGCGCGGAGGCACGGGCGCGAGCAAGTAATTGGCAATGCTGGCAGTATCCGTGAATTCGCACTCCGCGAAATCGTTCACACCTACCGTCACATACTGCTGCCGATTGATGATGCAACTGCCGACGCTCGGGCCGACCCGAATGATATCGGGATTGCCGGTTTTCAATTCCGTCAGCATGTAGGCCTTGAGCTCCGGCACCGGGTCGGTGCCGTTATTGTGCATGGTGTTGTTGAGGATCTTGATACGGTCCGAGTTCGGTTCGGATTCGGGATCAACCGTGACATTGGTGGCGTGCGTGTGATCAGTGATCAGGATGCCTGTATTCTTGTTATCGCGAATGATATTGCGTTCGATCACCACATCGTCGGCCGCCATGACAAGGATGCCGGTGCCGGCAGGAATACCCGATACCGTCGAGCCCGGCGCACCAAAATTCGCATGGTTGTTGGCCACGATGAAATTGTTGCGGATGATCACGTCGAACGTCGTCTTGATCGGCAGGCCGGGCGTGATGAAGGCGAGAATGCCGCCGGTGTTGTTGTACACGCGGTTAGCTTCCACGATGCAATGCCGGCTGTTTTCGATCTCGATACCGGCCACACTGTCGAACACATCGTTGTGCGCCACATGCACGTTGTCGCTCATGCCGACGTAGATCGCCGCATCCTCGATGCCGGACACCACATTGTGCTCGATCACGCCGTTCTGGCCGAGTTGCGGGAAGATCCCGTACACGCCCGTGTCGATGATCAGGTTGTTGCGGATCTCCCAGTTGTTGCCCGCCTGGCTCATGATGCCATTGCCCTTGTAGCGGGTGATCATGAAGTTCTCGACCACGATGTTATTGCCGGAGAACAGGATGGCGTCGTTCAGCTTGTCCTCTCCGTCCAGCACGGGGCGACGGCTTTCATGGATGACCCCGATCAGTCGAATGCCGTCCTTGTCGATGTACACGGTTTCCCGGTAGGTGCCCGGCATCACCTGGATGGTAGTGCCAGGCTGGGCGGCCTGCACCGCCTGCTGAATGGACTCCCCCTCCTTGACCACCACCACGACGTCGCTTTGCGGCGGCCCCGCCACCGCCTCAACATTGCCGCCGAGCGTCAGGGCGTTGTTCTCGGCCTTAAATCCGTCGCGATAGGTTACGCCGCCACTGGCTGACGCCGCCACCGGCACCGGCGCTGGAGGTGCGCTCCTGCCCTTGCCGAGCACCAGTCCACCGGCGAACGCCGCGAGGATCAGGATCAGGCCGACAATTATTCCCGCTTTCATGAAGCATCTCCCTCTGTAGTGGCTGAGCTTGCGTAATGTGAATCTGGCGTAAGCGCCTTCGCTGGATCAACTCTCGCGGCCTCAGCGTCCGTCACCGGAATCACCGGAGGCATGCCCGAAGGCAGTTGCGCTGGAACCTCCGGCTTCAGGCTATCGTCGCTCAGCGTGGCAAGAAAATCGACCAGCCGGTCCAGCTCATACTCGCTCAGGTTCGGCGATGAAATATGCCAGTGCAGATGCAGGTCGACACCTTTCGGCACGGCATGGCCGCGGCCCCCGTTGTAAAAATCCGCAACAGCGCGCAGGTCATCAAAGCGGCCGGAGTGCATATAGGGGGCAGTCTGGCTGATGTTGCGCAGGGTGGGCACCTTGAATCCCGCCCGCAGCGCCGGCGCGTGGAAGGTTTTCTCGGCGCCGATATCCAGTGGTCGCCCCTCGGGTTCCGGCGCACCGATCACCGCCACCTGCTGGTTGGTAAACAGCGGCGGTGTGTGACATTCGGCGCAGCGCGCCACAAAGGAGCGGAACACATTCAATCCTTCCACTTCCGCCTCGGTCAGTGCGGCATGAAAGCCGTGTGCGTACCGGTCGTAACGGCTGTTCAGTGAGATCAGCGAGGCCTCGAACGCGGAGAGCGCGCGGTACACATCATCCAGCTGGATGCTCCCGTCATCGCGCCCGGGGAACGCCTGGTGGAAAAGATTTATGTACGCAGGAATGCCATTCAGCGTCGCGAGCAGCGCATCGGGCGTGGTACCCATTTCATCCTCGGCGTACAGCGGAGCCTGCATCTGTGCTTCGAGTGTCGTGGCGCGGGCGTCCCAGAAGAAGCGGTTGAGGAAGGCTGCGTTCCACAGGCTCGGCGCCGCGCGGGACACTTCCTGGCCGCCGATTCCCCGCGAGCGTGGCAGGCCATCGCCAAAACCCTTGTCCGGTTGGTGGCAGGACGCACAGGCGACAGTGCCGTCGCCAGAGAGAACAGGATCGAAAAACAGGTAGCGCCCGAGATCGATCTGCTGCGGAGTGAAGCCTTCCCGGTGCGCCGGCAACGCAGTCTGCGTGCCGCCGAGGCCCGCGCCCTGCACGGAATCGTAGAAGTCATACAGGGTCCGCAACCGGCAGGTACCCGCTTGCAGCTCAAAACTGGGTGGGCAGGTATCGCGCAAGGTAATCGCCGCAGGATCGGCGATACCGGCCGCCGTCCACAACAGCAGCACCGGTAAAACCCATTGGGACGTTCGCGCTGTCACGGCGTTCTAGGGCGCTGTGGCCAGCGACTGCATGAACGCGATGACATCAGCCAGATCCTGATCGGAGGGCAGGCTGGTCGACATCATCCGCATCTGCCGGCCGAACTTGTCGTCCGCATGCGCGCCGCGCACGCCGGCCTGGAAATTGTGATACTGGCGCTGCAGATACGCCGCATCCAGCCAGGCGAGCCCCGGGGCATTGAGCCCGGGATTGCCCTCGGCCTTGCCGCCGTGGCAGGCGCCGCATTTGGACTGGTAAAAATTATTGCCATTCCTGAGGTCGCCCGCAGCGGCGGCGGGCAGCGCAGGCCGCGGCAGCGCAGACAGGAACCGGGCAAGTTGCTGGATGTCAGCCTCCGAAAGCGGCGCCGCCATGGCCTTCATCTGAGCACCCTGCGTGTCCCGTGCGTCACCGCCGCGAACCCCGAGCTTGAAGTGCTGCAGTTGGCGCGCCAGATAGGCGGAGTCCTGCGCGGCCAGCGCCGGGGCACCCAGCGCGGGATTACCCTGCCCGGCATCGCCGTGGCAGGCGATACACGGCTGATACAGCGGCTCAGCCGGAGCACCCGCCTGCGCCGACACAGAGGGTACGGCGAGGCTTGCGAGCACGAACAGCGCTAACCGGTAGAACATGACGCGGGTCTCCTGTGGTGGTTTGGTGATGTGGTGGCGCAATCCGTCCAGGCGGTGGAAGAGAGTAGACCACAAGACGCTACTGGTCACTACAACGGTAATCCCCGATCCTGAAATGAACCTGAAGTCATCAGTTTTATGAGCCTTCAGGCGACAGGCCTCCCGGATCGATCAATGCCTCGAAATGTGGAATGACGCGCGGGCTTCAGGCTCATGTTCCATTGGAACAGGCTCAATGTTCTCATCATCGCGGCTTTCAGTTACCATGAGTTCAGTACGCCCGTTCCATAATAAATGCATACCAACAGGAAGAGCCGCATGCACAACGCACGAACTCTGGCGCAACTTTCCCGCCTATCCCTGCACCCGCTATTACTCCTCACGGCCGGACTCGCAGCCACGAGTGTTGTCGCTGCACAGGCCCCGCCACGCGGCTACAACGTGCAACTGGAGGAGATCGTGGTGACCGCCCAGCGACGCGAGCAAAACAACATGACGGTGCCCATCACTGTCAACGCGTTCACGGCGCAGGACATGATCAATACCGGCGCTGACAATATCCAGGATATTTCCGATTTCATGCCCGGCGTCGACATCGGCGAGGGCGGCGCCACCCAGGTGACCATCGCCATTCGCGGTATCGAGAGCCCGAACATCAGTTCCGGCGGCGACCCTTCCGTGGCGACCTTCTACGACAACGCCTACATGCCGCGGGCGGCCACCTCGATTCCCTTCACCGATATCGCGCGCACCGAAGTACTGAAGGGCCCGCAGGGCACACTGTTCGGCCGCAATGCCACCGCAGGGGTGATCAACATCGTCCCGAACCGGCCCGTGGAAGACTTCGAAGGGTTTGTGAAGAGCCGCGTCGGCAACTATGACCTGCTGAACGTGGAAGGCATGGTGAACCAGCCGCTGACCGATGATCTGTTCATGCGCGCCAATCTTTTCTCCCACCAGCGCGACGGCATCATCGACAACATCAGCATTGGTGACGATATACGCGAGGAGGGCTTTATCGCCTCCCGATTGGTCTTCCTGTACAACATCTCACCGGACACCGATATCCAGCTCGCCGGCGACTATGAGGACCGCAATGAATCGCCCGGCTATTCCATTGGCGTGAGCAAGTACGCGGTCAGCACCGACCCGTTCAACAGCGAAGCCGCCAACGACGTCTACAGTCGCGAGGAAAATCGCGATATGTACGGTGTCTCGCTGCAGGCCAATCACAGCTTCAACGATCAACTCTCCCTTTTCGGTATCGTGAGCTATCGCGACTGGAAAACCTGGAACAAACAGGATGAGGACGGCACGGAAGATCCGCGCCGCTACCTGGATACAAACAACATCGAAGAATCCAACATCTGGTATAACGAAGTGCGCCTCAACTTCGTCAACGACAAGTGGAACATCGTCACCGGCGGCAACTATAGCGTGGAGGACGTGTACCAGCGCACCGACATCGGCCTGCTCGCGGACTCCTACATGCAACTCATCAGCATGAAGCTTCTACCCGAGGTCGGCATTCCCGCGTCACCCGACACGCATGCCTGGGATGTGTTCGCAAACGAGCCGGATTCGTTCTGGCTGAATGCTTCGCAACTGGCAGGCTCACTGGTCAACCCGCCGGTGCCAGGCATCGCCGTACTGCCGCCCAGTTTTGCCGGCAGCTATTTCACGGAGACGATGGACAACACCGGGGATTTCACCAACTGGGGAATCTTCGGGGATGCCACCTACAACATCACGGATACCGTGCGCGCCTCCGCCGGTCTGCGATACAGCTATGACGACAAAGAATACTCCTGGCAGACCTTTTCCCAACTCGGCGAACTGGCCTGGCCTTACGAGCCAGTGCGGGTGGCCTACAATCCGGCGCAGACTGGCGCCCCCATCGACGACTGGCTGAACAAGTTCGAGGACTCCAAGGACTGGAGCAAGACCACCGGCCGGGCGGTGCTGGACTGGCAATTCATCGATAACGCGATGGTCTACCTGTCCTATGCCACCGGCTATAAATCCGGCGGCTTCGACGGCCAGGTGTTTTCAGCGTATGCGGACGGCCCTTTTGATCCAGAGGAAATGGCCGCCACCGAACTGGGCTTGAAGGGCGACTTCTTCGATGCCGTCCTGCGCATCGAGGCCTCGTTGTTCTACCAGAACCTTGAAGGCCAGCAATACTCGGTGGAGACCAAGAGTTGCCAACCGGGCATGAACCAGCAGCAGTGCAATGACTACGACCCGGTCGCTCAACCCACCATCGTCACCCGGGATGTGGACACCGACGGTTTTGAAATCATGGCGCAGTGGCGCGCCATCGACAGCCTGCTGCTCACCGGCATGACCACGATACGCGACGCTGAAACGACGCCCGCGAGCTATTTCAATAGCGACGGCGAACCGGCTGGCGGCTCCAGCTACACCGATGGCTCCAACACTGACTACACCCTGCGCCTGGACTGGACGCCGGAAATTCCGGTGGGCTTCCTGCTCGTGCACATGGATTACGTTTTCGAGGATGCCGACGACGCAACCGATGCAGCGGTCTACACCACCGGCCCCTGGTACTTCCAGGATCGCGAAATCCTGAGCGCACGCATCGCCTGGACTAACGACGCCGAAGACTTCGAGGTCGCACTCTGGGGCCGCAACCTGCAGGACAACGAGATCGCGAGCAACCCGGGTGGTTATGTCGCCAGTACGCTGGGCGCGTACCGCACCAGCATCGAGGATCCACTCACCTACGGTGTGGATTTCCGTTACTCGTTCTAGAGGATGCTGGATCGGCCCGAACTTCCCTGATGTAATAGGACGAGGCAGGTTCGGGCAATGTGCGGCAGTCAGGGTTGGGGCAGGCCTCGCTTGCTCAGCAGGCTAAGGTATTCGCCGCGAGGCCTGCCCCAACCCTGACTGCGATCGCGCTCAACTCGAACTCTTTTTCTCGCTGCACACTCGATGCGAGGTCGGGGCGGTGAAGCCTCCCACGGCGAATATCTCAGCCTTCTGAGCTGTGGGGGGCTTCGCCGCCCCGGCCGTCGAAAGTAGTCACCCACGAAAAATTTACCTGACAACGAATCGTCAGTAATGCAACGTGCTCATTCCGGGAAATGACGGCGAGAAACTGCGGAGCTGATCAAACGGCTCCCTAATCCGGCGCCAGCGACTTTTCCATGTTGGCGGCAATGGTGGCTGCCACCCGCTTTGCCCGCTCGGCGCGCTCGCCGGTAAAATGCGCATCCACCGTCGTGGTGAAAAATGCGAGCCAGCGCCGGAAATCCTCCGGCCGCAGCGGCCGCTTGCCGTGCAGCACGCGGTGAATGTTCATCGTGTGCCGCCGGTACGCTGTGTCCCCCAGCAGCAGTTTGCACCAGTAATCCCTGATGTGAGGCAGGTGCACTGACAGGTCGATCTGTGCCACATCGACGAAGATAGGCGCCAGCTGCGGGTCGGCGAGCAGGTTTTCGTAGAAACGGTCGACGAAGAATGCGATTGCGTCGCGCGAATCCAGGTCTGGCTTCTGGTGCGCTGCCGGCACGGTGTTACTTCCTGCCGCTCTTCTTCGCCTTCTTGACGTGGGACATGAGGCGCCGTCGGCGCTGCACCTGACGCTGGGTCAGTTTGTTGCGCTTGTCGGCGTAGGGGTTGTCGCCGGTGCGGAACTCGATCCGCACCGGCGTTCCTGCCAGGTCCAGTTCGCGGCGAAAGACTTTCTCCAGGTAGCGCTGGTAGCTCCCGGGCACGTCGGCGGTCTGGTTGCCGTGGATGACGATCAGGGGCGGATTCTGCCCGCCCGCGTGGGCGTAACGCAGCTTGATGCGACGCCCATTCACCATCGGCGGCGGATGGTCGAACACGGCGCCTTCCAGGATACGCGTCAGCGCGTTGGTGTTGAGCTTGCGCGTGGCAGAGGCATAGGCGCTGTTGATGGACTTGTACAAATGGCCGACGCCGGTGCCATGCAGGGCTGAGATGTAGTGCGTATCGGCATATTCGGCGAAGCGCAGGCGGCGATCCAGTTCCCGGCGGATCCACTCGCGCTGGTTGGCATCGATACCGTCCCATTTATTGACCGCCAGCACCAGGGCACGACCCTTGTCCATGCAGTAGCCCAGCATGTGCATGTCCTGGTCGACGATACCTTCTTGCGCATCCATCACCAGGATCACCACGTGCGCATCATCCATCGCCTTGAGCGTCTTCACGATGGAAAACTTCTCCACCGTCAGTTTCACGTTCTTGCGGCGGCGGACGCCCGCAGTATCGATCAGCGTGTAGTTGCGCCCATCGCGCTCATAGTCGATATAGATGCTGTCGCGCGTGGTACCCGGCTGATCGAAGACCACGACGCGCTCCTCGCCCAGCAGGCGATTCACCAGCGTCGACTTGCCGACATTGGGCCTGCCTACTATGGCGACGCGGATGCTGTCGAACTCCAGTGCCGGGTTCGCGGGCTCCGTGGCTTCGGGAAAGACGCTGAGCACCTGCTCGATCATGCGGCTCACGCCGCGACCGTGAGCGGCGGCTATGGCGTACAGCGCTTCCACGCCGAGTGCATGGAAATCGGTAGCGGCCAGATCCTCGTTGAGCCCGTCGATCTTGTTGACGACGACGGCGAAGTGCTTGTCGCGGCGCCGCAACTGGCTGGCCAGCATTTCATCGGTGGCATTGAGTCCTTCGCGCGCGTCCACGATCAGCAGCACGACATCCGCCTCGTCGATCGCCGCCTGCGACTGCGCCGCCATCGGTGAATCGATCCCCTCCTCCTCGCCGGAGAGCCCACCGGTATCGATAACGACAAACGGGCGGCTGCCGATACGGGATTCGCCGTACTTGCGGTCGCGGGTGAGCCCTGGAAAGTCGGCGACCAGCGCATCTCGGCTGCACGTCAACTGATTGAACAGCGTGGATTTACCGACATTGGGGCGCCCCACCAGGGCGATGACCGGAATCATCAGTCGCTGGCGGTGATCTCGTAGGCGTTCAGTTCTCCGCTGTTGCCATAGACGTAGAGGATATTGTCCTCACTGAGCATGTCGGCGCGCACACCTTCGTCATCGGCCCGTACACGCCCGGCGAATTCGCCATCGGCCTGCGCAAGCACGTGCACATAGCCCTCAAAATCGGCAACGGCCACATAACTGCCCACCGGCGTGGGACGCGACAAATCGCGATTGGCCAGCGCATCCTGCGTCCAGTTCGCACCCTGTCCGTCGCGCAGCCAGGCATGCACCGAGCCGTCTGCTTCGGCCACATAGACGTTGCCGAGTCCCTGCGAGACGCCCGAGAAGGTGGAGGCTTTTTCCTGCCACAGTTTGCGCCCGCTGCGCACATCGATCGCCGCGACACTGCCCTGGTAGCTGGCAGCTAACAACTCGTCGCCCACCAATTCCATGGTGCCGTCGATATCGACGAGACGCTCGATCTCCGAGCGCCCCTGGGAGATCGCCACGCGGACTTCCCACGCGATACCCCCGGTCAGGGCGTCGAAGGCCAGCACCCGGCCATTCGCAAAACCGGCGTACACCCTGCCGTTGTACATGATGGGCGAGCTGGTGCCGCGCACAGTCAATACGGGCACATTGCTGTCGTACGTCCAGAGCACGGCACCCGTGCCATAGTCCAGGCCCTGCAACTTGCCGTCGTAGGTCTGGACGACCACCACCCGGCCGTCGCCCTGCGGGGGCGCGAGGATCTCGCCGGTCAGGTGCGTGGCCCACAGTTTTTCGCCGGTACCGGCGTCCAGCTTCAGCACAAAGCCTTCGGCCGTGCCCAGGAAGATCGCGTCTTCGAACACGCCGACACCGCCGGACAGCTCGTTCTCCAGTTCAATTTCCCACACGGTGTCGCCGGAGAGCCGGTTGATGGCGGTGACTTCGCCATTCGCTGACGCCACATACAAAGTGTCGCCATGGATGGTAGGCCGCAAACGATAAAAACCCGCTCCCTGCCCATCGCCGATGCTGGCCGACCACAGCGTCTCGATATTCACGGTCGCATCGAAGTCCTCCAGCTTGGCAGGTGCCGTAGCCTCGTCGTCGTCGGATTCAAACCAGCCCGAGACGGTACTGCACGCAGTGAGGGTGAACAGCAGGAGCCACGCAAGCAAAAGCCGGGACATCTGGCGCATGACGCTACTCCTCATGGGTTTTTGCAGGCGCGCCAGCGAGCGGCGTCGCGGTGGCGGCGGGCTGCTCGCCGCCGGCCGGTGATTCCAGCTCGCGCGGCGGAACCGGTGAAAGACTCTGCAATTTCTGCTGCAGCAGCGGCAGGTTCATGCCCTGCCCGGCCGTTGCGGTCAACTCCAGAGCCCGGGCATACGCAGCGCGCGCTTCATCCCGACGCCCCGACTGCAGCAGGATATCGCCCTCGGCCACGGCGTAGGAGGCCGCGTAGGGCCCCGGATCCGCCGCCGCCAGCGCTTTCAGTGCCTGCTCTGTGTCGCCATTCGCGGCGATTACCCGCGCCAGTCGCTGCCGCGCGATTTGCGCCGTGTCACTGTCGGTGGCCGCCTTGGACACCACCCACTCAAGCTGCGCCTGTGCAGCGGGGAGCTTGCCTTCCTCGACCGCCATGGCCGCCAGGTGTAGTGCAGCGAACTGTGCGTACGCACTGCCGCTGAACTCGCGTTTGAGTTGCTCGGCCAGTTCGATGCCCTCGGGGGACGGCGTGGCGGGCTCCTGCTTTTCAATGGCGCGCAGCAACGCCTGGTAAAGATCCGACGCCTGGGACGACTGGCGCGCTTGATGGGCCTGCCATGCCTGCCACCCGAGGCCTGCCGCCACCGCGATTACCACCGCCACGATCGTGGAACGCCCGTTGTCGTTCCACCAGCGGCGCAGCGCCTCCACCTGCTCTTCTTCCGTCCGGTACTGTTCCACGTCGATTCGTCCTCTTGCTCTGTCAGGGCGCAAACACTGCGCACAATGTCATATCCAGCTCTTGTAGCGGCACCGTCCGCTGTCCGGCTTGCCCGCTGTCCGTCTGGCGCAGGGTTTTGACCGTCACCGCCGCCTGCGCCACCTCATCCTCACCCCAGATCAGCGCGATACGCGCGCCGCTCTTGTCTGCCCGTTTCATCTGGCTCTTGAAACTGCCACCGCCGGTGTGTTGCACGATGGACAGCATCGGGTACTTCTCGCGAAACTGCTCGACCGTCGCCAGGGCCTTGCGCTGGGCCTCATTACCCACCGCCACCACGTAGACATCGGCGGGCCGCGCCGCCGCGGCGATATCCGCGTCCTGCAGCAGCAGTACCAGACGCTCCATGCCCATGGCCATACCCACGGCGGGCGTTGCCCGCCCGCCCAGTTGTTCCACCAGCGTGTCGTAACGTCCGCCGGCGCAAACCGTGCCCTGGGCGCCGAGGTGGTCCGTCACCCATTCAAAGACGGTCTTGTTGTAGTAGTCGAGCCCACGCACCAGGCGGCGATTGACGGCGAAATCCACACCGCACTCGCGCAGCAGGGCGCACAACTGCTCGAAGGCCGCCTGCGACTCACTGTCCAGGAAGTCCGCCAGCGACGGGCCGCTGTCGAGCACCGCCTGCGTCTGCGGGCTCTTGCTGTCGAGGATGCGCAGCGGATTCGCGTGCAGGCGACGCTGGCTGTCCTCGTCGAGCAGTTCAACACGCGCCTGCAGGTGTTCCACCAGGGCTGCGCGAAAGGCACTGCGCGCCTGTGCATTGCCGATGGAGTTGATCTGCAGGTGCACACGGTCGGCGATGCCGAGCTGACGCCACAGGCGCGCACTCAGCAGGATGAGCTCTGCGTCCATGTCCGGCGTGGCAACGCCGAAGGCTTCCACACCTGTCTGGTGGAACTGTCGCTGCCGGCCCTTTTGCGGCCGCTCGTAGCGGAACATGGGCCCTGCGTACCACAGTCGCAGGGGCGCTCCCAACAGGCCCTGCTGGATGGCGGCGCGCACACAACCGGCGGTGCCTTCGGGCCGCAGCGTCATGCTGTCGCCATTGCGGTCATCGAAGGTATACATCTCCTTCTCGACGATGTCCGTGACTTCACCGATGGAGCGCTTGAAGAGCGCAGTCTTCTCCACGATGGGCAGGCGAAGCTCACAGTAGCCGTAACTGGCCAGCACACCGGCGAGCGTGCGCTCCAGGTACTGCCAGGTGGGGGTTTCATCCGGCAGGACATCGTTCATCCCGCGGACTGCGGTGATCTCACTCACAAAGGCTCCCTTGTGCGCCACCTGGAATCAGGTGGATGACTTGGCGATTAGCTGCTCTTCCAGTGTATTGCGTTCGCGCTCCAGGGCGGCGGCGCGCTTGCGGATCACCTCCTCGAGGTGATCGATAAAATCTTCGTTGCTGATCTTGTGGTTCGGCTCCCCATCGATATAGATCAGGTTGCTGGGCGTGGCGCCGGTCAGGCCCACATCCGCCTCCCTCGCCTCGCCGGGGCCATTCACAATACAGCCGATGACGGCGACATCCATGGGTGTGCGCACATCATCCAGCCGCTGCTCCAGCAGGTTCATGGTGCCCACCACATCGAAGTTCTGGCGGGAACAACTCGGGCAGGCGATGAAGTTGATGCCGTTGGCGCGCAACTGCAGGCTCTTCAATATGTCAAAGCCGACCTTGACCTCTTCCACCGGATCCGCCGCCAGCGAGACGCGCAGCGTATCCCCGATACCATCCATGAGCAGCATCCCGAGGCCCACGGCCGATTTTACCGTGCCGCCGCGCAGGCCGCCGGCCTCGGTGATGCCGAGGTGCAGGGGCTGGTCGATCTTGCCGGCGAGCAGGCGGTACGCTGCGACCGCCATGAACACACCGGAGGCCTTCACACTGACCTTGAAATCCGGGTAGTTGAACTTGTCGAGGATATCGACATGCCGCATGGCCGACTCCACCAGCGCCTCGGGTGTCGGTTCGCCGTACTTGCGCTGCAGATCTTTTCCGAGAGAGCCCGCATTCACGCCGATGCGGATCGGGATGCCCTTGTCACGGGCGCTGTCGATCACCGCGCGGACCTTGTCATCGCGACCGATGTTCCCGGGGTTGATGCGCAGGCAGTCCACCCCGTACTCGGCGACCTTGAGGGCAATCTTGTGGTCGAAGTGAATGTCGGCCACCAGGGGCACGCTGACCTGCGCGCGAATCTGTCGAAACGCTTCAGCCGCATCCATGCTCGGCACCGACACCCGGACGATATCGGCGCCGGCGTCTGCAATGGCGCGCACCTGGGCCACGGTCGCCGCCACATCGCAGGTATCGGTGTTGGTCATGCTCTGCACGCTGATGGGTGCACCACCGCCGACCGGCACTTTACCGACGAAGATCTGCCGTGATACACGCCGCTTGATCGGCGATTCCACTTTCATTTACCGCCTCCCGCCAAGCGCAGTGCGTCACTGGAGCTCGATTGCGCGCGCAAACCGGACGCGCTGAACGCGCCGCCGCCCTCCTCCCACCACCAGAGCGCCGCCACCAGCAGCGTGAGCACCGCCAGGCCCGTGACCACGCCGAGCCCGGTGCGCTGCAGCTGCACGGGCCGGCTGGTTGCGCGTTTGCGCTGTCGCTGCGGCGCCGATGCAAAGCGTTCATCGTAGGCAGATAAAAGCTTGCGTTCATCCAGGCCCAGCAGTTGTCCGTAGGCTTTGACGTAAGTGCGGGCGAACGACGGGCTGCGCAAGGCCTGGTAGTCATCCCGCTCCAGCAGTGCCACATGGTTGGGAAGAAATTTCAGGCGGGTCGCCGCTTCCCGCTGCGTCATGCCCTGCGACTCCCGCGCCGCACGCAGCAGCATCCCCGGCGAACCAGGGGCTTCGAGTGGCGCGCCTGCCCTGTTCACTTCGGTTGCGCCCGCTTGTAGGACTGGTATTCGGCGGACTGCGGGTAGAGGTTGCGCAGGGCCATCGCGTAGCTCGCCTCCGCGTCGCGGTTGCCGTCGACCTTCGCCAACTGGATTCCCAGCAACAGGCCAGCAGCCGACTGCTGGCGCGCTGCCCGGGTATAAATGTCGTAGTATTTTTTGGCGGTCGCGTAGTCCTGTGCCTCGTAGCGAATGCGGGCAACCTCCAGCAGGGCAACATGGTTGGTTTTGTCCATCGCCAGCGCGCGCACGAAGGCCGCTTCTGCGCCCTCGGTATCGAACAGCTTCAGCTTGCACAAGCCGAGGTTGACGAAGGCGTTGGGGCGGCCTGTGTACAAGGTGTCCTTGACGACAATCTCCAGCTGTTCATCGGCTTCTTCATAGCGCTCCTGGCTGTAGAGGAATGCCGCGTAATTGTTACGGCAGCGGGAAAATTTATTGTTCAGGCTGATCGCCTTCTTGAAGTTCTCCTCTGCGAGTTCGTACTCGCCGGTGCTCTGGTAAACCAGGGCAAAGGCTTCGTACACCTCTGCGTTCTTGGCGTCGATCTGCGTGGCCATCTCCAGGTTGCGCTTGGCCGCTTCCCAGTTGCCCTCGCCAATGTAGTGCCGTGCCAGCTCGAGACGCTTCTCCAGAGCCTTCGACGGTGAGGCCTCCTCGCTGAAGACACTCTCCGTGGTCGTGATACAGCCGGCCAATACGACACATACGAGCAGCAGGCACAGGTGCGCGATTACAGTCCTGGCGTCCCCTTGTCGGTCGAATGGCATACCTACCCCACTGTAATTAGCTGGTCATCGCCAGCGACGCGGTAGCGTTCGCTGCGGCGGGTGCGGTCTACCACCGCGCCGACCAGCTGGCCGCAGGCAGCGCTGATATCGTCGCCGCGCGTGGTCCTGACTGTGACAATATATCCCGCATCGACCAGCACTTGCCAGAAGCGCGAAACTGCGTTCCCACTGGGGCGCTGGTAGTCCGACTGCGCGAAGGTGTTGAAGGGGATCAGGTTGATCTTGCACGGCAGGTCATGCAGCAGCGCAGCCAGTTCCCGAGCGTGTTCGAGCTGGTCATTCACGCCTTTTATCAGGGTGTATTCCACTGTCACCACCCGGCTCTTGTCGCGCTGCGCGGCCATGTAGTTGCGACAGCTCTGCAGCAGCATGGCGATGGGATATTTGCGGTTGATCGGCACCAGCTGGTTACGCAGCTCATCATTGGGCGCATGCAGAGATACCGCCAGCGATACCTCGCTCACCCCCGCGAGCCGGTCGAGCGCGGGTACGACGCCCGACGTGCTGAGCGTGACGCGGCGCTTGGACAAACCGTAGGCGAAGTCTTCCAGCATCAGGTCCATGGCCGCCACCACGTTGTCGAAATTCAGCAACGGCTCGCCCATGCCCATCATCACGACATTGGTGACGATGCGATCACTGCCGGACTTGAAGGCGTCGTAGGATTTGATTGCCAGCCACAACTGGCCGATGATCTCCGCAGCGGTCAGGTCGCGCTGGAAGCCCTGCTTGCCCGTGGAACAGAAACTGCAATCCAGCGAGCACCCGACCTGCGACGATACGCACAGCGTGGCGCGGTTGCCGGCGGGAATCAGCACCGTCTCCACCAGGCCGCCACCGGCGACGCGAATCGCCCACTTGCGCGTGCCATCACTGGAATCCTGCTGGCTCGCGATTTCCGGCGGCCTTACTTCTGCAATCTCCAGCAGCTTGTCGCGCAGCGCGCGGCCGAGGTTGGACATCTCCTCGATGCGTGTGACACCCGCGTGATGAATCCATTTCAACACCTGCTGGGCGCGGAATTTCTTTTCTCCCAGATCGACGAAGAACTGCTCCATCTGCACGCGCGACAAGCCCATCAGGTTGATCCTGACGGGTTGCTGGCCGGGGAGGCCGCTGGCGTGGGATGGAGCGGTCATGCGCGATTACTGGCGCTCACACAGCTCGCTGGCGGCGAAGAAATAGGCGATCTCGCGCGCGGCGGACGCGGCGGAGTCCGAGCCGTGCACGGCATTGGCGTCGATGGACGAGGCGAAGTCAGCCCGGATCGTACCCGGTGCCGCGTCCGCCGGATTGGTAGCGCCCATCAGTTCACGGTTCCTGGCAACGGCGTTCTCTCCTTCCAGCACCTGTACCACCACCGGCCCGGATGTCATGAACTCGATCAGCGCGCGGAAGAACGGCCGCTCGCGGTGTTCAGCATAGAAGCCACCAGCGACGGCCTCACTCAGCTGCAGCATTTTGCAGGCCACAATGCGCAGGCCGTTGCTTTCAAAGCGGGAATAGATTTTGCCGACGATGTTCTTGCCGACCGCATCGGGCTTGATGATGGACAGGGTTCTTTCTACAGCCATGGGGTGTCTCCGGAAGGGCTCACTTTGGAAAGCGCGCAATTATACGGACTTTAGGTGGGTATTTCACCTGCAAACTCTGCCCACAGACAGTTTCTTTGTCTTTGAAATCAGCGATTTACCATTTGCGCCCGAAGGCGCAGGGAAGAGGGGGAAACGCTCGGTGCCAGGGCGGGCGGACGCGCTAGGCGCGCTCTTCAATCCATGCGGCCTGTATCGCCTCGAGGATCTTCTCACCACAGCGCTCAGGTTCGTCGTCGAAGTCGGGCAGGCCCATGACCCAGTTGCGCAGGTCTACGAAATTGACCGCAAGTGGATCCACTTCGGGATGCGCTGCGATCAGCTCGATGGCAATCTCGTCGATGTCGGTCCAGCGCATGCGCGCCTCCTGCTCAGTGTCGCTCGGACACCATATTGATAGTGTAGCGCGGGATCTCAACGACCAGGTCCTCGTCACCGACGATGGCCTGGCAGCTCAGGCGGGATTCGGGCTCCAGCCCCCAGGCTTTGTCCAGGTAATCCTCCTCGAGGTCATCGGCCGGCTCCAGCGAGTCGTAGCCTTCGCGTACAAAGACATGGCAGGTGGTGCAGGCACAGGACAACTCACAGGCGTGCTCGATCTGGATGTCATTGCGCAGCAGCGCGCGGCAGATACTCTCGCCGCGTTGCGCCTCGATGACGGCGCCCTGTGGGCAGAGGTTGTCATTCGGTAGCACAACGATTTTTGTCACGGCGCCACCTCACTGTCGAGCGCGTCCAGGGAAACACCCGCCAGGGCGTCCCGAATACTCTTATCCATCCGGCGGGCGGCGAAATCCTCGCTCTGCCGCCCAAGCCGTTCTGTCTGCAGGCGGATGGCATCGGCGTCCTGCCCTTCCGCCAGCGCCTGCAGCGCCTGCATCGCCGACTCCAGCGACGCGCGCTCCGGTGCTGTCAACAGCAGGTCGCCGTCCGCCTGCAGCGCCGTTTTCAATCCTTCCAGCAACTGCCAGGCGGCCAGTCGCTGCTCGGCCAGCTGCCGCGCCCGTTTGTCCGCGGCGGCGTGGTCGAATGACGCACGCAGCATGCCCGCAATTGCGGCGTCACCGAGCCCAAAGGACGGTTTCACGGTGACACTGGCCTGCGCGCCGGTGAGCGCCTCGCGCGCCGACACACTGAGCAGGCCATCGGCATCCACCTGGAAGGTGACCTGGATGCGAGCCGCCCCCGCGACCATGGGCGGAATGCCGCGCAGCTCGAACTTGGCCAGGGAGCGACAATCGTCAACGAGCTCCCGCTCGCCCTGCACGATGTGCACCGACAGCGCCGTCTGTCCGTCCTTGAAGGTCGTGAATTCCTGCGCGCGGCTCACGGGGATGGTGGTGTTGCGCGGCACGATACGCTCGACCAGTCCACCCATGGTCTCGATGCCCAGGGACAGGGGTATGACGTCCAGCAGCAACAGGTCGCCCTCGGGCCGGTTGCCCACCAGGATATCCGCCTGGATCGCGGCGCCGAGCGCCACCACCTGATCGGGGTCGAGATCGACCAGCGGCGGCCGCTCGAAGAGCTCGCCCACCGCCTCGCGCACCAGCGGGACGCGCGTGGCGCCGCCCACCATGACGACGTTGTCGACCCCGTCGAGTTCCGCGTCCCGCAGGCAGCGACGGCAGGCGCGCAGCGTACGTTTGACCAGCGGCGCCACCAGATGTTCGAACTGCTCGCGGCTGAGGCGAATCGGTGCTCCACCGCTGATCACCGCGCTCATATCGACATCGACCACCAGTGCTTCGGATAAACGCTCTTTGGCGGAGCGCGCAAGCACCTGCAGCTGACGGTACTGCCCCCCAGTAAGCGCAGGAGCGCCTGCCTGCTGCAGCAACCACTGCGCCACTGCAGCGTCCATATCATCGCCACCGAGCGCCGTGTCGCCGCCCGTGGCCAGCACTTCAAACACGCCCCGGTGCAGGCGCAGTATGGAGATATCAAAAGTCCCGCCACCCAGGTCGTACACCGCGATCACGCCCTGTTCGGCCGCGTCCAGCCCGTAGGCGACCGCCGCCGCCGTCGGTTCATTGAGCAGTCGCAACACCCGCAATCCGGCCAGCGTCGCCGCGTCCTTGGTCGCCTGGCGCTGCGCCTCGTCGAAATACGCCGGTACCGTGATCACGGCGCCGTCGATATCGCCTCCGAGCGTCTCGACCGCACGCTGGCGCAGGACACGCAAAATTTCCGCAGACACTTCAACCGGCGTGAATTCTCCGCTGCTGGTGACAAACCGCACCAGGCCAGTTTCGCCCGGCGCGAGCCGGTAGTGTGCGCGTTGCGCATCCGCTGTGGCATCCACAGCACCGCGCCCCATGAAGCGCTTCACCGACATCAGGGTATCCGCCGGCGCCTGCGCGCCCAGCGCCTGCGCGCCCGCACCCACCAGCGGTGCGTCGTCCTGGCGGTAGTGCACGACAGAGGGCAGCATCACCGCGCCGTGAATATCCGGCAGGACAGCGGCACGACCGCCGCGCACCGTGGCGACCAGCGAATTGGTGGTGCCGAGGTCGATGCCGACCGCCCGCTTCACCTGGTGCGGCAGCGGAGATTGCCCGGGCTCTGCGATTTGTAATAGCGCCATGCTCGACCCTGTTAGTCCTGGTTATCCAGCAAGCGGGACTCCAGTTGCTCCGCTTCCAGCAGCAGTTTATCCAGATACTGCATCCTGACACAGGCACTCGCGGCGCCCGCGAGGTTGCCTGCGGAATATGCCGTACAGAACTGTGCCTGCAGCGCCGCCACATCGCCGCGAATTTCCGCCGCCAGGTGATCGAGCGCCGTTTCGGGATTGACGAGATCTTCCATCCCTTCGAGTTTTTCGCGCAGTTCCATCTGCGTGATCAGGAAGCCGCCATCGACCGGCAGGGCGGCTACGCGCTCCGGGCTCCACCCGGCCTGCTCCAGCAGATACAGCGCCCGCGACAGCGGCTTGCGCAATGTGGCATAGGCTTCATTGACCAGGGCGGAATACTGCACCGCAAGGCGCTGCTCGTGCGCCGAGGCACCGGCGTAGCGGTCCGGATGCAGCTCGCGCTGCAGATGCCGGTAGCGCTCTCCCAGTCGCGCTGCATCCAGCGTGAAATCGACCGGCAGGTCGAAGAGCTGGAAATAGTTGCGCTGGAAATCGGGTGAAAGCATTGCAGCAGCGTCACACCGCCGGCATCAAACGGTGAAGCTTTCCCCGCAGCCACACTCGGCAGCAACGTTGGGATTGCGAAACCGCAGGCCTTCGTTCAAGCCCTCGCGCACAAAATCCAGTTCGGTACCGTCCAGGTAGACCAGGCTCTTGGGGTCGATGAACACCTTCACACCGTGCTCTTCGAACACCTGGTCTTCGGGCTTCGCATCGTCGACAAATTCCAGCACATAGGCCATGCCGGAACAACCCGAGGTCGTGACGCCCAGGCGAATGCCGAGCCCCTTGCCGCGCGAGGCCAGTTGACCGGCGACGTGATCTGCGGCGGATTGCGTCAAACTGACTCCCATATCAGCCCTGCTCCCTTTTTGCCCGCAGGTCGCGTACCGCTGCCTTGATGGCATCCTCGGCCAGCACTGAACAGTGGATTTTCACCGGCGGCAGCGCCAGCTCCTCCGCGATCTGCGTATTGCGGATCTGCTCGGCTTCGTCGAGATTCTTGCCCTTCACCCACTCGGTCAGGAGCGAGCTGGACGCGATGGCGGAGCCACAGCCGTAGGTCTTGAATTTTGCATCCTCGATGATGCCTTCGGCATTGACCTTGATCTGCAGGCGCATCACGTCACCACAGGCCGGTGCACCCACCATGCCGGTGCCGACATTCGCATCGCTCGCATCAAGCTTCCCCACGTTGCGGGGATTTTCGTAGTGGTCCAATACTTTATCGCTGTATGCCATGGTATCTACCCTCCAACAGGAATCAGTGCGCAGCCCACTCGATGCTGCGCAGGTCTACTCCGTCCTTGTACATGTCCCACAGGGGGGACAGCTCCCGTAATTTCTCCACCGCGCCGCGCAGCTGTGCTACTGCGGCATCGACATCCGCCTCGGTGGTGAAGCGGCCGAAGCTGAAGCGCAGCGAACTGTGCGCGAGTTCATCGCTCAGGCCGAGGGCGCGCAGCACATAGGAGGGCTCCAGGCTCGCCGAGGTACAGGCCGAGCCGCTGGAAACCGCCAGATCCTTGAGCGACATGATGAGTGATTCGCCTTCCACATAGGCGATACTGAAATTCAGCGCGCCCGGCAGTCGGTGCACGTCGTCACCGTTCAGGTGCACTTCCTCGATGTCCTTGATGCCGTTCCAGAAGCGCTGCCGCAATGCCTGCAGCCTGACTGCTTCCTCGGCCATACTCTCGCGCGCGATCCGGGCGGCTTCGCCCATGCCGACGATCTGGTGCGTGGCCAGCGTGCCGGAGCGCATACCGCGCTCATGCCCGCCGCCGTGCATCTGCGCCTCCAGGCGCACCCGTGGCTTGCGCCGTACGTACAGCGCGCCTATGCCCTTCGGCCCGTACATCTTGTGGCCGGACATCGACAGCAGGTCCACCTTCATGCGCTCCATATCGATAGGAATCTTGCCCGCGCTCTGTGCGGCGTCGACGTGGAAAAGTACGCCAGCGGCGCGCGTGAGCTCGCCGATAGCGGCGATATCGTTGATCGTGCCGATCTCGTTGTTGGCGTGCATGATACTGACCAGGATGGTGTCGGCGCGCAGGGCAGCGCCGACGGCCGCAGGGCTGATCAGGCCGTTGGCATCCGGGTCCAGGTAGGTGACCTCATACCCTTCACGCTCCAGTTGCCGGCAGGTGTCGAGGACCGCCTTGTGCTCGATCCTGGAGGTGACGATGTGCTTGCCCTGCTTGTGGTAGAAATGCGCCACACCCTTGATGGCGAGGTTGTCCGATTCCGTGGCACCGGAGGTCCACACGATCTCGCGGGGGTCGGCGTTGATCAGGTCGGCCACTTCGCGCCGCGCGCTTTCCACGGCTTCTTCCGCCTTCCAGCCATAGAGGTGGGAGCGCGATGCCGGGTTGCCAAAATTGCCCTCGATGGACAGACAGTCAACCATCTTCTGCGCGACACGCGGATCGACCGGCGTAGTTGCCAGATAATCAAAGTAGATCGGCTTTTGCATGTTACCCCTGCTCCGTAGTTACCGGCTCACACCTCGGTCAGCGCCAGCGTGGCGGCCTGCTGGCTGCGCGCGGTCTGGCGCGCCGAAATCGATTGCACTTCACGCCTGGCCACCAGGTTGGCCAGGCTGATCTGGCTGAGGAAGCCGTGGATCTGCTCACTCAGGTCGCACCACAGGTGGTGGGTCAGGCACACCTCACCCTGCTGGCAGTCGGCAGTACCGCCGCATCCCGTGGCATCCACAGTCTCATTCACCGCGTCGATGATCTGCGCCACAAAAATCTCTGCGCCGGAGCGGCTGAGCCGGTAGCCGCCGCCCGGGCCGCGCACGCTGCTCACCAGGTTGTTGCGGCGCAATTTAGCGAACAGCTGCTCGAGGTAGGACAGGGAAATGTCCTGGCGTCCGGAGATATCAGCCAGGCTGACGGGGTGCTCGACACCATGCAAGGCGAGATCGAGCATTGCGGTAACCGCATACCGGCCTTTCGTCGTTAATCGCATGGAGAGCCTCCTCTAGCCATCTGAGGCAAGTATGCAATACCCCACTATTTTGGTCAACTATAAGGCTGAGTAAAGTTGTCGGATTAGTGCCGGTCAGCGGCCCTGCTGCCGGTTGCGCGCCACCCATTTCTGGGCTTCGGTGAGGATACCCCGCAGGATATTGAGCTCCATTTCATCAAGGCGCAGGCGGCCGTAGAGACGCCGCAAACGCGCCATCAACTGGCGCGGCGCCGCCGGATCGAGGAATTCGATATCGATCAGGGCCTCTTCGAGGTGCGCGTAGAACCGCTGCATGCTCTCCTGAGTGGCAAAGGGCGCATCCCACTGCGCCACCTCACTCGGCGTCGACTCCGCCGGGGTGGTCTGCAGGTAGAGCTCATACGCAACAATTTGCACGGCCATGGCGAGGTTCAGCGAGCTGTAGTCCTGTGCCGTCGGGATTGTCAGGTGCAGGTTGCACAATTGCAGCTCTTCGTTCGTCAGGCCGCTCGCTTCCTGCCCGAATACCACCGCGACCTGTTCCCGCGCTGCAACCTGCGCAATGCGTCCGGCGCACTGGCGTGCGTCCAGCAACGGCCAGGGGATACGGCGCGAGCGGGCACTGGTGCCCACCACGAACTGGCAATCCGCGATCGCCTCCTCCAGGGTGGGGACGACGACTGCGCGCTCCAGAATGTCGGTCGCCGACACCGCACGCCACGTCGCCTCGTCATCGGGAAACACACGGGGAGCCACCAGATACAGGCGCTGCAGCCCCATGTTCTTCATCGCGCGCGCCACGGCGCCGATGTTGCCAGGGTGTGTGGTACTGACGAGGACGATGCGGATATTGCCGGGGTTCATATCAGCCCAGCAGCGGCTTGACCACCTGCAGCACTGCCTTGAAACACTTGGGATTGCCGCAGACGATATTGCCCGACTCCAGATAGTTGTCGGACGCGTCGATATCCGCCACCAGCCCTCCTGCCTCGCGCACCAGCAGCACGCCGGCGGCAATATCCCAGGGCGCGAGACCGATTTCCCAGAATGCATCCAGGCGGCCCGCCGCCACATAGGCCAAGTCCAGCGATGCGGCACCGGCACGGCGCACACCTGCACACTGCGCGGCCAGCAGTTCAATGCTCCGGCTGTAGGGCTGTAGCCTGTCGTCGCAGTGATCCTTGAACGGGATGCCGGTTCCCAGCAATGCGCCTTCGAGCCCGGGCAGGTTGCTGACGCGGATGCGGTGGCCATTGAGTTGCGCGCCACGGCCGCGCGACGCGGTGAATTCCTCGTGGCGCACCGGATCGACGATCACCGCGTGCTCGATCCGGCCGCGGTGCAGGCAGGCGATGGATACCGCGTAATGCGGGATGCCGCGAATGAAGTTCGTGGTGCCATCCAGCGGGTCGATGATCCAGCGGTACTCCGCGGTTTCGCTGCCGATCAGCCCGCTTTCCTCGCCGAGGATCGCGTGGTCGGGGTAGGCCTTCTGCAGGTGGTAGATGATCTCGCGCTCGGCGTTGATATCCACCTCGGTCACGAAGTTGTTGACGCCCTTGGCCTTCACCTCGAAGCGGTGCATGTCATCGGACGCGCGCACAATGCCTTCACCGGCCTTGCGGGCTGCGCGCAGTGCAATATTGATCATCGGTTCCATGGCGGTTTTCCGTGCATGCGGTCAGGGCGTGGTGTCGTCCTGTTCCGCGCCCTCCTTGACTGGCACCAGGAGGTCTTCACGGGACACACCCAGCGCCAGCGTAGTGGCTGCGGCCATGTAGACAGAGGAATAAGTTCCGGCAATGACGCCCACGATCAGGGCCACCGCGAATCCAAACAGCATATCGCCGCCGAACAGCGCCAGCGCAATCACCGTCAGCAGTACCGTGCCCGCAGTTGCAAAGGTGCGCTCCAGGGTTTCGGTCAGCGAAATATTCATGACTTCCACGGCCGTCGCGCGCCGCAGCTTGCGGAAGTTTTCCCGGATACGGTCGAAGATCACAATCGTATCGTTGATGGAGTAACCGATGATGGTGAGCACCGCCGCCAATACGTTCAGGTTGAACTCAAGGCCGGTCACCGAGAAAAACCCCAGGGTAATGATGACGTCGTGCACGAGCGCGACCACCGAGCCCACTGCAAACTTGAACTGGAACCGGAAAGCGACGTAGAGCAGGATCAGGAACAGCGACAGCAGCATGGCGAGGCCACCCTGCTCGCGCAGTTCATCGCCCATCTGCGGCCCGACAAACTCGACGCGGCGCAGTTCCACCGCCGTCGGAACATCCCCCTCCGCCTGCGCGCCCGCTGGCTGGCTGGCAAGTGCCTTCTGCAGGACAGCCAGCAGCGCGGAGCCCTGACCCTCGAGATGTTCCTGCTGCAGCCGGATCAGCACATCCTGGTCGCTGCCATAGCTGGTGACGATGGCGCCGATGTAGCCATTCGATTCCAGCACGCCGCGAATGGCGTCGAGGTTCGCGGTCGCATCGTAGTGTACCTCCACCAGCGTCCCGCCGGTGAAATCCAGACCCCAGTTGAGCTGGCGGGTGGCCAGGGAGACGATGGAAACCAGCATCAGGATCACTGATATCGAGACCGCCAGCTTGGCCTGGCCCATAAAGTTGATGGTTTTCATGGACGTCGGCCTCCGATGGACAGCGTCTTCACGCGACGCCCGCCGTAATACAGGTTAACCAGGGCGCGCGTGCCCATAATTGCCGTGAACATCGAGGTGAGGATCCCGACCGACAGCGTCACCGCGAAGCCCTTCACCGGCCCGGTGCCGATCACGTACAAGATCAGGGCGACGATCAGCGTGGTAAGGTTCGAGTCCAGAATCGTGATGAATGCGCGCTCGAAACCGGCGTGTATCGCCATCTGCGGCGACACACCGCGCGCCAGTTCCTCGCGTATGCGCGAGAAAATCAGCACGTTGGCGTCGACCGCCATGCCCATGGTCAGCACGATGCCCGCAATTCCCGGCAACGTCAGGGTCGCGCCGATGAGCGACATCAGTGCGATGAGCAGTACCACGTTCGCTCCCAGGGCGAGAACGGCGGCCACGCCAAAGAACCGGTAGTACACCACCATAAAGATGACTACAAACGCCAGGCCATAGTAAGTGGATTGCACGCCCATGCGGATATTTTCAGCACCTAGCGAGGGCCCGATGGTGCGTTCCTCGACAAAATTGATCGGTGCCGCCAGCGCGCCAGCACGCAGCATCAGCGCCAGCTCCGACGCTTCCTGCGGATTGTCGAGGCCGGTGATCTGGAACTGCGCGCCGAGCGCGGACTGGATTACCGGTGCCGTCAGCAGCTTCTTCTCATCGTAGGGAACTTTGACGACGACGTCCTTGCCGTCCGCATCCACCTCGTAGCGCGTGCGGAATTTGCGTTCGATGAACAGCACACCCATGCGGCGCTTGATGTTATTGCGCGTCGCGCGCGACATCATGGTACCGCCTTCACTGTCCAGGCTGATCTGCACATTGGGCTGGCCGTTCTGGTCGAAACTCGCCTGTGCGTTCGATACCTGCTCGCCGGTGATGATGACATCGCGCTCCAGCCACTCGCTCGCGCCGGCCCGGTCGCTGCCGCGGTACTCGAAGCGCTGCTTTTCGGAGGCGGGGGCGTCGAGGTTCGCCACCAGCCGGAACTCGAGGTTGGCAACCTTGCCCAGTATGCGCTTGGCTTCGGCCGTGTCCTGGATGCCGGGCAGCTCAACCACGATACGGTTCTGGCCCTGGCGCTGCACCAGCGGTTCGGACACACCGAGCTCGTTCACGCGGTTGCGAAGCGTGGTCAGGTTCTGGTTCAGGGCGTAATCCGCGATCTGTTTGCGCGTTGCCTCCGACATGGTGGCAACCAGGTTCCAGCTGTCGCCGGCATCGACGCGCTCCAGCACCAGTTCGGGATTCTCCTTGCTGATCACTTCGCGCGCCTTCTCGCGCGCCTCCTCGGACTGGAATCTGGCTTCGACCGCGCCGGCCGGTGTGCGCGCGACAAAACCGCGGATGCGCTCTTCGCGCAGCACACGCTTGGTGTTGTTGAAGTAGAACTCCATGCGTCGCTCCACTGCCGCATTCATGTCGACTTCGAGGACGAAGTGAACGCCGCCGCTGAGATCGAGCCCCAGCTTCATCGGCTGCGCGCCGAAATCGCTGAGCCACTGCGGCGTGGTCGGCGCCAGGTTGAGCGCGACGATGAAACCATCGCCGAGCGCCCGCGCAACCTTGGCCTGTGCCGCCAGCTGCTGCTCCGGGTCCTTCAGACGCACCAGGGCATTGCGGCCATCGGCATCGATGGTCTCGCCAAAATGCGCGACGCCGGCACTGTCCAACGCCGCCAGCGCGCGGCTCAGAGTCTGGTCGTCGATCTGCTGCGCGCCGCTGTCACCGGTGATCTGCAGGGCGTGATCCGGCGCATACAGATTGGGCGCGGCATAGAACAGGCCCAGCAGCAGCGCAACGAGTAAGAGCAGGTATTTCCACAGGGGGTACTTGTTCAGCATAGAATCGCTCTGGGGGAAACAGGGGCGGACGATGCCCCCGTGAAAAAATGCGCCATTATAAATTAAAGGGCTGCGGCCACAAGCGAAGTTTCGCGCTGCACCTCAGCCCAGCCAGCGCCGGGCGTTGCGGAACAGACGCAGCCAGCCGCCGTCCTCGCCCCACTCTCGCGGCGCCCACGAGTGCTGCACAGTGCGATACACGCGCTCCGGGTGCGGCATCATGATGGTGGCGCGCCCGTCTTCGCTCGCCAGACCGGCGATGCCCCCGGGCGAACCGTTGGGGTTGGCAGGGTAGCGCGTCGCGATCGCAAGGTCGTTCTCGAGAAAGCGCAATGCCACGGTACCGCTGGCTTCGCAGGCTGCCTCTGCCTGCGCACCGGAAAACTGCGCGCGGCCCTCACCGTGCGCGACGACGATGGGTAGATGGGAGCCCGCCATGTCCGCGAACAACACCGAGGGACTGGGCTCGATCCCGACCAGCGCCAGCCGCGCCTCGAATTGCTCGGAACGATTGCGCACGAAGCGCGGCCAGTGCGCGGCGCCGGGAATCAGTTCCTTGAGTGTCGAGAGCATCTGGCAGCCGTTGCAAACGCCGAGTGTGAAGGTGTCCGGGCGCTGGAAGAACGCCGCGAAGCGCTCGCGCACCGGCGCGTTGAAGAGGATGCTTTTGGCCCAGCCCTCGCCGGCACCCAGCACATCGCCGTAGGAGAATCCGCCGCATGCGACGAGCCCCTTGAACTGCGCAAGATCGACGCGGCCATGGAGGATATCGCTCATATGCACATCGAACGGCGCAAGTCCGGCGCGATGAAACGCCGCTGCCATTTCCGTCTGGCCGTTCACGCCCTGTTCGCGCAGGATGGCAATGCGCGGGCGTACTCCGGTGGCGATGTAGGGCGCGCTGATATCATCGGCGGGATCGAATGCCAAGTGCGCCGACAGCCCGGGATCGTCAGCCGCTTCGCGCTCGTACTCCTCCCGCGCGCACCCGGGATGATCGCGCAGCGCCTGGATTTCGAAACTGGTGCGCGCCCACAGTTGTTGCAGGCGCACCCGGCTGTCGAGTAGCAGTGGCTCTACACCGCGTGTGATGCGTACGCAATCGCCCACCGTGGCCGAGCCGATCACGTGCAGGCAGGCACCGAGACCCAGTTCCTCTGCGCGCCGGCGCAACCCGGCAAGGTGTGCAGTGCCGACTTGCAGCACCGCACCGGCCTCCTCGTTGAACAGGATGTTAAGCGCGGGGCCGGCGAGTGAGGAAAGGTCTATGTCCAGCCCGCAGCGCGATGCAAACGCCATTTCCAGCAACGTCGCGAGCAGGCCGCCATCGGAGCGGTCGTGATAGGCCAGCAACTCACCGCGTGCCAGGTGTTCCTGCACCAGGGTAAAAAACGCCCGGAGATCGGATGTGCTGTCGATGTCCGGGACACAGTCGCCGAGCTGTGAACAGGCCTGCGCCAGCGCCGAACCGCCGAGGCGATTCGCGCCGCGGCCGAGATCCAGCAGTATCAACACGGCGTCATTTCCGGGCTGCAACTGCGGCGTGAGCGTCAGGCGCGCGTCCGACACCGGGGAGAAGGCGGAGACGATCAGCGACAGCGGTGCGGTGACGGATTTCTCCGCACCGCCCTCGCTCCACGCCGTACGCATGGACATGGAATCCTTGCCCACCGGAATGGTGAGGCCGAGCGCCGGGCAGAACTCCATGCCCACGGCGTGCACGGTGTCGAACAGCGCCTCATCCTCCGCGCCGTGGCCGGCGGCGCACATCCAGTTGGCCGACAGTTTGATATCGCAAATATCACGGATGGCTGCTGCGGCGATATTCGTGATGGCTTCGGCGACGGCCATGCGGCCCGAGGCAGGTGCATTCACCAGTGCCAGCGGCGTGCGCTCGCCCATCGCCATGGCTTCGCCGGCAAAGGTGTCGTACGAAACCGTCGTTACCGCGCAGTCCGCCACCGGCACCTGCCAGGGGCCTACCATCTGGTCGCGGGCGACCATGCCGCCCACTGAGCGATCGCCGATCGTGATCAGGAACTTCTTGCTCGCCACGCTCGGCACCTGCAACACGCGCTCGAGCGCCTCCTGTACGGAAATATCCAGCTGCAGCGCGGTGTGTGCGATCGCCTGGCGCCGGATTTCCCGGTGCATACGCGGCGGCTTGCCGAACAGCACCGACATGGGCATCTGCACCGGTGCGTTGTCAAAATGGCTGTCGCCGAGGTACAGGTCCTGCGCCGCAGTCGCCTCGCCCACCACCGCGAAGGGACAGCGCTCACGCGCGCAGATCGCCTCGAAACGCGCGAGATGTTCCGGCTCGACGGCCAGCACATACCGCTCCTGGGATTCGTTGCACCAGATTTCCAGCGGCGACATGCCCGGCTCGTCATTGGGAATGCTGCGCAACGCGAAGCGTCCGCCCCGCCCACCATCCTTCACCAGTTCGGGCAGCGCATTCGACAGTCCTCCAGCGCCCACATCGTGGATGAACGCGATGGGGTTCTCATGACCCAACTGCCAGCAGCGGTCTATCACTTCCTGGCAGCGGCGCTCCATCTCGGGGTTCTGTCGCTGCACCGAGGCAAAGTCCAGGTCGGCATGACTCTGGCCGCTGGCCATCGAGGACGCGGCGCCACCACCGAGGCCGATCAACATGGCCGGCCCGCCGAGCACGATCAGTCTGGCGCCGGCGCTAAAACCGCCCTTCGCCACATGCTCCTGCCGGACATTCCCGTAGCCGCCGGCGATCATGATGGGTTTGTGGTAGCCGCGCATCGAGGTGCCGCCGACGCCTGGCGCGCTCATCTCGAAGCTGCGGAAGTAGCCGCAGAGATTCGGGCGGCCGAACTCATTGTTGAATGCCGCGGCGCCGATGGGCCCTTCCACCATGATGTCCAGCGCGCTCACGATGCGGTCAGGCCGGCCGTAGGGCATCTCCCAGGGTTGGCGGTAACCCGGGATATCCAGGTTGGAGACGGAGAAGCCCGCCAATCCCGCCTTGGGCTTGGAGCCGCGCCCCACCGCGCCCTCATCGCGAATCTCGCCGCCGGCGCCGGTGCCCGCGCCAGAGAAAGGCGCAATCGCGGTCGGGTGGTTGTGCGTCTCCACTTTCATCAACAGGTGGATAGGCTCCTGCGAGAAACGGTACTCACCTGACCGGGGATCGGGAAAAAACCGCCCCGCGCTCGGCCCTGCAACCACGGCGGCGTTGTCGGAGTAGGCGGAAAGCACGTTCTCGCCGCCGCGTTCGTGCGTGTTGCGAATCATGCTGAACAGGGAACGCGGCTGTCGCACGCCATCGACGGTCCAGTCGGCATTGAAAATCTTGTGCCGGCAGTGTTCGGAATTGGCCTGCGCGAACATCATCAGCTCGACATCGCTGGGATTGCGATCGAGCGCAGTGAAGCTCGCCACGAGGTAGTCGATTTCGTCAGCGGCGAGGGCGAGGCCGAGCGCGCGATCGGCCTCCACCAGGGCTTCACGCCCGCCGCGCAGTACGTCCACCAGCGCCATCGGCGCGGGCGGTGCGTGCTCGAACAGCTGCCGGGCATCGTCCAGTGCCGGCAGCACGGCCTCCGTCATGCGGTCGTGCAGCAGGGCGGTGAGCGCGTCGCGACCGGCTTGCGAAACACCGGCGGGTATGCACACGGTCCAGGCGACACCGCGCTCGACGCGCTCGACCTCGTCGAGGCCGCAGTTGTGCACGATATCGGTCGCCTTGCTCGACCACGGCGAGATCGTACCTGGCCGCGGCACCACCAGCAGCAGTGTGGAGTCGGCGTGTGTGTCATTACGACTGCCTATGGTGCTGTCCACCGGGTGCGCGCCATACGTCATCAGTTCTCGCAGCACCGCCTCGCGAGCCTCGTCCAGCGCGGTGCGCAGGTGGGCAAAGTGAACAAACTCCGCGTGCAACAACTTGATTGCGGGATCGATATCGGCGACCTTTTGCGCCAGTTTTTCCAGGCGGAACTCGGATAGCGCTGGGGCGCCGCGCAGGATCAGCATGCTGTGAAAAACTCCAGTGTGGAGGTGGTGCAGGGGGCGGTATTGTACTTGAATTGCGCGAGCGCCGTGAATCGAAATCACCCGCCGTGGCCCTTGCAATGGACGCTGTGAACACGGTGCACACGCCGGTACAATTGCACGGATGAAAAGGCTCACCCTGATTCTGGCTGCGGCACTGCCTCTCCTGCTGGCTGGCTGCGGGCAGACGGATTCCCTGGCGCGGATCCAGGCACAGGGCGAACTGGTCGTGGTGAGCCGCAACAGCCCGACCACTTACTACCTCGACAAATCCGGCCCCACCGGATTCGAGTACGCCCTGATGCAGTTGGTGGCGCAATCCCTGGGTGTCCGCTTGCGCATGGAAACTGCGTACAGCCTGGGTGATATCTTCAGCACGCTCGAGCGCGGGGAAGCGGACATCGCCGCGGCGGGCCTGACGTTGACCGAGGAGCGCGCCGCGCGCTTTGGGCACTCGCTGCCCTACGACAATCTCACGCCACAGGTGATTTATTCAGCAAACGGTTCGCGTCCGGCTTCCCTGCAGGATCTAGCTGGACTGCGCATCGCTGTGCTGGCCGGCTCCAGCCATGTGGAGATGCTGAAAACCCTGCAGCACGAGGTGCCCGGCCTGCAGTGGGAAGAAATCGATGAAGCCGACACCACGCAACTGCTGGAATTGATCGAAGCGCAGCAGGCGACACTGGCGATCATCGACTCCAATGAATTTTCCGTGCAGCAAAGCGTCTACCCCGACCAGCAGGTAGCGTTCGACCTGGGCCGCGAGCAGGACATGGTGTGGTACCTGTCGCCCGGTGCGGACAACGCGCGGCTGCTCAGCTTTCTCAATGATTTCATTACACGGCGTCGCGCCGACGGCACGCTGGCGCGCCTGCACGAACAATACTTCGGGCACACCGCAGGGGCCTCACGCACGGATGCGTCTACCTTCGCCCTGAACCAGCGGCAGATCCTGCCGCCTTATGCAGGGCTCATGCGGCGCATCGCGATGGAATACCAGATGGATTGGCACCTGCTGGCCGCGCTCGCCTACCAGGAGTCGCACTGGGACCCGCTGGCCACCTCGCCCACCGGCGTGCGCGGCATGATGATGCTGACCGAACCGACAGCGCGGGAACTGGGCGTGGAGAACCGGCTGGATGTCGAACAGAGCCTGCGCGGCGGTGCGCATTACTTCATGGATATCAAGCGGCGCCTGCCGGAGAAAATCCAGGAGCCGGACCGCACCTGGCTGGCGCTCGCTGCGTACAATATCGGGCTCGCGCACCTCGAGGATGCCCGCGTACTGACGCAGCGGCAGGGCGGCGATCCCGATCTGTGGCAGGACGTGATGGAACGCCTGCCATTGCTGCAGAAGACCCGCTACTACAAGGACACGCGCTACGGCTACGCCCGGGGCATGGAGGCCGTCAACCTGGTGCAGAACATTCGCTACTACCACAGCATCCTCGCCTGGCAGGACATTCCCGACAAACAGCCGCCGCCGCTGCGTGGCGAGGACTACCTGCCTGCCGTGCTGCGCGGCATCGAATTGCAGCCGCTCTAGCCCGGATATTTCACGGATAAAGGTCGGCACAGCTTTTAGACCTCGGTAAAATCAGCTTGCGAAGAAGATT
>CAYWWD010000004.1:0-94277 GCA_964461965.1 uncultured Halioglobus sp. | reverse complement strand
ACACCCTTGGGCTTCTCCAGATCGACAATCGCCAGTACGTCCTCCAGTGTCACCGGCTCGAAATACAGGCGGTCGGAGGTGTCGTAGTCGGTGGACACGGTCTCCGGGTTGCAGTTGACCATGATGGTCTCGAAACCGTCTTCGCGCAGCGCCAGCGCGGCGTGCACGCAACAGTAGTCGAACTCGATGCCCTGGCCGATGCGGTTGGGGCCGCCGCCGAGCACCAGGATCTTGTCGCGGTTCGAGGGTGCGGATTCACACTCTTCTTCATACGTGGAATACATATAGGCCGTGGCGGACGCGAATTCCGCCGCGCAGGTGTCCACGCGCTTGTATACCGGGCGCACAGCCAGCGACAGGCGGTGCTCACGCACCTGCGCTTCCGAGGTGGCAAGCAACACCGCCAGCCGTTCGTCCGAAAAGCCCTTGCGCTTGAGCGCCAGCATCTGCACCCGATCCAGTTCACGCAGTGCGATCGATTTGAGGCTGTTCTCGGTCTTGATGATGTCCTCGATCTGCACCAGGAACCACGGGTCCACACTCGAATGCCGGTACACCTCGTCCACGCTCATGCCCGCGCGGAAGGCATCGCCGAGGTACCAGATGCGGTCCGGCCCGGGAATGCGCAGTTCCGACACCAGCGCATCGCGCCGCTCCGGGTCATCCACATCGATCTTGTGTTCGAAACCGGCAGAGCCGACTTCGAGGCCGCGCAAGGCCTTCTGCAGCGACTCCTGGAACGTGCGGCCGATCGCCATCACCTCGCCCACCGACTTCATCTGCGTCGTCAGACGGTTGTCGACGCCCTTGAACTTTTCGAACGCGAAGCGGGGAATCTTGGTGACGACATAGTCGATGGTTGGTTCGAACGATGCCGGCGTCGCACCACCGGTAATGTCGTTCTGCAGTTCATCCAGGGTGTAGCCGATGGCGAGTTTGGCCGCCACCTTCGCGATGGGGAAACCAGTCGCCTTGGACGCCAGGGCAGAGGAGCGCGATACCCGCGGGTTCATCTCGATGATAACCATGCGGCCGGTTTTTGGGTCCTGCCCGAACTGCACATTGGAGCCGCCGGTCTCCACCCCGATCTCGCGCAATACCGCCAGCGAGGCGTTGCGCATGATCTGGTATTCCTTGTCGGTGAGCGTCTGCGCCGGCGCGACGGTGATGGAGTCGCCGGTGTGCACGCCCATGGCGTCGAAATTCTCGATGGAACAGACGATGATGCAGTTGTCGTTCTTGTCGCGCACCACTTCCATCTCGAATTCTTTCCAGCCGATGAGGGATTCATCGATCAGGACCTCGCTGGTGGGCGACAGGGCGAGGCCGCGCCGGCAGATTTCCTCGAACTCCCCGCGGTTGTACGCGATACCCCCGCCGGAGCCACCCATGGTGAATGAGGGGCGGATGATGCAGGGCAGGCCGATGGAATCGAGCACCTGCAGCGCCTCCTCCAGGCTGTGCGCGGTGGCGGAGCGCGGCGTCGCGAGGCCAATGCGCTTCATCGCCTCGTCGAACAACTGGCGATCCTCCGCCTTGTCGATAGCCTCCTTGGTTGCGCCTATCATCTCGACCCCGAATTTTTCCAGCACGCCCTCGCGCGCCAGGTCCAGGGCACAGTTGAGCGCGGTCTGGCCGCCCATGGTGGGCAGCAGCGCATCGGGCCGCTCCACTTCGATGATGCGGGCTACCGTGCGCCACTCGATGGGCTCGATGTAGGTGGCGTCCGCCATGGCCGGGTCGGTCATGATGGTCGCGGGATTGGAGTTCACCAGGATGACGCGAAAGCCCTCCTCGCGCAGGGCTTTGCAGGCCTGGGCGCCGGAATAATCGAATTCGCAGGCCTGCCCGATGATGATGGGGCCGGCGCCGAGGATCAGGATGCTCTTGAGGTCTGTGCGCTTCGGCATAGTCGGCTTATGTCTTCCGGGTTCGTGCGGTGATCAGATCAATAAAGTGCTGGAACAGTGGCGCTGCGTCGTGCGGGCCGGGACTGGCTTCCGGGTGACCCTGGAAGCCGAAGGCCGGCCGCTGCGTGTGATGCATGCCCTGCAGGCTGCCGTCGAACAGCGATTTATGCGTGGCGCGCAGCGTGTCCGGCAGGCTGGCTTCGTCGACCGCAAAACCGTGGTTCTGGCTGGTGATGAGCACAGTGCCGTCGTCGAGGTTTTGTACCGGATGGTTGGCGCCGTGGTGGCCGAACTTCATCTTGACCGTGCCCGCACCGCAGGCGAGGCCCAGCAGCTGGTGGCCCAGGCAGATGCCGAACACGGGAATATCCGTGTCGAGAAAAACGCGGATCGCCTCGATGGCGTAGGTGCACGCTTCAGGGTCGCCCGGCCCGTTGGAGAGGAAGATGCCGTCGGGCTGCAGGGCCAGCACCTCGGATGCCGGCGTGCGCGCGGGCACCACGGTCAGCCGGCAGCCGCTGTCGACCAGCATGCGCAGAATGTTGCGTTTGATACCAAAATCGTACGCCACGACATGCCAGTGAAATTCAGTCTCGGGTTTCTCGCGGTGGCCTGCGTCCAGGGTCCAGCTGCCCTCACGCCAGGGGTAGCGCTCTGTGGTGGAGACGACTTTCGCGAGGTCCGTGCCTTTGAGGCCGGAAAATGCCTTCGCCTGCGCCAGGGCTTGCGCCTCGTCCAACGACTCCCCGGCCATGATGCACCCGCTGAGAGCGCCCTTGTCACGCAGGATACGCGTCAGGCGGCGGGTATCGATCTCGGCGATGGCCACGACATTGCGCTGTACCAGGTAGTCCTGCAAACACAGCTGATTGCGAAAATTGCTGGCCAACAGGGGCAGGTTCCTGATCACCAGCCCGGCGGCCCAGATGGCGCCGGATTCTTCGTCCTCGCCATTGGTGCCGGTGTTGCCGATATGCGGATAGGTGAGCGTGACGATCTGTTGCGCGTATGAAGGGTCCGTCAGGATTTCCTGGTAGCCGCTCATGGCGGTATTGAAAACCACCTCGCCCACCGAACTTCCCGCAGCGCCAATCGCCACTCCCCTGAAAATACTGCCATCTTCAAGGGCTAATACGGCCGCATTGGACAAGACAACCTCCGTCGATCAGTGGCATTGGGCCTGCTGCGCACACCCCCTTCAGCCGCGCGCTCACGCACAGGCGAGAGGGGAACCACGTCTCGCCTGTTCTGCAGGTCAGGTTATTCGATAGGGGTACACTGCAACCCGGTGCGCTGGCCGGGCCTGTGTAATCTGGCGTGGCATTGTAGGGGATGGTCCGGGGAGTGTCTAGCCGAATGGCGTCATAGACCCTTCCACTCGACGGCCCGGACACCGCTCAAGCACGCTACGGCGCAGTCCGAAAAAAGTGGCTGTAAAGCAATTGCTTTAGGCTGGGTTGTGCCTGATATTACCGCAA
Source organism: uncultured Halioglobus sp. (assembly GCA_964461965.1). Lineage (GTDB taxonomy): Bacteria > Pseudomonadota > Gammaproteobacteria > Pseudomonadales > Halieaceae > Marimicrobium. The sequence continues at coordinate 90,889 of CAYWWD010000004.1, read as the reverse complement.
CCCGGGCGAGGCGAAGGAAACAACGTATGACGTACGTGCAGGGCAAGATCGCGGTGATCACTGGTGCCGGTTCGGGCATCGGCCGCGCGCTCGCCCAGCAGTTGAATCGCGAGGGCTGCGCGCTGTACCTCAGCGATATCAACGGCGACAGCCTGCACGCCACGCTCGAATCGCTCCCGCGCAAGGAGATTCCCGCCGATGCGCAGATCCTGGACGTCGCCGACAAAGCGGCGATGCACGCCTGGGCCGAGCGCATCGGCGAGGCCTGCGGCCATGTGGATATCATGGTCAACAACGCGGGCGTGGCTCTGGTCGCAACGGTCGAAGACAGCCACTACGAGGACATCGAGTGGCTGATGGGCATCAATTTCTGGGGCGTGATCTACGGTACGCACGCCTTCCTGCCGCTGCTGCGTCGCGCGGGGCAGGGGCATCTGGTGAATCTCTCCTCGGTTTTCGGACTCATAGCCGTACCGACCCAGGCTGCCTATAACGCAGCCAAGTTTGCGGTGCGCGGTTATACCGAGGCGCTGCGGCAGGAGATGGAGGGCACGAATGTCCATGTCTGCTGCGTGCATCCCGGCGGTATCAAGACCAACATCGCCAGCGTTGCGCGCGGCGGCGGTGCGGACATGACACAGGAGGAGCGCGCGCGGGAGTTCGAGCGCCTCGCGAAGACGACGCCCGAGACCGCTGCCCGGAAAATCATCGGCGCCATCGAGCAACGCAAGAAGCGGCTGCTGATCGGCGCGGATGCCGTCGTCATTTCCCTGCTCTGCCGCCTGCTGCCCGTGAGTTACACCCGGATCGTACTGGCGCTGGCCAACCGCAACCAGGTTATGCGCAAGCGATGACGATGGTAGTCGAGGCGTTGCCGGACAGGGCCGCGGCCACCCGCGAGCGCCTGCTGCTGACCGCGCTGCACCTTTACGCACGCGAAGGCTTGCACGCAGTGTCACTGCGTCGTATCAGCACCGAGGCCGGCTCACGGAATTCCGCCGCCATGCACTACCACTTCCACAACAAGCTCGGCGTGGTGCGGGCGCTGGTGGCAATGATCGGCGGGGAACTGGGTCATATCGCCGCCTCGCTGCGCACGGCACAGTCCGCCAGGCGCTCGCTGCGTGATGCCTGTCGCGATACGCTGCGCCCGCTGGTCCTGCTGCCCGCGCGGCAGGCCTGGGGTGCCGATGGCGTGCAGTTCCTGTCGCGCCTGGTGAGCGAGGGCGACGCCGACATCGCCGCCCTGGTGAACGCCATGTTCGCGCCCTTCTGGCGGCGCCTCGATGGCGCGCTCGCCGCGCAACTGCCGGATCTGCCGGCGCGGGTGCGGCGCCTGCGGCTGATGTTCATGAGCACCAACGTGTTCCACGGTGTGGCGGAGGTGGCCTGGCTCACGCACACACCGCTGGGTGACCTCAGCCATTTCGACGAAGACAGCCTGCTCGACCATCTGGTGGATTACCTGATCGGCGGACTGCAGGCGCCTTGCCTGGCACAACCGGATACACGACACACGAGACCGACACCACACAAGAGAGCACACCATGACCGATACCGCCGCTGAACTGCTGTTCGACCTGACCCTGACGGACGAACAGCGCATGAACCGCGAGACCATGCAACGTTTCGCCGCTGTCGAAATGCGCGCACTGGGAAGAGCCGTGGATACCGGCCAGCGCCCGGCCGCAGAATTTTTACCCGCAACTGCGGACCTCGGGCTTACCCTGCTCCCGATTCCCGAAGCGCTGGGCGGCGCGGGTGTCGAGCGCTCGCCGACCAGCAACGCACTGAATTACGAAGACCTCGCGCACGGCGACATGGCCCTGGCCCTGGGCACCGTCAGCCCGCTGGCGTTTGTGAACACCCTGCTCGACCAGGGTTCGGACGCGCAGCGTGAGCAATTCCTGCCGCGGTTTTGCAGCGGCGGCTTCACGGCTGCCACCACGGCGCTACTGGAGCCGCGCGCGACGTTCGAGCCGACCGCGCCCGCTACAACCGCCGAAAAAAATCGCGACGGCTACCGCCTCAGCGGTACCAAGGCGATGGTGCCATTGGGGATGGATGCCGAACTGGTGCTGGTGATCGCACAACTTGACGGCGGTGCAGCCGGCGCATTTATCGTCGAAGGCACACCGCCTGGTATGACGCGCACCCTGGAGTCCAATATGGGCCTGTTGGGGGCGCAACTGGCAACGCTGCGGTTTGATCAGATGCAACTGCCGGCCAGTGCTCTGCTCGGCGACGGCAACTTCGATCTGCGGCGCTTCATCGATCTCAGCCAGATCGGCATCTGCGCGCTGGCGGTCGGCACCTGCCAGGCGGTTCTGGACTACGTCGTTCCCTACTGCAATGAGCGGGTCGCCTTCGGCGAGCCGATCAGCAACCGCCAGTCCGTGGCGTTCATGGTCGCCGATATCGCCATCGAGCTCGAAGCCATGCGTCTGATGACATGGCGCGCCGCCGCGCGCGCGGAGCGCGGCCTCGACTTCCATGAGCACGCCTACCTGGCCAGGCAGTTCTGCGGCGAACACGCCATGAAGATCGGCACCGATGGCGTGCAACTGCTCGGCGGTCACGGCTACTGCCGCGAGCACCCCGTGGAAATGTGGTACCGCAACCTGCGCGCCGTGGCCACGCTGGAAGGCGTGGCCAGCGCCTGATCACCGAATCCGCCACTGAGGAAGAAAACCATGATTCATCTCGAACTCGCAAAGAAGCACGAGGAAACTTTCGCCCAGGTCATGATGCTGGCGGAGCACATGATGCGACCCTACTCGCGCAAGTACGACAAGGAGGAACACACCTATCCGAAGGAAATGGAAGATGTCGCCAAGCTGATCAGCGGCGCGCGTGCAGCGGCGACCGGCGGTTCGCGTGAGCCGATCCCGGCAGGCAGCGTGGTGAACGGCGGCAACATGGGCGCGGTGGTCGGCCTGTTCGGCCTGTGCTGGGGCGACGTGGGCCTGTTCCTCGGGATGCCGGGCAGCGGCCTCGGCAATTCCGCGATTACCGCCGTCGGCACGCCTGAACAGGTGAAAAAATACGGCGGCAGCTATGCCGCCATGTGCATCACCGAACCGGGCACCGGCTCTGACTCGGCGAACATCAGCACCACGGCGGTACTGGACGGCGATGAATGGGTGCTCAATGGCGAGAAAATATTCGTCACCGACGGCGACCGCTGCGACACGCTCGTGGTGTGGGCGACGCTGGATAAATCACTGGGCAAGGCGGCCATCAAATCTTTCATCGTGGAGAAGGGCACACCCGGCTGCACGGTGACCCGACTTGAACACAAGCTGGGTATCCGCGCCTCCGACACCGCCGCGATCAGTTTCAGCGACTGTCGCATCCCCAAGGCTAATATTCTGGGCAGCGCGGAGATTGCCACCGACGCCGAGGGGCGCAAAAAAGCCTTCGGCGGCGTGATGCAGACCTTCGACAACACGCGCCCGCCGGTCGCGGCGATGGCGATCGGTGTCTCGCGGGCCGCGCTGGACATGGCGCGCGAGCTGCTGCGGCAGGAGGGCGTGGAGCTGGCGTTCGACAAAAAGCCCGTCAATCTCAGCGCGATTGAAGCGCAGCTGTACCAGATGGAGGCCGAGTGGCACGCCGCCCGGCTGCTGGTGTTGAAGGCGGCGTGGATGGCCGACAACCGGATGCCCAACTCCATGGAGGCGTCGATGTGCAAGGCCAAGGCGGGCAGGATCGGCAATGCGATCACGCTGCGCTGCGTGGCCCTGTGTCAGAGCCTGGGCTACAGCGAAACGCACCTGCTGGAGAAATTCGCGCGCGATTCCAAAATCCTCGACATCTTCGAGGGCACGCAACAGATCCAGCAGCTGATCGTGGCACGCCGGGTGCTGGACAAATCCTCCTCAGAGCTGAAGTAGCGAGGCACAAGGACCAACCCGTGCAGGGACAACTGAACCGCCTGCAACTTCTGGTGCTCCTGATGGCACTGATGGCTACCGGTATCGGGCAGTCACTGGTATTCGCGATCCTCGCCCCGCTGGGGCGGGAAGTGCACCTGCGCGAATTACAGATCACTTCCATCATTGCGCTCTCGGCGCTGATCTTCGGGCTCGCGGCACCGCGCTGGGGCCGCGTCAGTGACCGCGTCGGGCGCAAACCCATCATCATCACCGGCCTGGTGGGTTACACCGTGGGCACCCTGTTGTTCACCAGCATGTTCTACGTCGGACAGGTCGGCCTGCTGGCCGGCGCTGCGCTCTACACCGCGCTGCTGGTCGCGCGCTGCAGCCAGTCGGTGGTGATGTCGGCGACCGGGCCTGCCTGCGCCGCCTATGCCGCCGATCACACCAGCCGCGAACAGCGCACCCGCGCCATGGCGCGACTCGGCACGGCCAACAGTGTGGGCACGATACTCGGCCCCGCCGTGAGCGGCGCGCTGGCGACCTTTGGCCTGCTTGCACCCCTGTATTTTGCCGCGGCGCTGGCCGCGCTCGCCGCGCTGGTGGTGTGGCGCAAACTGCCGGTGGCGCTGGATGAGCAAGCGCGGGGCCGCGCCACTCCCGTCAAACTCCGCTACCGCGACCGGCGCATCGCGCTGCTGTTGTTTGCCGCCGTCGGCATCTTCGTCGGCTTCTCCAGCATCCAGCAGACGCTGGGCTTCCAGCTGCAGGACAAGATGCACCTGAGCGGCATCGAGACTGCGCAGATGACCGGCGCCGCCCTGATGGTGTCTGCGGCATTCACCTTTGCAATCCAGCTCACGGTCATGCAGCGCGTGCAGATGCAGCCCACGCAATTTGTCCGTCTCGGCCTGTTGTGCATGCTGCTGGGCGCCGCCGTGGTCTCAGGCTTCGAGACATTCCCGGTACTCGCTGTGGGCATGGCGTTTCTCGGCACGGGCATGGCGCTGTGCATGCCGTCGATTTCCGCTGGCGCCTCACTGGCGGTCACGCCGGAAGAACAGGGGGGCGCGGCGGGCCTGGTGAGTTCCTGCCCGGCCATCGGGTTTGCGATCGGCCCGCTCTGCGCGGGTGCGCTGTACCAGCTCCACAGTCCGCTGGCGCCGCTGTTCAGCGCCGGCGTGTTTTTTATCGTCCTGGTGGTGCTCATCTGGGTGGATCGCCACCCGGCTGGCGAGCATCCGCCATGAGGAACGTGCGCGTCGTACACCGGCGACTGACAGACTGGTGCAACGCCGCACTGGTGTTGGCTGCTGCCACAGTACTGCACGCCTGTGCGCCCTGGCAGGAATCGGCGCAGTATTCGCCGGCATCGCCCTATCCGCCTCCGCGATTGGGCACCTGGCTGCACACCGACCTCGAACTCAGGGAATGGGTGTGCAGTGTGGACACCGCCAGGGACAACACGTTCGGCTACATTCACTCCGCCATCCAGCCGAGTACGTGGCGACAAACCGCCGCACACTCTTCCGTCGTGGTGCTCAACAATTTCATTTTCGCGCAGCCGCTGCCCTGGACCGTGTTTGAGCGAAGCGGCACCTACGAAGACTACGTTGCGGCGTTTGCTTCCTACCCACCAGACAGCCCGGAGGGACTCTGGTTGCGGCGCCTGAACACTCAGGTGCGCGATCCCCTCGCCCGCTTTCCCCGCGACGCCCAGGACGGCAAACCGCTGCTGTACCTCTACGCGCACCTGTTCGGGTACGATCGCGACCAGGCCATCCGCCTCGGCCTGGAGCCGCTAGCCACCTATTCCTACGCCTGGCCGCCCAAGGGACTGGACGGCAAATGGCCGGAATCCTTCCTGCATGACGACGACGGCGCGGGCGCGCAGGTGCCGCGCCCGAGTTTCAAACCGGCCGCGACGCGCATCGCGCTGGCAAATGCGGCGTATTTCCTCGTCAAACATCTGGAAACCCTCGGCAGTGAAGTCCACTTCAGCCCGTGGCGGGAGGTCAATGGTTACGTCGATGAGACCTCCTGCCCCGCAGGCGGCAAGTGTGGACTCGACTCCTGGCAGGACCTGTATGCCACCTACGACGCCATGGCGGCCCGTCTCGCAGGCGGCGGGTTCGAGACGGGGCACATCGCCCTGTACCCGACCTTCCAGCTGGAAAGTTTCAACGTGGCAAATGAGCGCTGCGTCAGCCCCAATATCGTGGAGGAAGCAAAACAGTTCTACCAGCGCAACGCGGATCACGGCGTGCCGTTCGCCATCGGCATCAGCACCTACCCGGCGGTCGAACGCGGTGCGCTCGACAATTACCGCACCCGGCTATACCACCTGCTCGACAGCCTCGACAGCCGCGCGCCCGTGGCCTGCGACCTGAACGGTGACGGCGTCACCGGGCCCAACGAGGCCATGGAACTGGCCAATTACACCATCGACCTCCGTATCCCGCGCGACACTCCGCTCACCATCGGCGAAACCAGCCGGCCGCCATGGCTGAGCTTCCAACTCCAGGACACGCCCTCCGTGCAGGAGAATGAGCGACTCGGCGCGAGCATGGCGCTGACACACCTGCAGTACAACTACCACACACCTGATGGTGCGCCAGCCTATCCCCAGACATTCGTCGCCTTCGCACTCGGGCCGAACTGGGCGCTGCCAGCCCTGCACAAAAAAATATTCTGGCTCACCACCGGCTCTGGCCTCTCCCGCTACTGGTTCACGCCCATGCAGCCACTGGCCGGCCAGCTCGTGCTCGATGCCGCGCTCGATGCCGATGGCGACTGGGACAACGACGGCGTGCCGAACATCCGCTTTGCCGATGTGGCGTTTGTACCCGGCAGAGGGCCAGTGGCAGCGACGGGTGATCTGGAGGCGCTCCGCTACACGCAGGACAACTGCCCGTACCTCGCCAACACCACGCAGGCCGATGCCGACCGCGACGGCATCGGCGATGCCTGCGACAACTGTTCGCACATCGCCAACTACTCCCAGGCCGACTGGGACCAGGACGGCTACGGCAGTGTCTGTGACCCCGACGTGAACAACGATGGCCGGATACAGCCCGAGGTCGATCTCGCCGTGGTGAAGCAATGTGAGAACGCACCGATCGACTGCCTCGCTCATGTGACCTTCCCGAACCTGCCTCCAGGCCAGGACGCACCCGAACTGAACGGCAGAATCGTGCTGATCGCCGACATGGACGCCGACATGGACGTGGATTCCGCGGATGTCGAGGCGTGGTGGCGGCTCGCCGCAAACGCACCGTTGCGGGCGAGCGGATTCGCGTGTGCGGGCACGATTCCCTGCCCCGATCCATCCGCGGTGATGCTGCGCGACGGTCGTGTCGTCACCGTGCCCGATGCGGCTCCCTACCCCTTTACCTGCGCGCCGCCCGCAACGGCGTCCTCCAGATAAAAAGCGAACACCTGCGCGTAGACCGGGAGAAGATTGCATGAGTCAGGGCACTACCCGCGGCGGTGAACAGCACAGAGAGCTGACGCCGGCGGCGCATCACGCGCAGCTCAGGCGCGCCATCATCGCCTCGACCATCGGCACCACCATCGAGTGGTACGACTTCTTTCTCTACTCCATCGTCACCGGGCTGGTGTTCGCGGAACTCTTCTTCCCCGAATCCGATCCGCTGGTGGGTACGCTGCAGGCGTTCACGATCTACGCCGTGGGCTTCGCGGCCCGACCGGTGGGCGCGGTGATTTTCGGTCACTACGGCGACCGCATCGGCCGCAAGGCGACGCTGGTGGCGACCCTGCTGCTGATGGGCGTGGCCACCTTCCTGGTCGCGCTGGTGCCTACCTATGAAAGCATCGGTATCTGGGGCGCGATCCTGCTCACCGTCCTGCGCTTCATCCAGGGCATCGGCGTCGGTGGCGAATGGGGCGGCTCGGTGCTGCTGGCGATGGAGTGGGCGCGCACCAACTCGCACCGTGGCTTCATCGCGTCCTGGCCACAGTTCGGTGTGCCGGCGGGTTTGTTTCTCGCCAACGCCGCCGTGCTGGGCTTCAGCGCGCTGTCGGGCGATGCCTTTCTCGACTGGGGCTGGCGGATTCCCTTCCTGCTCTCGATCCTGCTCGTCGCCGTGGGTCTGTACATCCGTCTCGGCATACTGGAGACGCCAACGTTTCGCAATCTCGTCGCCACCAACCGCGTCGAGCGCCAGCCCATCCTCGAAGCCATCCGCCAACATCCGAAGGAAATCATCCTGTCGGCCTTCCTGCGCATGGGCGAGCAGGCGCCGTTTTATATTTTCACCGCCTTCGTATTTTCCTACGGCACCACGACGCTCGGCGTGTCGCGCGATTTCCTGCTGGTGGCGGTGCTGTGTGCCGCCGTCGTCTCGTTTTTTACCATTCCCCTGTCCGGCCATATTTCCGATCGCATCGGCCGCAAGAAAATGTACATGCTGGGAGCCGCGCTGATGCTGGTGTTCGCCTTTGTGTACTTTGGCATGCTGGACACCAGAAACCCGACGTGGATTTTTGTCGCTATCGTAGTGTCACTGATTCCACATGACATGATGTACGGCCCACAGGCCGCGCTGATCGCCGAGGCGTTTACCGGCCGGGTGCGCTATTCCGGTTCATCGCTGGGCTACCAGCTCGCCTCATTGATTGCGGGCGGGCCGGCGCCGTTGATCGCCGCCGCCCTGCTCGCCGGTTTCGGTTCGGGCACCGCGATTGCCGTCTACGTGGCGGTGTGCGCACTGAGCAGCCTGGTCGCTACAGCCCTGCTTCGGGACTATACCGGCCAGGATATTCACCACGAGTACGACGCTTAGAAATTCACCGTCAGCGTCGCCGACCAGTTCACCGGCGGGGCGTAGAAGGCCTGGTCCCAGTACAGACTCGCCAGGTACTTCTCGTCCGTCAGGTTGTAGCCGTTGAGCTGCAGCTCGTAGCGGTCGAGGAACGCGTAGCTCACAAAGCCCGACACCACGGCGTGCGCATCCGAGCGAATGACACCCAGGTCCGTGCTGTAGCTCACATCGTCCTGCCATTTCACCAGCGCGCCGAAACGCAGGCCCGGCACTGCGGCAACGGTGTAGCGCGTGCCGAGATTGAAGGTCTGCTCGGGGATGAACGTGCGCACGTCACCGTTGCCGTGGGGATCCTTCAGGTCGATGCTGGTGAAGCCTGCCTGCATCAACCAGTCTTCCGTGATGCTGCCCGCCAATTCCAGCTCGAAACCCTCTGACTCCACATCGACGCCGTTGTAGAAATCCAAACCTGACTCCGCATCGACGCCACCGTACTCCGCATAGTTGTCCTGCCGCGCGCGAAACACGGAAAGTGTGGCCAGCAGGCGGCGGTCCAGCAACTCCGCCTTCACGCCCGCCTCGTAGCTTTTACCCTCCGCCGGCCCGAGCGGTTTCAGGTCCGGGCCGTATTCCGGCTGTGGTTCGTAAATATCGCTGTAGCTGGCGTACAGGTTGAACATGTCCGCGACCAGATACGTCGCGCCGACGTAGGGGCTGACTTTGGACTCATCGTTGTCCGCCGATTCACCGAAATTGAAACCGTTGGATTGCACATCGATGGCGTTGAAGCCCGTGATGAACTTGAGCTCATCCGTCGCATTGAGATGCGCCACGCCGAACACACGGCCGAAATCGGAATCCCAGTCGGATTGAAGCTGGCTCTCGCCCCAGACCGGTTCGGCGACTTCACGGCCGCTCCAGCCGGGGAACGGCGGCATCGCGCCCCAGGCCGGATCGTCCTGCGGCGCGGCGCGTTCTTCATACTTGTAGCTGGCCTGCGAGTAGCTGGCGCCGAGCAACAGTTCATGCGTGCGCCCGAACGCGTCGACGCTACCGGTCAGTGTATTGTCGAACAGGTAGCGGTCCGAGCTGAACTCATAGTTCCCGGGGTTACCGTACAGGCCCAAGTCGGTTGCCGGGTCCGTGGCGCCATACACGTAAAACAGCCGCGAGGTCTCATCGTAGGTGTTGTACGTCAGCGTGGAGCGCAGGTTCCAATCGGGTGTCAACGCATACACCAATTCGGCAAACGGCGTCTTGATCTTGGTATCCCACTTCGTCCAGTCCATCGTGGTACTGGTGGAGACGTCGTCGTAATCCACTTGTTCGCCCGTGGTGTACAGCATGGGCAGGGCGCCCCACAGGACACCTGTTGAATCGTTGTTCTGCTGCGAGTAGCCGACGGTCAGGATGGCGCGATCGCCCACCTGCCCTTCCACGATGCCGGACACGATCCCGCGCTCGTTGTGGTAGTGATCCAGGTACGAATCGCCGTCCTGTGCCGCGCCCACCAAGCGTCCCGCCCAGGAGCCCGTCTCGGTCAGCGGCCCTGAAACGTCGCCTTCAAAGCGATACTGGTCCCATGAACCACCGGTCATCGCCGCGACCGCATGCTGCTCGTTGGTCGGCCGCTTGCGGATGTAGTTGATCGTGCCGGACGGGTTGCCCACCCCGGTCAGCAGGCCATTGGCGCCGCGGATCACTTCCACCTTGTCATAAATGTAGGTGTCGAGCGCGCCGACCACGTTCCAGTTGAAGGGCAGGCCGATGCCGTCCACCTGCATGCTCTTGATATCGAAGCCGCGCGAATTGTAGTAGGTGCGGTCTGTCTCCACCGACTCCACGTTCACGCCCGTGACCTGCTCAAGCACCTGGTTCACATTGTTCAGTCCGAAGTCCTGGATGAAGTCCGCGCCAATCACCGTGACCGACTGCGGCGTATCGAACAGGGACATCGGCAGTACCAGCGCGCCACGGCTGCTGCGGTTTTCGCGCACACCGTGAACGAGGATTTCCTCTATCCGTTCGCCACCGTCGGCAGCCACAGCCGGTGCCACGGCCGGATCGGTAGCCGACGCCAACCATGAACACCCCAACAACGGCGCCATTCCCACCCATCCCCATTTACTCGACATGCAAAAAACTCCTCGCTCCAGAATCCAAGGCCGGCGAGTTTATGCAAACAATTATTATATGTAAATAGGAATTATTCCTATTTAGAGGATGGCAAAAAAATGTGGCGCGGTACGCGCTGCCGCCGGCGCCGTCATCGCCAGCGGCACTCGCGAACGATTCTTTGATCGTGCGACGGGAAATGCCGCCTAGAACGTCACCGTGAAGGTTGCCGACCAATTGAGCGGCGGCGCGTAAAACGCCTGGTCGCGATCGAGGCTTGCGAGGTATTTTTCATCCGTCAGGTTGAAGCCGTTGAGCCGCAGCTCGTAGCGCTCGAGAAACGCGTAACTCACGAACGCGGACACTTCGGCGTGATCATCTGAGCGTATCACGCCGAGGTCAGTCTCCACGTGCGTATCGTCCTGCCACTTCACGAGCGCACCGAGTTGCAGGCCGGGCACGGCGGCGACGACGTAGCGGGTACCGAGATTGAACGTCGTTTCGGGAATGAAGGTGCGGACGTCGTCATTGCTGTGGGGGTCTTTCAGCTCGAGGCTGGTGAACCCGCCTTGCAGCGACCAGTCCTCGGTAACGCTGCCGGCGAGTTCCAGCTCATAGCCCTCGGACTCCACATCGATGCCTTCGTAAAACGATAATCCGAACTCGTCGTTGTAGCCCGCGTAGTCCGCGTAGTTGTCCTGTCGCGCGCGAAATACCGCGAGCGATGCCAGCAGCCGCCGTTCGAACAGCTCCGCCTTCACACCCGCTTCATAGCTTTTACCTTCCGCGGGGCCCAGCGGCCGCAGGCTCTCATCGATCTCCGACTGCGGTTCATAAATATCGCTGTAGCTCGCGTAGAGGTTGACGAAATCACCGAGCAGGTAGGTGACGCCGGTGTAGGGGCTGATCTCTGTATCATCGGTGTCCTGCGATTCACCATAACTGTCGCCGCTGGTCTGCATGTCGATCACGTTGAAGCCGAGGATGAATTTCAGTGCATCCGTGGCATTGACGTGCGCGACGCCGAAAACGCGGCCGAAATCGGTATCCAGGTCCGAGTCGCGCCGGCTCGCCTCCCAGATCGGTTCAGCAACTTCGCGGCCGTTCCAGCCGGGAAACGGCGGCATCTGGGGGTCATCGCCGGGCGCCGGGCGGTCGTCGTACGTCTGGTCGGCCTCCGAGTAGCTGGCGCCCAGCAGTACTTCATGGGTGCGACCGAACGCATCCACCCTGCCCGTCAGTGTGTTGTCGAGCAGGTAACGGTCGGACTCGGTGCTGAAATTGTCGGAGAAGCCATACAGCCCCAGACCCGTCGCGGGGTCCGTGGCGCCGTACGCATAGAAAAGCTTTGCCTGTTCATCGTAGTCGTTGTAGGTCAGCGTGGATTGGAGAGTCCAGTCCGTATTGATCGCATACCGCAACTCGGCGAAAGGTGTTTTGATCTCAGTGGTCCACTGCGTCCACTCCATGGCGGTGCTGGTGGACTCCTCGTATTCGATCTGCTCACCCGTGATGTAGAGCATGGGCAGGGCGCCCCACATCACCCCGGTGGGCTCGCTTTTCTGCTGTGTGTAACCGAAGGTGAGGATAGTGCGATCCCCCACCTGCCCTTCGAGAATGCCGGACACGATGCCGCGCTCGTGCTCGTACAGATCCAGGTAGGACTCGCCCGTTTCGGCCGCGCCCACCAGACGCCCCGCCCAGGAGCCCGAGTCCGTCAGCGGTCCCGAGGCATCGCCTTCCATGCGCCAGGTATCCCACGAGCCGCCGGTGAAGGCTGTCGTGATACCGCGCTCATTGGTGGGCCGTTTGCGCACATAATTGATGGTGCCCGAGGGACTGCCCACGCCCGTCAGCAGGCCATTGGCGCCGCGGATGACTTCCACCTTGTCATACACGAAGGTGTCCAGATTGCCCACCACATTCCATTGGAACGGCAGGCCGATGCCGTCCACCTGCATGCTCTTGATATCGAAACCACGGGAGTTGTAGTAGGTGAGCTCAGTCTCGGACGTCTGCACGTTGACGCCCGTGACCTGATTGAGCACCTGGTTCACGTTGTTGAGGCCGAAGTCCTGGATGAAGTCTGCAGTGACGACGGTGACTGACTGCGGCGTGTCGAACAGCGACATCGGCAGTATGAGTGCGCCGCGGCTGGTGCGATTCTCCCGCACCCCGTGGATCAGGATCTCCTCCAGCGGTTCCTCGGCCGCCAGTGCGGTGACCTCGGCCGGGTCAGCCGCAGACACTGCCAGTGACCAACCCAGTACCGGCAGTAGTCCCGCCACGCGCCATTTGTCCGCCATCGTATGCACTCCACTACGTCTGAAATGGGATGCGGGCGAGTGTATGCAAGTAGCTATTATTTGTAAACGAGAACTATTCCTATCTACTAAATGGCGGAGTTATCGCTCATCGTCAAACGGAAGTTCGAGACGTTCTGGAAAGACGCAGGCCGAGCACAAGCCAGCCGGATGCCACTTGCGAATTCCGGATGACGAGATGCGTAGACCTGTTCCTGCGGTTTAAGAGGACTGCAGTCGCTCCAGCGCAGTTCGCAACGCTTCTGGAATGGGGACTGAACGATTGTCCGCGCGCTCCACGAATACGTGCACGAAATAGCCGTGTGCGGCGGCGAGCGGTTCACCGGCGCGGAAGATGGCGATGCCGTACTGCACCGAGCTGTTGCCGAGCTTGTCGACGCGCAGGCCCGCTTCCAGCTGTTCCGGGTAAGTGACCGGCGAGTGGTACTCGCAGCCCGAACTCACCACGTAACCGACGATGCTGCCATCGCTGATGTCGAGCCCGCCCTCCTCGATCAGGTAGCGGTTGGCCGCGGTGTCGAAATAGGAGTAGTAGGTCACGTTGTTGACGTGGCCGTAGATGTCGTTGTCGGACCAGCGCGTGGTGATCGGATAGAACACCTTGTAATCCTCACGCGCCGGCGGCGCAGGTTTGCTCATGCTGCTTCTCCGTAGGCCGCCCGATAAATGCCCAGCGCATCGGCGTGGCTGACTTCGCGCGGATTGTTCACCAGCAGACGCTGCTGCTGCATGGCATCCGTCGCCAACATTTCCAGGTCGCCTTCCTTCACGCCGGCCTCGCGCAACGTCGCCGGCAGCGCGACATCCGCAATCAGCTGCCGCAGCGCCGCAATCAGGGCCGCGGTTTTCGCTTCCGCACCGCCCGCTACCGGCGCGCCCACCACCACGTCCGCCAGTTCGGCATACAGGTGCTGCGCGGCTGGTGCGTTGAATTCCAGCACCGACGGCAACACCAGCGAATTCGTCAGGCCGTGGGGAAGGTGGTAGTGCCCACCCAGCGGGTAGGCGAGTGCGTGCACCGCGGCAACCGGCGCATTGGCGAACGCCTGCCCGGCGAGACAGGCGCCCAGCAGCATGGCCTCGCGCGCTTGCTGGTTGCCGCCCTCGCGCACCGCGGTGCGGATATTGCGCGACAACAAACGCAGCGCGTTGCGCGCGAGGCTGTCTGACAGCGGATTCTTTTTGTGGCGCGAGGTGTACGCCTCGATGGCGTGCACCATGGCGTCGACACCGGTCATGGCGGTGACCTTCGGCGGCAGACCGAGTGTAAGCGCGGCATCGAGCACGGCGACATCAGGCAGCAGCACCGGCGACGAGATGCCGGCCTTGGTGGTCGCGCCGGTGGTGATGACGGCGACCGGGGTCACTTCCGAACCTGTCCCGGCGGTAGTCGGCACCAGGATCATCGGCAACCGACTGCCTGTGACCTGGCCGACACCGTACATTTCAGGCAGTGCCTGGCTGCCGCCGAGCAACGCCGCGACGACCTTGGCGACATCCATGGAACTGCCGCCGCCGACGGCGATCACCCCGTCGACCGCGCCAGTGCGCGCGAGCTCCACGGCGGCTAGCACGGTCGCTTCCGGCGGGTCCTCGCGCACCTGGTCGAACAGCAGTGGTGGCAGGCCAGCCTCGGCGAGCGCCGCGACCACCGGTTGCACCAGGCCGATGGCCACCAGAGTGGGATCGGTGACCAGCAGGGGCCGCGTCACGCCGAGCCGCCGGCACTCAGCAGCCAGTTCCAGCGCAGCGCCCGCGCCGCTGACGATGCGCGCCACGGTGTTGAAGTCAAAGCGTTGCATCGCTGTGCACCTACATCGTGAGGATGACCTTGCCGCGGGCGCGCCGCTCGATCATGCAGTTGAAGGCTTCTTCATACTGCTCGATCGGGAAGCAGTCCGTCACCACCGGGCGAATCCTGCCGCTTTCGAACAGCTCCCACAGCGCCTGGATATTCTGCAGATTGACCGCCGGTTCCTCACCCGTAAAACGGCCCCAGAACACGCCCACGATGGAGCAGCCCTTGAGCAGCGCGAGGTTGAGCGGGATTTTCGGGATGGGGCCGCTGGCAAAGCCGATCACCAGGAAGCGGCCGTTCCACGCCATGCCGCGAATCGCCTGCTCGGCGAGCTCGCCGCCCACCGGGTCGTAGACCACGTCCACGCCCTTGCCGCCGGTCAGCGCCTTGATCGCATCTTTGAGACTGGTGGTGCTGTAGTTGATCACCTCGTCGGCGCCGAGCTGCTTGCACAGCGCCAGTTTTTCATCCGTGCTCGCGGCGGCGATGACCTTCGCGCCGAAGTGCTTGCCGAGTTCGATGGCGCTGGTGCCGACACCGCCGGCGGCGCCGAGTACCAGCAGCGTTTCGCCCGGCTGCAGGTTGGCGCGCTGTTTGAGCGCGTAGTAGGAGGTGAAGTACGTGATGCAGACGCCGGCGGCCTGCTCGAAACTCAGGCCCCCGGGCATCGGGAACGCAGCGTTCTCGTTCACCGCGACGCGCTGGCAGAATGCGCCGGTACTGCCGGCGGAAATGACCTTGTCGCCGACGTTGAAGCGGCTCACTTTCGCACCTACCGCAGCCACCACGCCTGCACACTCGCCTCCGGGGATGAAGGGCATCTCCGGCTGGTACTGGTACTTGCCCTGGATGATCAGCACATCGGGGAAATTGAGGCCGGCGGCTTTCACGTCGATCAGCACGTCGTGGTCGCCCAGCGAAGGCTCCGGCCAATCTGACGCGAGCACCAGCTTGTCTGGCAGGCCGTGCTCTTTACATACCACTGCTTTCATCGCGTTACCTCGATGCGCCATTGCGCCCGTCATACTGTTGAGTCTCTGGGTAATCCAGACTGTTCTTCAGAATAGAAGCCTATACCTTCGCCGGTCTTGCGACGTGGCAGCCGGTGTGAACGGCCGCGAGCTTGCCACAACTTGCCGGCTGCTGCGCAACTCGACCATTTTTTTGCTGCGCAAAAAAATCGGGACTCGAACAATGCTCGCAGAAAGCCCCGACAAGTGGCGGCAAGCTCAAGCAGCGGCCTGAATGTTCACACCGGCTGCCACGTCGCAAGACCTCCTTTCCGCTGCTGATCTGCGTTTACTCAAAACAAAAACGGCGCCCATCGGCGCCGTTGTATGTCGTTCAGTCTCAGGCGACCTCGAACAGGCCCGCCGCTCCCATGCCGCCGCCGACGCACATGGTGATGACGACGTACTTCACGCCGCGCCGCTTACCCTCGATCAGCGCGTGGCCGATCATGCGCGAGCCGCTCATGCCGTAGGGGTGGCCGATGGAAATCGCGCCGCCGTTGACGTTGAGTTTGTCGTTGTCGATGCCGAGCTTGTCGCGGCAGTAGATCACCTGCACGGCGAAGGCTTCATTCAGTTCCCACAGGCCGATGTCGCCGATCTTCAGGCCGGCCTGCTTGAGCAGCTTGGGCACGGCGAATACCGGGCCGATGCCCATTTCATCCGGCGCGCAGCCGGCCACCGCGATACCGCGATAGATGCCGAGCACGGGCAGGCCTTCCTGCTCCGCTGTTTTCCTGTCCATGAGCACTTGCGCGGAGGAGCCGTCGGACAACTGCGAGGCATTGCCGGCGGTGATGGTGCCACCGTCCACCACCGTCTTGAGGCCGGCCAGGCCCTCAGCGGTCGTGGCGCGCACGCCTTCGTCCGCGCTGACCGTGCCCTCGGCGAGCGAGGCCTCGCCGGTGGCCTTGTCCCACACGGTGCGCTTGCAGGTCACCGGAACCAGTTCATCCGCGTACTTGCCCGCGGCGTAGGCCGCCGCGGTGCGCTGTTGCGATTGCAGGCCGTACTCGTCCATCGCGTCGCGCGAAATCTTGTAGCGCTGCGCCACGACTTCGGCGGTCTGCAACATGCCCATGAAGATGTTCGGCTCGATCGCCACCAGCTCCTCATCCACCATGCGGTGCAGGTTCATGTGTTCGTTCTGCACCAGCGTGATGGCTTCCAACCCGCCGCCGACGATACAGCTCATGCCGTCTTCCACGATCTGCTTGGCGGCCGTCGCCACGGCCATCAGGCCTGACGAACACTGCCGATCGATGGTCATGCCGGATGTGGAGACCGGCAGCCCGGCGCGCAGCGCAATCTGGCGCGCGATATTGGAGCCCGTCGCGCCCTGCTGCAGCGCCGCTCCCATGATCACGTCTTCCACACGGGCCGGGTCGATGCCCGCGCGCTTCACCGCCTCTCTCACCGAGGCCGCGCCGAGCGTGGCGCCGCCCAGGTTATTGAAGCCGCCGCGAAAGGCCTTGGCGATGGGCGTGCGTGCCGTGGATACAATCACTGCTTCTCTCATGTCCCTGCTCTCCGGTTGCGGGGCGCCGCAAGCTCGCCCCTGGATCACTTGTTGCTCGCTGCGTGTTGCGACTATTTGTTCAGGCCCAGCCCTGCCATCGCCTTGCCGACCATCTTCAGCGTCTGCTCCATGCCGGCCTTGGGCTGGGTCTCACCGGCGGTGGAAGAAATTTCACTCCAGTGCGCGGCGATGCCCTCTGGCGTCTGCTCGCCCTGTGGCAGCCAGACACCGGCCGATTCCACGATGCGCGCGACGGCAAACGTGCCGGCACCGGCGCAGAGAATGGTCTGGTTGGGCGCGTCCTCGCTCACCAGGTACAACACCGCCGGGGTGACGGTTTCCGGCGTCAGCAGCTTGAACGCCTCTTCCGGAATCAGTCCCTCGGTCATGCGCGTACCGGCGGTAGGCGCCAGCGCATTCACCTTGATGTTGTACTTGCCGCCTTCCTGGCACAGCGTATTCATCATGCCGACGACACCGAGCTTGGCGCTGCCGTAGTTGCTCTGGCCGAAGTTGCCGTACAGGCCGGAGGACGACGTGGTGACGACGATGCGTCCGTAGGCCTGTTCGCGCATGATCTCCCAGCAGGCTTTGGTGCAGTTCACACTGCCCATCAGGTGCACGTCCAGCACCAACTTGAAATCCTCCAGCGTGCCCTTGGCGAAGCTCTTGTCGCGCAGGATGCCGGCATTGTTGATCAGGATGTCAATGCGGCCCCACTGGTCCATGGCCTGCTTGACCATGGCCTCGACCTCGTCGTACTTCGCGACGTTGGCGCCGTTGGCGATGGCCTCGCCGCCGGCGGCTTTGATCTCCGCCACGACCGCGCGCGCCGCATCAGAGCCCGCGCCGGTGCCGTCGACGCTGCCGCCGAGATCATTGATCACCACTTTCGCGCCACGTTTGGCCAGTTCGATAGCGTGGCTGCGACCCAGCCCGCCGCCGGAGCCGGTCACGATAGCGACTTTGCCGTCATAACGAATTGCCATAGTCAGTTCCTCTCGCTGGAAAAATAGATTGCGTCGTCGATCAGCCCGTCACCACCATGGTCAGCCACTCCGCCACCAGGGCCGGCGTCGCCTCGCCTTCGATCTCCACGGAGATGGTCTGCTTGATCAGGAAGCGATTGTCGTCCTTGCGGTTCACGTCCGTGATTTCGGCATTCGCGCGGATGCGCTTGCCGGATTTGACCGGCGCCAGGAAACGCACTTTGTCGAAGCCGTAATTCAGGCCCATCACCAGGTTTTCCGGAATGATCCCGTTGCCCTCGGCCATTTTCGAGAGCAGCGACAGAGACAGGAAACCGTGGGCGATAGTGCCGCCGAACGGCGTGTCCTTCGCGGCCTTTTCATCGACGTGGATGAACTGGTGATCCTCGGTGCAGTCGGCAAATGTGTTGATGCGTTTCTGGTCCACAGTGATCCAGGGGCCGGGCTCGAATTTCGTGCCGATGGCTTTCACCATTTCGTCCTTGGGTACAACTTTGATTGCCATTGGGTAGTCCTCAGGTACGGCGCGTCGACGTCCCGGTTACGGGGTATCGCTGCGCTACAGGGGGAAATTGCGTGGAAAGGCCGCGCAAAAAAGGGGTTTGAACATACCGTATGTCACAAGGTCGTTCAAGCGGAATTTGCTGCGCGGCACCGCGGGGTGGCGCCGCGCAAATGCCAGCGCAGCACGGCTAGAAATGATAGTCCACCCGCACGCCGTAGATCCGCGGATCGGTCAGCACCGTCACCGCATTCTGCGTCACCGTGCTGGGGCGGCCGCGCGTGATGACCTCGCGGTCGTCGGCGATATTCTTGACGTAGGCCGTCACCTCCCACACGCCATCCTGCGTGACGGCGTTCAGCCTTGCATCCCAGCGGTCCCAGCTGCCGACCTCGTCGTACAGCGGATCGTTGAACGGCGTCATCCACTGCTCGCCCGTGTAGAAGTAGCTGGCGGTGGCGGACCAGTCGAGCGTGAACATTTCCCAGAAGTAAGTGGCATTCAGGGAAACTTTGTTCTGTGGCGTGAGTGCGAATTCGTTGCCATTGAGATCCTGCTCCTGCGTGCACAGCGGCGCCAGACTGTTGCCCTGCGCCAGCGGGCCGAGTGTGCAGGCGTTGGCATCCTTGGTGAAGAACTCATCGAATTCGGTGCTGTTATAGGAGTAGGTCGCGCTCAGCAGCACCTCGGGAACGGGCAGCGCCTGCGCTTCCAGCTCCACCCCCATGGCGCGGGCCTTATCCGCATTGACGAAGGTGTTGAGCCCGATGCCTTCCACCACATCCTGCTTGATCACCTGCAGATCGCTGTAGTCGTAGTAATAGGCCGCGGAGCTGAGCAGCAGGCGGTTATCCAGCAGCGTGCCCTTGTAGCCGATTTCATAGGTCAGGATTTCCTCCGGCTTCACCACATCAACGAGAGGACTGGCGACCGGCTTCTGGAAGTTGAAGCCTCCGGAGCGATAGCCGGTGGCGATATAGCCGTAGAGAAAATGATTCTGCCTGAGGAAGTGGTCGATACCGAGGCGCCAGGTCCACTTGTCCCAGTCGTCCTCCTGCTGGCGGTATACGGTTGGGTTGTTCGGGTCGCCGACGAACTGGACGAAGGTGTTATCCCTGCCATTCTTGTCATCGTAGGAATATCGCAGCCCCGCGGTGAGTCTGGTCTGCTCCGTCCAATCCCATTCGAGCTGGCCGTAACCGGCGTAGGCGCGGGTATCCACCTGGGCATCGCCGCGGTACAGGTAATTATCGCGGCTCACCGGCTTGTTGATGAGCCCCGCGAAGTACGCATACATCTGCATCAACTGGTCGTTGTATTCCTGGAAGCTGACCACCTGTTCTTCATCGCTGTGGTAGTAATAGAGCCCGCCCAACAGCGCGAAATCGGAGTCCCAATCCGAGGTGTATTGCACTTCGTGCGACTGGAAGCTGGCCTCCTGGTTGACGTCGTAGATCATATCGGCGGGGGTGACGGCGTAACCCAGTCCCGAGGTGATGGACACTGGCACGCCGAACAACAGCAGCTTGGTCCAGTCCACACCGGAATCTTCCATCGCGCTGCCGTCCGCATCCTGCAGTGTATCGAAGTTGTACCTGGAATAACCGGCCGTGTACTTCAGCGAGTAGGACGCGGCTTCGTACTCGCTGTTGAGAAAACCTGCCCAGCGGTTGCTGTTCAGGTCGGGATCGCGATCCTGCTTGACCTTGTCGATGTCGTCCGTGGCGGGATTTTCAATCGCCAGACCCTGGCGCATATTGACGAAATTCTGCTTGGGAAACATGCCGGGCAGACTTAGCGTCTCGCCGGTATCGACGTCGCGCACCTGCTGCACCAGTTCCCGCTGGAAGGGTTCCAGCAGGTAGCCATTGGTCGGGCGGTAGTTCTGGTCCACCGCGATCAGCTTGAGATTGGTCGTCCACCGCTCCGTGGTCTCGTGCTGCAGGGCCAGCGTGCCGTAACGCACGTCGTCCTGTTCGTAGTCGTTGCCGTTGTAGATATTGTCCTGGAAGCCGTCGCGCTTGATCTGTGATACGCCGGCCAGAACGCCGAGCTTGTCATCCACGGGGCCACTGGCGAGGGCCTGCAGTACCGTGCCGTGGTAGTTGGAGACTTCTACCGTGCCGGTGCCGCCCCACTGCGCGGCGGGGCGCTTGCTGATAAAACTCACTGCACCGCCCACCGAGTTGCGTCCGTACAGGATGCCCTGTGGTCCGCGCAGCACCTCGATGCGTTCGATGTCAAAATACTGGTTGTAGTTGAAGACACCGTTCTCGGTGTTATAGACACCATCCCAGTAAATGCCGATGCCCGGGTCCGAACCCACTGCCAGGTTGGGCCGCCCCACGCCGCGGATACTGACGGTGAAGGTGGTGATGGTGAGCGAGGGCGTGCGTGCCGTCAGATCCTGGCTGCCGTCGATCCCGAGCGCATCCAGCATACTGCTGTCGAAGGCGCTGATCGAGGCGGAGGTTTCCATCAGGCCGGATTCGCGCTTGGTGGCGGTGACGATGATCTCTTCGAGCTGATTAGGTTGCTCCGCGTGTCCCGCCCATGGAATGGCAGCGAACAAAACGGGTATCACCTGGCTACGAAAATGCCGTTGTACCGCGATGGCCATGCTGCTGTACCGTCGTTATTGTTATGATGCGGAAATTACCGCAGACGGGATTTCTTGAGAAGCGGAAAAAACGCGTAACCCGCCGCGCGAGGCGTTGTCGCCCCGCGCCTGCCGTTGCCTATCGCTCAACCATCGCGAAATGCCGCCTGGGTCCCGCCCATCCGTGGGACGTATTTCTTCAGCTCATGGCGACCCACCACCATGCGGTGCACGGCATCGGGCCCGTCGGCCAGTCGCAGGGTGCGCTGCGACATGTACAAGCCGGCCAAAGGCGTGTCCTGCGAGACACCCAGCGCGCCGAACATCTGTATGGCCTCGTCGACGATACGGATGGAGACATTCGGTACGGCAGTCTTGATCATGGAAATCCATATGCGCGCTTCCTTCGCGTCCGTGTTGTCCATCATCCACGCCGTTTTCAGGGTGAGCAGGCGCGCCTGTTCGATATCCATGCGCGCGTTGGCGATGATGTCGATATTGCCGCCGAGTCGCGCCAGCGGTTTGCCGAAGGCGGTACGCGAAATCGCACGCTCGCACATCAGTTCCAGCGCGCGTTCCGCCGCGCCGACGGCGCGCATGCAGTGGTGGATGCGGCCCGGGCCGAGGCGGCCCTGGGAAATTTCAAACCCGCGCCCGGGGCCGAGCAGGATATTTTCCTTTGGCACGCGCACGTTGGTGAAGCGCTGGTGCATGTGGCCGTGGGGCGCATCGTCCATGGAAAACACATTCATCGGCCGGATGTTCTCGAAACCGGGTGTGTTCGTGGGCACCAGTATCTGCGACTGCTGCAAGTGCTTGGGCGCGTCGGGGTCGGTCTTCACCATGACTATCATGATCTTGCAGCGCGGATCACCGGCACCGGAGATGTAGTGTTTCTCGCCGTTGATTACCCACTCGTCGCCGACGAGTTCGGCGTGGGTGCAGATATTGGTCGCGTCGGAAGAGGCGACACCCGGCTCGGTCATGGCGAAAGCCGAGCGGATCTCGCCGTTCAGTAACGGCTCCAGCCACTGTTTTTTCTGCGCTTCCGTGCCGTATTTGTGCAACACCTCCATATTGCCCGTGTCGGGTGCGGAGCAGTTGAAAATTTCCGCCGCCAGGTGCGACCTGCCCATCTCCTCGGCGAGGTAGGCGTACTCCACCGTATTGAGCCCGCTGCCCTCTTCACCAGTGAGGAAGAAATTCCACAGGCCGCGGGCGCGGGCGCGGCTCTTGAGTCCTTCGCGGATGTCCGTCTGCCGCGGAGTGAACTGCCAGCGGTCGCCGACGCTGATCTCGGCGTGATATTCGTGTTCGACGGGCAGGATCTCCTCCCGGACGAAGCGTTTCACTTCCGCCAGAACTGGCGCTACTTTCTTGCTGATTCCCAGATCCATCGTCGTTCTCCTCGGTGTCAGTGCATTCAACTGTCTGTTGCGGTGTTAGCGCGCGGTGATCTCGGCGGTGTACTCGGCCTTGAGCTGGCGTTTGTATATCTTGCCGGAGGCGATACGCGGCAACTGTTGCGTCCGAAACCAGATGTGCGCGGGTATCTTGAAGCTTGCGAGGTGATCGGCCAGATACGCTCGCAGCATCGCAGCCGTGATATCCACACCTTCGTGCAATACGACGGCAGCACCGACGCTTTCGCCGAGACGTTCGTCGGGCAGGCCGAAAACCGCGACTTCGACCACGCCGGCATGCGCGTAGATCGCCGCCTCCACCTCCAGGCAACTGATATTCTCGCCGCCGCGGATGATGATGTCCTTGATCCGGTCGACGATGAAAACAAAACCTTCATCGTCCAGGTAGGCGATATCCCCCGTGCGAAACCAGCCGTCGACGAACGCTGCGGCGGTCGCCTCCGGGTTATTCCAGTAGCCCAGAATATTGGCCGGCGATTTGATGCACAGTTCGCCCCGCGCATACGCCGGCAGTGGCTGGCCCTGCTCGTCGATCACGCGGAACTCCGTCACCGCGGGTACCGGCCTGCCGGCGCTGCCGGGCTTTTCGAGATAGGACGCCCCGGCATTGACCGCCCCCAGCGCATTGGTTTCCGTCAGGCCGTAACCGATGCCGGGTGTGGACCTGGTGAATGTGGCGCGGATCTGCTTCACCTGCTCGGGCGGTCTGGCCGCGCCGCCGGCCATGATCTCGGTAAGCGAGGAAATATCACGCGTCGAATTCGCAGCCGCTGCCTGCAATTCCGCCGACATGGTGGGCACACCGTTGAACCAGGTGATGCGTTCGGCCTCGATCAGGCGCAGCGCCTCCTGTGCATCCCACCTGTGCATGATGACCAGTTTGCGTCCGGCCACCAGCGAGATCAGGAACACCGAATGGCTGGCGGTGCAGTGAAACAGCGGAACGGTGAGTAACGCCGCGGGCGGCAGGGAAGATCGCCCGCGCTCGCCCACGCCTGCGATTTTGTTGGCCACACCGAGACACATCCAGCTGTAGATTGCAGAGAGCACGCCACGATGGGAGGACAGCGCGCCCTTGGGATGGCCGGTGGAACCGGAGGTGTACATCAGTGTGACAGGGTCTTCCAGCGCCACCTCCACGTCCGGCATCGAAACGCCTGCGAAATCGCGCAGCAGGGCGGCGAACGGCGTATGTGGCAGATCGAGGCCGTCGCAGTCGTCGATGCTGACAACCCGCAGGCCGTATTTGCGCACCAGCGGCAGCAGCCGCTCTGCCCGTGTGCGATCGGCGACCACCACTTGCGCGCCGCTGTCGGCGAAGCCGTAGTCGAGCTCCTCGGTGGTCCACCACGCGTTCATCGGCACCGCTATCGCGCCGATGGCCGTGATGCCGATAAACGCCATCATCCACTGCGGGTTGTTGCGGCTGAGTATGGCCACCCGATCGCCGCGCGCCACGCCGAAGCGCTGCTGCAATGCGGCCGCAAACTCGCCGCTGTGCCGGTAGGCCTCACCGAAGGAATAGCGCTCGTTCTGGTAGACCGCGAAATCTTTCGCCGCGTGCTGCAGCATGATCCGGTAATACTGCCCGAGGCTCGACGGCAGCGCGGCGTAGTTCCGGTAATCGATACCGTCGAGGCGTACCGTATTGACCTCGAATGCCTGCCCCGGCGCGGTGAGACTGGCGATCGCCGCATCGATCCGCTGCAGTTCCGGTACCTCGCTTGCGCCCGGGCCGACTGCCGTCATCGCTAGAAGCCACTGCGCAATGCAAAACGATCGAGGTGGTAGTGATAATCGCCGAACAGGTGCTGCACCACGCGCGCGCGTTTGATGAAGAATCCGATCTCGTGCTCGTCCGTCATGCCGATGCCGCCGTGCATCTGTATCGCCTCGTTGGTCGCGCGCTGCGCCACCTCACACAGCTTGGCCTTGGCGGCGCTGGCCAGCAGGGCAAGGTCCGGCTCCCCAGCATCGATGGCATGCAGGGCCTGCAGCACGATGGAACGCGCCAGTTCCAGCTCGGCAAACAGTTCCGCTGCACGGTGCTGCAGCCCCTGGAAAGAACCGATGGCATGGCCGAACTGCTTGCGTTGCTTGAGGTAGGCCACGGTGCGTTCGAACGCCTCCGTGGCAAGGCCCAGCAGTTCCGACGCGAGGCCGATATTGGCGATATCCAGCGCGCGGCCGAGACCCGCCCAGGCAGCGCCTTCACCGCCCAGCAGACCAGCCGCGGGAACACGCACATTCTCCAGCACCAGCGTGCCGGCGCTGCGCGAATCCACCATGCTGCGCGACTCGATGCACAGGCCCGCGCTGTTCGCGTCCACCAGGAATGCGCTGATTCCTGCTGCCTCGCCGGGATCGCCGCCGGTGCGCGCGATGATGATAAAAGTGTGGGCGGCGCCGGCATCCGGCACCAGCACCTTGGTGCCGTTCAGGACGAAGTCAGCACCGTCGCGCATGGCGCGCAACGTACATTGCAAAGGCGCGTGATGCGGCCCTTCCTGCAGCGCGAGGCTAACGAGCCGTTCGCCCGCGGCTATCGCAGCCAGCAATATCTCCTTCTGTTGCGCGCTGCCGAGCTCCTGGATCACCGTGGCCGCCACCAGCACGGACGCCTGCAATGGACTCGCGCTGAGATGGCGGCCAGCCTGTTCCAGCAACAGCCCGAGGCCCGTATACCCGTAACCCAACCCGCCGTAGGCCTCGGGGATCGCGATACCCGCCCAACCCATCCCGACCATCTCGGCCCAGACTTCATCGCTGAAGCCGCGTTCGTTTCCGCTATCGCGCAACGCCCGCAGGTGAGCCACCGTCGCCCGCTGCGCGAAAAAGCCGGCGGCGGAATCCTTGAGCATCACCTGCTCTTCATTCAATACCAGTGCCATGTCCTGCGATTCCTCGGTTTGCTTCAGGCTAGGCGTCGGGCAGCCCGAGCACGCGCTTGGCGATGATGTTCAGCTGCACCTCCGAGGTGCCGCCCTCGATGGAGTTGCCCTTGGAACGCAGCCAGTCGCGGCAGAGCGCACCGTCGTGGTACTCAGGTCCGGCCCAGCCCAGCGCCGCTTCGCCGGATGCGGCGAGGTTGAGCTCGTTGCGCCGCTTGTTAAGCTCCGTGCCGTAGTACTTGAAAATGGAGGAGGCCGCGCCGAGCCCCTGCCCGGCTTTCGCCTCATCGCCCACCCGCGCCATGGTCGCGGCAAACGCCAGCGTGTCGAGCTGGTACTGGGCAATGGCCTGCCGCAACACGCCGTTGGCGAGGCGACCCGTGGCGTCCGCGCCGAGTGAGTCCAGCGCGATCTGCCCGACGGATTTTTTCGCCGCCGCGCCGAAACTGGAAATCATTTCGCGCTCGTGGGTCAGCAGGTATTTCGCGATCGTCCAGCCCTTGCCTGCCTCGCCCACGAGATTTTTCTTGTCTGCGATGGCGTTGTCGAAAAACGTTTCGCAGAAGGGGGAGCTGCCGCTGATCAGCTTGATGGGGCGCGCCGTCACGCCCGGCTGATCCATGTCAAACAGTACGAAGCTGATGCCCTCGTGCTTGCTGCCGGAGCTGTCGGTGCGCACCAGACAGAAGATCCAGTCGGAGAGGTCGGCATAGGACGTCCAGATTTTCTGGCCGTTGATGAGGTAGTGATCCCCCTTGTCCTCCGCCTTCGTCGCCAGGCTGGCGAGATCGGAGCCGGCGTTAGGCTCGGAGTAGCCCTGGCACCAGCGGATTTCACCGCGCACGATCTTCGGCAGGTGCTCCTGCTTCTGCGCCTCGGTACCGAACTTCAGCAGGGCCGGCCCGAGCATGGAGATGCCGAAACTGACGAGCGGCACTCGCGCGCCAATCCTGGCCATCTCCTCATTGAGGATTTTCACTTCCTCGCTACCAAGCCCGCCCCCGCCGTATTCTTTCGGCCAGTGCGGAACCGTCCAGCCGCGCGCCGCCATGCGATCGCACCAGAGTTTCTGGTCCGGATGCTCGATCTTCGGTTTGCGTCCGCCGGCGTAGAAATCGTCAAAGCCCCGGGTAGGCGTGCGCATCGACGGCGGGCAATTCTCCTCCAGCCAGGCGCGCGCCTGCTCGCGAAACGGCTCCAGTTGGCTCACGGGTGTACCTCGCGTAGTGCTTGGATGGACGTCCCTGGGGAGCGGGACCGATGGAACCATAGCGCAGGGCGCAGGTGCGTTCAAGAACGCGTCATCGACGCACCGCCCCGAACGCCGGGCAAAAAAAAGGGCCGCCTTGCGGCAGCCCCCGGTGATCAGGCTGGTTCGAACTTCTCAGAACTCGAAGATCACTTCCGCGCCGTACATGCGCGGTGCCAGATAGGTCGTCGCCGTGGCGCCGATCAGGTAGTTGGCACTGTCTTCGTCGGTGAGGTTGCGGCCCCACAGCGCGAACTGCCAGTTGTGGCCACCCATCTCCACGTTGCCGAGGCTGACGCGGCCGTTCAACAGGCCATAGTCCTCGACGACGACATCGCCAAACTCGGTGTTGGCCAGTGCGTACTGGTCGTCCTGCCAGCCGTAGTCCAGGTGGAATAACAGGTCGCCCACGCTGACCGGCACCGTGTAATCCGCCGTGAGGGCATAGGCGTACTGGGGTGCCCATACCAGCTCGGTGGTGTCGGTGTGATCGCGGCCGTCCGGGAAGATGGCGTCGTTGAAGTCATATTCCAGGTAGGAGAAGTTGAAGCCCACGGTGAACTGATCGGTGACCGCCGCATCCGCGTCGATCTCCAGACCCCAGATATCCGAGGTGCCGGAGTTGAACGCTGACACGAACTGCGGGTTGTTCACCGGGTCGGGCAGGTAGTCCAGGATGATGTCGTTGACCGTCATGTAATAGGCGGCGCCGTTGACGCGCACGCGCTGGTCCAGCATCTCCGACTTCCAGCCCAGTTCATAGGAGTCGACGTCTTCCTTGTCGAACGCCTGGTTGAAGTCCAGGCTGTTGCGGCTGGAGCCGCCGGAGCGGAAGCCGGTGGCAAACTTGGCGTAGGTGGAGAAGTTGTCGGTCCAGCTGTAATCCGCGATGGCGGTGTAATCCACCCGGTCCATCTGTGACTCGGTGGCGCCAGGCCCATAGGAGTTGAAAACCCAGCCGTCATTGGTGCGCACGGCCTCGCGCTCGTCATCGGTGTAGCGCAGACCCAGGGTCAGATCCAGCTTGTCTTCGAGGATATTCGGCGTGTAAGTGGCCTGACCGTAACCCGCCCAGGATTCCACGTCGGTTTTGACTACGTACTCACCGAGGTAGTTGGGCAGGGTGGCGTTGGCAAAATCTGTACAGATCGGCCCCGGACGCGTCCCGTCCGAGCAGGGCATGCCGGTGATGAAGTCGAAGGCATAGACACCAAGCTCATCGACGGCGGCACGGTCCAGATACTGCCGCTCTTTCTGTTCGGCGTTCTCGTTGAAGTAGTACAGGCCGCCGACGTACTCCAGGCGTTCCGCACTGCCGATGGCCTGGAATTCCTGCGACCACTGGTCCTGCTCCGTATTGGTCCAGACTTCCAGGGTGCCCGCACTGCCGAAGGACTGGGAAAAGTTAGTGGAGTTGTCGTCGTCGAAATCCCGGTAGCCGGTGATGGATTTCAGTGTGAGGTGGTTGTTGAGTTCATAGCTGGCCGTCAGGTTGTGGCCATTGACCTCGGTCTTGGATTCCGGCAGGTAGTACGCATGGTGGCCGCCGCCGGTGGGGGTTCGGGTCTGATCCAGCCGGTCGGTAAAGCTGTTGGTAATGGGCAGTCCGGCCAGTGTGGTGCCGCCGGCTGGCCCGCTGTACTGGAAGTAGGGCGCGGCCGTCGTCAGGTCGGAATAGTCGTAGCTGTAATCGATCAACAGTTTCTCGACGCCGTCATAGCGCACGGCGGCGCGGTAGCCCTCGGTCTCCTTCTTGTAATAGTCGGCGTATTCGTAGCCGGCCACCTCGTTGGGGCCCTCGTTCTCCACCCAGCCGTCGCGGTCGGAGAAGGTCGCGGTGAATTTCGTCTTGAGGCCCGAGTAGTCCGGCAGGTTCAAATGGCTGACGGAGCGCCAGTAGTCGTAGTCACCCACGCTCAGGCTCTGCTTGAAGCCCAGCTCACCGGTGGGCTTGGCGTTGATGAAATTGACCGCGCCGGCCATGGTGTTGCGGCCGTACAGGGTGCCCTGCGGGCCGCGCAGGATTTCCACGCGCTCCAGATCAGACAAATCCGCCAGCAGCCCAGTCGAGCGCGCTGCGTACACCCCGTCGTAGTACAGCCCCGCCGTCGGGTCCTTGGTGATCACAATGGAATCCGCGTTGCCGATACCGCGGATGAAGATCGCGAGGTTGTTGCTGGAGGTCGGGTAGGCGGGCATCTGCAGGTAGGGCGTGGCCATGCCGATATCCTTGGCATCGATCAGGCCCATGTTCTCGATCGCCCTGGAATCGAAGGCGCTGATGGCGATCGGCGTATCCTGCAGGGATTGGACGCGTTTCTGCGCCGTAACGATGACTTCTTCCAGTTGTTGCGCTGTGGCGCCGCCGGCGCACAGACCGGAAGCCAGCACGACGGCCAGCGAGAGATTCTTGCGGGTAAAATTCTGTGACATCAGCGTGCTCCGTTCTCAGTTTATTTTGCGGCAGCGGCAGCGAGTAACCGCTGGGGTGTAGCCCCTGAAGGCCACTATAGGGAATTCAAGGCCGGTTGGGAGGTGTAATATTTACTGAAATCAGGGGTTTGGGCGCGCCCAATGGCTACTTTTTTGTACCGCGTAAGGGAGTACCGATGTACCTAGGGGCGGAGCAAGCCCCGCCGGGCTTCATCCAGCAGCACCGACGCCGGATCGACGTGAATGATGATCTCGGCGTTAGGGTAGGACGCCAGCAGTGCCCGCTCCACCTCGTCGGACACCTGGTGGGCGTCAATGAGCGTGAGGTTGTCGTCCACCTCCAGGTGCAGCTGGATGAAGGTCGACAGCCCGGAGCGGCGTGAGCGCAGGTCGTGCATGCCGCGCACTCGCGGGTGGGCCTGCGCGATGCGCTTGATGGCTGCGCGCTCGCCATCGGGCAATTCGCGGTCCATCAGGTCGTCGAGCGATTGCCGCACGATGGACCACGAACTGTGCAGGATATACAGCGCAATCCCCAGCGCGAACAGGGCATCGAATCCCGGGAAGCCTGCGGCCGCGAGCAGCAGCGCGATGATGACCGAGCCGTTGACGAGGAAGTCCGTGCGGTAGTGCAGCGCATCCGCCTGGATGGCGGTGGAACCCGTGCGGCGGATCACATGGCGCTGGAACAGCATCAGGCCCAACGTCGCCACCAGTGAAAAGCCCATCACCCAGAGGCCGGGCCCGACCACGGCCAGCGGAGCCGGCTCGACAAGGCGCCGTGCCGCCGCCAGCAGCAGGAATCCGGCGGAGCCGGCGATGAACGCCGACTGCCCGAGGCCCGCCAGCGCCTCGGCCTTGCCGTGGCCGAAGCGGTGCTGTGCATCGGCTGGCGTGACCGCATGGCGCACGGCGAACAGGTTGACCAATGAGGCGACGGCATCCAGCGTCGAATCAACCAGGGTAGCCAGCAACGCCACCGAATCGGTGACGGCCCAGGCGGCGGTTTTTGCCATTACCAGCGCGATGGCGACGACCAGCGAGGCGTAGGTCGCCAGTTGCATCAGGCGGGCGGCCTCGGCGGGCGAGGTCGCGACGGTGGACTGGGTCATGCGTGGTTGGCCCCGGACATTGGGGCCAGTGTAGCAAAGCCGGATGGGCGAAGGGTGCGCGTCGTACCGACCGCGCATTACATCGGCAGTGCGAGCCGTCTCAGTCCTCGGCGGGGCGGCGGCCGCTGCCGTCGCGCGAACGCACCATCCGCACCGTGCGCTGGCAGGTATCCAGCCACTGCTGCACCGTTTCGGTTTTCAGCGCGCGCACACAGCCGGTTTCCGTGCGGCAGGCGATGCTGGTTTTGTTGGGTGTCCAGTCGCCCTCTTTCGGGCGCGGCTTGCGCGAGCTGTAGTACCACAGCCCCCGCTTGTCCTGCATCACGTACCGTGCATCGGCCGGCAGGAAGACCTTCTTGCCGCCGATCACCGCAAACACTTCCGGCCCCTCACTGGGAACCGAGTCCAGTACTGCTGTTGGTGTTATGGTCAACATCACTGTGTACCCCGCTTTCTTTATCGTTCGTCCTGTCTGGATCCGGGCGGGGTGTCCCCTGGCCTTTACAGCACCCCTATCACTCCCGCCCCGGCCGCCATCGAATGCGCGGCCACGGTTCAGTTATAAGTCGCGGCGGTGGGTGCGGCAACGAACGTTGCGCCTTTTTTTAATGTATTTTATTTTTTAGGCAGTTTTAAGGTCATTTTTTTATTTTGTGTGTACAGTTTTCAATCGAAACTCGAATTAAATGCCATTTTTTTCTTTACTGACTCGGTGGTATGAGAACAGGATCACGCTACCGAACCCTGTCGGGCAACAGGACTCGCAGGCGCGTGCAGCAGCGGTGTCAGTTCGGAACCAGTTTGATGTGCGGGTGACCACCCGCACCGGGCTTGAGCGGTTTGAGCACTTCGACGGCGCCATTGACCGCAGGCAGATCCCTGGCTTCCTCGACCGAACTCATCAGCATGTACAGGGCCAGCGTGGCGCGACCCTCCTCGGACACGATCTGGCTGGCGAAAGCGGCAAGCCCGCCCACCGGGATCACCCCCAGCACCACCGCATTGGTCAGGTAGTCGCGAATAATCTGCCGGTTGACCTGATCCTGCAGGTAACGCTGATAGCCGCGCTCACCGAAGATGCGCTTGAGCGCCTCCTCGTCAGGACGTTCAGGCGGTGGCGTCACCCCCCCGAAGGCAGCGTCAATCCAGCTTACGATTTCATCCAGGTGCAAAGCTTCACTCTCCATTCGCATTACGCCACATGCAGGCGGGCGGCCGCCCGTCGCTGGAATTGATCCAGGTCCGGCACCTGGCACAGCTCGCCGTGGAACCGGAACGCGGCCGTGGCGTACTCCCGGATCTGCTCCGGCACATCCTCGACCGCCTCGCTGGTGAGGCTGACCACCCGCAGGCCCTCGCCGCGCACCGCCAGCCCCCAGTATTCACAGCCCTCGCCCTTGAGACCGAGAAAAACCGCGAGCAGGCCGGTGCCGCGACTCGCCGACCGCCAGTGCGAACCGTCTTCGCACCCGAGATCCAGTACCGGCACCTGGTGCTCGCGCCAGCCCAATTGCGCCGGCGGAGCCACATCCTCGGTGTGCAGCGTAACGATCTCGGCGAGGCAATTGAGCGGCACCGCCCAGGTTTCCGTCCCGGAGGCCGGCACCAGTACACACCAGCGTTTTACGTTCTCACTCATCGCCTCTCCTCAGGACAGCTGCAGTTCGTGGCCGGTCAATGCGTTGATCTGCTTGATCAGGGCCGGGAAGTTGAACGGTTTGCCCATGTAGGCATTGCACCCGGCCTCGCTGGCCAGCGCGCGGTGTTTGGCCCCTGTGCGCGACGTCACCATGATGACCGGCAGGTGGCCGTAGCGCCGGGACTTGCGAATTTCGCGCAGGGTCTGGATGCCGTCCTTCACCGGCATCTCCACGTCGAGCAGGATGATGTCCGGCAGGCGGTGGGCGGCATTGAGCAGGTCGATGGCCACCAGCCCGTTCTCCGCAGTCACGGTCTCGACACCCACGGTATCGAGCTGACTGGTGGTGACCATGCGCTGTGTCCGTGAATCGTCCACCACCAGCGCCAGCAGCGTTGTGCTCTTGGGCTGATCCACGGCCACTGGCACGACACCGTCGGGCCCGGCACTGTTCACCAGCAGGTTGAGATCCAGCGCCACGATCGCCTCGCCCTCGGCCGTAGTCACCGCGCCCGCGACGCCCGGCACGGTGGTGAACTGCGAACCCAGCGAGCGCACCACCAGCTCCAGCGCCTCTTCGAGCTTGTCGATCGCAATTGCCATGTGGCGCTGTTCGCCACCGGCGATGATGACCGGTACAAACTTCTCCCAGGCGCCGCGATCGGGCAGGCTCAGCCCCTGGCACAGGGTCGCGAGGTAGGTGGGCTCACAGACATGCCCGGATATCGTCAACTCCGTGTGCCCGGCGACGGCTGCGAAGAACTCGTCGACCGGCACCTGATCCACCGCCACCAAGCCGTTCAGCGGGATGGCGTAGGACTGCCCGGCGGCGGCGACCAGCAGCGCGCCGTTCACCGAGACGTTGCTCGGGATGCGTATCTCGAACGCGGTGCCGACACCGACCGCAGACTGGATCTGCACATCGCCGCCGATCTGCTGCAGTTCGGTGAGAACGATGTCCATGCCCACTCCCCGGCCGGAAATCTCGCTCAATGTGCTGGCAGTCGAGAACCCCTTGTGGAAGATCAGCTGGATGGCCTCCTCGTCGGAGAGCGCGTCGACATCGATATTCAACCCCTTCTGGTAGGCGGAGGCGCGGATCGACTCGGGGTCTATGCCGCGGCCGTCGTCCTCGAGCCGGATCAGGTAGTCGCCGCCCGATTTGCGCACATCGATGGTGATGCGCCCGCCGGTCGGCTTGCCCATCGCCACGCGCTCGTCGGGTGACTCGATGCCGTGGTCCAGCGCATTGCGCACCATGTGTTCCAGCACCACCTGCAGGCGCGCGTAGTGATCCCGGTCCAGTGCGCCGATTTCATTCTCAACGCGGAACGACACGATCTTGCCGAGATCGCCGCTCACGGTGCGCACGATGCGACGCAGCCCTGGCATCAGGCGCGACACGGGCACGACCCGCGCGCCCTGGATGGACGAGGAGATACTGGAGATCACCGATGACTGCTGCTTCAGCAGTGTTTCGATCTGCATGTTCTGGCGGCTGACGACATCCACCAGATCCGCCAGGTCCTCCACGCCCTCGCGCAGGATGCTGGCGGCTTCCTGCAGCTCGGAGTACTGATCCATCTCCAGCGCATCCAGATCGGGGTTGGAACTGCCCGGCCGCGCATTGACATTGAGCAGGGCGCGATCGGCGATTTTGCGGATGTGCGTCCGCACCGACGACAGGCGTGCCTGCAGTTCCGCGGAGGAGCGCTTGCTGCGGGACGTGTTCTGCGATGCGCGCACGCCGAGTTGCTGTGCCTGCGCCGTCAGGTTCAACAGGTGATCCAGTTTCTCGGAGGTGATGCGCACTGACTGTTGCGCCGCCAGCGCCTTGGCGCCTTCGTCTGCCAGTTGCTGGTCGCGCTTGCGCTCCAGGGCGGAAACCGCAGCAGTTGCCCGTTGCGCGGGCTCGTCGTCGGGGCGTTGCATCTCCTCGCTGGACGCCGCCATCGCGGCGCGCGCCTTCCTGACACTGCCGGACTTGCCCGCCGCCCTGCCTTCGGGCAGGGCGGGTTGTGGTGCGACCTCCTCGGTCTGCAGGGGCAGTTCGCTGGCGACATCCGCGCGCTGGTTCGCGACGTGCCCAACCCCGCGCACCACCGCGTCGAGCCAGGCATTGACGATGCGGAAGTAGGACTGTTCCGCGCCCGGCTCCGGCCGCGGCATTTTGTCCAGCAGGGTTTCGAAATTGTGCACCAGGGTGCCGAGGCGCTGCAGGCCGACACCCTTGGCGATGCCCTTGAGGGTGTGCAGCGTGCGGCAGACCTTCGAATACAGCGGTTCGCTCGCGACGGTCTTTTCCCATTCGCCCACTTCGGATTCGAGCTTTTCGACCTCGGCGGAACCTTCCTCGATAAACGCATCGAGGAAGTCGACGAAGATTTCCGCGTTGCTCTGGCTGGTGTAACTGAACTCTATGTAGTCCGGCACGATGGCATCAGCGTGTACGGCGGCGACGTCGGCCTCCTCCACGGCTGCCGCCTCCGCGGCCGGTTGCGAGGCCAGCTGCACGGCCGCGCTCGCGTCCGCACCCGGCGCTGAATCCGCGACGGCGCCGAGGAAATCCTCGCCCGTATCGGTCTCGTCCGACAGGTCGGCAAAGGCCGCCTCGATATCCGCCGCCGCCACCAGCTCGCTGCCCGACCATTGCGCGGCGAAATCGTCCGCGAAATCGTCGCCAAAGATGTCCTCTCCAAAGCCGCCGTCCGCGGCGGTCGCCGGGGTGTCCACCACCGCCGATGGCGTGAAGTCCTGGCTGAAGAGATCGTTCCAGTTGGCCTCGAGCGCCGTGTTCTGCAGTCGGACATACATCGCGTCGCGGGCGGCCTGGTCGACAGTGTGCAGCGGCTGTGGCATGTCGAGGCAGACCGCGGACACCGGCTCGAAACCCTGCGCATAGCACTGTTTGATGGAGGCCTCGTCAGTGCCGAGGCGGACGTCCACGGCGATGCTGCCCGGGTCCAGGCCCAGTGCTGTCAGCCGCGCGCGCGCCGCTGCGAGAATTTCTTCCATGACCGGCGTCACGATCGTCGCGATCGCGCTGGCACAGCCGCGCGCCAGGCCTTCCATCGCATGGAAATCTTCGTGATAGTCGATGGCGATATCCGTGTCAGGATCGAGTGCGATCACACCTTCAGTGCGCTCGACGATGAGCTCATCCGGATCGGCACCGGCATCGGCGAGGTGTTCGCCGGCCAGCAGGTAGTCGTCAAACTCCTGGTCGTCGAGTGGCTGCGGGGTGCTCGCCACGTATTCCAGCACGCTGTCGTAGTCGAATTCACTGTCGTTCGCGACCAGGTCGCGACCGGGATCGGCAACCTGCGACGGCACGGGTGCGTCTGCCAGATCGATGATCTCCGGCGGCGGCGCAACGGAACCCGCATCAAGGAATCCGGGGGTGTCGCCATTGGTCTGGCCGGCCCTGACGCGCCTGATCGACAGGAATTTCTCGCCGATGTCATCGTCACCGGACAAGCCGAGTATGTCCGCGCCTTCTTCGACATTCACCACACTGCCGGCTTCGCTGCCTGCCCGCACCCGCGAAAAGTCGATTGCCATGATGGCTTCACGACGGGTGGTGGACGCTTCACGCGCATCCGACGCGTCCTTGCGAGCGTAGATGTCACCGGCCACGCTCTCGGAGCCCATCACGATTTCCTCGTCGACATAGCTCGCCAGATCGTCGCTGTGGGCATTGCCCCGCATCATGGGCCGGCCGGCGATATCCGCCTCGTACGCCGACAGCTCCGTGTCGACGAAATCATCACTGCTGACCCGGAACACAGTTTCCTCGGGCTCGGAGAGATCCATCTCCAACAGCCAGCGCAGGCTCTTCTCCTGGTTTTCCTCGTCGAGATCGGCCATCCCCTTGAGGCTCAGCTTGCCCAGATCGTTGTCCGTGTACACAATTCTTCTCCCTATCCAGTCGGCGGCCAGCGCTGCCGGATCAGCGTGTCAGAGTTTTGGTCGCCGTGAATTTTTCCGCCTGCTGGCCGCTCGCGCCGATCACATCGCTGATGTCCGGCAGATCGTCCTGCTCGCCGGAAGCGGCACTGAAGCACGCATTGGTCAGCTCGCGGATGCGCCCGATGTCAGGCCCTGTGTCCGTGCCGTAGGACCTGACGAGATCGGGTAGCGCCCTCACCACCTCGCTGACCAGGCTCTGCAGTTGCGAGTCGGGGACCAGATCGCCGTCGAGCGAGCGATCCAGCATGTCCTGGGCCGCCCAGCCCAGTTCGCCGAGGATGTTGGCGCCCACGGCGCGGCCGTTACCCTTGAAGGTATGGAAGTGGCGGCGAATATCGCGCAGCACGTCGTTGTTCGCAGGGTCCTGCAACCAGTCGGCGGTGAGCTTGCCGAGCTCTGCCACCATCTCCTCGGATTCCTCGATGAAGACGTCGCGGAACTCCGGTGGAATGTCGGAGTCCTGCACCTGCGTTTGCAGCTCAACCACCTGCGCCGTATTCGTGGTGACAATGTCGACCACCTTGCGCCCCGGCGACAGGTTGTTCAGCCAGTTGTCGAGTTCGCCAGCGCGCTGTTCCGCGAGCGCCAGAATGTGCGAGGTGTCGTCCAGCGGATCGAGGATCGACCGCTGCAGGTGCATCTCGATCTGCGCGAAGGCGTCGGCAAAGCAGCGGAATGCCTCGTCCTCGTGCACACTGCCGGCATCACTGGCGGCGGTCAGCCACGTGTGGCACCGCTCCATGACCGCGCCCTCGCGCGTCATCCCGGCAAAATGCAGCGCACCGGCGATCTCCTCCAGCAGTTGCAGGGAATTGCTGATCGCCTTGCGGTCGGGAAGGGAGTCGAGCTGGCCGAGATATTGCGTGGCGAGCTGGTACAACAGGTCGAGATCGGGATCGCCATGGTCGGCGTCGCGAATGGCCTGGCGCAGTTCCTCGTGCCCGGTGTCGGATTTGTTGAGGTGGCGTTGCAATGCCGTAGTCAGGCGCAGCACGCTGGCGGTGTCCAGCGGCTTCTTGTCCAGCGCGCTCTTGAGCGCCTTGCGCCGCAGGATCTGGTGCATGAAGTCTTCGACCAGCGCCATCTGCCTGAAGGTGGCAGTCGCCACGCTCTCCCTGAGTTCGAACTCGCGCCCGGCATAAGAGCTGTTCAGGCCGTGTTCAAGCTTGTGTTCCAGGTCCGTCTTGACATCGGTGATGCCGAGCGTGATCGCACTGACCGCAGCAGCCACGTCTTCCGGCCCCTGGTCGGCGCCCTTGCCGCCAAAGAACTGCTTGAGCTGATGTTGTACTTTCTTCAGGGAATCCGCGTGCAGCAACTGCCCGCAGGCCACCAGTCGCTGCTCCGCCTTATCGATGGCGCCCAGGACGCTGGTGTCCTGGTCCTGCGGGTTCTGCTTCGCTACCCGGCTCATGTCGTGCGTCATCAGGTAGTCGGCGGCGATATTGAGCTGCTGCAGGGCGCCGGTGAGCGCGATCACGATGGCGTCGCTGTGCACCAGTCCCTGGCTGGCTTCGCTGATGGTGTTGTCGTCGATACCGAAGGCCGTGCGCACACCTGCAATGTGCACCGGCTTGGAGCGACAGGACGCGATGTAGTACAGCATCTGTTGCAGGTAGCTGTCGTAGTCGACGGTTTCGTCGATCCTGCGCCCGTTTTCGCGCGCGTATTTGATTGCGAACGCACCCGTTTTGAAGATCAGCGCGATACATTCATCGGGCACGATAAGGCCGCCGGCAATGCCCTCGCAGAGGCCAATCATGGTGAACCAGAAACGCTCCTGTTCGGTCCCGGCAAACAGCATCTGCATCTTGCGCGCGATACGCGCGACCGTTTTCATGCTCTCGCCGACCTTGCGTTTGCGCAGGGCCTGCTTCGCCATCTCCAGGTAGAGCGCCAGCATCACGTTCGCGCGGCTGCGAATCTCCTCGTCGGACGCGGGCGTCGCAGCGGCGGTCATGCCGGCTTCAGGTGGATAATCCATATGGAAGAAGAACGCCCTGGGGCGCGGGCGCTCGCCCACCCAGCGCCGCAGGTCGTTGACAAACTGCTCCAGGCCGCGGCCGGTGTCCACGCGCTGGTTCTGCGTGTGCTCCAGGTAGGCGGGAATGATCTTGAGCGCCTGCATCAGGCCGCCCATGGCGAGCTTGCGGCGCTCGCCGACGACTTTGTCCTTGTAGAGGAAATTGAGGCTGCGCTCCATTTCCAGCGTCAGCATCTCGGCCTTGCGCATACCGAGCGCCCTGAGCGTCGACGTGATCTGGTGCACGGACCACATGCAGCGCAACAGCGCCTGCTTCTGCGCGGGATCGTGGCCGTATTCCACCAGCGCGACCTCGGCCGCGTCGGCCTGTGCATTGATCAGGCCGATCACCCATTTGAGGGACACTATGTCAGGTTTTTTATTCACTCGCCGTATCTCCGGTTTTCTTATAGGCACAGACGCCAGGCCACTGCAGCCTGCTTGCGTCACGGTGTATCCACGAGGCATCCTCGCCCGCGCCGAGGATCAGCAGACCGCCGACCCGCAGCCTGTCCACCAGCGCGTCGATGATCCAGCGCTGCCGTTCCCGCTCAAAATAGATCAGGACGTTCTGGCAGAAGATGATGTTGAAATGGGCGAACGGCGCACTGTCGACGTGCAGCAGGTTGCTGTGGAAGAAGTGTGTTCGCGCGCGAATACCTTCACTGACCTTGCAGCGCCCGCCCAGTTTCTGGTCCATGTAGTTGTCCCGGTACTGACGCGGAATCCACTCCAGCGCCGCTTCGGGGTAAATCGCCTGCTGTGCATGGTGTATGGCATGGAAGCTGATATCGGTGCCAATGCCATGCCATTGCAGCCAGGGCTGGCGCGCCCCGGCGATGCTTTCCACCACCATCGCCATCGAGTACAGCTCCTGCCCCAGCGAACACCCCGCGCTCCAGAAGGACAGCTCGCTCGGCACCGGGCCGCGGGTGAGCAGTTCCTCGACGTAGGCAGCCAGGCAGTCATACGCCTCCGGCTGGCGGAAGAAACGCGTCTCCTTCACCGTGAGCAGGTCGATCAGCGCCAGCCATTCGGCGCGCGCGTTAAAGCTGTCGTCGAACACCGCCAGGTACTGCTCGATACTGTCGAGGCCCAGGTAGGCCATGCGCGCGGCGGCACACCCGGCGATCACGCTGTTCGTGCTCTCGATCCGGATACCCGCGTACGCGTGCAGCCGCTGCAGCAGCAGGTCCAGCTGCTCGCCCCTCAGTGCAGGGGCGCGGCGCAGCGGCTCGCGAGTGGCGGGTGCCGGGATCACAGGGAGGCCCGTGCAATCGTGGTGGTTTCCAGCGCCTTCATTTCGTCTTCACGGTAGACCCGCTTCGACGTCTGCAGCTTCTTCATGTCCTCGATCGCCGCGAGCGTGCGTTCGGCTTCGCTCACGTCCTCGATCTTGAACTGGCTGAGACTTTCGGCCACGTCGCGCATCGACAGTTTCAGGGCGCTGACCCCGTCCTTGGTGGACTCGCTGAATTCGCTGATGTCCAGGTTGCGCTCACGAATCGCGTCCATCGAGCTGTTCATATGGCGCGCGGTGGTCGCGGACTGCCCGGCGGCCTCATCGACCGAAGTGATGATCTTGGTGATCGCGGACGAACCGGCGTTGATCTCCTCCAGCGAGCTGTCCAGGCGATCGATGTACTCGAGGATCGTCACCACGGTGCCCACGGTGTTCTCCATGCTGGCCAGGTTGTCGGCGGAGAGGTTCTGGAGCATGCGCACCTGGGAGATGATCTTGCGTCCCTCCTCCTCGGCCTCGCGCATCAGGTCGCCGATCGCCTCGGCGATACCGAGGAACGGGCGGCCGTGTTCGCCGGCTTTTTCCGCCTCGATCCGCGTGTTGATCGCCACCACCGAGATCTTGGTGTTGAGCGCCTGGATGTACTCCGCTGCCGCAGTCACCGACTGGATCAACTCGCCCTGACGCTTGGCGGACTTGGAGGTTTCCTGCACGGACTCACGCACGTCGGCCGAAGCCTTGGACATGTCCTTGGTCAGCTCATACCCCTGCGCCACGCGCTGGCGGTTGCGCTCCGAGGTCCGGGCCGCTTCCGCGGTGGACTTCTTGATCTCCTCGCTGGTGCGCACCATTTCGGTCGCCGCAGTGGTCGACTCCACCACGGAGCGAGTGAGCTCCCGGCCTTTCTCCACCTGGCCCTCGGCGATACCACCGATGCGCGAAATACCTTCCGTGGATGCTTTGAATGGCGTCTTGATGTTGCGGATCAGCTCGCGCTGGCGCTGGGTCAACGCATTGATATGGCGGGCGATATCGCGCGTGGCGGAGTTGTCCTCCGGCACCTGCACGGTGAGGTCGCCGTGCGCGATCTTGAGCAGCGCGCTGGCGATTTCCTCCACGCCCTGTTCGGTGTACTCCACACGCCGGTGCTGGCCGCGATAGGCCAGCAGCGCGATCGCCAGCACCGCCGGCGCGCCGAGCAGGGCCAGCAATGTGCCGGCCTGGAGCTCACTCTGCAACAGGACGTACACCAGGCCCGCAACGCACACCACCAGCGCCGCAGCGATACCGGCCAACCATGTATTCGGAACACCCAGATTGATTGTCTTATTCATTGCCTTTCCCCTTGATTGAAGCCACTCTCCGGGCGGATGCGTTTGACAACTCCTCATCCGCCACCAATTTGTCGATATCCAGCACCGCCATGAATTCGCCCTTGTACAGATAGCCACCTGCGGTGTACTGCGCGAAATCCGGATCGACCGCGTGATCCGTGATCCGCTCGCCGACCGGGAACCGCAGGTCGCGCTGGACATGGCTCAGGGTCAGGGCGAAGTACATGCCCGGTCGGCGAATCACCATCGAGTAATCGCGCAGCCGGCCGATGTACGGGCGCTTGCGGAACAGCACGTCGCCGCTGAATACCGGCAACAACCCGCCTTTGTAGGCCGCCACGCCCAGCACCCAGCCCTTGGTGCCCGGAATGGTGGTGACCGCGGGTGTTTCAATGATTTCTTCCAGCGAGCCCGCGCCGATCAGGACCGGGACACCGGCGATGCCGACCGCCGTGCCCACCCAGGTCGGGGCCTGCTCTGCCGGTGCTGGCACCGCTACGCTGTCGTACGCGTGCAGGCGCTCCAGCAATTCCAGTGACTGCAATGCCGAGATGCTCATACTCAAGCAGCCACTTTTCTGAGCGTGTGGTTGAAAATCAGCTCGCGCAGCACGGACTCCGGTGGAATCTTGGTGACGTGCGCGGTGGCGCCGCGGGCCTGCCCCTTGGCGATGTCGAAGATGCCGTCCGAGGAGGAGAGCATCACCACCGGTGTGCGCCGCGTATCCTCAGCGTTGCGGATCAGCGTGCAGGTCTGGTAGCCATCCAGTTCCGGCATGGTGATGTCCAGGAAAATCAGATCCGGCTTGAAGCGCCGCAGCATGCCGAGCGCTTTGTAGCCGTCCTCCGCGCATTCCACTTCACAGCCCATGCCGCGCAAGGTGTGCGACATCATCATGCGAATGGTCTTGGCGTCGTCGATGACGGCGATTTTCACGCCGCTGATATCGTATTTTTCTGCGGTGTCGCTCATTGTTGCCCTCACTGCCGTGATAGTTATGCCACTGGGTTATGGAAGCTCAGTATTTGCATGGGGGAAAAATGCAGCAAGGGAAAACTGGAGATTTCTGGAGAATCTCCACTTTTTTAAGTGTGATTTACGTCACAGCGCGACGCGTGTGCAGCACGCGCAAAACCGGCGCACAAGCCGGTGGCGTGCGCCGTGCATCAGCTCATGGGGTGTAGAGACTTTGCAGCGCCGCTGCCAGCGCGGCCGGTTCGCCGGCGCGATGCACCAGCCCGCTGCGCAGCGCGGCCTGCGGCATTGCGGGGCAGATTGCGCTGCCGGGCGACTGCGCCCAGACGCGCCCGCCGGCGGCCTCGAACACGCGCAGCCCTTCCACACCGTCGTCGCCCATGCCGCTGAACACGATCACGCCCGGTGACGGCAACCGCGCTGCGCCGAGGATGACCAGCAGCTCGTTGATATCCGGTGTGTGCGGGCCGGTCCACGCCTGGCGCGTGGTGCTCACCTGGCCGAACGAGTCGAGCGACACTTTGTAACGCGGCGATACCATGATTAGCGTGGCCGGCGCGAGCGCGCGCACGCCTTCGGACGTGCGCAGCGTAAACAGCGGATTCTGCGGGACGAAGCGCGCAAGTACCTCGCCCTGCGAGGGATCGAGGTGCTGCGCGTACAGGAACGCCACCGGCGGTGGCTTGCTGAAGGCGTTGAGAAATTCCTGCACAGCAAAGGTGGCGCCGGCTGAACCCGCCAGCAGCCATACGCCCCGCACCTCGCCCCAGCGGTCCGCGCACGGCGCGTCGGTGCGCGTGGACAGCGCCACATCCACCTGCGTCACCAGGCTTTCGGCCCACGCGGCATTGGCGCGGACATCGTCCGGCGCGGGAATGTTGTCGGCTGGCAGCAGGAAACTGCCGCTGGCCAGCAGCAGTTCGAGCACCTCCTCGGAGCGGGCGTCGAACACCCAGGCGGCCACGGCGGCGCGCTCTGCCAGCGTGCGCACACGCTCCGGTGTCGAGGCGATATGTACCTCGAAGCCGGCTTTCACCAGTGCGGCGGCGAGCGCATCCCTGGCGGCGCCGGCGAGCACCAGGCCGATGTGCGAAGCTGCGCTATTCACTCGGGAACATGTAATTCTTGAAAGGCTCCAGATGGCCGGACTGGAAATCGCGCAGCTCGTAGATATTGAACTTGTGCATCAGCGTCAGGCAGCGCTGGAACACCTGGTCGGCTTCATAGGCTGAAGGCGGAATGCCGTATTCGTCCGTGATCTGCGCGAAGATCGTGGAGGCGATTTCGCGGCGCGTCTGGTCTTCCCGGTACAGCGTCTGGTTGACCGGCGACGAGACGATGGGTGAACCGTAGATCAGGAACGCCTCCCAGCGGCGCACATCCTGGCCCGAGTCGAGCTGCGCCACGAGGAATTTCACCATGTTGTGCAGGTCCAGGCGCGGCGGCAGCACATCCTTCTGCAGCCATTTACGCACCTCCGCCTCGCGCCACTGCCGGTTGAGTCCCAGCACGCTGATCACGCGTCCCTCGGTCTGCGGCGGCGCCGCTCCGGCCAGATCCCACAGCATGTTGAGGCGGGCGGAAAAACCGAGGCTGACGGGCAGCTCGCTGTCCATCGCCGTCTCGAATTCCCGCGCGTATTCCTCCAGGGTTTTCGCGCCGCGCATTGCCGTGCCCGGCTTGCGGAGCCGACCGCTCACGCCTGTGGTTTTTCCCGCCATACCGATTACCCCGTCAGCCCCCTGCGCCGTCCCGCATACGCTTGAGGTATGTGGGCGTGGAGACGCCCATGATACGCGCGCGCAGTGCTGCGCTGAGCCCAGTGCCCTGCTCGTTCACATGCGCCATCAGTGTGTCCGCCATCAACGCCAGTGGCGATGCCTCCGGTTGCGGCGACTCCCTGACCCACTCGCGCAGCAGCCGGCGGGGATTCTGCCACAGGGCGCTGCCGCCCCGCTCCTCTTCGCGCGCTGCGATCTTGGGCAGCCAGCGACTCAGGTTGCGCGGCTTGGTGTGCAGGAATTCCCCGGCGCGGCGCAGATCACCGCGATACCGATCCAGTGCCGCCAGCACCAGCTCATCCTCCAGCCAGGCACCGAGCGGTTTAATCATATTCAATGCCAGCAACGCGTGTACAGCTTCGCCCAGGGCGACGTGCAATGACTCCACCGCAGTCGGCGCGTAGGTCTCCTCCTCGGCTTCCACGGCTTGCGCCACGGCGAGAAAGGGTCGGGGTTCCGGCAGGTACGGCGCGCCGTCGGGGTTGATGCCGGTGAACAGGCCGAGATCCACCGGCGTCAGCCAGTCCTTGTCGGTCTTCTCGATGGCGTCG
Organism: uncultured Halioglobus sp.; assembly: GCA_964461965.1. Lineage (GTDB taxonomy): Bacteria > Pseudomonadota > Gammaproteobacteria > Pseudomonadales > Halieaceae > Marimicrobium. The sequence goes on along the minus strand of CAYWWD010000004.1, from coordinate 46,747 downwards.
TGAATACACTGGCGCATCTCGCTGATGTTGCCCGGCCAGTTGTAGAGCAGCATCGCCTGCTCCGCGTCCGGCGTAAAACCTTTCATATCGCGATCGCGCAGAACGCCTTCTTGACCCAGGATTTTATGCGCCCAGCGCAGTACCGCCTGCTTGCGATCCTTGATCGGCGGCACCGTGATCGGGTAACCCGCGAACACACTGGCCAGCGGCGCGGTCAGTTCCGTGCGCCGGATCAGCGTTTCCAGCCGCTCCGGAAACAGTGCGATCAGCTTCATGCGCGGCAGGTAGCGCGGCGGATTCACGTCGGCCAGCGTGCGCGAACTGATCTGGCGCGCCAGCTTGATCTGTACATCGTGGTGCAGCAGGTGGGGCGATTTGAAAACCAGTGTGCGGCCTTCCCCCCGGCTGAGCTCGCGCGCGATCCGCGCATTCGCCGCGCCGCGGCTGCGCAGGTCGCGGCAATCGATGGACACCAGCATATCGGCGGCGCCGCCCGACTCCTCGTGAATGATGCGCGCAACGTACATCTTGCCGGTGCCGGCGGGGCCGATAATGGCCACCGGGATGTCGAGGCCGGCCAGGAACAGCGCCTGGTCGACCGCGCCCTCCATATTGTCGACCACATAGCCTTCGATATCCTTTTCGATGGGCGCGACCGGCGGCGGCGCTTTCCGGGGAGCGGGCACCGGCGACGCCGCGCCCGGGGCATCCGCAAGCGGTGCGAATAGCGGTAGCGGCGCGCTCTGCAGGGCAGCGTGGTTCAGCATCATGCCGGCCAGCAAGGGGTAATCGTCATCCGCCGCAGCGCGGATCGGCTCGCGGTGGGCGCTGTACTGGCCCAGCAGCAGCGCGTGGTGGGCCGCCAACAGCGTAGACAGCGCACTGGCGCCCGGCGTGCGGTGCGCCAGGCCGACGCAGATGCGGGCGCCGGCCGTCGCCGTGCCCTCGCGCGTGTGGATGCGATGCAGGTGCGAGAGCAGCGCGCGGCAGATGTCCCTGGCGCCTTCGATATCCACGGCGCGCAGCGTGATCAGCACGGCAGTGGCGGCGGGCGGGCCCACGGTGTCGCCGGCGCGCACGATGTCCTGCAGACTGCCCTGAATCTCGCGCATGAAGTTCGCCGCCTCGTGCGCGCCCCACTGCGCGTCATAGCGCAACTGGTCCACGCCCAGCACGGCCAGCGTATCCGCTGTACCGGGCGCACCGGGGCGCGTCAACTGCTGCTCGTCCAACAGCCGCCACAGCAACAGCCTGGCCGCTGCACCCGGTGCTTCGCCCGTCTCATCGTCGGCCCGGTGCGGCAGCACCAGGCCGCCCAGCGCGAGTTCGGTCGCCTGCTTCCTGCGCACGATAAAAGGTGGCAGCGCAGCGCGCCGGCCAGCGGCCAGGGCATGCGCCAGGGTGCCAGTGGTCGCGGTATCACAGTGGATGGCCCGCATCCACGGCGCGCCCCGCAGCGCCTGCGCGGGAGCGCCGAGCAGATCGGCCGCTGCGGTGTTGCAGTCGAGGATGGCGCCGCCCTGGATGTCGATCAGCAGGCAGGCTTCATGCAGGTCAGGCAATGACGACACCGGGGCACTCCCTTATCGCGAAGCCGGTCGCGCAGCGGCGCATGGGGATTACGACACGGCGGACTGCGCTGCGGCTTCAACCTCCGCGAACTGGCGCATCGCGTAGTCCACGCGCTGCTCTGGCGTGAGGCGCCGCCGGTTGGCCAGGGATTCCACATGGCGCAGCCTCGGCAGCAGGCCGCGGCCGTTGGCTACCTGAATGGCGAGCCCGGGCCGTGCGTTCAGCTCCAGCAGTTGCGGGCCGAGGAACTTGTCCAGCACCAGGTCGGTGCCGATGTAGCCGAGGCCCGTCATGTCGTAGCACTGTGAGGCGAGGATCAGGATTTCCCGCCACCCCGTGACTTCGATTTCACTCAACAGCCGGCCCGTGTCCGGGTGTTCCGTCAGCGGCTTGCTGTGCTGCACCGCGTGCAGGCAGCGGCCGCTGTCCAGCGCGAGACCCACGCCGACCGCACCCTGGTGCAGGTTGGCTTTACCGTCCGAGGCGTGGGTGGCGAGGCGCAGCATGGCCATCACCGGGTAGCCCTTGAACACGATGATGCGGATATCGGGCACGCCCTCGTGCGAGAACCCGGCGAAGCAGTCGTCAAAGGCGATCAGGTCCTCGATGATCGCGACATCGGCCGCGCCACCGAGGGAATACAGCCCGGCCAGGATATTGCTCAGGTGGCGGCGCAGGTCGGCGACGGTGAGCAATGCGCCCGAGCTGCGCACGAAATCCGCGCCCTGCCGGCCGGTCACCACGACGATACCCTTGCCGCCGGAACCCTTGGCGGGCTTGAGTGCGAAGCTGTTCATGTCCGCGAGCTGCCGCTCGATGTGCGTAATCTCGTGCTGCTCGCGCACCACGAAGCGCAGGCTGGGCGTAGGTACGTCGAACTCCTGCGCCAGCAGCTTGGTTTTCAGTTTGTTGTCGACCAGCGGGAACAGGTTGCGCGGGTTGTAGCGATTGATGAAATCGACATTGCGGCAGTTCATGCCCAGCATGCCGAGCTGCCGCAGGCGGGGGACCGAAATCCACCGCTGGCTCATTTGAGTTCGTCCATGGCCCGGAAGCGCCGCAACTCGGTGAGCTTATAGCCCGTGTACTGGCCCATCGCGAGGATCACTGCGAGCAGCACCAGATTCAGCTCCGGGAAATTGAAGCTCAGGTGCTTGATCAATTGCGCCTGCATCAGCAGGTAGGCGAGCACCGCGACCAGCAGGCTGCCGCCACCCTGCTTCAGGACTTCCTTGGGCCCTTCCTCCTCCCAGAGGATGGACATGCGCTCGATGGTCCAGGCGATGATGATCATGGGGAAGAAGGTGATGGTCATGCCCGTGCTGTAGCCCATCTGGTAGCCGATCACGCTGAGGGCGGAGATGATGAAGATCACCAGCACGATCAGCGTCGCGATACGCGCCACCAGCAGCAGGTTCAGCCGGGACAGGTAGCTGCGCAGCAGCAGGCCCATGGCCACCACCGAGATGAAGCTCACCAGGCCCGGGACCAGCGCGGTCTGCAGGAAGGCGAGCGCGATCAGCACCGGCATGAAGGTACCTGACGTCTTGAAGCCGATGATCACCCGCATGAACACCACCACTGCGGCACCGAGCGGTAGCAGCAGCAGGAACTTGAACATGCTCTGCTCCTCGATGGGCAGGCGCTGCACGCCGAGCCGCGTGAAGATGCTGTCGCTGTTCTTGGCACGCGCCAGCTCCGCCGCCGGCACCGTCTGCCGGATCATGGAGAAGGCCACGCGCGACTGATCGCCGCCGGAGACATCCAGCACGGAGACGCCGCCGCGATGCCACAGCAACAGGTTGGGCGGCACGCCGGTCTCGCCGGTCGCTGGATTGACCAGCAGCCATGCATCCCCGGTGTAGATCTCCACCATCGGTGTCAGGGTCTGGCGCCGCCGGGCGTCTTCCAGGTACAGGCCCATGACCGAGCGGCTGGCGATACCCGCCCGGTCGAGCAGGTTCATCAGCAGTTCCGCCTGACCCATGTTCTCGGCCCGCAGCAACGCCGTATTCTGGTTGGCGCCCGCATCGTTGAGCAGTTTGATCAGTTCCCGCGTCAGGCTTTCGGGTGTGCTGGAGGTTTCCCGCGCGCGGTCCAGCACCTGTTGCGCGGCCAGTTCCTGCGCCTCTTCCCAATAGGCCCGCTTCACGCCGGTCGTCGGCGTATCGGCACCCGACGCGTCGCCGCTGTCACTGGTCTCCACAAACTGGGCGCTGTAGTACAGCGCCTGCTCGCCCGTGGCCGCGCGCTTGGTCCACTCCGCGCGCCGGTTGCCGCCCGCTTCCAGTATGGAGAATCCGTACCCGGGGGATGCCGCCTGCTCATCGTACTGTTCAAAACCCGGGGATCGGATATCCGGCAGGCTGAGGCTTGCGGTCACCTCGCCACCAGTGGCGACAAAATCCACCCTGGCCTCGACCATCCACACGGATTTCTCCTGTCCCGGCAGAAACGGCGTGCCGGTCTCCAGATGACGCAGCACGGCGACGGTGATTCCCGTCAGCGCCATCAACACCAGGATCGAGTAGAACGTGCGCTTCTGGTTCATTGCGCGGCTCCCTCACCGCCGGCGGTTTTTTTGGGCAACACATACGGGGCGATGTTCTGCTTGCTGGCGTCCACCAGCAGATCCTGCAGGATGTTGCGCCCGAGTGTGAGCTGGTAGGTTTTGTGGCTGCGCTCATAGACGACGAATTCCGCGGTCTTGTTGACGCGCCCGATCACGATGCCGAGCTTCACCACCGGGTGTCGCGTGGCGTCCTCCCCGGACGATGCCACGGTGCTGCGCAGCTTATGCTCGAGCGTACGCGGCTTGCCCGTTTCAGGATTCACCACGTCAAACTTTACCCAGCGCTTGCCGTCGCGCTCGAACTGCTGGACATTCCGCGCGTCCAGGGCGCCGGTCTGTACACCGGTATCCATGCGTGCGTTCAGCGCAAATTCGAGATCGGGCAGCCAGACACGCTCCTGGTACCCGACCACCTGCTCCGTGGCGGCCCTGGCCGGTTTTGGACACGGCGTCGCAACCGGCGGCAGTGTTGCAGCCGGCGCCTCGCTGGCGGCCCGGCGTTGTTCGTCCGCCGCCTGCAGTTCCTGCAACTGCTGCGATTGCAGCTGCATCTGGCGCGCCTGCTCCTGTAGCTGCGCACCCGCCTCCGCCTGGCGGGCGAGGCACTGGTCGATGCCCGCCACGAGGTGATCCATGCGCGGGTCGGCCTGCGGCTTTACCGGCTCGACCGCAGCGCAACCGGCGAGGATGAGCAGCGCAGCCGACACCGACGAGAGAAACCGTATCTGGGAGTTCATAGTGATCCAGGCTAGATGGTGTGACACTGAAACCGGCCGCTGCAGTTTAGCGGCCGTAACGCGGGGGCTACAGTACCATATCGGGTAAGCGGCGAGCCACATTCTCCCCTGCACCGACCCACCCGGGCAGGCGCGGCCGCGCTTCAATCGACCGCCGTCGTCCGCGTCCAGAGCAGGTCGAACACACGGTGTGCGATACGCCAGCCCTCGTGCGTGCGCCGCAGGCTGTCGCGGTAACAAACGCCCATGTCGAGCTTCGTCATACGCTCACCTTCCCGACGCAGGTGCGAAGCGGTGCAGTAGGTCTCCCCGCTGGCGCTGTCACCGTCCACCTCGTACAGCGTATTGTGCACCTGGTGCAGCGTCCGCTCGTAGGCATCCAGCGCGTGCATCATCTGCTGGATGGCGCAACGGGGCGTCACCAGAGTGCCGAGGTAGTCGAATTGGGCGTCTTCGCAGAACACCGCAGCGAACCCCGCATAGTCCTTCTGGTCCGCGCAGCGGGCGTAGCGGTACATCAGGCGCTGGATCTCGACATGGTCGAGCGCGGAGATGCTCATGCCGCCGCCCGCGCGCGGATTTTCTGCAGCAGGCGCACGAAAGACTCCGCCTCCTGCGCACCGGGCACCCTGTACTGCTGCTGGAAATAAAATGTCGGCACGGCGTGCACCTCCTGCTCCCGCCAGTACTGCTCCTCCTCGCGCACCGCCTGCGCGTGGCGCGCATCGGCCAGCACCCTGCCGGCCTCGGCGCGGTTCAGCCCCGCCCTGCCCGCTACCTCGGCCAGCAGCACCGGGTCGCTCACATCTTCGCGGCGGCGGAAAAAAGCCTCGAACAAAGCGAGCTTGAGCGGCGTCTGCTGGCCTGTACCTGCGGCCCAGTACAGCAGCTGGTGGGCGCGGAAGGTATTCACGATGCGCATGCTCTCGAAGTAATCGAAGGTGAAACCCAAGGACTCGCCCAGCGCCGAGAGGCGGTCCCGCACCGACTGGCCCTGCTGCGCCGTGCTGCCGTATTTCTGCGCGATATGCTCGCGCAGATCCTGTCCCTCCTCCGGCATAAGGGGATTGAGCTCGAACGGGTGCCAGTGCAGCGTCAGCTCGAACTCCCCGGGCAGCGCCGCCAAGGCCTTCATCAGTTGCTTGTACCCGATGATGCACCAGGGGCAGACCACATCCGAGACGATATCCACCCGCAGCGCAAGCGCCCCCGGCTGTGCGACGTGTGTCATGGCCCCTCCCCTGCATCGAACGACAGGTTTTTATCATAGAAGCAAACACCGCACGAGGCGAGGCCGACCACACGGCAGCGTGCGTGGGCAGTGCTCGCTGAACGCTCCTTGCGCGCTGAGCTGCGCCGCACGCGCCCGGCGCCGATTATCTGTACTTTTCTCCAGTTTTTGATTTGTTTGGCTCCCCGCGCTTGTTACAAAGGACTGGACAGGTGCCCACCGCCGCCCGCGCTACAGGGAACACTGCGCGGAACCGCACGCGCCGGCATCGGTCAAAGCAGGGGAGGATAAGGTGATGATGAACTTACTCGAACACGACGGCCACGGCGCCACGATCCAACTCGGCCAGCGTGAGTTGTTGCTGGTGATGGCCCTGATCCAGGAGGGCCGTGAAGCCTTCGGCTGCGACACCGATACCGGCAAGGCACTGGATGAGTTTTTCAGCACCGCGAACCTCAGGGTCGAAGAGACGCGCCGCCGGAACATCACCCGTTCGCGCATGCGGCAGAAACTCAGCGCCGTCGCAGCACCCGTCTCGAAAATCCACCGGGATGTGTCCAACGGCTGATCCGGCACCCTGCGGCAGTCGCCGCGCAGACTTGATACCGAAACTCACCCCGGCGCGCCTCGATACGCAGGGCGCGCGCATTCCACCTGGACTTTCGCCAATAGCGCAGGTAGAGCGCTGACGCCCCGCTGGCCGCTGAACCCATCGACGCGTATCCTGTCCAACCTGACCAAACGGAGGACAGGCCACGATGAGAGCAGACCCTGATGAATATTCCGGCCCTGCCACGCGCCGCAGTCGATTCCCGATCGTGGAATTGCTCCTGGCCCTGGTGCTGGCCGCAGGGCTCGCTGCATTCTGGTTCTGGACACAGCGCGAGCCACCAGCGGAGCAGGTGGTGTCGATACCGGTGACGCCCGCCCCCGCACCCGCGAGCCCACCTGAACTGCCCGCCACGCCGGATATTCCCGCGCCGGCCGCACCCGTAACCCCGGCGGCCCCGGAACCGGCTGCCGTGCCCGCCGCGGGCGAAGCGATTGCGCCGGGCACGCAACCTCCCGCAGCGCCACTGACGCCGGAAGCAGCGGATGCCCTGTTGCGCGAACAACTGCAGGCGGCCGGCGCAAAACCGGTACTGCTGAAGCTGCTGAGCGACCACCAGCCGCTGGAAGTCAGCGCCGCGCTCATCGACGGCCTCGGGCGCGGCCTCATCCTGCGCAAATTCTTGCCGGCGGCGTCGCACAGCGAGAAGTTCAGCGTGCTGACGCAGGACGATGGCATTTATATGAATCCCATCAGCTTCATGCGTTACGACCGCTACGCGGACGCAATCGCAGCACTGGACATCGCGGCGCTGGTGAATGCATTCCACCTGCTGCGCCCGGCGTATGAGCAGGCCTACGGTTACCTCGGGCTGGAGGCCGCCGATTTCGACAACGCCGTGATCCGCACACTGGATCTGGTGCTGGGCACGCCAGAGATCGGGGAACCGATTGCGCTGGTGCCCAAGGCGGTCGTCTACCACTACGCGGACCCGGGCCTGGAGAGCCTGCCCGCCGTGCAAAAACAGTTGCTGCGCATGGGGCCGGACAACCTCCGGCGCATCAAACAGCAGGCGCAGGTGCTGCGCGATGCCCTGCTGACGAAGCCACAAGCCTGACCGTTCCACAGGTCCGAAGGCGGCAGGGCCTTTTTTTCACAGGGCGTCTCGCAGGCGGTAGTACAGCATGCCTAGCGCAACGAGGTGACTGCCGAAGCCCTGGCCGAACGGAATCCGCTGGTGGCGCACCCTGGCGAAAAGGTCCATGCGCTCGAACGTCCCGGCCACGGCATCGGCCATGATCTCGCCACAGGCGTGGCTGAGACTCACGCCGTGGCCGCTGTAGCCCAGCGCGTAAAACACGTTGGCGCCGATGCGCCCCAGCAGCGGCACCCGGTTCACGACGATCCCCACCTTGCCGCCCCAGGCGTAGTCCAATCGCCGCTGCGCCAATTGCGGGTACACCTCGCGCAGGCGCGGCGCCATCGCACCGCGAATACTGCGCGGCTCACGGCCGGAGTAATTGCAGCGCCCGCCGAACAGCAGCCGCCGATCCGCCGAGAGCCGGTAGTAATCCATGATCTCGTTCATGTCACACACAGCGAGATCCTGCGGGTTGAGCGCCGCCACCTCCGCAGTATCGAGCGGCTCCGTGGCGACGATGAAACTGCCGGCGGGAAACACGAGGCCGGACAACGTGCGTGGCTCCAGGTGCTGATAGGCATTCCCGGCCAGCACGACAAAATCCGCGCGCACGCTTCCGCGCAGGGTGCGCACCACCGGCTGCACGCCGTGCCCGATGCCGGTGACCGCGCTGCCCTCGTGAATAGCAACGCCGAGCGCAGCGGCCGCCCGCGCTTCGCCGAGGCACAGGTTAAGGGGGTGCAGGTGGCCGTTGCGCCGGTTGATGAGGCCGCCGAGGTAGTGATCAGTGCCAAGCAGCGCCGGCAGTTCGGCGCCTGCCACCGGTTGCAACTGGCTCTCCATCCCCCGCGCGCACAGTTCATCATAGGTGCGCTGCAGTTGCGCAAGGTGCCGCGGCTTCAACGCGACATCGACGTGGCCGTACCGGAGGTCGCAGTCGATGCCGTACTGGCGCACGCGTTGCTCGATGATCTCGTGCCCGCGATAACCCAGCTCGAACAGGGCATCCAGGTGTGCGTCGCCCCAGCACTGCGCCAGCGCGCGCTCACCCGGCAGGCCGCCGAGCATCTGCCCGCCGTTGCGGCCGGACGCGCCCCAGCCCACACGGTGCTGTTCCAGCAGCGTGACGCGGTAGCCGCGTTCAGCGAGGCAGAGAGCCGTGGAGAGACCGGTGAAACCGCCGCCGACTACGCAGACATCGCTGCGCTGTTCACCGCAGAGTTCAGGATACTCCGTGGCGTCGTTGCGGGTTGCCGCGTAATAGGATGCGGGGAGCGATTCCGGGGAGTGCATCGGGCTGTCGCGGGCTCCCATCCCCGGAGTTCAATCCAGACCAGTGAATGCGGCTATAATGCCAGCTACCTAAAAGTGTTCCAACCCAGCCCCCGGATCGGGGCACGCTGGCCGCCTCGCGGGAGAAACCAATAATCAGGCACACACCGGGCCGCCCGGGCGCAGCGCAGGCGCCTGCCGCACAGCGGCATCACCCGCAGGATTTCGGCGCGTGGTTTCACGCAGGTGCCATACACCTGCGCGCGCGCTGTGCGTGCCTCGCTCTCGCCGCGCTGGCGCTCCTGCTCGCGCCCTGCCAGCACGCGCTGTCGGCGGAACCCGCAACGCTCAATATCTACAACTGGGCGGACTACATCGATCCGGCGCTGATCGACGAATTCGAACGCGAGTACGGCATACGGGTGAACTACGATGTGTACGACTCCAGCGAGATGGTGGACACAAAGCTCATGACCGGCCACACCGGCTACGACGTGGTGTTCCATTCCAGCGCATTCTCCGCGCGCCTCATCCCGATCAACGTTTACCAGCGCGTCGATACGGCGCGCCTGTCGAACTGGAAGCACCTCGACAGCGCGCTGGTGGCCAAGTTGCGGGCCGATTACGGTGCCGAGATCGCTGGCGTGCCCTATATGTGGGGCACCACCGGGTTTGCCTACAACCGCGACCTGGTGCTGGCACGCATGAGCGATGCGCCGCTGTCCAGCGCGGCGATGCTCTTCGACCCGAAGGTCGTGGCGCACTTCGCCGACTGCGGCGTAACCTGGCTCGACGATCCCACCTCCGTCATCCCCATGGCAATGCTCTACCTCGGCTACCCGGCCAATTCCGTGGATCCGGCACAGCTGCGCGATGTGGAAGCGTTGCTGAAATCCGTGCGTCCCTACATCAGGTATTTCAGCTCCAACAAGACTCTGCTGGACCTGCCCAGCGAGGAAGTCTGTGTCGCGATGAGCTGGTCCGGTGACTACGCGGTAGCCAGTGGCAGGGCTGCCGAAGCCGGCAAGGACATCAACCTCGGCTACAGTGTCCCGAGCGAGGGCAGCATGGACTGGTACGACCTCATGTACATTCCCGCCGATGCCCCGCACCCGGAAAACGCCTACCTGTTCCTGGATTTCATGCTGCGACCCGACGTGATCGCAAGGGCCACCGATTTCACCGGCTACGCCAATGCCAACCACAGCGCCACGGCGCTGGTGAAACCGTCCATCGCCGCCGACCCGGCGATCTACCCGGACGAGGCGACCCGCCGCCGCCTGCACGCGCTGAAGATCCTCGCGCCCAAGCTGGAGCGCCGGCGGTCACGCACCTGGACCCGGGTGAAGAGCGGGTTATGACGCGATCGGAATCTCCCGGCATCCAGCTCGCCAATACGCCCTGGGAGGACCCTGAGCAGCGACCGTTCATCGAAATCGAGGGCCTCACCAAGCGTTTCGACGACTTCATCGCGGTCAACAACGTCAATCTGAAAATCTACCAGCGCGAACTGTTCACCATTCTCGGCGGCTCCGGCTGCGGCAAGACGACACTGCTGCGCATGTTGGCGGGTTTTGAAAAACCCACCGCCGGCCGCATCTGCATCGACGGGGTGGACGTCACCGGGCTGCCGCCCTATGCGCGACCGGTGAACATGATGTTCCAGTCCTACGCGGTGTTTCCACACATGAATGTGAAGCAGAACATCGCCTACGGCCTGCGGAAGGAAAAATTGTCCGGCAGGGAGATCAAGGAGCGCGTCGCCGAAATGCTGGAGCTGGTGCAGCTGACGCCTCTGGCCAAGCGCAGGCCCTCCCAGCTCAGCGGCGGCCAGCGGCAGCGCGTCGCACTGGCGCGCGCGCTGATCAAGCAGCCCAAGGTGCTGTTGCTGGACGAACCACTGGCTGCCCTCGACAAGAAACTGCGCGAGCAGACGCAGTTCGAACTGATGGCCCTGCAGGACAAGCTGGGGATCACCTTCGTGGTGGTGACGCACGATCAGGAAGAGGCCATGACGCTGGCCAGCCGTATCGCGGTGATGGATGACGGCGATTTTGTGCAGATCGGCACCCCCAGCGAAGTCTACGAATTCCCCCGCAATCATTTCGTCGCCGGTTTTTTTGGCAGCATCAATATCTTCGATGCCACCGTGGAGCAATGCGGCAACGGGCAGATCACGGTAATCCTGCACGGCGGCGACACACGTATCACCACGCGCCACGACGGCCACCTGGCAGGCGGCAGCCACTGCATGATCGGGGTGCGGCCGGAAAAACTGCGCATCAGCACTGAGCCGCCCACGGCGGATGGCCTCACCGTCACGCGCGGCGTGGTGGAGGATCTTGCGTACAAGGGCAATCGCTCCATCTACCGCGTGCGCGCACAGAACGGGCGCATCATCCAGGTGAGCGCGCAGAACATGCAGCGCTCGGCGCACCTGGCGCTGGAGTGGGACGACGAGGTCTACCTGAGCTGGGCCTCCGATTGCAGCGTAGTACTCACCGCGTGAACGGCATCGTCCACCCGGGAAAGGGCGAGCGCCTGTGGCACGCCATCGTGATTGGCGCGCCCTACGCGTGGCTGCTGCTGTTTTTCCTCGCGCCGTTCGCCCTCGTGCTGAAGATCAGCTTCGCCGATCCCATCGTCGCGCAACCGCCCTTCACCAGCTTCTTCGACTGGACAGCGGATGCAGGCCAGCGGGTTCTCGCCACACTGGATAACTACCGTTTCCTGCTGGAAGACAATCTGTACCTGGTAAGCTACCTGCGCTCCATCGAGCTGGCCCTCGTTTCCACCGTGCTATGCCTGCTGCTGGGCTTTCCCATGGCCTACTGCATCGCGCGCACGCCGCAGCCCTGGCGCAACCTGCTGTTGCTGCTGGTGATCTTGCCGTTCTGGACCTCGTTCCTGCTGCGTATCTACGCCATGCTCGTGCTACTGGGACAGCACGGCCCGGTCAACAGCGTGCTGCTGTCGCTGGGTGTGATCGCTAAGCCCCTGCCCATGCTCTACAACAACGGCGCGGTGGCCCTGGGCATCGTCTACAGCTACCTGCCCTTCATGATCCTGCCGCTGTACGCCTGCCTGGAGAAGCTCGACCCCGACGTACACGAAGCGGCAGCCGACCTTGGCGCGAAACCGCTGCACGTGTTCCGCGACGTGACCCTGCCGCTGGCGATGCCCGGCATCATCGCCGGCTCCTTGCTGGTATTCATTCCCGCGCTGGGCGAGTACGTGATTCCCGCCCTGCTCGGCGGGCTGGATACGCTGATGATAGGGCACACGCTGTACGAGGAGTTCTTCGTCAACCGCGACTGGCCGCTGGCCTGCGCCGTGGCCGTCGTCCTGCTCAGCATCCTCATTCTGCCGATCGTGCTGTTCCAGCATTTCCAGCAGGAGACCGAGCTGTGAAACGGCCGTCGACGTTCCTGTACTCGGTGCTCTGCTTCGGCCTCGCACTGCTGTACATCCCGGTCTTCGTGCTGATGGTGTATTCCTTCAACGGGTCGCGACTCGCCACCGTATGGGGTGGGTTTTCCACACGCTGGTACAGTGCGCTGTTCGAGAACGAACAGATACTGGGCGCAGCCCTGCTGAGCCTCGAAATCGCAGTGGTGAGCGCCACTATGGCCACCCTGCTGGGCACGCTGGCCGGCCTGGCGCTGAACCGCATGGGACGATTTCGCGGGCGCAGCCTGCTCACCGGCATGATCGCCGCGCCGCTCGTCATGCCCGACGTAATCACCGGCCTCTCGCTGTTGCTCCTCTTCGTCAGCCTGCAGGAACTGACCGGGTGGCCCGGCAGCCGCGGCGTGAACACCATCACCATCGCGCACATCACATTCTCCATGGCCTACGTGGCTGTGATTGTGCAGGCCCGCCTCGCCAGCATGGACCAGTCACTCGAAGAAGCCGCGATGGACTTGGGGGGCAGGCCCTTCGCCGTCACCCGCGACATCACGCTGCCGCTGATAGCACCGGCCATGGCCTCGGGCTGGCTGCTCGCCTTCACCCTGTCGCTGGATGACCTGGTGATCGCCAGCTTCACCGCGGGCGCGGGCGCCAGCACGCTGCCGATGGTGATCTTCTCCAAAGTCAGGCTCGGCGTGACGCCGGAGATCAACGCCCTCACGACACTGGTGATCGTTGCGGTGACCGTGGGCGTGGTGATCGCCGGCGTGGTGATGGCGCGGCAGCAGCGCGCACCGGCTGCCCGCCGCTGACATGCAGCGATCCCGCGTTCCACGCCGCTTGTTCGACGACATCCTGGCGCTGCTGCAGGCCCGCAAAGCGGAGCAGGCGGTGGCGCATTGCCGCGAGGTGCTGCGGCAGTATCCCGACGACATCAACATTCTCGGCCTGCTGGGCGCGGCGCTCGGCGAGATGCGTCGCTTCGACGAGGCGGAGCAGGTACTTCGCCACGTCATCGACCTCGCGCCCACGTTTGCCAAACCCTGTGAGGACCTCGGCATGTTGCTGATGCAACAGCGCAAGGCAGCCGAAGCGGTGCCCCTGCTCGAAAAAGCGGTCCGCCTGGACCCGCAACTGGAGGAAGCGCACTTCCAGCTCGGCAGGGCACTCGCGTTGCTGGGCCGCGGACAGGCTGCCGATGCTGCGTTCGAGCAAGCCTTCGCGCTGTCACCGCAACGCCGCCTGCTGGCGCTGGCGGCCGAGCACCATCAGGCCGGTCGCGTGCAGGAGGCGGAACAACTCTGCCGGCGGGTATTGCAGCAGGATCCGGCACAGGTAGACGCCCTGCGCCTTCTCGGGCTGATTGCGGCGGGCTCCGGCGACCTCGACGATGCCGAACATCTGCTGCGACAGGCGCTCGCATCCGCGCCGGATCACGCGCCGGCACTGTTCGAGCTGGGGCGTGTGCTCAAGGAACTTGAAAAGCCGGAACAGGCGATCGAGGTCTATCGCGAGCTGCTCGCCCTGCAGCCCGAGGATCCGCGCGCACATTTCCAGCTCGCCGGCGTGCTGGCGCCTCTGGCGCAGAACGAAGACGCTGCGGTGTCCTACCGCCGCTGCCTTGAGTTGGCGCCGGAACATACCGGCGCGTGGCTGGGCCTGGGACACATGCTGAAAACGCTGGGCCGGCAGGACGAAGGGGTTGCGGCCTACCAGCGCTGTATTGCGCTAGAGCCGGCCTTCGGCGAGGCGTACTACAGCCTCGCCAACCTCAAGACCTATCGCTTCAGCGATAGCGAAATTCAGCGGATGCAGAGACAGCTGCACGACGCTACGCTCAACGATACGTCGCGCGTCAACTTTCTGTTCGCCCTGGCCAAGGCAGCCGAGGACAACGGCGACTACGAGCAGGCCTGGCGGTACTACGAGGAGGGGAATGCCTCGCAACGGACGCAGGTCAGCTATGACCCGGTGCAGACGGAAACCATCAACGATGAACTGATCGCATTCTTCAACGCGGATTTTTTCACTGCCACGGCGGGCCACGGCCACCCCGACCCAGCGCCAATTTTTATCATCGGGCTGCCGCGCTCCGGCTCCACGCTGATCGAGCAGATTATCGCCAGCCACAGCCAGGTCGAGGGCACCAGCGAACTTCCCTACATCGGCCGTCTCACGAAATCCCTGGATCACAACCGCGCCGACGCCATGCGCTACCCGCGGGTGCTGGCAGAGTTACAGCCACGGCATCTCCACCGGCTGGGACAGCAATATCTGGACATGGCCGCACGGCATCGCGCGCAGGGTGCAGCGCGTTTCATCGACAAGATGCCGAACAATTTCCCCAGCGCGGGGTTCATCCACAGCATACTGCCCAACGCGAAAATCATCGATGCGCGCCGCAATGCGCTGGACGCCTGCGTGGGCAACCTGCGCCAGCTCTACGCGCGGGGCCAGACCTTCAGCTACGACCAGACCGAGATCGGCGAATACTACCTGCAGTACCTGCGCATGATGGCGCACTGGGATGCGGTGTTGCCGGGAAAAATCCTGCGCGTGCAGTACGAAGATGTGGTGGCCGACCTGGAAACCCAGGTGCGGCGGATTCTCGATTACCTGGAACTGCCCTGGGAAGACGACTGCCTGCGCTTTCATGCCACCGAGCGCGCGGTGCGCACGGCGAGTTCAGAGCAGGTGCGCCAGCCGATTTACGACTCCAGCGTGGGATTCTGGCGGCATTACGCGCCGCATTTATCGGAACTGCGCGAAATTCTGGCGCCGGCACTCGATGATACGGATGGGTGACAGTTGTTCCACCGCTGTTTTAGCGTCCTGTCGCATACGGCCACACCTCCAGTCCATGAATCGCGTTGCGGATATCGTGGCTCAGGGTGACCACACTGCAAGTGCGGGCCTGGTCGAGGTCGTGCAATGCGAGTGTCGATGGCGATGAACCGGCCGCCACCAGTGAATCGCCGATGACGCACAGGCCGCGCGCGAAACCGGCACGGGCAATGCGCGCATCACCGAGATCGGTGTGCGTGAGGTCGGCGACCTCGGGCACGGAAAAACTGAGCTCCCGCGCCGGCCACACCGCGCGCACGCGGTCCAGGGAGGTGTCGTTGAACAGTACGCCGTTGCCGAACGGGCGCGCGTTGTGTATTCCCCTTGGCAAGCCGGCCACGCGCCGCAGCGTGCCTCCATTGAAGCGCACCAGCGCACCGGTGTTCAAGCCACTGAGGTACAGCCCTGTGGTATCGCAATACACGTTATTGAGGTGCAGCCGGTTGCCTGGCGCGGGGCCGCGTTCGCAGAGCGGATCGAACGGCGCGCCCTGGAAGCGCCTGCCTACGGCCACGACATGCAGGCCGAAGCAGAAGCGGTTGGCGTCAAGATCGAAACCCAGCAGCGCATCGAAGCCTGTGGAGGTGAGATACAGGCGGCGCTGGTAGACCGCGATCTCGTGGCAGTGTCGCAGGTAGGGATTGCGGTACGATGCCAGCAGTTTGAAATCCGGCGAGTAGACGAACAGTTCGTTGCTGGCGGCGATGAACACGCGCTCGCCATCGAAGGCGATGCCGCGCAGGCCGCGGTCCCAGCCACGCCCCTGCCAGTCGATGTCCGCCGTGTTCCAGTCGATGACCTGCCGGACGGATCGTCGGGCAAAATCTACCAGGTACACCCCGCCGTGACTCTCCCCCTGATGACTGCCCCGCACCACCGAGGTGGCGATCAGCGTGGTCACGCGTTGCCGGTCTCCCGCCCCAGCTGCTGCGGTGGCACATAGTCGAAGATGAAGTGGATGCGCGCCTCCTCGCCCTTGTTCATCACGCTATGCACCCGTTGATTGTTGATCTCATACGCCTTGCCGGCTTCCAGCTTGTACGGCCGGCCGTCGATCATGAAACGCACACGCGGGTTGGTGGTGATGGGGACGTGGATGCGGTGCCCGACATGAAAGGAGGGATGGCTGTCGCGGTGTGACTTGATCACGCCGCCGGGTGCGAGGCGGGCCGCCATCGCGCGGATGATAGTACCGCCTGGGCGGTAGTGCCGCGTGAGGATCCGCTGCATCAGCGGCAGGGCGGTCGGCCCGAGCAGATTCCATGCGCCCTGCCGTTGCACTTCCAATTCAGGCCAGTTCGAGACATCGGCGAACACCATGACCAGCGACTGCGTCATCTGGTGGACCTCGTACTCCTGCTGGCGGAAGGTGTTATCCAGCCACGCTGCCTCACCCTGTGCGAGGATGGCCTCGCGCAGCGCGCGGATGTCGACAGCGCCTAAGTTGCGCAGGGGAACGCCGATGTCCATTACTGGATTTCCGTCTCGCCAACACGGGGAACAGCAGCCAGATTAGGGTGGCGGTCGGGGTGCGTCAACCAAACGGGGCACTTTGCTAATTACTGACGGGCGCAAGGCAGACCGGCCACGCTTGCAATCGCGCGCTATTACATTAGGATTCGTCCGTAATAACAATACGAATCGGGCGGGGCACATGAACCACACGCACAGCACACCCGCCCCCGTGAACCGGCACGGCATTCCGGCCCGCAAAAAAACCCTGGCGCTGATGATTTCCGCCGTACTCGGCACCGCGCCGGCAACCTATGCCGCCGACCTCGCGCTGGAAGAGGTCATCGTGACCGCCACCAAGCGCAAGGCCAACCTGCAGGATCTGCCGCAGGCGATCACGGCATTTACCACGGAAGACATCGAGCGCCAGGGGTTCGCGGTGCTGGACGACTACGCGAACAACATTCCCAGTCTGGCATTTGCACGGCGCGAACCCGCCGGCACCTCGATCGTATTCCGTGGTGTCGCCGCCTCGGGTATTCAGTACGGCACCAATCCCTCATCCAGCGTATACCTCGATGAGTCGCCCATCACCCAGGCCGGTTTGAACCCCGATCCGCGCCTGATCGATATCGAGCGCCTGGAGGCACTGAGCGGACCCCAGGGCACGCTGTTCGGGGACGCATCCCAATCCGGCACGCTGCGCATCATCACCAACAAGGCAGACCCGGGTGTGTTGGAGGGCTGGATCGAAGGCGACTCGGCTTTTGTCGAGCACAGCAATGATACGGACCGGGATGTGTCCGGCATGGTCAACGTACCGCTCATCGAGGAGCAGCTCGCCATCCGCCTGGTGGGGTTCTCCAGCCACGAGGCCGGGTTCATCGACAACGTGCTGGTCAGCAGCAAACCGGATCAATGGGAGGCGGCACGCATCACCTCCGGCTACCTTCCGGTTGCGGTTCCGTTCGACAACGCTGCCGAGGTCGACAGCGACATCAACTCCACCGACACCGTCGGCGGGCGCGCGGCGCTGCGCTGGCTGGCCAGCGACGACTGGACAGTGGACGTCGGCGCCACGATCCAGAATACCGACGCCGACGGCTTCGGCGATGTCGATCTCGGGCTGGGTGACCTCGAGCAGGGGCGCTTTGAGGATGAGAGCCTCAAGGACAACTGGTACCTGCTCAGCCTCGGGCTGGAGGGCGAACTCGACTTCGCCGACACGGTGCTGACGGGCAGCTACTTCAATCGCGACCTGACCTACGAAGCCGATGCAACCAATTACCTGCATGAATTCGACCAGCAGAAAAACCCGGTCTACTACTCGATTTACGATTTCTCTGGCGCGCCCCGGGGGTATGTCACGCAGGATCAGGAGGATGAGCGCTGGACCGTCGAGGGGCGCCTGACTACCCCGGCCGACTCCGGCAGCCGCTGGAGCGGCGTGGCGGGCTTTTTCTACGGCAAGCTGAACCGAACGCAGTTCAACACCTCCACCGTACGCGACTTCAGCGATACGCAGTACTACCACAATCAGGGTTACACTTATCTCAGCGAGAAAGCCAACTCGCCCGATTACAACCCGAACTACGCCAGCTTCCACAACTCCGCGTCCGATAACTTTTTCTTCGGCGCCTACGATCTCGAAGTGCAGCAGACTGCGCTATTTGGCGAGGTGACGTTCGCCGCCACGGACAGGCTCAGTTTCACCGGCGGCGCGCGCTGGTTCGATCACGATCAGGACTACCGGCTGCAACAGGGCAACCTGCTGGATGGCAAACCACTGGACGCGGAACGCAACTATCTGTTCACCGATTCGGACAGCCATTACAGCCAGGACGACTGGGTGCCAAAGCTCAACGCCACCTACCAGGTGACCGATGATGTGATGACCTACGCGACTTACTCCGAGGGATTCCGCCCCGGCGGCACCAATGCCCTGCGCAACAACTCCGTACTCCCCCGCGATTACGATCCGGACAAGCTGAAGAATTATGAACTGGGGCTCAAGAGCGAGTGGCTGGACAGCAGCCTGCGGATGAATTTTGTCGCGTACCATATGCAGTGGGACGACATCCAGATGCAGGTCAACGATCCCACCCTGTTTTCGCTGGGCGTCATCAATTTCTCCGAGGCCGAAATCGACGGGCTCGAAGGCGATCTCTCGTGGATTCCGGCGGCGGGCTGGGAACTGGGTGCGAATTTCGCCGTGATCGATGCCGGGATTTCCGAGGACAATGTGATCACCACCCCGGACGGCACCCTGGTGATCGCGGAGGTGGACAGCGGCACGCAACTGCCGATCGCACCGGAATCCAAGGCCAGTGTTTCCGCGCAATACACCTTCCAGCGCACATTGCTGCACGCGGAACCGTTTGTACTGCTGGAATGGTCCTACGTGGGCGATTCAGTGAATTCGCTGGACGGCACGGAATCTATCGTCTTCACGCAGGGCGCCACCGACCAGCCCTCGTACGACATTGGCAACCTGCGCATCGGGCTGGACGCGCAGGCGTGGAGCGCCACACTGTACGTGAACAATATTACCGATACCCTGGCGGAGGAGTTTTTCAACAATCGCTGGGGTACACCGCAGCGTGTGTCGGTCAATACGCCGCGCACGATTGGGCTCAACTTGCGGTGGATGTTTTTGCCCTAAGGCCTTACTTTTAACAACACAATAAGTTATGCGCCTGAAACAGAAACTGCATATTTTGCGGTCTACCTATCAAATGTAAAATGAGAATATCGCCTACAATTGGCGGATACGAAACACTTCACCAGAAGCGGCGTGGGTTCCACTCCTCGCAAATACGACCAAGCAGGCCAAGAATGAATCAACTCATAGAAACTAACAAGCAAGTGAGCGAATCCATGCCAGTACATCCCGGCCTTTCAGCTCCTGTGTTAATAGTATTCCGCGTCACACAACAACCCGACTACATTTTACCAAAGTCGGGCCAGCATGAGGATTTTCAGTTACATCTTCATGATCTGTTGTTTCTGGAAAAACTCGCAGGAGCTACCAATGCCAAGGTTGCTCCGCCCTTTAACGCCAATCAGATCAAGCTGCTTGATGCTCTCCACTGCCGCTCACTCCTCCAGGAACAGAAATCTCCGCTAAGTAGCGAACCTGCTGAAGACGAAAACGAAACTTTCGTTATGGGAGAAGATGTACCGCATACTGGGCGACTCGCTCTAATTCGACCATTCGTAGTGCGACTTGATGGTAATGGGTATTGCTATCTGGATCACGATGCTCGCAAAGTGATTCGGATGAATGCAGCTGAACTTGCTGCCGCAAAAGTATTCGGAAGACCGAGAACTATTGATGAGGGGTATGAATTACAGCGGACGCGGTTCCAGCAGCATGCGTTGAGTCGAGAGTTGTATCACGCTCTCGTCAGTAGACTGTTGCGCTCAGGGCTTCTTCAGATAGCAGAACACGTTACACTTAGCGCCAGCTTGAAGGCGAAGGAGTTTACAGATGTTCAGGATGTACAAAATAAGCGTAGTTTTTTTGTACAAAAATCGCTGGAACAAGCTGAGCACGAGGAGCAACGCCAGCAGTCGCTGACTGGCAAACGGCGTATCAAAGTCGTACCGGTCCAGACTGATATTCAACCAGTCCTCTCGCTTGGGTTGTTGATGTCTTACGCTATGGCACATGACAATGGAAAACTATTGGCGAAATACCAGTTCGTTGCGGATTGGTGCAATTTAACGGTTCCCGCACTTAAGGGCGACGAAGCCCCAGCAATTTTTCTGTTTTCAAATTATATCTGGTCAAGCACAAAAAATATGGATTTGTCGAGGCGTGCAAAACTGGCGAATCCTCGGCACCTGTGTATTCACGGCGGTCCGGACACGCCAAAATATGAAGCGGACGTTAGGCGATATCTTGAATTGAACACGCATATCGACGTTATTGTACACGGTGAGGGCGAATTAACGTTAGCCGAGATTCTCGATACTCTCAACGACGAGATGCTTGGTGTGGACCGCGACCTCTCGGCACTACAACACGTAACAGGGATAACTTATCGAGATGGCAATCGGATTATTACAACGCCTGATCGCGAACGAATCTCAGATCTCAACATGATTCCATCCCCGTATGCCAACGGACTCTTCGACAATATTGGAAACTTTCCAATCTTAATTCAAACTATTGAAACCAATCGGGGCTGTCCTTTTGGATGCACTTTTTGCGACTGGGGCTCGGCGACACTCTCTAAAATTCGGCAATTTGACTTGGATCGCGTTTTCTCCGATTTAGAATGGTGTGCAAAAAATAAAGTAAGCACAGTTTTCAATACAGATTCGAATTTCGGTGTTTTTGAACGCGACGTGGAAATCGCTCAAAAGATTGTTGAGTTGAAGGAGAAATATGGTTACCCCAAAATATTCGAGAGCAGTTATGCAAAGAACCAGGTTAAGAATTTAAAGCGGATCATACAAATTTTGGCGAGTGGAGGCGTAGTCTCCACGGGGACACTATCACTGCAATCAGTAAGCCCTGACACCCTTAAAGCGATAAAGCGGTCAAACATAAAGGTTTCTAAATATGATGAGCTAGCAGCGGAATTTCGTAGAGCAAAATTACCGCTAATAGTTGAAATGATGATGGGATTACCTGGCTCCACGCTTGCGTCCTTTGACGGTGATTTGCAACAAGCCATCGATCGTGAAGTTCAAGCGCGAGTAAATCCAACGGAGGTGCTAGTGAATAGCCCGATGAATGACCCCTCCTACCGCCGTGAACACAATATCAATATCAGTCGCCCCATCGAAGATGACTGGAAATCTGAGAACGGCACTGTTCGACCGGCCAAACCACTAATTACCTCGACATCGACTTTTAGCACTAGCGATTACTTGGAAATGGAACGTGGGCGACTACTTTTCTTGCTGATGGAAAATTACGGGGTTCTCCGGCAGGTAGCTCGTTATGTCCGACATGAGACTGGCACCAAAGAAATGGCCTTTTATCGTCAACTTGATCGAAAAGTCAGATCCGAGCCTAATATCTGGCCTACTATCAATTTTGTACTTAACAATCTTGGAGAACTTATGATTCCACCAGGGAGTTGGCGGATATTCATTGATGAAATCCGCAGTTATCTGGTGAACGAATTATCGATTCCCGCGGACGATGCATTGGAGACTGTCCTACAGGTACAACATGCGCTTCTTCCGTCCAGAGAACGAGTATTTCCGCATGAAATCCAGATCTCCAAGAACTATACGGAATGGTACAAGTCAATGATTGAGAGCAAACAGCTCTCGTGGAAAGATGACTGGACAAGCGCAGTCAATCCGTTGCGCACATTTTCTCAATCTGTGTCTTTTATTGTGGAAGATCCACAGCAACTTACCTCGTTGGGATTTGGTACACCCTTCGATGGTGATCCTGATGCAGATTGGGAATTTGAGTCACCTGTGGCACGCCCATTAAGATTTCGCCGGATTGCACAAGCATCTTGAACTAATTTGTTCGGCTTGATCAAATCTATAATTGATTGGAATGGCGGAAAATTTCGCGACATGGGTTAATGGCGAGCTGTTCGAAATCGACTCAGGAATAGGAGAACTGCCGATAATTGTTAGTCCCGACATAATCCTTAGTACGCACCATTGATGCGTATTTGATTGCTCCCAAGACAAGCACAAGCATATTAAAATCGATGGAGTTTATTAGGCTCCACAATCCTGGATATAACAGCTTTGGTAGTTACTGGAATAAGCCCATCCAAGTCTCATAAAGAATAAAACTAACCTGCAATCTATTTTTTCCCGACAAAAGAATGGACTGGAAATATGGCTGGCCGCAGTGACGCTGCATTATTGGAATGGATGTTCGACATGCGGAGGTGCTACGTCTCGCTTATTGCTTCGCAGACAGTAGCGCTGGCCAGTGGTCTGGCTGTTCTTGCACTGCCAATAGGTTCATCCGCCGAAGATCTCGCGCTCGAAGAAGTGGTAGTCACCGCCCGCAAGCGCGAGGAATCCCTGCAGGCCGTCCCGGTTGCGGTGACCGCGTTCACCACGGAAACCATGGAGAATCTCGGCATCCGCAATATGCGGGATGTCGAGGGCCTGGTGCCCGGCCTGAATCTCGGCGGCGGCGGCAACGGCGTGAAGGGCGACGGCAATGCCTACATCCGCGGCGTCGGGCAGCGTGAGACGCAGGTCACGACGGATTCCGGCGTCGGCATTTATCTCGACGAGGTCTACATCGGCCGCGCCTCCGGCGCCCTGCTCGACGCGGTGGAGATGCAGAGCATCCAGGTGCTACGCGGCCCCCAGGGCACGCTGTTCGGCAAGAACACCACGGGCGGCGCCATCCTCTACACCACCATCAAGCCGTCCTCGGAGTTTGGCGGCACCGCCAGAGGAACCTACGGCAATCTCGATCGCAAGGACGCCACGCTGGCAGTCGATGTACCGCTAGTAGAAGACACGTTGCTGTCGCGCCTGACGCTGGCCACCGTCAACCGCGACGGCTATATCGAGAACGACATGGACGGCACGGAGTACACGGACGAAGAGCGCGACCTGGTCGTCGGCCAGTTGCGCTGGCTGCCCGTCGAATCGGTGATCGTAGACTTGAATGTCAACTATACGCATATCGACCAGAAACCTATCGGCCAGAAGTGCAAGTGGCTCGGCGAGGAACTGGCTGCCGCAGGCTTCCCCGCCCAAGGCTCACTGGAAGGCATCTACAACGCCTTCTCCCCTGTGTCGGTGGAGGAGTACTGCAACCGCAGCGGCGTGGACCTGCCGATCGACAAATTCCAGGGCGAGCAGAACTCGAAGTCGGACATTTTCTACCAGGGCGTGTACAAGGTTGACGTCGCCATGGCGTCCAACACCGTCGCGTGGGAGATCAACGACACGCTGGAGCTGAAAAGTATCACCGCCTACCGCAACACGGAACAAAAAGCCGACGAGGATCTCGACGGCATGGACGCGGTGATCATCGGCCGCCTCGCGCCGGAAAACAACGAAACCGACCAGTACTCGCAGGAGTTCCAGTTCATCGGCAACGCGTTTGATGCCCGCCTCAATTACACGCTGGGCACCTTCGCCTTCTACGAGGAGACCAACGACGACTGGCTGCAGGATTTCGCGGGTTACGTGGAGACGACCACTATCCCGAACAACATGATGCTCGCCCGCTCCAACCTGACGGAGCGCGAAACCGAGAACACTGCGTTCGCCGCATTCGGCCAGGCAGACTACAACCTGCGGGAAAACCTCATCCTGACGGCGGGGCTCCGCTACACCTGGGAGGAGCGTAAAACAAACTATCGCGAGGGGAAGGTCTACCTGCCCAGCATCGGCAACGGCAACTACCTCGGTGCGATGGATACGATCTACGCCGCAAATATCCTGCACCCGTTCTCGCAGCCGGGAGGTACTCCGGTAAAATCCTGGCTCTACGGTTTCGATCCTGACGGTCCCGGCGGCGCGCCGTTCGAGATCGGCGCATTTGGCACCTCCAGAGACGACCGCAATGACGATGACGTCAACCCCATGGCCAGCATCAAGTACCTGGCCACCGAGGACGTACTGGAAAAACTCCACCTCGACGACGCAATGACCTACCTGACCTACAGCACAGGCTTCCGCTCCGGCGGCGTGACGGTGGGCAACGGCGACTTCAACGGCGACGGCATCATGGACCTGGAAAACTTCAAGCCGGAGTACGTCGACATGCTGGAGTTGGGCTTCAAGGTCGATGCACTGGACAGCATGCTGCGCACCAACGTCGCCATCTTCTACGAGGACTACAAGGACATCCAGCTGACCACTACGCGGCCCGATCCCAGTTTCGGCATACCCCTGCCTTCGATCGAGAATGCCGGTAAAGCGGAGATGAAGGGTGTGGAGGTGGAATTCACCCTGCTGCCGACAGACAACCTGCGCTTCATGGGCAGCGTGGCCTATCTGGATGCGGACCTGAAGGAGTTCCTGTCCGAGGTACCCGATCCCAACGGCGGCGGCCAGATCGTGATCGACCGGTCTGACGAGCCGATGCCGCGCGCACCGGAATGGACCGCCTTTCTATCCGCGGACTACAACATCCCCACCGAGAAGTGGGGCACGATCACACCCAACTTCCTGGTGCGCTACAGCGACGAGACCTACGGCGGTTTCGACCGACCCAGCTTCTACGTGGCCGACGAGATCACCAATCCCGCGGAGACGTTCTACGACGCCCGCGTCACCTGGGCGCTGCCGGACGACCGCACCACGGTGGTGGCCTGGTGCAAAAACCTCACGGACAAGGATGACCACAGCCTGGGCGGCGTGCCTGTAGTGGGCGTGGCGCGCACCACCACCGTGGGATACGCACCGCCGCGCACCTACGGCATCGACGTGATCTATCGCTTCGGCGCGCAGTAAATTCCACGCATGGCAGCCACCGGACGCGGCATCGGCAATCAACAAGTGTCCGCCGCTGGCCGCTCGACAATCAGCCCTTGGCCGCCAGGAACTGCATCGCCCGCGCGCGCTGGAAGGTAATGCAGGTGGAATCGGCCGGAATCTGGTCCAGCGGCAGTGGCACGGCGACATCGGCCGGCGTAATGTTGACCTCGTTCGCCAGGACGCGCAGCGCCGCCAGGTCGAAGTTGTACAGCTTGGCCGCGTTCTCGCCGAGCATCATGCGCACTTCCTTCTCGTCGAGGTCGGCAAACGCAAAGCGCATGTTCTCGCGCGAATAGGGGTAGCAGCCCTCGTAGTGCGGGTAGTCGTTGCCCCACAGTACCTTGTCCACCCCCACCGTGTGCCTGCCCTTCACATCATCGACCGAGGGGAAGCTGGCGCCGTACCAGCAGTTCCGTTTGGCGTAAAAACTGGGCGGCTCTTTCAATGCGGGGTCCCGGGAGGTGTCGATCTCGCCGATGAAGCCTGCCTTCCAGGCCATGTACATGCCGTCCATCTGCTGCATCAGCTTCGGCGCCCAGGCACAGCCGGACTCGGTGAGGATATAACGTAGTCTGGGAAAGCGCTCGAACACGCCGCCCATGATCAGATGCGAGTAGCCGCGCTGGATGAAGAACGACATCTCCAGCGCCCACAGCGCTTTGGAGCCCTGCCCACCTTCATACGTGGGCGAACCCTGGCCGGAGTGCTGGTTCATAACCAGGTCGCAATCCTGGATTGCCGCCCAGAGGCGGTCGTAGTCGGGATGATTGAGCGGCTTGAGGTGCACCTCCGACGGCGAGGGCAGCGGCAGCAGCACGCCGCCGCGCAGGTTGTGCTTCGCAATCCACTCCACGTCGACTATCGCATCGTCGATATTGTTGAGGTGGATCAGGCCGATGCCGGCGCGGCGCGCCGGTTCTTCCGCACAGAATTCCGCCAGCCAGCGGTTGTGTGCGCGCATCCCCGCGAGCTGGTGCTCGTACTGCTGCGGCGACGGTGGCGGCGCGGTATGGAAGGCAACGTCATAGAACGGCGGTACGGTGTTGGGGAAGATCACCTCACCTACTACGCCGTCGCTGAGCAGGTCGGCCAGGCGCTCCGCCGAATCCCAGTTCTTGTTCTTCTTGCTGCCGACGTGTGACTTGGCAGGGTTCTTGTAGCTGCCGCGCCAGGCATCGAAATCGTCGCGGTAGCGCGGTTCCAGATACTCGCGGTACGCATTGATGGAGGCGCCGGCGTGGGTGTCGGCGGTGATGACGATGTAGGGATCGCTGCTCATGGTGCCTCGCCGGGTTCAGGCAGGTTGTGCGTAGAACTGCTGGTAGTACTTGCGGATCTGGTGGATCGGGCCGTCGCCGTCACACAACACCGGATGCTCCTGGAATTTCTTGTGTTCCCAGATCGGCACATCCTGACTGTGCTGCCGCGTCACCTCGCCGATGAACGCCCTGGCAAGTCCTTCGGTGGCCTTGAGGTTGCCGTCCAAGATCTTGAAACTGAAGCGAATGACTGTTTCATTGTGCTCGCTGTCCACCGGCGTGCCGGTGATGATCATCAGCATTTCGCCGATACCCTTGAAGCGGGTGATGCCGACGCTGCCACCGTGTGACTCGATGTCGACGCTGCCTTTCAGCTCACCGGTGGGCGTCGTGAACGTCAGGCCCTGAAAGGCGCGCATGATGTGGCCCTCAAAGGTAAACGTCTTCTCGGGAATATCCGGGGTGCCGTGCACGAACTTGAAATGCGGGGAGTCCACGACGTTTTCCGCCATCTCCTGCGGGTGGCTGCGAACAACCGCAGTGTGGTAGATCGGTTCCATCCATCCATCCGCACACCACTCCGGCACCTCGGGCACTTCCCACTTGGGCGCCTCACCGTGAGGGTGATGCCAGAAAAACACGATGCCGTTTTTCTCGCAGGCGGGATAGGACTGGATTTGCGCCCGCGCCGGTATGCGCTTGGCGTAGGGCACATCGATGCACTGTCCGGTAGCGTCAAATTTCCAGTGGTGGAAGGGGCAGCGAATGGCATTGCCCTCCACCACACCGCCGTAGCCGAGGTGCGCGCCGAGGTGCGGGCAGTAGGGATCGAATACGCAGGCAGTGCCATCCTCGGCGCGAAAGACAACGAACTCCCTGCCCAGGTACTGCACCGTTTTCACTTCGCCGACTGCAAGGTCCTTCGATTCAGTCACCCTGAACCAGCCGAATGGCATCGGGAGTGGGATTCGCTCGCTCATGACAACGGCCTCGCTCGCGCGCCGCCGATGCGCGTGACGATCGCGATCCGGTAGCGTGAATACTGGGTTATTGTGAAAAAAGTATAAACGAGGAATTCCACCGTCGCCATGTTTATAAGACGGGTGCCTGATGATAATATTCCGACACTCGCGTCGCACCTCCACTCCGGGAATCAGCAGATGGAAAAACCATGGGTAATGGGGATTGACCTCGGTGGCAGCGGCGCGCGCTGTGTGCTGGTCAACCGGGCTTCGCGCGCGCTCCAGAGCGCCGCTGGCAGCTGGCGGTTCAGCGCGGCGCCGGGCACTTTCGGCACCGGCTACGACATCGACCTTCCCCGCGTATGGGCCGTGGTCGGGCAGGCCTGCCACGACGCGCTGGCGCAGGCGCAGATCGATCCGGCCGACGTGGCGGCGATCGCCGTGTCGGCGATGCGGTTCAGCACCGTGGTGCTGGACGGCGAGGGTGAACCCCTGCTCGCGGTCGACAACCGCGACGCCAGGGCGGCCGGGGAGTACTTTGAGATTGCAGAAAAAATGGGCCAGGCCCTGCTGGATGAAACCGGCTCCTGGCCGCTGCCGCTGCACGCCTCGGCGCGCCTGCTGTGGCTGAAAAACCAGCAGCCGGACAACTTCAAGCGCATACACACGGTGTTCGGCATGGGCGAGTGGCTCACCTGGCGCCTGTGCGGCGCGCGCGCCATCGACGCCACGCTGGCCTGCGCCACGGGCCTGTTCGCGCTGGCGCCCCGGCAATGGTGCTGGGCGCATATCGACGCACTGGGCCTGCCGCGCGGCATCTTTCCCCCGCTGGTGGACGCGGGGAGCACCGTCGGCGAACTGCACGCGGAAGCGGCCGCCCACCTCGGCTTGCACGCGGGCGTGCGCGTCGCGATGGGCGGCGGCGACACCCAGTGCAGCCTGCTCGGTGCCGGCGTCATCGAGCCAGGGGCAGCTGGCGTCGTCGCCGGCACCACGGCCCCGGTGCAGGTGGTGCTGGATGCGCCGCATCACGACGGCGCCGGCAAATCACTCGCCGGCTGCCACATCGTGCCCGGGGGCTGGGTGCTGGAGAGCAACGGCGGCGGCATGGGGTATTCCCTCAGCCTGATGGCCAGAATGCTGTTCCCCGACGCGCCGGAGCCGGAACTGCGACTGCTGGCAGAAGCGGCGCAGTCGGAGCCGGGCGCGGCGGGGATGCTCTCCACGCTCGGCGCCGATGTCATGAATATCCGCGCCCCGGTGATGCCCATGGGCCACCTCAGCATCGGCCATATGGCCTACCTCGACGATCCCGCACCGCGTCGGCACCTTGCGCGCGCGCTTCTGGAAGGCTACGCCTGTGGCGTGCGCGCCAACCTCGAACAGCTCGATGCGGTACTCGCCCCCGTGCAGGCCGGCACCCAACCGCAATCCATCATGTTGTGCGGCGGGCTGTCGCAGAGCCCGGTCTTCGGCCAGGCGCTGGCGGACATCCTCGCGCGCGAGGTCGAGGTGCCGCTGACGCACGAGACCTCGGCCCTCGGCGCGGCGATCTGCGCCGCCGTCGCCACCGGCGAATATGCTGACTTCGCCGCGGCCTGCCGCGCGTTGACCGCCGTGCGCCGACGTTTCACCCCCGCAGCGGCGCAGGCCGGCGTGAACGGCGCACTGTACGCCACATGGGCGCGTTTTCGCGCGGCGGCGGAAACCGCCACGGTGCCGGTCGCCGTCGATCACCTGCTGCCGATGGTGCTGCGCGAACCGGAACCAGCCGCCACATCGATCACCCCGCCCGCAGCCGCCGTGCACGCACTGGTGTCGGCCTCGTTCGATACCGCGTCGCTGGCGCGGTTGCGCGCGCACATGGACGTGCAGTACGCCAGCTTCCGCGAGGTCAAGCGCCTGCTCACCGGGGCCGACCTGGTGAAGGCGCTGCAGGGGAAACAGGTATTCGTCACCGAGGTGGATGTGGTGGATGCCAATGCGCTGCGGCAACTGCCGGATTTGCGCGTGGTCGCCGCCTGTCGCGGCGATGCCGTCAACGTGGATGTCGAGGCCTGCACCGCTTTCGGCATTCCGGTGCTGTTCGCGCCGGGGCGCAACGCCGTGGCGGTGGCCGATCTCGCCGTGGGTTTCATGATCAACCTCGCGCGCAAGCTGCCCGCGGCGACGCAATTCCTGCGCCGCGAGGATTGCACCGCGGGCAATATGAGCAAGATGGGGCAGGCGTTCAGCCAGTTGCAGGGCCGGGAGCTGTGGCGCAAGACCATTGGGCTGGTGGGCCTCGGCGCGGTCGGCCGTGCGGTGGCCAAGCGTCTCGCGGGCTTTGAGGTCGAGATCCTGGTGGCTGATCCGTTCGTCACGCCCGAGCAGGCGGCGCTGGCCGGCTGCCGTCTCACCGACCTCGACACATTGCTACGACGCAGTGATTACGTCAGCCTGCACGCGGCCGTTACCCCGGAGACTGCCGGCATGCTCGGCGCCGCGCAGTTCGCACGCATGAAACCCGGCGCCTTCTTCATCAACACCGCGCGCGCCGCGCTGATCGACGAGCAGGCGCTGGTCGACGCCCTGGAGAGCGGCCACCTCGGCGGCGCGGCGCTCGACACCTTCGCGGTAGAGCCACCGGGCTTCGATCACCCGCTGGTGCAACACCCCGCCGTCATTTCCACACCGCACTCGGCAGGCAATACGGTCGAGGTGGCGGATCACCAGGGTGAGAGCGTCTCCACCGCGCTGCTGCAACTGCTGCGCGGGGAAACACCGCGCTGCGTACTGAACCCGCAGGTGCTCGCCTCGTTCAGCTGGCAGGGCGAAAAACCCCGGCTGAGCGACGCGGACGTGGCGAAACTGATGCGCAAGAGCGGACCGGCGGTGACCGACCTGCAGCGCGACGCCAAGGCGGCGAAAGCGAAGACACCGACGGCAACGACTGCCACACCGGCCGGCGCCGCAGCCGCGGTCGCCACCCCCGTGCCCGCCGAGGTCGTCGCGAAGCTGAACGCGATACTGACGGACTTTTGCGCACGCATGTGCAACGACCCTGTCATCAACACCTTCAGCGCCGACCAGGACGTGACGCTGCATTTCACCGCTCACGACCTCGGTGTGGAATTCTACCTGGGGCTGCACCAGGGCCAGGTCAGCAGCGCGCTGGGGGCGCCGCCGCTGCCTGCCGAAGTGCAGCTGCAGATGCGCGCTGAAATCCTCGACGGCATGTTGCACGGCA
Source organism: uncultured Halioglobus sp. (assembly GCA_964461965.1). Taxonomy (GTDB): domain Bacteria; phylum Pseudomonadota; class Gammaproteobacteria; order Pseudomonadales; family Halieaceae; genus Marimicrobium. The sequence goes on along the minus strand of CAYWWD010000004.1, from coordinate 16,076 downwards.
CGATCGACGCGATGGAAAGCGCCATGAACGGCGAGCTCTCATTCATGGGCGATGCCGCCAAGGCGATGACACTGCAACACCTGCAGGCCGACATGGAGCGGCTGTACAGCGCCGCGCGCGCCGCAGCGGGCGATCCGGGCGATCTCGGCGCGCTCGGCGCGCTCGCCCGAGCGACGGGCGGCGCGACGGCTCCGGCTGCGATCGGCCCCGGCGATATTCGCGAAGAACTCATCGAGATCATGCGCGAGTTGTACGAGGCGCAGGTCATCACCGCGACCGGCGGCAATATCAGTGTGCGCGTACCGGGCACCGACAACGAGGTGTGGATTACGCCCAGCCGCCTGTTCAAGGGTGACCTGCGGCCCGAACTGATGGTGCGGATCAATCTCGAGGGGGAAAACCTGGTCGCCGGCGCGCGCTCGCCGTCCAGCGAGTGGTGCATGCACACGCGCGTCCTCGCAACCAAACCGCAGGCGACCGCGGTGATCCACGCGCACGCGCCGAATGCAACCATCCTCGCCAACTGCGGCCTGCCATTCCTGCCGGTGTCCACCGAGGCGGCGTTCTTCGGCAATATCCCGCGCGTGCCGTTTTTGATGCCGGGCACGCCGGAGCTGGCCGAGGCAGTGGCCAACGCGATGCAGGACGAATGGGCCGTGCTGATGATCAACCACGGCATCCTCGTGGCCGGCCGCAACCTGCGCCGAGCGGCGGACATGGTGGAGATCATCGAGCGCAGCGCCGAGGTGATCCTCGGCTGCTACGCCGTGGGTAAGGAGCCGCCAGTGCTGCCGCCCGATGCCGTGAGTTACTTCCGCAAGCTGGGCGATATCGTGGCCTGACCGGCGCGATCCCTTGCACGATACACACCCGCGAGGACAGCCCGCGATGCACGTACAGCGACTTTCCCACATCGGTATCTGCGTGAGCGAACTGGAGCGCGCCGTCGCGTTTTACCGCGATGCGCTGGGCTTCGAGGAGCTGTCGCGCCTGCAGCTGAAAGGTCCCGACGTCGAACGCATGCTGGCCATCGAAGGCGGCGAAGTGCAGGCGGTGTACCTGCAGCGCGACGGCACGCGAATCGAGCTGCTCTACTATCCCGCCGCCGGGCACCAGGGCGCGGCAGCGCCCGCGCCGATGAACCGCCTCGGGCTCACTCACCTCTCGCTGCGGGTGTCAGACCTCGCTGCGACGATGGCCGACGTGCAGCGCCTGGGCGGCAAGTGCCTGAGCGAAACGCGTATCGACAACGATGCCTGGGGCAGCAGAGCCGTTTTCGTCACCGACCCGGACGGGCTGCGCATCGAACTGTTACAACTGCCCGGCGACCCCGATGCCCTGCCGGGCGGCTGACCGACGAAGGAGAACAACTACGTGCGCTCTGCGAATGAGATCGAGGCGGAACTGACCGGGCCGGGAGGCGCGTTTGAAATCGGCATGGAAACCGTGCTCGGCGAACCTATGCAAGTGTTCCGGCAGCGCCAGCGCTCGCTGCGCGAGTTGGTGGTGAACTCCGCCAATCACGGCGACAACGACTACATCGTCTGCGAAGGGCAGCGCATCAGCTTCCGCGAGCACCTGGCCAGGGTCAGCGCAGTGGCCCACCACCTGCGCTTTGTGTACGGGGTGCAGCCGGGCGACCGGGTGGCAATCCTGGCGGACAACCACCCGCAGTGGATCATCACGTTCTGGGCGAGCGTCAGCATCGGCGCGATCTGCGTCGGGCTGAATGGCTGGTGGAACCGCGAGGAGATCCTGCACGCGCTTGAAAATGCCGAACCGAAGCTGCTGGTGGGTGACCGCAAGCGACTGGCGCGCATCCAGGGCGATGCGCTGCCATTCCCGGTGATCTGTATCGAAGACGACTTCGCACTGCTGGAGCGCGGCTGGGACGCTGCGGCGGGTAACGCCCCCACGCTGCCCGACTGCACCATCGCCGAGGACGACCCGGCGCTCATCCTCTACACCAGCGGCACCACGGGTCGCGCCAAGGGCGCCCTGGTGAGCCATCGCGGCCTGATCCTGTTTGTGACCTCCGCGATTTTCAGCGGCTTTCGCATGCTGATCATGGAAGCGGAAGAAGGCGCTGCGCTGCCGGGCGCTTCCCTGCCCAACTGCGGCCTCTTTTCCGCACCTCTCTTCCACCTCTCCGGGCTGTTCACCGGCGTGATCACCAGCCTCGCCGTCGGCATGAAAACCGTGTGGACCCTCGGCCGCTTCGACCCGGAAAAGGTGCTGCGCCTGATCGAGGCGGAGCGCGTCACCACCTGGCCTTCGCTCGGCAGCATGGCGGCGCGCGTACTGGATCACCCGCATTTCCACCAGTACGACACCTCCAGCGTCACGCGGCTCGGCTCCGGTGGCGCACCCACCAGCGCGGCGACGCAGCAGCGCATGACCAGACAGTTCACCGGTAGCGGCGGGCGCATGGCGCTGGGCTACGGGCTGACCGAATCCTCGGGCGTGGGCACGCACAACTGGGGCGAGCTGCTCGAACAACACCCCAATTCGGTGGGACGGGTATTTCCCACCATCGAGATCAGCATCCGGGACGAAAACGGCCAGCCACTGCCTGAGGGCAGCCAGGGTGAAATCTGGTTGCGCGGCGCCTGCGTGATGCTGGGCTACTGGCGCAATCCCGAGGCTACTGCGAACGCGATCGCACCCGGCCGCTGGCTGCGCACTGGCGACATCGGCCACTTCGAGGACGCGCTGCTCTACATCAACACCCGCGCCCGCGACCTGATCCTGCGCAACGCGGAAAACATCTACCCGGTGGAAGTGGAACACTGCCTCGAGCTGCACCCGGACATCCTCGAAGCGGCCGTGATCGGCGTGCCGCACCCGGACATCGGCCAGGAGGTGAAGGCGATCATCGTCGTCGCCGCCGGCTGGCAACCGGATTTCGCGGCGCTGCACGCGTTCTGCGGTGCGCGCCTCGCGGCGTTCAAGATTCCGAGCCAGTGGGAAGTGATGCATCACCCCCTCCCGCGCAACGCGGCGGGGAAGATATTGAAGAACGTGCTGGCCGGCGAGGCCGAGTCGCGGCTGACGGAAGAGTGAGCGTTGCGCGATAGGCAAGCGTCTATCGACACGCTAGTATGAAAATACCGCAGTGATTTCACAACTCAGGAATGCAGATCCATGGATACCGTCCATCCGCTATCTCACATCCATGGGACTGCGCCACGTTCCCCGCGGCCTGCGCGCTGCGTGCTGGCCGCCGTCGCCCTCCTCCTCGGCGCCTGCACCGCGCCGTACAGAGCGAACTCACCGAGCAGCTGTTCGACCCGATGAACTGGCCGCGGATCGCATCGCCTTACTACACGCGCGCCGACATGGCGACCGAGCTCTACGATGACACCATTTTCAATCACGCCACCTTCGCCGACCTGAAACGCGCCAACGGGCCATTTATCATCATCAACGCCACCACGATGACGCAGGGGACGCGGTTCCAGTTCACCCAGAGCTACGCCGATATCATCTGCACCGACCTGTCCGAACTCCCGGTCGCCCGCGCCGTGACGGCGTCCTCCGCCGTGCCACTGCTGTTCAGCCCCATCCACCTGGCGGCTGCGGGCAGGCTGGTGTTGCGCAACAACCAGGAGTTTCAGAATCTCGTGACCGGTGCCCGCTGAGTCGGGCCAGGCCAGAGCCTGCAAGGAGCGAGCATGCGCGCCATCCTGATCACCGTGACCCTGCTGCTCGCCGCCGCCTGCAGCGACCCCGACACCCCGGAGGATTATCTGGGGCGCGCGAAAGCGTTTTTGGCCGCCGGCGAAGATCCGGCGGCCACCATCGAGTTACAGAATGCACTCAGTCTCGACAGCAGCTCGGGCGAAGCGCGCGCCCTGCTGGGCAAGATCCACCTGCAACGCGGCGATGCTGCCGAGGCAGAGGGCGAATTGCAGCGGGCGGAGCGCCTCGGGTGGAAGCCTGACGCTGTCCGCCCGCCGCTGGCCCGGGCGCTGCTGGCCCAGGGCAAATTTGCCGAGGTGCTGCAACTCGATGGCGCGTCGCTCAGCCCGGCGGCGGCGGCTGCCCTGCTGGCCAGTCAGTCCCTGGCCGCACTGTCGCAGGCGCAGCCGGAGAAGGCACGGGAGCTGGTGGCGCAGGCGAAGGCGCGCGATGCACAATCGCTGGAGGCGCAACTGGCCGAGGCGACCATCGCGGTGCACACCGACGCGCCGCACGCTGCGCAGGTTTTGATCGACGCTATCCTGCAGCGCGCGCCGGGGAACGACGAGGCCCTGTGGCTCAAGGGGCAGACCCTGTCGCGGCTGGGAAAACTGGAAGAGTCGCGCGCGGCGCTGGATGAGTCCGTCGCCCATGCGCAGGCCAGCGCCAGTTACCGCATCTCGCGCGTGCTGGTCAACCTGCAACTGCAGGATTACGACGCCGCCAGGGCGGATGTTACCGAGCTGCTGAAGGAGTTCCCCCGAAACCCCACGGTCAACTACGCGCACGGCGTGCTGCTGTTCGAGGACCAGCAGTACCGCAAGGCCATCACCGCGCTTACGCTCGCGGAGCCCGCGGCAGCCCAGTTCCCCCAGACTCTGTATTTCCTGGGCAGCGCCTATCTGGTCGAGAACGACCTCGAGCCGGCCGCCGAGTATGCACGGCAGTTTGTGGCGCAGGCGCCTGCGGACAGCCGGGGCCTGAAGTTGCTGGCCGCCATCCTGCTGTCGCAGGGCAAGGCCGATGAAGCGCAATCCCTGTTGCAGCCGGCGCTGGATCAGAACCCCGGCGACATCGCGGCGCTGAATATCGCCGCCAACGCCCTGCTGCTGGACGACCAGGCCGACCTGGGAATGATGCTCTACGCGCGCATCCGGCAGCTGCAGCGCGACTGGCAGATCGTACCGCTGCGACGGGAAGCCGCGCTGGTGACGCCCGCGCCGCGCGACAGTGCCGAAGCAGACACCGAGCCGGGCACGCCTGCACGCGACAATTTCCCCCAGACCGAAGTGCTGCAGGTGCTCGATCAGCTGCAGGCGAAAAACTTCGCCGGCGCGATAGAGTCGGCGAAGGCCTACCAGTTTCGCGCGCTCGGCAGCCTGGCGCCCTACCATTTGCTCGGCATGATCTACCAGGCAGCCGGCGAACCAAAGAACGCCAGGAGAGAGTACGAGCGGGCACTGTTGCAAGCGCCCGCCGATCCTGTATCCAACCAGGCGCTGGCGCAAATGGCGCTGGAGGCGAACGATCCGGCTGCGGCACGCCGTTACTACCAGGCTGTGCTCGACGCCCATCCCGACCATCTGACGACGCTGCTGCAACTGGCCGCCCTCGCGGCGAAGGAGAAGGACACCCCGGCGATGGTCGCACGCCTCAACCAGGCCATCAGCGCTCACCCCGGCGTACTGGAGCCCCGCTTGAACCTGGCTGCTCACTACCTCGCCAGCGGCGCGCCGGCGAAAGTGGAAACAACATTCGCCACGCTGTCCGAGCTGCAAAAGCGCTCGCCGCGGGTGCTGGACCTGACCGGCAGGGCGCAACTGGCCCTGCAACAGTACGACAAAGCGCAGGCCACCCTGCAGCAGCTGGTCGACATCACGCCAAACTCCGCTGACGCCCACTACCTACTGGCGATGGCAGCCAGCGACACCGGCAACGTGCCGAAAGCAAAACAGGAACTGCTCGCGGGCGCCCGGGAAAATCCCCGCCATGCACCCTCGCTGGTCGGTCTGGTAAAGATCGCCCGACTGGAAGGTGACCAGGACACCTTCGAACGCCACCTGGCAACGCTGGTCGAGGTGGCTCCTGACATGCCGGACGTACTGCGCCTGCGGGCGCTGGACTCGCAACTGCAGGGCCGCCCGGCCGAAGCCCTGGTCTATGCGCAGTCAGCTTTCGCGAAGGCGCCATCCACCCAGGCGCTGATCGAACTGGCCGCGCTGCAGAAAGCCGCGGGGAAACCCCAAGCGGCGCGCCAGAGTCTGGAACGCTGGATCGAGCACCATCCTGCGGATGTCGCCGTGCGGCTGACGCTGGCCAATGATCTGCAGGCAGCCGGGAAGCAGAAGATGGCACAGGCGCAGTACCTGGCGGTATTGAATACGGAACCGGGCAACATCGCCGCGCTGAACAACCTGGCCTGGAACCTGCGGCGCGAGGATCCTGCGCGAGCGCTTGCGTTTATCCGCACGGCGGTAGCTGCCGCACCCGAGGTGCCCGCGCTGCTCGACACGCTGGCCGTCGTCGAATCGCTAAACGGCGATCACGCTGCAGCAAAAGCCACCATGGAGCGCGCACTCTCCGGTGCGCCGGGCGATCCTTCGATGCGCTATCACCAGGCGATGATCGCGGCGGCGCGGGGTGATAAGGCCGCCGCCATTAGCACGCTGCAGGAACTGCTGAAAAACGCACCAGAAACATTTCCCGAGCGCGCGGATGCCGGCGCACTCTTGCAATCTCTCAATGGCTCACCGCCGTAATTTCCCGGCCGGTGGCACCCTGTCGCTGCCCCGCTGGCAGCAGCGACAAACGCGCTGTCAGTTTGCCAGTTTCGGCGCTTCGACCTTGTGCCAGTCGGCAGATTTGGGGTGCTGGCGCGCGAACTCACGCGCCAGCATCCACGCGATCATCACGCCCGGCAGCACCACGAAAATCACCAGAAAGAATAATGCAAACTCAATCAGCAAAGAGACCATCTGTACCCCTCCTGCCCATCCTGGGGAAGAAACACTGCGCCAGCCACACTCGTTTCGACAAACACTAGAGCGACGTCCCGATGCGACCGCGTACCCCCCCGTTTTATGCTTGTGTGTACTGCGCACCGTGCGGCGACGGATCGCCTCACGGTGAGTGACGGGCGCTCGCTGTTCTCCTCGCTCGCGAACTGCCGCGTCACGACTGATAGTACAAAAATTCCGTTGCTGACTTCAAAAGAAATCCGTGCAAAATACCGCTGTCTGGGGATTTTGTGCGGCAAGTTGTTTTTTCAGTCCGGCGAGGAATAAACAATGCTGTATTCAGAGCGGAATTGAACAAGCGACGGGCGAGAGCATGAAGGAAACCCTTATCACGGCCCTGCTGCTGATCGTCGCGGTCATCCACCTGATCCCGCTCAGCGGCGTACTCGGCGCCGCGAAACTCGAATCGCTCTACGGCATCAGCGTCGGCAGTAACGAGTTGGCCATACTGCTGCGCCACCGCGCAGTACTGTTCGGCATCCTGGGCCTGCTGTTTGCCTACGCCGCCTTCAGACCTGCGCTGCAACCGCTGGCCTTCCTGATCGCAATTGCCTCCATCGCGCCGTTTTTCTACCTCGCGCTCTCAACCAGCGAGTACAACGCAGCGATACGCCGTATCGTCATCGGCGATGTGGTCGCAGCGTTCGCGCTGGCCGGAGCCATCGTTCTCTACTACACGAAATAACCCGGCTGCACTTGCGCCTCAATACCCGCGCAGCGCCGCGTAGCGTTGCACATGGTAGTGCTCATCGCCCAGCAGCTGCTGCGCCACGCGTGCGCGCTTGAGGTAGAAGCCGATGTCCTCTTCGTCGGTCATGCCGATACCGCCGAACATCTGTATGGCCTCGTCGCTCACCAGGCGGAAGGTTTCACTCACCTGCACCTTGGCGAGACTGGCCATGAGCGAGATATTCCCGGCATCCTCATCGATCGCCTGCAGCGCTTTCAGCACCACTGATTTCGACAGCTCGATCTCGCAGAACATTTTCGCGGCGCGGTGCTGCAGCGCCTGGAAGCTGCCGATCAGCGCGTCAAACTGACGGCGCTGTTTCAGGTAGTCGAGGGTGCGCTCGAACGCCGCCTGCAGCGACCCCAGCATCTCGGCGGCGAGCGCGATGTTGCCGCGATCCAGCACCCGCGTCAGCAGGGCAGAGCCCGCGTGCAATTCGCCGAGCAGGTTGCTGCCGGCAACCTCGACGTCCTGCAGCCGGACTTCGGCCATGTTGCGGCTGTCGACCATGGTGCGCCGCGCGACGGAAACACCGCGCGCGCGGCCATCGACCAGGAACAGCGAGATACCGTGCGCATCGCCGGGTTCGCCCGCCGTGCGCGCGACGACGATGAACAGCCCGGCGACGTGACCGTCGACCACGTGCATCTTGCACCCGTTCAGCCGATAGCCGTCGCCGTGCGGCGCGGCGGATGTGGCTATGAAGGCGGGGTTGTGGTGCGCACCTTCTTCCAGCGCCAGCGTCGCCAGCAGTTCGCCGCTGCCGATGCGCGGCAGCAGCGCGGATTTCTGCGCCTCGCTGCCGCCGAGCAGAATGGCGCTGGAGGCCAGCACCACACTGGCGAACAGCGGGCTCGCCACCAGCGTGCGGCCGCTGGCCTGCAGCACCACGCCGAGCTCGGCAAACCCCAGCCCCAGCCCCGCGTAGCGCTCCGGCAGTGCGGCGCCGGGCCAACCCAGCGCTGCCATCTCCCGCCACAGGTCACGGCTGAAGCCGTCGCTGTCGTGGGTATCGCGCAGCGCCCGCAGGGCGCTGACCGGCGCCTTCTGCTGAAAAAATGTTTCCGCCGTGCTGCGCAGCAGGGTTTGTTGTTCGTTTAGTACCAGTGGCATTCCGCTTTCCCATGATTGCGTTGAATGTTGACGTGTCCAGTGCTGGCACTGCGGTCGCAGTGCAACACTCAGGCCGGATCCGGCAGGCCGAGCACCCGTTTGGCAATGATGTTCAGCTGGATCTCGGAAGTGCCGCCCTCGATGGAGTTGGCCTTGCTGCGCAACCAGGTGCGCGCCACGCGGCCGTCATCGAACTCGCCGCCCTCCCAGCCCAGGCTGTCCATGCCGCACAGCGCCAGCGTCAATTCATGGCGCTCCTTGTTCAGCTCCGAGCCGTAGTACTTGAGCAACGAGGATGCCGGGCCCGGGTCCGCGCCCGCTTTCATCTCATCGCCCACGCGCTGCATGGTCAGCGCGAACGCCTGCTCGCGCACCTGGAAGCGCGCCAGCTTGTGCCGCAGCACGGGGTCGGCCAGCCGGCCGTCCACCGCGCCGAGGGCATGCAGTGCGCGCTGCTCGAGCGGCTGGGTCTTGCGCGGCCCGCTGCCCATCGCAGCCGCCATCGTGCGTTCGTGCTGCAGCAGGTGCTTGGCGACGGTCCACCCCTTGTGCAACTCCCCAACCAGATTGCGCTTCGGGACTTTTACATTGTCGAAGAACGTCTGGCAGAAGGGCGAGGCGCCGCTCAGCAACCGGATGGGCGCCGTGCTGACGCCCTCCGACGCCATATCGAACAGCAGGAAGCTGATGCCGTCCCGCTTGGGCGCTTTAGGGTCGGTGCGCACCAGACAGAAGATCCAGTCGGCCAGGTTGGCGTGCGAGGTCCAGATCTTCGCGCCGTTCACGAGAAAGTGGTCGCCTGCATCGACCGCCGAGGTCTGCAGGCTGGCGAGGTCCGAGCCGGCGCCAGGCTCGCTGTAGCCCTGGCACCAGCGGATGTCGCCGCGCGCGATCTTCGGCAGGTGTTCGCGCTTCTGCTCTTCGCTCGCGAACTTGAACAGCGCGGGCGCCAGCATGATGATGCCGAGGCTCGCGAGCGGCGAACGGCAGCCCAGCGTCGCCATTTCCTGCGCCAGTATCCGGCATTCGGCGCGGCCCAGGCCGGCGCCGCCGTACTCGCGCGGCCACTCCGGCACGGTCCAGCCCTTCTCCGCCATGCGCGCAAGCCACAGGCGCTGGTCCTCGCTCTGGAAGACAGCCTTGCGGCCACCCCAGCAGATGTCGTCATCGGAGGTTGCAGGCGTGCGCATGAGCGGCGGACAGTTCTCCTTGAGCCAGGCGCGCGTCTCTTGCCGGAATTGTTCGTGTTGCTGCATCGTGTCACCTCATCGGCGCCTGCGCCGTGGAATTCATCAGTGTTCAGTTTCCCCAGGGAGACTGAACGCCACCAGCGTGTCTCCGAGCGTGGTGCGCATCGTGGCGTGTCCGCCGGCGGCGATCACCACGAACTGGCGGCCGCTGTTTGCGCCGCGATAGGTCATCGGCGTTGCCTGGCCGCCGGCGGGCAGGCGGTGGCGCCACAGTTCAGTGCCGTCGCGTGTGTCGAAGGCGCGCAGGTAATTGTCGAGTGCGGCGCCGATGAACACGAGGCCGCTGTCAGTCACGATGGGCCCGCCCGCGCTGGGCAGGCCCATGGTGGGGAAAAATGGAAACCAGGACAGCGCCGAAACCATATCGCGCGGCGTGCCGAAGGGCACCTCCCAGCTGATCTTCCCGCTGTCCAGGCTGACGGACAGCAGGCTGCCCCAGGGCGGCGCGACACAGGGGAGGCCGAACGGTGAGAGCAGCACTTCGTGCTTGACCACATACGGTGAGCCGTAGTCGGGCGAGTAGTCATCGACACGCGAGTCGAGCAGGCGCGGAGGCACCTGCTCGCGCGGCAGCAGGCGGTTGTAGGTCACCACATAGTTCTGCGGCAGGATGAGGGAGCGGGTGTTGCGGTCGAAGGCCAGTCCGCCCCAGTTCTGGCCGCCGGCCACACCGGGATATTCGAGCATCGGATGGCCCAGTGCCGGCGGCGTGAACATGCCGCGGTAGTCGGCCGCCACGATCTTGTCGCGGCACGCCTGCCGATCGTAAAACGTCAGCCCCCAGGCGTCATCCGGGGAGATACCGTACGGGTGCAGCGGCTGCGGAAACGTCGGGAAGGGCTGCGTCGGTGAGGTGTATTCGCCGGGGATCGTGGTCTGCGGCACCGGTCTTTCCTCCACCGGATAGACGGGCTCGCCGGTTTCGCGGTTCAGGATAAACACGTGTCCCATCTTGGTGACCTGCACCAGCGCGGGAATCACCGTGCCGTCAATGTCGAGATCGAGCAGCACGGGCTGCGCCGCGAGATCGTAATCCCACAAGTCGTGGTGCACGGCCTGGAATTGCCACACTACCTCACCGGTGAGCGCATTCAGCGCAACCACGGAATTGGCGTAGTACCCCAGGTCGAAGCCGTGTTGCCGGCGGTGGCCGCCTATGAAATCGATGCCCGGGCTGCCGAAGGGCAGGAACACCAGGTTGCGCTGTACATCCGCCGCCGCAATGCCCCAGGAGTTCGGCGTGCCAAAGTGATAGCGCTGCGCGGCGGGCGCACCCAGCGCCGCCGGTGCCGGGGCGCCGGGCGGCACCGGGTCGAAGGCCCAGCGCAGCGCGCCGGTGCGCGCATCCCAGGCGCGGATCACGCCGCCGGGCGCATTGACGCGCTGGTTGTCCATGACCATCGCACCCTGCACCACGAGGTCATTGATCACCAGCGGCGGCGAGGTCATCGCCATTTCATCCCGGGGCACCGCGCCGAGGCCCTGATGCAGGTCGATCGCGCCGTGCTCGCCGAAATCCTCGCAGGCCTTGCCCGTCTCGGCATCGATGGCCAGAAGCCTGCCGTCCAGCGTACCCATGAACACGCGTGTCCGGCAGGGAGCGGCGTCGCCTGCCTGCGATGCCGTACCCGTCCTGTTGCGCGCACCGGGCGCGTTGTCCTGCCATAGCGCGACACCGCGGCATTTGGCGGTCCACTGCCGGCTGGAGCGGGCATGACTGTCGAACACCCAGCGCTCCTGCCCGGTTTCCGCATCCACCGCGAAGGCGCGGCTCTGGCCAGAGCAGAAAAACAGGGTATTGTCGTGCAGCACGGGAGTGGCAAGGAAGGAACTCGGCGGCGAACCGGCTTTCAATTCCGAGGAATCGCCGGTGTGATACTCCCAGGCGACGCGCAACTGCCCCACATTTTCGCGCGTGATGTCACGCAGTGGCGAGAAGCGTGTGCCCGCGGCGTCGCCGCCCCACACCGGCCAGCCGCCCTGGTGGTCCTGCGCCCAGGCCGCGACTACCGCGCACAGGCCCACAGTGAGTGACAGCATCTTGTGCATGCGATGGCAGTTATCGCGCTGGCCAGGGCGCTGTCGGCCCGGCCGCCGGCTCCTTGCTCGCAACGTGCGCCGGGCGCATGCCGTCGAACAGTCCGGACGCATCGATTCCCGGCGCGCCCGTGGGATTCAGGCGTGTCACTTTGGGAATGCCGCCTTCCACATGCCAGGCCGGACTGCTGGAGTGCGACGTCCACACATTGCCCCCGGCGTCCATGTCGATCTCGCGCGTGTACGTCACGAGCGTGGGTAGCGGGTAGATCGTCCACTCGCCGCTCTCGGGTGCGTAGCGGATGAGACTGTCGCTCTGCGTGCCGGTGATCCACAGGTGATCGCTCTTCGGCTCCACGAATACCGCGTACGGCACTTCGCTGCCCAGCGGTTCCACCGGGATCGCAAGGCTCTCTTTCCATTGCATTGCCTTGGTATCGAAGCGGTTGATGGTGCCCTCGGCGTAGCTCGGCACCCACAGGTTGCCTTTCGAATCAAAGCGCAGCCGGCGCGGTGTCACGAAGGGTGTGGGCACCGGTGTCACCTCGAAGGTGTCGGGATCGATGCGGCCGATATGACTCATATTGAGCTGGCTGTACCAGATACTGCCGTCGAGGGGGCTGATGTCGATGCCGTAGGGCATGGGCATGGTGACCCCGTCCATCCGCGCCGAGCGGTCTTCCAGTTCGAGCAGGTCGGCGTGCTCGAGGAACAGCGGCGTGAACCAGGTGATCACGCGCGTGGTGAAATCGGGGAACGTGAGCCGGATGAACACCTGCTCCCGCGTCTTCGGGTCGAACATGCCGACATGGTTGGTCGCCGTGACGGTGTACCACAGGCGGCCGCGTTGATCGAAGCGCAGCGTGTGGGGGTTGATGCCTGCTTCGAGATCGACGATGTCCCAGCTCTCGGTCGCCGGATTGAAGCCCGCCAACTGGTTGCCCGAGGCCAGCGTCAGCCAGATGACGCCGTCCGGGCCGGTCTGCAGCGAGTGCGGCGCGAGGTAGGTGTCCACGCCCTTGCCGTCGCTCTGGCCCTTGTCCATCTTCCAGTACACGCCGCCCGGCTTGCGGTCGCCGCGCGGGATGGGAAAGCTCCTGCGTTCACCGTCGGGATTCCGGTCGAAGCTGATTTTGTGCAGCGTGTCCATCGGACCATCCACGGTCCAGATCGAGCCGTCCGGGTGGTAGACCATGAGATCGTGCTGGCCGGAGGTGGGACCGCCAAGTTCCCACTCCTCGATCACCGCGCGGCGCACCTCGCCGGAAGGCACTGGCAGCGGCCCGTCCTCACCGTCGTAGGCCGGCAGTTTTTTTAACACGTTCTCCGGCGCATAGGCCGCCAGATAGCGGTCCGGCAGAACAGCGCGCAGGCTGTCGCTGATGATGGCGCCGCGCCGGCCCATTTTGTAGATGACATCGGCCCACTGCTCGCGGGTGAACTGCCGGCGCGAAGTCAGCGGCGAACCCTGCTGGTGGCAGTAGGTGCACTGCATCTTGAATTCCAGCAGGTGCTCGCGCTGGTCGAACTCTTCCAGCACCAGGTGCATCCAGTAGTTGCTGGGTAATTGCTGGATCATCTGAGCCGGATCTGCAATGCGCGCCATCTCGACGGGTATCCAGCGTCCCGCGGGCGCCGGCGCCTGATGCTCCAGGATCACATCCTGCCAGCCCGCGCGGCGCACACGGAGGGTGTAGCCATCGGGAGCGGGCAGCGGCGGCGAGAGGAAACGTCCCTGCTCATCGGCGAAAACGCTGAGCGAGTGTTTCGGCTCGCCGTGGATAAAACTCACCATAGCACCCTTGACCGGTTTGCCGCTCGAGGTAATGACGCCATAGAAGAACCCGGCTGCACGGTCCGGCGCGGGTGTCGCGGCGGCGAGTGCGAGCGAAACGGACAGGAACAGGACGAGGGCAGGCAGGCGCCGCATGACGGGAATTCCGATCACGATTGCATCGCTGGAGGTTGTCAGAATCGGGAATATTATTCAAGCCACCTGCCTGAAAACACATCGCGCGCTTGCCGCTGCCACGGTTCAGGGTTACCGTGCTCGCAGCGAGGGAGAAGGGTATGGCGGACGTAACTCCGCTCACGGAGCGGCCGCTGCTCGGCATCGGCGCCTGCCTGGCGGGCCATGCCGTGCGCTACAACGGCGAAACCAACGAAGCCAACAGCGCTGTGCGCGACCTCTGCGCGCGCTTCGACACCCGCGCGTTCTGCCCCGAAGCCGGCATCGGGCTCGGCGTGCCCCGCCCGCCCATCCATCTGGTCGGCAGCGCGCAGGCCGTGCGCGTGCTCGATGTGCAGACGCACCTCAACGACTACACCGATCCGCTGTGCGCATACGCAGAGCGGGTGCTGGAACAACATCCTGCGTTGTGCGGCTACATACTGGTGAAGGGCAGCCCCAGTTGCGGCGACGGGCGCGTCAAGCGCTACTCGCAGCACGGAGAGCTCCTCGCCGCGGACCAGCCGGGCATGTTCGCCGCAGCGCTCGCGCGGCTGGACCCACTGCTGCCGCTGGCGGATGACGGGCGCCTCGCCGATCCGGGCCTGCGCGAGCGCTTTGTACGCCGCGCCTGTGCCTATCACGAGTGGAAGCACTTGCTGCGCCAGGGCGTGACCGTGAGTCGCCTGCGCGCTTTCCACACGCGCTATCAGTTCGCGCTGAAGGCGCACCACGCAAGCACGGCCGCCACACTTGACGCGCTGCCTGCAAATGCCGAGCGGAAGTCGCTGGACGCCGCGGCCGCTGCGTTTATCCGCGCGCTGCTGGCAGCGTTATAGTACAGCGCGCAGTGCCTGCCCAGGCTGTACCGGGGAGCGCCAGCGCCAGTCACATGCCACTACCGCGCCGGGTTTCAGGCCGGAAGCGCCACCTGCGGGTTGCCGTACATGGGATCGTCCTTCTTCGACGCCAGCGCCTTCGCCAAGTCCAGCCCCAGCGCCTTGGCCACGCCGGCGCCGTAGGCCGGATCAGCTGCGTGGCAGTTGCGGATGTGGCGGAACTTCACGAACTCCGGGGCGTCGCCCATGCCGCGACCGGTGTTGCCGAACAGCGTCTGCTTCTGCGCGTCGGTCATCAGGCGGAACAGGTCACCGGGTTGCTTGAAATAGTTGGCGTCGTCCTGGTGCGCGCTCCAATTCGCCGCGTCGCCGTTGATCTTGAGCGGCGGCTCGGCAAATTCGGGCTGCGCCTGCCACTGGCCGAAGCTGTTGGGCTCGTAGTGCAGCGCGCCGCCATAGTTGCCGTCGACGCGGCCCTGGCCGTCGCGCTGGTTGCTGTGCACCGGGCAGCGCGCCGCGTTGACCGGAATCTGCTGGTGGTTCACGCCCAGGCGGTAGCGCTGCGCGTCGGCGTAGTTGAAGAGGCGCGCCTGCAGCATCTTGTCGGGACTGACGCCAATGCCGGGTACCAGGTTGTTCGGCGCAAAAGCGCTTTGCTCGACGTCGGCAAAGAAGTTCTCGGGGTTTTTGTTGAGGGCGAACTCACCCACTTCGATCAGCGGGTAGTCGGCGTGTGGCCAGACCTTGGTCAGGTCGAAGGGGTGGTAGGCCACCTTTTCGGCATCCGCCTCGGGCATGACCTGCACGTACATCGTCCACTTGGGGAAGTCGCCGCGCTCGATGGCGTCAAACAGGTCGCGCTGGTGGCTCTCCCGGTCCTTGCCGATCAGCGCCTCGGCCTCGGCGTCAGTCAGGTTCTTGATGCCCTGTTGCGTCTTGAAGTGAAACTTGACCCAGAAGCGTTCTCCGGCTGCGTTCCAGAAACTGTAGGTGTGCGAGCCAAAGCCGTGCATGTGGCGGTAGCTGGCGGGAATGCCGCGCTCGCTCATGACGATGGTGATCTGGTGCAGGGCTTCGGGCAGCAGCGTCCAGTAGTCCCAGTTGTGGCAGGCCGAGCGCAGATTGGTGCGCGGGTCACGCTTGACGGCCTTGTTCAGGTCCGGGAACTGCCGCGGGTCGCGGATGAAGAACACCGGCGTGTTGTTGCCCACCATGTCCCAGTTGCCCTCTTCGGTGTAGAACTTGAGGGCAAAGCCGCGGATGTCGCGCTCGGCGTCGGCCGCGCCGCGCTCGCCGGCCACCGTGGTGAAGCGGGCAAACATCTCGGTCTGCTTGCCCACTTTCGAGAAGAGCGCGGCGCGGGTGTACTTGCTGATGTCGTGGGTGACGGTGAAGGTGCCGAAGGCGCCCGAGCCCTTGGCGTGCATGCGACGCTCCGGTATCACCTCGCGCACGAAGTTG
>CAYWWD010000003.1:4701-99705 GCA_964461965.1 uncultured Halioglobus sp. | reverse complement strand
AGGCGCGCTACCAGACTGCGCTATACCCCGACAGGTAAACTCCACCCCTGACGCCAGGTGCTGGCGACTGGGGGCGCCATGATACTCAGCACCCCCGGAAGCGTCAACGCCGGGAATTCCTGCGACCAGGCGCCCGCGTCAATCCCGGTCGTTCACTTGTACCAGCACTCATGGGACAATACGCCCCACTGCGGCGCCCCACTGACGGATGGTGCGGTTCTCGCAGGGTCGTCATCGCTCCAAGGCAGAACACCCCCACTACGAATAGGTTCCCTCATGCCCGCACGCATCCTGGATGGAAAATCCCTCGCCGCGCACTCTGAAGCCGAACTCCTCGCGCGGGTTGAATTGTTGAAGGCCAAAGCCGGAGGCAAGCCGCCCATACTCGCCACCATCCTGGTGGGCGATGATCCGGCATCGGCGACCTATGTAAAGATGAAAGGTAACGCCTGCCGCCGCGTCGGGATGGAATCACTGGCCGTGGAGCTTCCCGCTTCGACCAGTACGGCACAGCTGCTGGCAAAGATTGACGAACTGAATCAGAACCCTGCTGTACACGGCATCCTGCTGCAGCACCCGGTCCCGCCGCAGATCGACGAGCGGGTCTGCTTCGACGCTATTGCGCTCGCCAAGGATGTGGATGGTGTGACCTGTCTGGGTTTTGGTCGTATGGCCATGGGGGAGCACGCCTATGGCTGTGCCACCCCGCAGGGCATCATGCGCATCCTGCAGCACTACGATATTGAAATCGAAGGGCGGCACGCGGTGGTGGTCGGACGCAGTCCCATCCTCGGCAAGCCTATGGCTATGATGCTGTTGCAGAAAAATGCAACCGTCACCATCTGCCATTCGCGGACCCGCGATCTCCCGGCCCTCATCGCCCAGGCAGATATCGTGGTCGGTGCGGTGGGCAAACCGGAGTTCATCCGGGCAGCCTGGATCAAGGAAGGCGCCATCGTGGTCGATGCCGGCTACCATCCTGGCGGCGTGGGCGATGTCGAATTGTCCGCACTGGACGATAAGGTGTCGGCTTATACGCCGGTTCCCGGCGGAGTCGGGCCGATGACGATCAACACCCTGATCATGCAATGCGTGGAATCTGCGGAAAAGAGCCTGGGGTGATACGCCGCATCAAACCGTATGGCGTGAGGGTGCGTCACCCCTGGTCAGATTTGCGTTTCCACCGGGTACCCTCGCGACTATCCTCCAGCACCACACCCTGTGCGAGCAGGTCTTCGCGAATCCGGTCGGCGCGTGCGTAGTCTCGCGACAGCTTGGCCTGCTGCCGCTGCGCGATCAACACCTCGATATCCGCCGCGCCGATACCCCCGGGCGAGATCATACCCTGAAGCCATTCGTCGGGGTTGTGCTGGAGGATTCCCAGCAGTCGGCCAGCTGCCAGGATACGGCTCTTGATGTCCGCCTTGGCCGCATTACCAGCCTTGTGCAACTCCCGAGCCAGGGCATGTATCTCGGCAATGGCAACCGGCGTGTTCAAGTCGTCATTCAGGGCACGATAGAACGGCTCGTCTCTGAGCGTCGGCGCTGTGCCCGCGTCGATGTCCTGTACGTCCCGGAGAGTGTTGTAAAGGCTGTCCAATGTCGCCTGCGCCTGATCCAGCAGGTCGGCAGAGAAATTCAGCGGGGAACGATAGTGCGCGGACAGTAACGCGAAGCGCAGTACTTCCCCGCGATAACGCTGCAACAGGTCGCGCACAGTGCGGAAGTTCCCCAGCGATTTGGACATCTTCTCGCCGTCGATATCGAGGTAGGCATTGTGCATCCAGTAGCGCACGTACTCGCCGCCGTGGGCACAGCGGCTCTGCGCAATCTCGTTTTCGTGATGGGGAAAAATCAGGTCGCGCCCTCCCCCGTGAATATCAATGGTTTCGCCGAGATGTGCGCGGATCATGGCTGAACATTCCAGGTGCCAACCTGGACGGCCGCGGCCCCAGGGACTGTCCCAGCCCGGTTCGTCATCCGCGGCAGGTTTCCACAGGACAAAATCCCCCGGATGGCGCTTGTAATCCGCAACCTCGACGCGCGCGCCGGCCAGCATGTCGTCCAGCGAACGCCTGGACAGCTTGCCGTAATCGGCCATCGACTGCACCGCAAACAACACATGCCCGCTGGATTCGTACGCGTGGCCCTTGTCCACCAGGGTCTGCGTGAGCGCCAGCATGGCGTCGATATTGTGGGTCGCGTGGGGCTCCAGCGTCGGCGGCAGGGTATTCAGCTGCGCCATATCCTCGCGGTATTTTGCGGTGAACTCTGTAGTGACGGACTCGATGCTGCGATCGCTCGCGCGCGCAGCAGCGATGATCTTGTCGTCGATGTCGGTAATATTGCGTGCGTAGATCACCCGATTGAACTGTGTTTGCAGCAGGCGGAACAACGTGTCAAACACCACAACCGGGCGCGCGTTGCCGATGTGGGCCAGGTTATAGACCGTGGGACCGCACACATACATCGTCACAGTGTCGGGCACGAGGGACTCAAACACCTCCTTGCGGGCGCTGAACGTGTTGTACAGGCTGAGGCTCATGCCGGTGTCCTTACTCATCGTGCCAGCTGTCGCGCAGCCCGATCGTCCGGTTGAATACCGGCCGTTCCGGGTGATGATCGTGGCGGTCGGCGACGAAGTAACCTTCGCGCTCAAACTGGAAATGCGCCTCCGGGAGCGCCTGGGCCAAAGCCGGCTCAATCCACGCCTGTTCGACGACGGTAAGCGAATCGGGATTGATAAGCTCCATAAAACCGTTGTCACCCTTATCCGGCGCTTCGTGTGTGAACAGGCGATCATAGAGCCGGACCTGCGCCTGCCGGCCCTCGGATGCAGAGACCCAGTGGATGACACCTTTGGGTTTGATGCCGTCAGCGGGATCTTCCCCGAGCGTGCCCGGCAGGGTGTGGGCGTGGATTTCGGTGATATCGCCCCGCGCATCGCGTATGACCTCGTCCGCCTGGATTACATACGCATGACGCAGGCGAACCCGCTTGCCAAGTACCAGGCGCTTGTACTTCTTGTTGGCTTCTTCGCGAAAATCGCCGGCATCGATGTACAGCGTACGGGTGAATGGCAGAATCCGCTCACCGAGGTCTTCGCGGCTGGGGTGACCGGGGGCACGCAGCATCTCGCAGCGCTCGGCAGGGACATCGGTGAGTACGACTTTCAAAGGTTTCAGCACGCACATGCCACGCGCCGCGTTCTCGTTCAGGTCCTCGCGGATGGCAAACTCCAGCATGGCGACATCCACGACACCGTCGCTGCGCGTGGTACCGATCATCTCGCAGAAGCGGCGGATAGCCGACGATGTGTAGCCGCGCCGGCGCAGTCCCGAGATTGTCGGCATGCGGGGATCGTCCCAGCCGGCCACCACGCCCGCGTCCACCAAGTGCCGCAACTTGCGCTTGCTGGTCACTGTATAACTGGAATTCAGCCGTGCGAATTCAAACTGCCGCGGCCGATATGGTACCGGCAGGTGGTCGAGGAACCAGTCGTACAACGGCCTGTGATCCTCGAACTCCAGCGTGCAGATCGAATGGGTGATCCCCTCGATCGCATCCTCCTGTCCATGGGCGAAATCATAGGTTGGGTAGATCACCCAGTCGCTGCCGGTCTGGTGATGGGCGACTTTGCGGATGCGATAAAGTATCGGGTCACGCAGGTTCATGTTAGGAGAACCCATGTCGATCTTTGCCCGCAACACGCGCGCTCCTTCATCAAATTCACCGGCTTTCATCCGCGCCAGCAGGTCGAGATTCTCGGCGATGGAGCGCTGCCGGAAGGGGCTGTCACGACCGTGCGCGGTCAGTGTGCCGCGATACTCCCGGGCCTGCTCCGCAGTGAGATCGCAGACATAGGCGTCGCCCTGTCGAACCAGATGCACGGCCCAGTCGTACAGTTGCTGGAAATAGGACGACGCGTAGCGTACATCCCCGTCCCACTGATACCCGAGCCAGCGCACGTCTTCCTGGATCGCATCGATGTATTCCTGGCATTCCTTCTCCGGGTTCGTATCGTCGAAACGCAGGTTGCAGCGACCGCCGTTCGCTGCCGCAAGCCCAAAGTTCACCGTGATGGACTTGGCGTGTCCGATGTGCAGGTAACCGTTGGGTTCGGGTGGAAACCGCGTGACCACCGTCGAGACCCGGCCACTGGCGAGATCTTCGCTGATAATCGATTGCAGGAAGTTACTGGTCGGTGTCTCATCCATCATGTGCTGCACTGCGCCCGAAAAAGTCGCGTATTATAACGACACATGCGGCGCGCTTATAGACAAATCCGCACGGCGTCACAACCAGCGCGGATTTGTGCGCATCTTTCGCCTGCAGGCTGTTTTACCGGGCGATAAAAGTCCGTATGATTGGCCGGCTCCACACCTCTACCCCAAGGAACCGTCATGGTCATTATTCGCACTACGTTTGGCGAGATCAAACTGGAACTGGACGCCGAGAAGGCTCCCAAGACCGTCGCCAATTTCCTGAACTACGCTCGTGACGGCTTTTACGATGGCACCATTTTCCACCGCGTAATCGACAACTTCATGATTCAGGGCGGCGGATTTGACGCCGAAATGCGCCAGAAACCCACCGAGCGCCCGATCGACAATGAAGCGGACAACGGCCTGAAAAACAACTTTGGCACCATCGCCATGGCCCGCACATCGGATCCGCACTCGGCTACGGCGCAATTCTTTATCAATGTGAAAGACAACGACTTCCTCAACCACAGCGGCAAGAATGCGCAGGGTTGGGGTTATGCCGTTTTCGGAAAGGTCGTCGAAGGCACGGAAGTACTGAATAAAATCCGCACCGTGCCCACCGCCAGCCGCAAGGGTCATCAGGACGTTCCTGCCGAACCTGTGATTATCGAATCCGTGCTCGTCGTCGACGCATAACCCTCTCCGACGCCGGGGTGTCCAGCACTTACTTCATCTCGGACATTCATCTCGATCCCAGCCGCCCCGAGCTTACCGGGGCGCTGGAAAATTTTCTGCAGCAACACCGCCGTTGCGATGCCCTGTATATCCTCGGCGACCTCTTCGAGACCTGGATCGGCGATGATGACGACACCTGCTTCGCCACGGAGGTGATGGGTTTGCTGCGGTCGTTCAGCGACGGTGGTTCCCCGCTTTACTTGCTGCACGGGAATCGTGACTTCCTGCTGGGGTCGGCGTTCTGCGCCTGCACCGGCGCCCGGTTGCTGCCCGAATCCACTGTCATCGATCTGTACGGCACACCTACGCTGCTCATGCACGGTGACAGCCTCTGCACCGCCGACAGGCACTACCAGTCCTTTCGACACCGCACGCGCCTGCCGCAATGGCAGGCCGACATGCTGGCCCGCAGCCTGACCGAGCGCCGTGGACTTGCGCTGCAACTGCGCGCACTCAGCCGGGAGTCGGCCAGCAACAAGGCGGAGGATATTGTGGACGTCACACCGACCGAGGTAGACCGGGTGATGGCCAGAAGCGCTGTCACGCGATTGATACACGGGCATACGCATCGGCCGGCCCGTCACACAGAGGCGATGGGGGAGCGCTGGGTATTGGGGGACTGGCACGAGCGCGGCTGGGCGATCGAAGCGTCACCCCGTGAACTCACACTGTACGATTTTCCATTGTGATCGTGCCGCAGTAACGCCAACCCGGCATTGCAGGCGACACAATTTGTAAACACGCTGGCCGATCAGGCGCGCGGCACACCGCTGTGAAAGCGGAACTCCTCATCGGGCGTTTCTATCAGCCGCTGCTCACAGGCCAGCAGGACCGGGAGTCTCCGGCTGATCTCCGCCTGCGACGAAACGTCGAGTGCCAGCTTCAGGTAGTCATTGAAATGTCGGGCTTCTGACTGTAACAACGAGCGGTAGAATGCGCCCAGTTCCGCGTCCAGCACCGGTATCAGCGCGGCGAAGCGCTCGCAGGAGCGGGCCTCGATGATAGCTCCCACCAGCAAAGTGTCCACCAGGCGGCCGGGCTCGTGACTGCGCACCTGCTGGCGCAGTTCCCCCGCGTAACGCGATGCCGTCAGTTGGGAGTACAGCACCCCCCTTGCCCGCATGATTGCGATTACCTGCTCGAAATGACGCAATTCCTCACGCGCCAGGCGGGAGAGCTTGTGCAACAGTTTGTGGTGCTCGACATAGCGATACAGCAGGTTCAACGCAGTGGAAGCGGCCTTCTTTTCGCAGTTGGCGTGATCGATAAGCAGCAGCGCGGGATTCTGTGTTGCCCACGTCACCCATGCCGGTGGTGTCGGGCACAACAGGAAGGATTGCACCGGAGCAAGTGCGGGGAGTGTTTTCATTCGCCGCGCCCGCGGAACAGGTCGGGGGTGGCAATGTAGCGTTCGTAATGGGCTTCCGAGAGTGTATAGAACTCCTGGTCGATCGCTTCACGCAGATCCACCAGCGTCATGTCGCGGTACCTGGCATCAAGTTCGAAACCGAAAACACGCGTATCCAGAATTTGCGCCGCACCCGCCTTGAGGACACTGAAGGCCCAGCAGTATTCATCGTGGTGTGCACAATAGCGTATCTGCTGTACATCCAACTGCCAGCGCAGCAGATCGCGATCGGTAACCCGCAGTTTGTTGCTGACGCACTGCGAGAGGAACTCGTGCAACCGCGTATCCACCGCAAGTTTTTGCGCCGGCGTGTATCGATTCCAGTCGATGACTTCATGGCTGAAACGCTTGCAGCCGCGACAGACGCTGTCGCCGATCCCGGTGGAACACACGCCGATGCAGGGTGTCTTGACGGGGCGATCGAGCATTGCGGCAAAGGTGTCGGATGGGCGTGTATGCGCCGTGAGTGTACGCCATCATCCACTTGAATGCGAGATATAAGCACTTGATTCGTTTATCTTATTTGATCGCTAGGCTATAATCGCGCCGCGATTTTCCTCCACCCCACCATGCGCCGGGAGCAACCCGGTGCCACTCTGGCAATGCAGAAGGAGCTCCACCGTGTTAGAAGCGTATCGCGTCCATGTGGCTGAGCGGGCCGCGCAGAATATTCCCCCGAAACCGCTGAAAGCCGAACAGGTGGCGGAACTGGTTGAGCTGTTGAAAGCCCCTCCCGCAGGTGAAGAGGCCTTTCTGCTGGACCTGATCAGCAATCGTGTGCCGCCGGGCGTGGACGAGGCGGCGTACGTCAAGGCGGGTTTTCTGTCCGCAATCGCAAAGGGCGAGACCACCTGTAAATTGATTGACAAGCCCGCTGCGGTGAAACTGCTCGGTAACATGCACGGCGGTTACAACATCGAGACGCTCGTGGACTTGCTGGCCGATACCGGGCTGGGCGCCGCTGCCGCCGCAGAACTGAAGCACACGCTGCTGATGTTCGAGGCATTCCACGATGTCGCGGAACTCGCATCTTCGGGCAATCCGCACGCCAAAGCGGTCCTACAGTCATGGGCCGACGCAGAATGGTTCACCAGCCAGCCGGATGTTCCCGCATCGATCAAGGTATCCGTGTTCAAGGTGACGGGTGAGACCAACACGGATGATCTCTCCCCCGCCCAGGATGCCTGGTCCAGGCCTGATATTCCCCTGCATGCACTGGCGATGTACAAAATGACACGCGACGGCCTGGTGCCGCAGGAGCACGGTGTCATCGGCCCGATGCAGCAGATCCGGGCGCTTCAGGAACGCGGCCTGCCGGTTGCACTGGTGGGTGATGTGGTCGGGACGGGCTCCTCACGCAAATCCGCCACCAATTCCGTCCTGTGGTATTTCGGCCAGGAGATCGCCGGCGTGCCCAACAAAAAAAGCGGCGGCATCTGTATCGGCGGTGTGGTGGCGCCAATCTTCTATAACACCATGGAAGACGCCGGTGCGCTGGTGTTCGAAGCACCGGTCGAGAAGCTGGGCATGGGCGATATCATCGAGGTGCGGCCCTACGAGGGCCGCATCCTGTCTGCTTCGGGCGAGGTTTTGAGCACATTCCAGCTCAAATCCGAGGTATTACTGGATGAGGTGCGCGCCGGGGGGCGCATCAACCTCATCATCGGGCGCGGCCTCACCGCCAAGGCCAGGGAAGCGCTGGGCTTGTCTCCCTCCGAGTTGTTCCGCCAACCGCTGCAACCCGGCGAAACTGGCGGTGGTTTTACGCTGGCGCAGAAAATGGTGGGTAGGGCCTGTGGCACCGAGGGCATTCGCCCTGGCACGTACTGCGAACCGCGCATGACGACGGTGGGATCACAGGACACCACCGGCCCCATGACCCGGGACGAATTGAAGGACCTGGCGTGCCTCGGCTTTTCCGCCGACCTGACCATGCAGTCGTTCTGCCATACGGCGGCGTATCCCAAACCGGTCGACATAGAAACACAACATACCCTGCCGGATTTCATCATGACTCGCGGCGGTGTTTCGCTGCGCCCCGGCGACGGGATCATTCACTCCTGGTTGAATCGCATGCTACTGCCCGACACAGTGGGCACCGGCGGTGATTCGCACACACGCTTTCCCATGGGCATCTCCTTCCCGGCCGGCTCGGGCCTGGTAGCGTTCGCCGCCGCCACCGGCGTGATGCCGCTGGACATGCCGGAATCAGTCCTGGTGCGCTTCAAGGGGAAGATGCAACCTGGTATCACGTTGCGCGACCTGGTTCACGCGATCCCCTACTACGCCATCAAACAGGGATTGCTGACGGTGGAGAAAAAGGGCAAGAAGAACATCTTTTCCGGGCGCATCCTGGAAATCGAGGGGCTCGGCGATCTCACTGTCGAGCAGGCCTTCGAGTTGTCCGACGCGTCGGCGGAACGCTCCGCTGCAGGTTGCACCATCGAACTGAACGAAGAGACCGTTGCAGAGTACCTGCGCTCCAATATCGTGCTGCTGCGTTCCATGATCGCCGAGGGCTATGGCGACAAGCGTACGCTGGAGCGCCGTGCGCGCAGTATGGAAGCATGGCTTGCGAACCCGAGTCTATTGCGGGCCGATGCCGATGCGCAATACGCCGCGGTGATCGAGATCGATCTGGCCGAGGTCACCGAACCCATTGTCTGCGCACCCAACGACCCGGACGATGCACGGCTGTTGTCGGCAGTGGCAGGTGACAAAGTGGATGAGGTGTTCATCGGCAGCTGCATGACGAACATCGGGCATTTCCGCGCCGCTGGCAAGCTGCTGCAACAGCACAAGGGCACGATATCGACGCGCATGTGGATCGTGCCACCGACGCGGATGGACGAATATCAGCTGATGCAGGAAGGTTATTACAACATCTTCGGCGCCGCCGGCGCGCGCACCGAAATGCCCGGTTGTTCGCTCTGCATGGGTAACCAGGCGCGTGTTGCGGCAAATTCGACCGTGCTCTCGACGTCCACCCGCAATTTCCCCAACCGCCTCGGCGATGGCGCGAACGTCTACCTGACCTCGGCGGAACTGGCATCGGTAGGCGCTATTCTGGGCAGGCTGCCGACACCCGCAGAATACATGGAGTATGCACGCAACATCGATTCGATGGCGGATGACATCTACCGCTACCTGAATTTTGACCAGATTGCGCAGTTTCAGGAGAGCGCCGAGAAAGGCGCCCGGATTGCCGCGCTGGAAATCCAGGAGTTACGGGCCTGATCCGCGGTGCGGGCATGGCAGACGCCCTGAACGGCGCCACTACAGGATGACCGTTTCCTGCACTTGGCCGCGACGCCGATCAGGCCTGAATGCGGAAACCGTGCGTATGAACGTGCGCAGCTCAGTGGCGCGTGTCGAGCCGTTTAATCCGGCCTCGGCGTAAGCGAGCGTGTTGTACAAACCAGTGATGCGCAACAGCTGTTCTGCATACCCGGGTACTGCCTCCGCCGCGCGCTGGGCAAAATAGCTCGGCGTTTCCCCCGGCGCGCGCTGCAGCCCGATGCGAGCCATACGGTCGCAGAAAATCCGGTAGTGCTGTTCCAGCGGACTCACCGGATTGGTCTCGCGTCTGCGAAACAGCGCGATGGCAACGGGCACCAGCACCAGTGCCCAGCTCCCCAGCAACAGCGTGGCGAACAAGCGCACACTGATTTCGCCGAAGGTACTTTGCAGGAGCTCAAACTGTTGCGCGCTGTCGAAGTTCACAACCCAACTCTGCCACTGGTAGGTCAGCGCGTCGTAACGAAGGCGCAGCTGATTGAGCAACGGCACGCTGCGGTAACGCAGCGGCGAGAGTGGCGTCGCCGCCAGAAAACTCCCTTCGGCCGCCATGGCCTCCTCTAACCCGTGCTCAATACGCAGCGGCGAGATCGCTGCTGTGGGGTCCACCCGTTTCCAGCCGATATCCGCAAGCCACACCTCCGCCCAGGCATGCGCATCGAACTGGTGCACGATCACCGTTTTATTGACCGGGTTGATTTCTCCGCCCTGGTAGCCTGCGATCACCCTCGCCGGTATACCCGCAGCGCGCATCATGTAGACAAACGCAGAGGCGTAGTGCTCACAAAAGCCACGGCGGGTCTGGAACATGAACTGGTCGATCTGGTGAGGCTGGCGCAGCGCACCCGGTCGCAGCGTGTAGACATACGGCTCGCGGGTGAACGTCTGCAAGACCAGATCGACAAAATCTGCATCGCTGCTCGCAGTGGCTCTCAGCTTAAGCGCAAGTTCGCGGGTTCGAGGATTGCCCTCCGGCGGCAGTTTCGTTTCGATCTTGCGACGCCACGCCGACAGCTGCTTTTCGACCGGTACCGTCGTCCAGGACGTGACGTTGTACTTGTACTCGGACTCCAGAGGCCCAGGCGAGAACAAGCGGAAATCGTGTGCCTGCATCACCCCCGGTGAACTCGACTGCGCGTAATGGAGGGCGTACAACCAGTTCTGCTGCGTCGGCGCCATGATAATGCTATACCGCAGTGGCGTTCCCTGCGTGGCAACCTGAGGGGGGCGCTGTTCCGCGATGGGCACATCGTAATAGCCGAGAGCTGACCACACACCCTGTTCCATGCGACTGAATACCAGCCCCCGCCAGTACAGCGCAGACTTCGGTGGAATCTCGCCCTCGAACTTGACCCGGAACGCGACATCCGCCGACTGGCTCAGGCTGGCAACATCCCCGGGCTTCATGAAGTCGCTCATTCCGGTCTTGGCGGTATGAGTCTTGATTGGCACGGTCCACAGCGGCCCAAAGCGCGGGAACACAAAAAACATCACCACCATCAGCGGCATGGCCTGCAGCAGCATCACGCCGGCGATGCGGATTGAGCCCCGATTGAACTGGTGCTGCGCAGGCTGGTGCAACGCCACCAGCGCGGTCGTGACGAGCACGACCGTCAACACCGAGTACAACGTGATCAGGAGATCCTGGCTGAACAGGAATTCGGTGATGCAGATAAAATAGCCCAGGAACAGGAGTACATAAGCGTCCTTGCGCTGGGACAACTCGATGAACTTGAGCGCAAATGCGGTGAGTAGCAGAGCCACCGTCGGCTCGAGCCCAATCAGGGTGCCATAACTGGCGTAAATACCGATGAAGCCGCTGACCGTCATCGCGACCTTCACCCAGCGTCCCGGGAAGGACCAGCGGCCGCGATGCACCTGCAATCTCCAGACCACACCCACGACGTATACCGCCAGCACCCAGACCGGCAGGCGCGCGGCATGCGGCGCCACCAGCGCGAACAGGCAGAGAATAATCCACACCAGTGCGTTACGCGGTACCTGCTGCACGAGGTTCACCAGTGACGCCTCTCATTGCCGTAGAGTGCAAGTTCCTTGAGTACCTGCTCGCGGTGCTTCTCACCTACCCCCGGCTCGATCACGAGTCCCGGCAGGCGCAGGCCATACTCCTCGCGGCGCAGGTCGAACTCCAGCACCCAGTAACACAAGTGCGACAGACGCTGCTCCACGCCGAGGCCGGGAAACAGCTCCCAATCCAGCCACACACTGCGGTCGGCATAAGCCGTGTACTGCTTGGTCTGCAGTCCCTGTCCCTTGGCCAGCCCCTTCCAGTGCACCTGCCGCGGCGAGTCTCCCTTGCGATAATCACGAAAACCGTAAAAATCGTCGTTACCCGCCACCTGCGCCGCCGCAAGATCAGGCGTTACCGTCGAGAGGCCCGGCAGTTCCGCCGAAGCCAGCGGACGCGGATACACCAGTGCATACAGGTCGAGATCGATCCAGGTCCAGCAGCGCAGCAGGCCCAACGGGTAGGTGGATTCCAGTAGCAGGCGGCCGGGGTGGAACCACCCCCGCTTGTCCACCGCCATATGCAGTTGCACCTTGATGCTGTCCTGCGCGACCAGGTTCACCAGGGCCTCAGAACTTGTCGGCCACTTGAGGAATAGCCCGTAGTGATCGCGTTGTTTGCCGCGTTCCAGCATCAGGTGAAATTCGGTCTGCTGTCCTGGAAATGCAGCTTGTGCACGCAACGCACGTATGGTCAGGCCCGACAGATTCGCGTAGGTATGCAGCGTTGCCACGATGAACAGCGTTGCCAGAAGAAAGGTCAGTGCGTAGCTCAGGTTGTTTTCGAAGTTGATCGAAGCGATCAGCATCACCAGCAGGGTGCAGCCAAAGAAGAGCCCGGCGCGGCTCGGGAATATGAATATGCGGCGCTGGTCCAGCGTGACCTCGCGGGCTGCGGGGATGCGGCGGTTGACCCACGCCTGAAAGCGCGCGCGCACGCGATTGCCAATACCCCTGCGGGGCATCTTTGTTGCAGGTGTGCGCGTCGCCACCAGAAGCCGACTCAGGACCCTATGACATCCACACCGCGCAACAACAGTTCGACCAGCGCATCGCCGTCGCCGGCATAATCGCCGCTCGGCACCAGGCGATGCGCGGCCACTGCGGGCAGCACCAGTTGGATGTCTTCCGGCACGACATGACCGCGATTATGCATCGCCGCCCAGGTTTTGGCGCAGTCCAGCAGTGCCAGTGCGCCGCGTGGAGAGAGGCCGACTTCGAACTCAGCGGACTGTCGCGTGTAGGCGACCAGCCGCTGCAGGTAGTCGAGCAGGTTGTCGGATGCGTGCACCTGGCTGACCGCGACGCGAATCGCTTCCAGCTGGTTCAGATCGATACACTGGCGGGGATTCTTGATTTCCAGCGCGGCGCTGTGCCGGCGCTCGAACATCTGCCGCTCCGCTTTCGGATGCGGATACCCGAGTTCCAGGCGCATGAGGAAGCGGTCCAGCTGGGATTCCGGCAATGGATAGGTGCCCGACTGGTGCACCGGGTTCTGCGTGGCGATAACGAAAAACGGCTGTGGCAGAGCGCGCGTCTCCCCTTCCACGGTGACCTGCCCTTCCGCCATGGCTTCCAGCAGCGCGCTTTGCGTGCGCGGTGTGGTGCGGTTGATTTCATCGGCGAGCAGCAATTGCGTGAAGATAGGGCCAGGGTGGAATGTGAAATGGCCATCGGCGGCATCGAACACCGAGACGCCGAGGATGTCCGCCGGCAACAGGTCGCTGGTGAACTGGACCCGTTTCCAGGACAGTCCGAGCACGGCGGCGAGCGCATGCGACAGCGTGGTCTTCCCCATGCCGGGAAGATCCTCGATCAATAGGTGGCCGCGGGCAAACAGGCAGCACAGTGCGAGCCGTATTTGTGCTTCCTTGCCCAGCAGAATCTGTCCTACTTCCTTCACTGCAGCGTCGATCACGCCCTGTAACTGCATTTGTGTGGCCCCGGGAGCTTGGAATAATTTTAATGTATGCCGGCAAATCCCCGGCGCAGGTCGGCTTTCAGGTCATCGATATTTTCCAGTCCGACAGCGATGCGGATCAGGTTATCCGCGATACCGGCCTGCTCCCGCTGCTGTGGCGTGAGTCGTCCATGCGTGGTCGTCGCCGGGTGGATGATGGTGGACTTGGCATCGCCAAGGTTGGCGGTCAGCGAAAGCAGGCGCGTGGCATCGATGAATCTCCAGGCCTGTTCACGCCCGCCGTGCACGAGGAACGACAGCACGCCGCCGAAGGCGCGTTGCTGGCGCGCCGCCAGCGCGTGCCCGGGATGATCCTCGAGCCCCGCATAGTAGACCCGCTCGACCGCCGGTTGCGCCTGCAGCCATTGCGCCAGTGCCAGGGCGGAACTACTGTGGGCTTCCATGCGCAGGCGCAATGTCTCCAGCCCCTTCAGGAAGACCCAGGCATTGAACGCGCTCATGGTCGGCCCGCAGGTGCGCAGAAAGGTCAGCACCTCGTTCATGTGCTGTGCCCGGCCCAGCACCGCGCCCCCGACGCAGCGACCCTGCCCGTCCAAATATTTGGTCGCCGAGTGGAGCACGATATCGGCCCCCAGCGACAGCGGCAGCTGCAGTGCCGGTGTGCAGAAACAATTGTCGACCACCAACAGGCAACCGTGGTCCCTGGACAACTGCGACATGGCGGCCAGGTCGGCAATCTCGCACAGGGGGTTGGAGGGCGTTTCCACGAACAGCATGCGGGTGTTGGGGCGTACGGCATTGCGCCATCCCTGGAGGTCCAGCAGCGGCACGAACGTGACATCGACGCCGAATTTCGCAAGGTACTTGACGAACAGGTTGACGGTCGTGCCAAACACATCCCGGGAGCACACCACGTGGTCGCCGGATTTCAGCAACGCCATGCAGGTGCTGAGAATCGCCGCCATGCCGGACGCAGTGGCGACCGCCGCCTCGGCGCCCTCGAGCGCGGCGAGGCGCTGCTCAAAGCTGCGCACGGTGGGGTTCGTGTAGCGCGAGTACACGTTTCCCGGTGTATCTCCGGCAAATCGGGCAGCTGCGTCGGCCGCGCTATCAAAGACGTAACTGGAGGTGGCGAAAATCGGCTCCGAGTGTTCGCCTTCGTCGGTGCGGCGCATGCCGGCGCGGATCGCCAGCGTGTCGAGATGCGCGCCGGCGAGCGGATCGTGTTCACTCATGAATGCTTCCTACACGTCGTTGTAAAGGCCCACGACGGCCCCATCCGTCTGCAGGCTCACCCGCCGTTGCAGTTGCGCTTCATCGCTGCGCAGCAACTCCACGCGATCAAGGTAATGTTGGTCGATATCGCCAGTGATATATTCACCATTGAACACCGAGCAGTCGAAGCCGTCCACGTGCGGATTGCCCTCGCGCGAACAGTTGATCAGATCTTCGAGGTCCTGGTAAACCAGCCAGTCGGCGCCAATCAGCTTGCGGACATCCTCCACACTGCGATTGTGCGCGACCAGTTCCGATGCGGACGGCATGTCGATACCGTAGACGTTGGGGTAGCGCACGGGCGGCGCGGCCGATGCGAAGTACACGTTGGCTGCGCCCGCCTCTCTTGCCATTTCGATGATCTGGCGACAGGTCGTGCCACGGACGATGGAATCATCCACCAGCATCACATTCTTGCCGGAAAACTCCAGCGGTACCGGGTTCAGTTTCTGCCGTACCGATTTTTTGCGATGGCTCTGTCCGGGCATGATAAAGGTGCGCCCGATGTAGCGGTTTTTCATCAGCCCTTCACGGAACTTGATATTCAGATGGTAGGCCATGGACTGCGCGGCGATACGACTGGTGTCCGGGATCGGGATGATGACATCGATGTTCAGGTCGGGCCGCAGCCGGCGTACAGTCCTGGCGAGCGTCTCGCCCTGGCGCATACGTGTTTTATAGATAGAGATGCCATCCATGAGCGAATCCGGGCGCGCGAAGTACACATGCTCGAAAATACACGGCCGCAGGCTGGTGTTTGCTGCGCAAAGGCGGCGGTGCAACCGGCCCTCCTGGTCGATGAAGATCGCCTCGCCCGGAGCCACGTCGGATAACAGCGTGAAGCCCAGCACATCGAGCGCGACGCTCTCCGAAGCGATCATGTACTCCTGCCCGTTACGGGTCGTACGCGTACCGACCACCAGCGGGCGTATGCCCCACGGGTCGCGAAAACCGAACACGCCGTAGTTCACCAGCAGTCCCACCACTGCATAGCCGCCGCGGCAGCGCCGGTGCACCGCTTCTACCGCGGTGAAAATGTCATTGGCATGAGGGCTGAGTTTGCCGAGTATCTGCAGCTCGTGTGCAAAGACGTTGAGCAGCACTTCCGAGTCGGAATCGGTGTTCAGGTGACGCAGGTCGTCCTGGAACAATTCGCGGGTGAGCTGCTCGGAGTTGGTCAGGTTGCCGTTGTGTGCCAGTGCGATGCCATAGGGAGAATTGACGTAGAACGGTTGCGCCAGGGCGGTGCCGGAGCTGCCCGCCGTGGGATAACGGACATGCCCGATACCCATTTCACCACGCAGACGCTGCATGTGATCCTGGCGAAAGACGTCCCGCACCAGACCTTCGCCCTTGCGCTGGCTGAACCTTCCACGACCACAGGTCACAATGCCCGCCGCGTCCTGGCCGCGGTGCTGCAGCACGGTCAATGCGTCATAGATCTCGGGAGCGACATCGAATTTCGCGACGATTCCTACCAGGCCACACATTCAGCACCTACCTCACTGCCTTGATTCATCTCGCCGATCCCGGGCCGGACTGCAACTGTGAAAACACCTGCTGCGCCCACTGCCCCAGCATATCCACGTGCGGCATCAACTCGGCCTGATCCAGCCACACCAGGTTCTGCGGCGGCACAAGGTGCCGCAGGAGATACACGATTACCAGCACGACAATGATACCCCGCGCGAATCCGAAAGCGGTACCCAGCAATCGATCTGTTAACGTGAGCCCGGTCGCAGACACAAGCTGGCTGGCGAGCTTGCCCAACATGCCGGCCAGCACCAGCGTGCTGGCGAACAGGATCGCGCCGGCGGCGATATACCGCCCGGTGATGTTCTCAATCCACTGCGCCAGGAAAGTTGCCATTTCCCCGATATAGAGATTGGCGATGACAAATGCGGCGATCCAGCCGGCCAGCGAGGCGGCTTCCCTGACGAATCCGCGCCACAGGCTGAGCAGGATGGAAAGCCCCAGGATGGCGAGGATCGCCCAATCCGCCTCATTGAACTGTGTCCAGTCGATCATGC
This sequence comes from uncultured Halioglobus sp., assembly GCA_964461965.1. Classification (GTDB taxonomy): domain Bacteria; phylum Pseudomonadota; class Gammaproteobacteria; order Pseudomonadales; family Halieaceae; genus Marimicrobium. Next base: position 82,806 of record CAYWWD010000003.1, on the reverse strand, counting down.
GGCTCTACCGCGGCGCCAGGGACATCAGGGCAGATACCGCACAACCATCGTAGTGACGCCAAATTCAGCGTTGATGGACGCCTGCAATTTCTCTAATTCTGCACGCTCGAATTTTGGACCGATGCAAACCCGGTAGAGTGTTTTACCGCCGCTGGCAACCTGCGTGATATACGCCTTGTGGTGCCGGTCCAGCAAGCTCCGGCGCAATGCTTCGGCCTTGTCGGCCGAGCTGACGGTGGCCACCTGCAGGGTCCACGCGACCGGCACACCCTGCTTGTCCAGCGCCAGTTTTTCCGGCGGGTCCTGTCGTATTGGCTCCTGCGTGGGCGATGGGATCGGCTGTGCAGGTGCAGTCACGGCGGGTACAGGTGATGTGATTGCACCGCTTGTGCTCGCGTCCGTGGATTGCGCAGCCACACCCGCCATCGCGTCGGCCCCGCTGGTTGCCTCCAGCGGTGGCGAAGCGCGCATACCCTGTGCATCCGGCGTCGCCACAGGCTCGGTCGCAACCTGTGGGGGCGGCGGTATCGCCGGTTGTTGCTCCACCTTTGGCGGGTTCTGTTCGACAAAAATAATAGGCCAGAACACCACTCCCAGTGCGAGAAGGATGAGGGCGCCAACCAGTCTCTGCTTGAGGATTTCGTTCACCTAGTTCGTCCCATGCGTATTCTCCTCCCTGTCGAGTAGCGGCAGTATACTGCCAACGGTGAAGAACGAACCAAAAACCACCAATCGGTCGCCTGCTGCCGCTACGCTCTGCGCACGCCGAAAGGCCTGGCGCAGGTTCTTGCTGACACTGATCATCGTCTCCCCTGCCTGGCGCAGTACCAAGGAGATTTCCGCCGCCGATGCCGCACGGTGGTTACCCGGCTGATCCGCGAGAAACCACGCATCAAATGTGCCCGCTACCGCCGCCACCATGCCCGGGATGTCCTTATCGGCCATGGCCGAGAACACGCAGATCGTCCGCGCCGGACAGGGAGAAGCGGCGAGAAAGTCGCGCAGTTTCCGTACGGCAGCGGGGTTGTGCGCGACATCCAGCACATAGTCTCGCCCCTCGACCCGCCGGACCTCGCGCCGCGCCTTCGGGGCCGCGCCAGCCAGTGCCCGGTGCAGATCGGCATCGCTGAACGTCACGTCCAACAGCGTGGCGGCCTGTACCGCAGCGCAGATATTTTCCGGCAACAGTGCGCCGCACTGCAGGGCTTGCAGGCTCCGGACGCGCCCGTCGCCACCGGTGACACTCCCCTGCCACAGGCCCGGTTTGCGGGTAACTGTGAATTCGCGTCCCAGCAGGTGGACAGGATGCGCGCCGACCGTTTCGATACAGTGCAATAGCTCTGCGGGCGGATCCGGGTCCGCAACGACAACCGGCACCGCCGTACGCATGATACCGGCCTTTTCACAGGCGATCGCTCCCCGGGAATCACCCAGCCAGGCCTGGTGGTCCAGATCGATACTGGTGATGACGGCGACACTGGGGTCGATAATATTGACCGCGTCGAGACGCCCACCCAGCCCCACTTCGAGCACCAGGATGTCGGGCGCCCGCGCACGGAACACCAGCAGGGCTGCCAGTGCGGCAAACTCGAAGTAGGTGAGTGAAATCTTCCCCCTGGCGCGGTCGATCTCCTCGAAAGCCGTGACGATGTCTGCATCGCTGGCGTCGAGGCCATCCACCTGGATTCGTTCGTTGAAGCGCAGCAGGTGGGGCGACGTGAACGTGCCAGTACGGTAACCGGTTTCCCGCAGCAGCGCATTCAGCACCGCTACCGTGGATCCTTTACCGTTGGTACCCCCCACCGTGACGACGCGTTGCGGTACCGGCAGCAACTGGAGCGTACGAGCCACGGCGCTGACGCGCTCCAGACCCAGTTCTATCTCACTGGGGTGAATCGATTCGAGCCGGTGCAGCCACTGCTCCAGTGAGTGCTTAGCCATCTCCCGCCGCTAGTTCCGGTGAACCTTGCTCGTCGCCCTGCGCGGGCTCTGCAGCCGGCGCTTCACTGGACTCCGCCGGGCGTCCGCCGAGCTTGGACAACAGCCTGGCGATGGTGTCCCGCAATTCGGTGCGATGGACGATCATATCGATGGCACCGTGTTCGAGCAGGAACTCGCTGCGCTGAAACCCCTTGGGCAATTTCTGCCGGATAGTCTGTTCGATGATATTGGGCCCGGCGAAGCCCGCGCGGGCATCCGGCTCCGCGATGTTGATATCGCCGAGCAGCGCGAGCGACGCTGACACACCGCCGTAGATAGGATCGGTCATCACGGAGATGTACGGCACGCCGGCCAGTTTCATACGCTCGATCACCGCGCTGGTTTTGGCCATTTGCATCAGGGAGATCAGTGCTTCCTGCATACGCGCACCCCCGGAGGCGGAAAAACACACGAGGGGAATACGCTCCGCAAGCGCCTGTTGCGCGGCCCGGGAGAATTTTTCTCCCACAGCATACCCCATGGAGCCCCCGTGGAACTCGAATTCAAATGCCAGGGCAATCACCGGCAAGCCATGCAGGGTGCCGCGCATGGCGATCAGCGCGTCCCTCTCCCCGGTAGATTTCTGCGCCGCGGTCAGGCGGTCGCGGTAGCGCTTCTTGTCCTTGAATTTAAGGCGATCTACCGGTTCGATGTCGGACAGGATCTCGGTGCTGCCGGTGGCATCAAGAAACCGCGCGAGGCGCTTGCGCGCGCCAATGCGCATATGGTGATCGCACTTCGGACACACATCCTCGTTGCGCTCCACATCCGGACGGTAGAGCACGGCGTCGCACTTGACGCATTTTTTCCACAGGCCCTCGGGAACGCTGCTGGAACTCTTATTGCCCGAGTCGCTGCGGACACCCGCCGGCAGAATTTTGTCTATCCAGCTCATGCTTGACCTCGCCGTTCACAGTGCAGGCAATTATAAACACCGCGCGACGTCGCTAGGAAGCCGCGCGGTCCATACCCTGGCGTATCTCGGCCAGCAGCGTTGCGGCTGCGGTCATGCCTGCTTCCGGCCCATCGCCGCGCTCGAGGGAGGTGGCGATGGCATTCACCAGCGCGCTGCCGACCACTACGCCGTCGGCGGCAGCGGCGATGGTCCTTGCGGAGGCGGCATCCTTGATACCAAAACCGACCGCCACAGGCAGTGAGGTATGCCGGCGAATAGCTGCAACCCGCCCTGCTACCTCGCCAGTGGCGAGATGTCCGGCACCGGTAACTCCTTTCAGGGAGACGTAGTAGATAAAGCCGCTGGCGTGCGCAACAATGCGCGCGATGCGTTCCTCGGGCGTGGTGGGGGCGACCAGGAAAATGTTGTCCACTCCCACGCGCTGCAGTTCAGTGTTTATATCCTCGACTTCCTCCGGCGGAATATCCACCGTGAGAAGCGCATCCAGGCCAACCGCAGCCGCTATATCGGCGAATTGCACATATCCCATGTGCATGACCGGGTTGGCGTAGCCCATGAGCAACACGGGTGTGGCGTCATCGGACCGGCGGAACTCGCGCACCATGTCGAGTACGTCGCGCAGGCTGGTTCCGTTAGCGAGCGAGCGCTCGTGCCCCAACTGGATCACCGGCCCTTCCGCCATCGGGTCCGAGAACGGCACGCCGAGTTCAATGATATCGGCGCCGCTTTCGACCAGGCGATGCATCAGCGGTACGGTGAATTCCCGCGCCGGATCGCCCGCGACGATATACGGAATCAGGGCAGTACGGCCCTGCTGCGCCAGTTGGCGGAAACGTCCCGCAATTCGACTCACTGCATGCACTCCAGAGTGTGATCGCTCAGAACTCGATTCCGTCGAGTTCGGCTACGGTGTGGATATCCTTGTCGCCACGACCGGACAGGTTGACGATGATCATGTTTTGCGCCGACATGCGCGCGGCGAGTTCGCCCGCGTACGCCAGCGCGTGGCTGCTTTCCAGCGCTGGCATGATGCCTTCGACCCGTGTAAGCGTGTGAAATGCCCGCAGTGCCGCATCATCGTTGGCCACAACATAGTTTACGCGGCCGATGTCCTTCAGCCAGGCATGCTCGGGTCCGACGCCAGGATAGTCCAGCCCCGCCGATATGGAATGCGTGTGCATGATCTGGCCATCGTCGTCCTGCATCAGGTAGGTGCGATTGCCATGCAGCACACCGGGGCTGCCCGCATTCAACGGCGCGGCGTGCTGGCCGGTGGCAAGTCCGTGACCACCGGCTTCCACGCCGTACATCGCGACACCGCTGTCTTCCAGAAACGGGTGAAACAAACCGATGGCGTTGGAGCCGCCGCCGACACAGGCGACCAGCGCGTCCGGCAACCGCCCCGTCTGCTCCAGTGACTGCGCACGCGCCTCGCGCCCGATGACACACTGAAAATCCCGCACCAGCAACGGATAGGGGTGCGGACCCGCAACGGTGCCGATGATATAAAAGGTATCGTCGACGTTGGTGACCCAGTCGCGCATGGCTTCGTTCATTGCGTCTTTCAGGGTGCGCGAGCCGGAGGTGACTGCGGTGACCTTCGCGCCGAGGAGTTTCATGCGGTAGACGTTCAACGCCTGCCGCCGCACATCCTCCTCGCCCATGAAGACCTGGCACTCCAATCCAAGGCGCGCGGCGATTGTCGCTGTGGCCACGCCGTGCTGACCGGCGCCGGTTTCAGCGATGACACGTTTCTTGCCCGTGTGCTTGGCCAGCAGCGCCTGCCCGATCGTGTTGTTGATTTTGTGTGCACCGGTGTGATTGAGATCTTCGCGCTTGAGGAAGATGCGCGCACCGCCTATGCTGTCCGACCAACGGCTAGCCTCGTACAGCGGTGATGGCCGGCCGACATAATGCTTGAGATCCTGATCGAACTCGCGCTGGAAATCTGCGTCATTCGACAATCGGCGATACACCGCTTCCAACTCGGCCAATGCGGCCATCAACGTTTCTGAAACATACTTTCCGCCGTAAGCACCGAAGCGACCATAGTCATCCGGCACTGCATCGTACCGAGCCGTGTTTGGGTTAGTTGCCATGGCTAACTCCGTCTGTCTGCCTGTCGATCGGCAATTCGCACTGCCGTTATAAAGTCCTGAATGCGCCGTGCGTCCTTGCGGCCAGGTGCGCTCTCCACGCCTCCGCTGACATCCACGGCCGCCGGCCTGAGCGCGTTGATCGCCTCGCCCACGTTGCCTGCGTGCAGTCCACCTGCGAGCACCACGGGACGCGAGAGCGCGTTGGTGGCAAGTCGCCAGTCGAATGACCTCCCTGTCCCCCCTGGTACGCCCTCCTGCCAGCTATCAAGCAGCACGGCGCGCGCATCGCCATACCGCTCACTCGCTGCCCTGAGATCGAGGCCCGGTCGCACTCGCAGCGCCTTTATCCAGGGACGGCCAAACTGTCGGCAGAATTCCGCAGATTCATCGCCATGAAACTGAATGAGATCGATCGGCAGCGCGTCGAGCATCCCCTGAATTGTGCTTGCCGGTGCATCTACGAAAAGCGCGACGATACTGACGAACGGTGGCGTCACCGCTGTGATTGCCGTGGCTTGCTCAACGCTGACGCCGCGCGGGCTTCTGTCGTAAAACACCAAGCCGATGGCATCGGCTCCGCTGTCCGTGGCTGCAAGCGCATCGTCAGGGCGGGTTATCCCGCAGATCTTGATGCGTGTGGAGGCCATGGCGCCCGCGAACCTGCAAAAAATAAGGGGCGCATGATAACAGAATCGCGGCGAGACTGTCTTTACGACTCTGCGCTGGAATTGCCCGGTGCCAGCCACAGAGGCCCAAAAGGGGTTGGCGGTAAACCGAAGTCCGCAGCATACGCGACGTCAACCAGATACAGGCCATCCGCCGGCGCCGTTTCTGCCGCCGCGCGTCGATCCCGTCCTGCCAGAAGCGCCGCTATCCACGCCTTGGATTCACGTCCGTCACCCACCGCCAACAGTGCGCCGGCAATATTCCGCACCATGTGGTGCAGGAATGCATTGGCCCTGACCTCGATGACGACCATATCTGACCGCCGGCTCACGGAGATACCTAGCACTTCGCGCATCGGGGTGCTTGATTGGCAGGATGACGCCCGGAAGGCGCTGAAGTCGCGTTCGCCAAGTAGGGCCTGTGCCGCGCAGTGCATCGCACTTGTATCAAGCCGCCGGCGGTGCCAGGTAACCTGACCATGTAAGAGCGCAGGACGCACAGGTGTGTTGGCGATGATGTATCGGTAACAGCGCGATTGTGCGCTGAATCGTGCATGAAACTCACGCGAGACGGGTATCGCCCAGTGCACGCAGACATCATGCGGCAGGCTGGCATTTGTGCCGAGCACCCAGGCTTTACAACTGCGCGCCACCGGCGCATCGAAGTGAACGATTTGTGCGTGGGCATGGACGCCGGTATCCGTGCGTCCAGCGCACTGCACACGGACAGGCGTTGCAGCTATTGACGTAAGGCCGCGCTCCAGCGCTTCCTGGACGCTCAGCACGCCCGGATGAGTTTGCAGTTGCCAGCCGTTGAAGCGCCGGCCGTCATATTCGATGCGACACGCAATGCGCGTGCCGGCAGGCAGGACTTCTGTCGGAAAACGATTAACCGCCAATGCGATTCAGGAGTGTGCGGGCCTCGGCACGTAGTTCTTCTGAACCTTCTGCAACCACTTCGTCGAGAATTTGCCGCGCACCGTCATCGTCGCCCATATCCAGATAGGCGCGGGCGAGATCCAGCTTGGTAGACAGTCCGTTACTGTCGGCGGCAATGACGAGTTCCTCTTCGTCGTACCCGTCGCCCTGTCCGGCGGCAAAATCGGCGGAGAGATCCAGGTCATCCTCGATCCCTGCGGCGTCGGAGCTTTCAATTTCAAGACCGCTGAAGTCCGCTTCCAGTGCTTCATCGGAGTCGGCCATCATGGCCAGTGGATTGGGGGAAAGTCCGGGACCGCCGCTGGCGCTCTGCCGGGTGTTCGCTTTGGGAGCTTCCGGTTCTGCTTCGGCTCGCAGACCTTCCATCATTGCTTCCGCACGTGCGGTGCTGTCCGGGTCGCCGAGCGACTGGATTTTCTTCAGCTGGGCGGTAGCAGCTACGCGGTTGTTGAGTTCGGTGTAGATTTCCAGAAGCTTCAACCGGTAGACGGGATTGTTGGGTTCATTGGCCAGCGCGTTGTTGAGTAAATCGATAGCCTGCGGGTGCCGGCCATAGGCAATGTAAATATCCGCTTCAGCCAGAGCATCGGCGGCATCGATGTCAGACGCGTATTCGTCATGTTTGTGTTCACCGTAGCCGCGATTGCCCCGCTTGGTAACACTGCTCGCCGGCTCGACGCGATCGGTCTCCGGTGCGGGTTCAACTTTGGTGTCGCGCAAACTGACTTTTGAAAACACATCGTCATTAATTTCGCGCTCTCGCGGCGGTATTGAAGTTTCCGCCGGGGCGGACCGGCGGCGCGCGAACACAAACCCCACCACCGCAAGTACGATGACAGCAAGTATGTAGAGCAAATAGTCGGACCAGCTTTTCCCCGCCTCGGACTCAGGCTTGGCCGTAGTCTTGGGTTTTTTCGTCGGCTTGGGTTTGGCGGCTTTTTCAGTGTGCGGTTTCGGTGTCTTTGCAACTGCGGGGGGTGCTTCCGCAGCAGGCGTCTGCACAATTTCCGGGGCGGTTGCGGTCGGGGCAGCTTCGGGGACAGTTGCAGTCGGAGTCTCTTCCACCGCGGCGACCGGCTCAGCCGTGACGGGCTCAGCAGTAGACGCGGTTTCTGCAGTTGCATCCACGGCCCCGCCTGCATCCTTAAGTGCGGTCTGCAACGCAGAAATCTGGTCGTCCTTGAGACTGACAATGCGTTGCAGTGTTTCAAGTTGATGTTCGAGGTCGGCTACGCGCTCCTGTGTGCCCGCAGCGGTCGCCGGAGCAGGAGACGGTGGCACGGCTGGTGCGGTACCGCCAACAGCTGCGCCTGCAGAAGAAGCTGACGGCTCGACGGGCGCCGCGGCGGGTGCAGCTGCTGTGGCGGCGTCTTCAGGTTCCGCCGATATTGTGAGTTTGGGGCGGCTCTTTGCGTAAACTTCGCTGTCACGTCCAGACTGGAATGCCTCGTTCTGCTGGCGTACTTCCGCGAGCGCATTGGTTACGTCAGCGGAACTGATATCGCCTGCGTTCGGCAGGTAGATGATGTAGCCCGCCTTGATCCGGTTGATGTTGCCGTTGATGAAGGCATCGGGATTGAGGCGCTGAATATCCAGCATGGTCTGGTGCACAGACGCGCCCGCCGGTTTGGCCTGGTTGGCAATTTCCCAGAGGGTCTGGTCGCGTCGTATCATGTAGCGGCTGCCCGGTGTGGGCGCATCCGCTGCATTCGCACCGAAATTTCGCCGCGGCATGGCGCCAGGAGCCAGGTCACCGCCGCGCGTATTGACGCGCGTACCGCTGCCTACGCTGCCCCAGTCGCCGAGATTGGAAACATCGGCGTCCTGTGACGCACCACTAGATGCGACTGCCCCGTTTTTTTTTGCCGGCGCGGCCGAGCCCTCAACCTCTTGCACGCGCTGACTGGCGGAGACCACTGGAGTAGCCTGCGAAAATACCGGTGGATCAACCAATACCGTGTACTCACGCAACAGGCGACCGGAGGGCCAGCGTGCTTCAATGATGAAATCCAGATAGGGTTCGAGCACCGGCTCCTGGGAAGTGATCAGGATTCGAGCATTGCCGCTGGCATCGGTGACCACTTCAAAGCTGATATTGGTGAGGAAATAGTCGCGATCGAGCCCGAGTTTTTCGAAATCTTCCGTCGTGCCCAGCCGGACTTTGATCTCATCGCCGTGTAATCCGCCCAGGTTGAGCAGATCGACACTGGCTTTCAGTGGCTGGTTGAGGAACGACTCGAGTTTCATTTCCCCGAGGCCAAGCGCCATCAGGGAACCCGCGTGGAGGCAGCCCAACGAGAACGCCACAGCAGCTAACTTACGAGCCATACCAGCCCCTTATTATTGTACCCGCGAAAATCACACCGATGCCCCTGATATCGGTCACTACTGTGGGGTGCTCCCGGCGATGCGCCCGCTACATACTGCTCCCCTCAGGCGCTCGCAGTGCCCTTCGGCAGCCGCATTTCGAGTGCACGCAGCCACGTTGAGCAACCCGAATAACGGCTCAAGTATCAGTGAATTACCACCATTAATCAAGGTAAGTCGCGATCAAGCTCTCGGCAATTTGCACACTATTTGTTGCGGCGCCCTTGCGAACATTATCCGAGACAATCCAGAGATTCAGCCCGCGCGGATGCGAGATGTCTTCACGGATCCGGCCCACAAAGACCGCATCGGCCCCCGCAGCTTCGGTAACCGCTGTGGGATAGCCGCCGTCGGCCCGCTCGTCCACCACACTGACGCCCGGGGCTTCCGCAAGCAGAGCGCGCGCGCGTTCAGCCGTGATTTTATGGACGGTCTCGATGTGCACTGCCTCTGAGTGACCGAAAAACACCGGCACCCTGACACATGTCGGATTGACCTCGATCGCGTCGTCACCAAAGATCTTGCGTGTCTCCCACACCATTTTCATTTCTTCCCGGGTGTAGCCGTTGTCCTGAAAGGTATCGATATGAGGCAGCACGTTGAACGCGATCTGCCGGGGATACACCTCGCTCGCAATCTCCTGGCCGTTGAGAAGCTTGGCGGTCTGTCCCGCCAGTTCCTCGATCGCCTCCTTCCCGGTGCCGGATACCGCCTGGTAGGTCGCCACATTGATGCGTGCGATACCCACGGCGTCATAGATGGGCTTTAAGGCAACCAGCATCTGTATGGTCGAACAGTTCGGGTTGGCAATGATATTGCGCGTCCGATATCCCGCCAGCGCACCGGGATTGACTTCCGGCACCACCAGTGGAATGTCATCATCCAGGCGGAAATGGGACGTGTTGTCGATCACGATACAGCCCGCGGCCGCAGCCTTCGGGGCATACTCGGCTGAGATACTGCCGCCTGCGGAAAACAGTCCGATCTGGGCCTGGCTGAAATCAAACTCCGCGAGGTCCGTGACCCGAATAGACTTCCCCCGGAACATGACACTCTTGCCTGCCGAGCGACTGCTGGCCAGTGCGTACAGGTTGCGCACCGGAAAATTTCGCTCTTCCAGTACGTTGATCATGACCTCGCCGACAGCTCCAGTGGCCCCGACGACCGCTACATCGTATTCCCTGCTCATCTCTCTCACCTCTAATTAGACGTAGGCGTGTGGCTAGTGGACAGCGCCAAACAGCCAGGGTGACTGTTTGCGCCAGTTCTGCTCAAAAGCCCGGATCACGTCAACGCTTTCCAATGTCAAGGCGATGTCGTCCAGCCCGTTGAACAGGCAGTGCTTGCGAAATGCATCCACGTCAAAACCGATTTCCTCACCCGAAGGCGTTTGCACAACCTGCCGTGCGAGGTCGATCTTCAGCGTATAGCCCTCGTTGGCGTACATTTCGTTGAACAGTCGATCGACCACCTGCGCATCGAGCTCGATCGGCAGTATGCCGTTCTTGAAACAGTTGTTATAAAAAATATCGGCAAAACTGGGTGCGATAATGCAACGCAACCCGAAATCTTCGAGCGCCCAGGGCGCGTGCTCGCGACTCGAGCCACAACCGAAATTCTCCCGCGCGAGCAGCACGGAGGCGCCCAGGTAGCGTTTCTGGTTCAACGGAAAATCCATGTTCAATGGGCGCCCGCTGCAATCCTGCCCCGGCTCCCCCCGATCGAGGTAGCGCACCTCGTCAAACAGATAGGGACCGAAGCCGCTGCGCTTGATGGATTTCAGGAATTGCTTGGGAATGATCAGGTCTGTATCCACGTTGGCGCGATCCATTGGCGCCACGATGCCCTGCAAAACAGTAAAACTTTTCATCGTCGTCTGCTCCTACCAGTTACGCACATCGACAAAATGGCCAGCGACCGCAGCAGCAGCTGCCATTGCGGGACTCACCAGGTGTGTTCGACCGCCGAATCCCTGGCGCCCTTCAAAATTGCGATTGGAGGTGGAGGCACAGTGCTCTCCGGCCTCGAGCTTGTCCGAGTTCATGGCCAGGCACATGGAACAACCCGGTTCGCGCCACTCCATGCCTGCCGCCGTAAAGATTTTATCCAGCCCTTCCGCTTCGGCCTGTTGCTTGACCTGGCCTGAACCTGGAACCACCAGCGCGCGCTTGACCGTGCCGGCTACCTTTTTCCCTTTGACCACGGCGGCGGCGGCACGCAAATCCTCGATGCGCGAATTGGTACAGGAGCCAATGAACACCGTGTCGAGCTTGATATCGGTGATCGACATGCCGGCCTTGAGACCCATGTACTGCAGCGCGCGTTCGGTTGATGCGCGCTGGGCGGCATTTTCAATACGCGCAGGATCGGGAATCACACCGTCGACGGGCAATACCATTTCCGGTGACGTGCCCCAGGTGACCTGCGGCTTGATATCCTCCCCGCGCAGTTCGATTACGCGGTCGAACCGTGCGTCGGCGTCGCTGTGCAGATTTCGCCAGCTGGCAACCGCCTGTTCCCACAGCGCACCCTGCGGGGCGTACGGCCGGCCCCTGACGTACTCAATAGTGGTATCGTCCACGGCGATCAGGCCGGCGCGCGCGCCCGCTTCGATCGCCATGTTGCAAATCGTCATACGCCCTTCCATCGTGAGCGCGCGCACCACATCGCCGCCGAACTCAATGGCATAACCAGTTCCGCCGGCGGTGCCTATCTCACCGATGATCGCCAGCACGACGTCCTTGGCGGTAACCCCGGTCTGCAGCGCACCGCCCACGCGCACCAGCATGTTTTTCATCTTCTGCTGCACGAGGCATTGCGTGGCGAGCACATGCTCCACCTCCGAGGTGCCGATGCCGTGCGCCAGCGCACCGAGCGCGCCGTGCGTAGACGTGTGCGAGTCGCCACAAACGATAGTCATGCCGGGCAGGGTCACGCCCTGCTCCGGCCCGACCACATGCACGATGCCCTGGCGGGCGTCGTTGACCTGGAACTCCAGAATCTCGAAATCACGGCAATTATCGTCCAGCGTCTGCACCTGCAGGCGTGAAACCGGGTCGATGATGCCGGCCACACCGCCACTGCGCTCATTGCGTTCGGTCGGCACGTTATGGTCCGGTACCGCGAAATTCGCATCGACGCGCCAGGGCTGGCGGTTGGAGAGTCGCAAGCCCTCGAAGGCCTGCGGCGATGTCACCTCGTGGATCAGCTGCCGATCGATATAGATCAACGCGCTGCCGTCGTCACGCTGCTCCACCAGATGGCTCTGCCACAATTTGTCGTAAAGCGTTTGTCCGGCCATGGGTCACCTCGCTGGGAAAGAATGAAGGACGGGTGTTTGGAGTTGGCATTATCGGCTTGTATATAAGATAACTCAAATTTATTATTTTCATTATATGAATTCCAGTTAGGAATATATTATGGAGATACAGAACCTCAGGGCTTTCCTGTTGGTGGCCGAAACCGGCTCGTTTTCACTGGCAGCGCAAAGATTGCACCTGACACAGCCCGCAGTGAGCAAACGCGTGGCACAACTGGAGGAACAGCTGAACGCACCGCTGTTCGACCGTATCGGGCGCAGCGTCAGCATGACGGAAGCGGGCGAAGCCCTGCTGCCCCACGCCCGGACGGTGCAACTCGAATTGCAGGCGGCGGAGCAATCGGTGCGTGACCTCGCTGGCGATGTGCGGGGGCGACTGCGCCTGGCCACCAGCCACCATATCGGCCTGCACCGTCTGCCGCCAATCCTGAGCTACTTCAACCAGACATTCCCCGCAGTGCAGCTGGATATTGATTTCATGGACTCGGAGCAGGCGTATGAACTCACGCTGCGCGGCGAGGTAGAACTGGCAGTGGTCACACTGGCTCCTGCCGAAGTCCCGAATATTGTGACGCGGCCGATATGGCCGGACCCGCTGGACTTCATGGTGCAGCGCGGCCATGTGTTGAGCCTGCGCAGCACGCTGGAATTGAACGAACTCAGCGACTACCCGGCGATTCTGCCGGGGTTGAACACGTATACCGGGCAGATCGTCAAAAACCTGTTCGACCGACGCGGTCTGCCGATCTCGATTGCTATCGCCACCAACTACCTGGAGACGATCCGCATGATGGCGTCGGTGGGGCTTGGCTGGACCGTACTGCCGCGCAGCATGCTGGACACATCACTGGTGACACTACCCATCCAGGACACGCTGGTGGAGAGGACACTGGGGGCCGTCCACCACCAGAGCCGCAGTTTGTCGCGCGCTGCCAGCGCCTTTATTGAAGCGCTTGAATCCGACCGCAGCGCCGCCCGGGTTTAACCGTCGCGGGCCTGCGGCACACCGTCACTCTTGCGGCCGTGTTTCCACATGCCGTCGTGATCAGGAAAATAGAATGTACCGTTGAAGCGCGCGACGACCCCCGCACTGTTGTAGATCGCTCCGCCGCAGAACCCGAAGCGCCGTTTCGCGCTGACGTGTTCTACTGTCGCCTGCAGCCACTGACCGATGCGCGCAGCGGAGATATAGTCGATACTGAGATGAACCGTCGGGCTGCCTGCGGTGACGCCGCGCGCGAGATTGACGCCTGTTGCCGCAGTGATGTCCGCGAGCGTCATCAGTACGCCACCATGGCAGATGCCCATCATGTTGCCGTGTTGCGCTTCCACCACCAACCCGAAACTCGCGGTGTCCTGTGTGAGACAACGGTAGACGGGCTGCAGGCTGTCGGTGAAGCCAAGGCCCAGCGGCAGGCGTTCAAAGCCGGATGGCACGCCGTCGACGGTTTCCTCACTCAAGTACCACCTCCCGTTAAAAAATGCCCATTGCCAGGCCAGCCGCGAACGCCTGACCGGCTTCGGCGCTCACTTTCCGGTGCGCCTCACACCACGCTCCCCGCAGGATGACCGGTTCCGCGGCGCAGGGGAACGGGTAACCGCGGAGGATGCGTTCGGCCTGCCGCTGCGCGCCGCGCCCGTCGTTACCCGCGCTGATCAGCAGGCCATAGGGCTTCACCAGCGTGTGGGCGATAGCCGGGTAGAATGTCCTGTCGAGGAAATCTTTCATGGCGCCACAGAGTGCGCCTGAATTTTCCGCCATGACCAGCAACACCGCATCCGCGCGGCACAGCGCGTCAGTGCCGGTGTCCCAGGCGCGCTGCACCTGCACACTGACGTCTGTTTCGTGCTGCGCACCGCGCCACGCCGCCATCGCGATATGCGCACAGGTACCACTCTGGCTGTGGTAGACGATCAACAGGGATTTCATGCACATTGTCCCGACGTTGGGCACCACGATTGAAGCACAGGGCACTATCGCTGTCATGCATCCCGCCGACTTTCCCCGGCGCGGTGCAGGTGATCTAATACCACCCGCTCGCGCACGGTACTGAGGCCGCTGTGCGCTCAATGACACGCACAGCAGGGGAAGCCGGCATGACCACGCAGAACAGACAATGGTTATTGAAAACGCGTCCGGTGGGTGAAGTCGGGCCCGCGCATTTTGAACTGGTGACATCAGCCCTGCCGCAGCCTGACCTGGCGACGGGAGAAGTGCTGCTTAAGACCCTCATGCTGGGCTTCGATCCCGCCATGCGCGGGTGGATGGAAGATGTGCCCAGTTACCTGCCGCCGGTGGCGCTCGGCGAGCCCATGCGCGCCAGCGGAGTGGCCCAGGTGGTGCAGTCCAGCAATGCCGAACTGCCCGTGGGCACACTGGTGCAGGGGCTGACCAACTGGCAGGAATACAGCATCGGCGACCCGGCGGGACTCATTCCACCGATGGCGCTGCCCGCGGGCACGCCGCCCAACCTTGCACTCAGCATTTTTGGCACCACCAGCCTCACCGCATACTTCGGGCTGCTGGATGTGGGGCAACCTCGCGCTGGCGAAACCGTACTGGTCTCCGGGGCCGCTGGCGCAACCGGATCCGTGGTGGCACAGATCGCCCGCCTCAAAGGTTGCCGGGTGGTTGGTATCGCCGGCGGCGCCGAGAAGTGCGAGTGGTTGCGCAGCGCCTGCCGGCTCGATGCGGTGATCGACTACAAAACCGAAAACCTGCAACGGCGTATCGCCGAGTTGTGCCCACACGGCGTGAATGTTTTCTTTGACAACGTCGGCGGCGCGACTCTTGAGGCGGCCATCGGGCAGATGGCGGATTACGGGCGCCTGGTCCTCTGCGGTGCGATCGCCAGTTATAACGATAAGACGCCAAAGCCGGGCCCGCACAACCTGATGCTGCTCATCACCCGGCGCCTGCGCATGCAGGGATTCATCGTGCTCGACTACCTGGACCGCTTCGCAGAGGCCATCGACGGCCTGACGCAGTGGGTGATGGCGGGAGAAATTGTCTGGCGGGAAGATATACAGGAGGGGTTTGAAAACATCCCCCGCACCCTGCAACGCCTGTTTACGGGAGAGAACGTGGGCAAGCAATTGTTGCATCTGGCGGACCCGGAGTAGCAATGCGCAAGGTTTTCTGTGGATAACACTGGGGACGGTAGACTGCTTTTTCGGGAACATGTACTGGATAAGCCTGTGCATAGAGTACAGGTTGCCCAGTCGAGAAGCTGTGTTTCCACCAATAAATCATAAACTTACAGACACTACGCCGACGCCGTTACAACACCGGAATGGAACCCGGGGGCTTGACAAGCGTTTGTGGATATTGATCGTGGCAAAAGGTTGGTGACTACTAGCGGCAGAATGCCCTAGCGGTGCCGAACCTGCCAGCAACTGTGTATTTTGCGGTGGCGCTGGAAGTCCGGCGGCAGCGTCTCGTCAGTGATGGCCTCGCAATGAAATTCCTCGAGCAGGGACGCGTCGATCTGGAACCCGCGGCGGTTGTTGGAAAAATACAGGCACCCCTTGCCGCGCAGTACGGCCATGGCCAGTCGCAGGAGCTGCGGATGATCGCGCTGCACATCGAAGCTGTCGCGCATGGCTTTGGAATTGGAGAACGACGGGGGGTCGAGCAGGATCAGGTCGAAACGCTGCCGGGTCCGCGCCAGCCACGACAGGCAGTTTGCGCGCACCACGGTATTGCTGTCTGCCGCCAGTGCATTCGCTGCGAGATTTTTCCCCAGCCACTCGAGATACGTGTTCGACAGGTCGACGCTCGTAGTGGAGTGCGCGCCGCCCAGCGCCGCGTGTACCGTGGCCGCACCGGTGTAGCAGAAGAGATTGAGAAAATCCTTCCCGGCGGCCTCGCGCCCGATGCGCAGGCGCAGCGGGCGATGATCCAGGAACAACCCCGTGTCGATGTAATCCCGCAGGTTCACCAACAGGCGCGCGCTCCCCTCCCGCACTGCGAGCATCTCGCCACTGTGCGCCTGCCGTGTGTACTGCGCGCTACCGCGCTGGCGGCTGCGTTGCTTGAAAACGATATTCGCCGGTGCGACACCGAGTGCGACGGGAATTGCGCTGCGGATTTCATCGAGCCGCCTCGCGGCCGCATCGGGCGCTACCTGCTTCGGCGCCTGGTACTCGGCGACGTGCACGTGCTCGCCGTAAATGTCCACCGCCACCGCGTATTCCGGCATGTCGGCGTCGTACAGGCGGTAGCATTCCACCTGCTCGTCCTTCACCCATCGGGCCAGCCGTTGACGGTTCTTGCGCAGGCGGTTGGCGAACATGGCCGCACCTGCGGAGAGTTCCACAGATTGCGCCTCTTCCGCAACGCGGCGCCTCTCCCGGTCGCGCAATTCATTGTTGGCAAGATCAAAGAGCAACAGGTTGACGGCGATTGGCCCGTTGAAGAACGCATAGCGTTTGTGGCTGCGCAGGCCGGTGGCCTTGCCGAGCTCGAGATCGGACGTCAGCACCGCACCCTGCCAGTGGGGAAACTCGGTGAGCATCGTTTCACCCAGCTGGCGATACACAGCGGCAAGGCGTTCCTTGTCGCCGATCCGCTCCCCGTACGGCGGATTGCAGACCAGCAATCCGTGCGGCAGCGGCCGATGACTGGGTTTTTGCACGGCCGAGAGTGGTTTACTGCTGACGCGGACGATTTTCTCCAGGCCAATGCGAGCGATATTCTCCTGCGCCCGGCGAATCACCGCCGGATCCCAGTCGTAGCCGCGAATTTCGGGCAGCGCTGCGGTGAGTCCGCGCTGCGCCCGCAGTCGTGCATCCTCCCGCAGGGCGTGCCACTGCGTTGCATCGTGCATCGCAAGATGCTCGAAGCCGAAGCGTACACGCCTGAGTCCTGGTGCCATATCGGCGGCCATCATGGCGCCTTCGATCAGGAGCGTGGCCGAACCGCACATCGGGTCGATCAGCGCGCCGCCCCGCGCAGCCATGCCCGGCCAGTCGGCGCGCAACAGAATGGCCGCCGCCAGATTTTCCTTCAGCGGCGCGACGCCCGCCTGCAACCGATACCCGCGCTGGTGCAGGCTGCCGCCGGAGAAATCCACACTGAGGTGAGCACGATCGCGCGCCAGGCGGATATTCAGGCGCACATCGGGGTCGGCGCGATCAACGGAGGGCCGTTGGAGAGAGGCCGCCACGAACCAGTCGACTACGGCGTCCTTGCTGCGCTGCGCACCGAACTGGGTGTTGCGGATTGCACGATTTTCACCAGAAAAATCGATGGCGATAGTGTGCTCCCCACTGAACAACCGCCCCCAGTCTATCCCCCGCAGGCCGCGGTAAAGCTGCTCGCCGTCGGCGGCGTCCACCTCGGCCAGCGGCCAGAGGATACGGTTGGCGAGACGCGACCACAGGCAGGCACGGTACG
Source organism: uncultured Halioglobus sp. (assembly GCA_964461965.1). GTDB lineage: Bacteria > Pseudomonadota > Gammaproteobacteria > Pseudomonadales > Halieaceae > Marimicrobium. Next base: position 65,123 of record CAYWWD010000003.1, on the reverse strand, counting down.
CCATCGCTCGCGGACCAGAGAAATGTACCCCGGCTACCGTTTCCCGGGTACTGGCAGCCCCGAGCGCGGACAGCTCCGCAGCCAACAGCGATTCGACGCCCCTGGGACAGGTGGCGAACCAGGTGGAGTCATTCATAACGGCGACGGGCACGCGGGATACTTCCTGGTGTGTGCATTGTTGATCAGCGAGTTCCCTGCCGAGGCGGTCAATCCAGCGCAAACGCAGTAAGCGTCAGCGTGCGGCCTCGGGTTTCACTGTAGCGCGTTTGCGGGGGCGCCGCGCAGCAGGTCTGGACTTTGGCGGGTTGCCGCTGCTGGCTGCTGCAGGTGCATTGGCGGCCTTCTCTTTGCGCATCACATCCAGCACCAGGTTGGCGGAGCTGGCCATGTAGTCAATGAAGCGGTCGTACTCAGCATCTGACATACGGCGCATGTCATCGTGCTGCCGCACCAGATTCACGAAACGTCGCTCGCGCTCATACTGTCGTGGCAGCGCCATCACGCCCCACTGTTCCAGCGCCTTCTCCAGTGCAGGATTGTAGGTGCGCATGAATTTGATCAGGAACGGGATGGGGTCGTGCCGTGCCAGCAGTGCCGCGCTGCGCAGCATCAGTTCCAGCGGCATGATCGTGGCGCCGCTCTCGATATCTTCCAGTACACCGCGGTCGGATAGCCCCAGCTTCTCGGAGAGTTCCTTCAGCGACATGCCGGCCGTCTCGCGCGCGTCGCGCAGGAAGTGCCCTGCGTCCGCCATGGCCTCCAACCGTTCGGGTTCAAGGCGGTTCAAGAGCGAATTGCGCAGCCAGGTCTCGCCGAACATCGCTGTCATTGTCGCGGTATTGCGTGCCAGGTCGAAGGTGCCACCCGCAATCTGCTCTGTCAGCTTGCGCAGGGAGTCGAGGAGGGAATCGCTGTCTTTTTCTTTGCCGGCCATGGCCGCAGCATAGCAGAGATCAGGGCGGCGGCGGTAAACCTGACTCGAGCGCAAAGATGCGCCGCAGAATCTCACGCCACTCCGTGTACTGGTTCGCCAGCGTACCGCTGAGTTTGAACACCGTCCCGCTCACGTCCAGTTCCGTCGGCGCCACCTCATTATTGAAGCCGAGCGCCATTTCATCGAGATCCTGTTCGTGAATCTTCGACCACTTATAGGCGTTGTAGCTCTGCTCCAGGGCTGCAAAGGAACCGCGACGCCCTTGGCTCTCCCGGCTGTTGACGCGCTCCCGGTACTCACCGCGGTATTCGGCCTGCTCCGCACCGAATTGACGCCAGAGCTGGTAGGTGGAGGCCATTTCCTCGCCGAGGCGTGTGTATTGCTCGTCGACGATATCCACGAAACGGTATTCCTGTTCGCGGATGCGCAGCACACGTGCCAGCATTGGATCGTCTGCCGCCGGCAGGCGCTGCACCGTATACCGCCCATCTGGTGTGCGCGCGAGATAGGGCTCGAAAACTTCCGGTGCCAGTGCGCTGGCGTAACGCAGTTCGGCGATCTGTCGTATCGCGGTCAGTTCGCCCGCGCTTCTGCGCCGGCGTTCCGCCAGCAGGTCGGCGGCAATCCGCGTGTAGACAGAGATGAACGGGTCGGCCTTTCCGGTGTAGTTCGAAGACGACGCGGTAGCGGAGTACGTCTGCTCCAGCCACATTGCGCCGCTGGCATCCACCGCCCGAATCCGCAGGGCCAGCCGCTGGCCATCGGAATGCTCGATTGCACCCGTCACCAGCAGTTCCGAGGATTCCAGAGCTTCCGGCAGCACGCGTACCACACCCCAGGCGCCGCTTTCCACCAAGGCGGTGCGCAGCATCACCGGCAGGTATTTCGCTTCGGCCTTGCGGATCTCCGGGAAGATCCCGAGCTTGCTGTGTGTCGATGCATCAGCCGGAATACCGGGGTCGAAGGCCACGATGCCGACGTCGAGTCGATTGCTGTCGGGTTCCTGCGCAATACCCTGCCCCGGCACCAGGCAACACCACACCATGCATGCGAGCCAGGCTGCGCGGAGGGCGCGGGCCGCGACCGGTTGGACTAACGGCTTTGGGTTTTGCATACCGTGCCTCGGGTCAGTGTGACCTCGCAATGGTAGCCGCTGTCACCGGGTTGGAACCGGTTGTAGACGCGGTTGAGTGCGAAGGGAAAAGACACCTGGTCGGTCGCCACCGTAGTTGCGATCTGCAGTTTCTGCCCGGCGGCACCCAGGGTCAGTACATGCTGAATGGCCAGGCCATCGGGAAGCAGCAGGCGGAATACCAGCTGGTGTTGTTTCCAGCCGCAGGTTTCAATGCCGAAGGGCGTTTCCACGCGGCGCAATTCACGCGCATAAAATTCACAGGTGAGATCGAAATCGCCCTCGCGCCGCACGCGTATGCCGTGTGCATTCTGCTGGATCTGCAACAGCGGCGACTGCGTGACGAGATCCGCCATGCGCACCATGCCCATGATGGCCTCGCCGCTGGCGGCGCCGGCGATCAGGGTGCCGCCGATAGGACCCTGCTGGATGCCACCTCTGGCACGCCGCTCTGCCTCGCGGTTCAGCTCGCGCGCCAGGGAATTCACTTTCTCCTGTACATTGTCACTCTGGGCATAGTCCATCTCCCAGGAGCCGGTGAAGTCAACCGCGCGGACGTTCTCGCCCTGCAGGCCGGGACGCTTGGCGACAGGACTGGCGCCACAGCCGCTCAATGTGGCGTTGAGTGCCAGCAGCGCGCCCACCACCGGCCAGCACCAGTACCGTGCGGTCACAGCCATTCAGCCTCCCTTCAGCCCGGCAATAATCGATGCCCACATGCTGTCAGGCGCAGGATACGGCGCGTAGATCGCGAGCCGATCCGCGTACGGCCCGAACTTGTCCCGCAGCTTGCCGGCAATTTCGTGCGGCAGGCCGGCGGTCGCGAAGGCGTCGAGGAACGTCTGGTCGATCGCGGCGCCGAGTTCCGCCCAGCGCCCCTCCTTGGACAAGCGGTTCAGCTCTGGCTGCAATTCACCGTAACCGATGGCATCCATCGGCGGACGGTAGGCGGGCGTAGAGGCATAGAAACCGAGCAGGTTCTTGATACTCTCAGTCGCCACGCGGCGTTGCTCGTCTGTCTCGCCGGTGATCACCATCGCATTGATCTGTACGATGAAATCGCCACGCACACGGCCCGCGCTGGCGAGGCCGCGCTGTACGGCTGGCAGCGCATGACCGGTGAGGAAGGGCAGGCAGTTGAAGGGATGGACGATCAGCCCGTCAGCCACCTCCCCCGCCACTTCGGTCATCCTCGGGCCGAGCGCACCGAGCAGCACCGGCGGCGGCAGGTACGGTATCGGCCCCGGGCTGAACATCGGCGTCATCAGGGTGTGGCGGAAGTACTGGCCCTCGAACTTCAGTTTGTCGCCGGTCTGCCAGCAGGCGAAGATCGCCTTCAGTGCAAGAATGTACTCGCGCATACGCGCCGCCGGCGGATTGAACGCGACCCCGAAACGATTTTCGATATGCGCGCGCACTTGCGAGCCGATGCCGAGCAGGAATTTACCCCGGCTGAACTGTTGCAGGTCCCAGGCCTGATAGGCCAGGTGCATCGGGTTGCGGGGAAACGCAACCGCGATGCCCGTGGCGATGTCGAGCGCCGGTGCGTGTTCCGAGGCCATCACCAGTGGCAGGAACGGGTCGGCGCTGCCTTCAAGTGTATAGATGCCATCGTAGCCGATGCCCGCCAGTCGTCGCGCTTCAGCGGCAGCGTCGCCGAGCTTCGCGTAAAAGGGGCCGTCGATCTTCATCGTCATCACTCTCGATGCCCTGGCCGGGCGCTGCGCCACGTTACACCACACGAGAGTCGCCACCAACCCGCGCAGAATCAGGCATCGCGCTATCGGAGGGCGGTTCAGTATGCTGAACAACTCTCCCGCTTGGGTGGGCTATGATAGCGGTCCTTGTCGCACCCCTCTTGAAACGGAGCGCTTCCACCATGCCAACCCGCATGAAAATTGGTGTCTGCCTGCCCTACATGAAAGCCGGCCTCACTCGCGACGACTACCTGGCCTGGTTCCGGGCCGTCGAGGATGGACCCTACCACGCCGTTTCCTGCGGCGAGCGGGTGCACGGGCCGACCTATGACATGCGCGTCGTATTGTCAGCAGCCGCCATGGCCACGCAGCGCGTGGAATTGACACCGACGCTTTACGTGCTCCCCATGCACAGCGCTACGCGGGTAGCCAAGGAGATCGCCACGCTGGATATCCTGTCCGGTGGCCGGGTCAGAAGCGTTGCACTCGGCTACGGCGGCCGGGAGAAAGATTACGAGGCACTCGGCGCACGTTTCGAGGGGCGCTACGGCAGGATGGATCGCCAGGTGGCAGAGCTGCGCAAGGTGTGGCGCGGCGAGGAAATAGTCGCCGGCGGCGGGAGCATCGGCCCGGCGATGGCGCAGCCGAGCGGGCCGCGCCTGCTGGCCGGTGCGATGGGGCCGAAAAGCATCGAGCGCTGCGCGCAGTGGGCCGACGGTCTCTACGCCTGGTCCGGGAACGGCGAGGCGACGGAACTCACCCGCAGCTTCACCCTGGCCGAGGCGGCGTGGCAGCGCGCGGGACGCGAGCAGGCGCCGTACCGCATGGGCGGCTTCTGGTACACACTCGCCGATGACGGCCAGCGCAAACTCTACGACTACGTGTACGAGTACCTCGCGATTGCAGGCCCGGATATCGCCACCCTGATGGCGCAGTCCGTGCACCGCAGTTCCGCCGACGCGGTCAAGGAAGCCATCGACAATGCGGAGGCCGCCGGTTGCGCGGAGCTGTTCGTCGTGCCCGCGACTGCGGAACTGGCCGAGATCGAGCGGTTGAATGCATTGCTCGCGCAACGCTGACGCACGCGCCGCTGCGCGGGCTCCCTCTGGTCGCGACGTAAGGCTATACTCGCTGCCAACTTAGACCAGGCTGATAGGCATCTCCCCATGGCAAAACGCGTTTACCTCTTCAACGAGGGCGGCAAGGACGACCGCGACCTGCTCGGCGGCAAGGGCGCAAACTTGTGCGAGATGACCAGTCTCGGCCTGCCAGTACCGTTCGGTTTCATCGTCACCACCAGCACCTGCCGCGAATATTTCCAGGCCGGTAACAAGCTGCCCTCGCTGCTGGAGCAGGAATACCGCGTCGCGCTGGACCTGGTGGAAAAGAAAATGGGCGCGCGTTTCGGCGATGCGGAGAACCCGCTGCTGTTTTCCGTGCGCTCGGGCGCTCCCGTTTCCATGCCGGGCATGATGAACACCATCCTGAACCTCGGCCTCAACGATGAAATCGCCGAGGGACTCGCGCAGCGTACCGGCAATCCGCGCTTCGCCTTCGATTGCTACCGCCGCTTCATCCAGATGTTTGCCGATGTCGTGCTCGATGTGGACGGCAATCTGTTCGAGCACGCGCTGGAACAGTACAAACGCGCCCATGGGAAAGTGCTGGATGTCGACATGACAGCTGACGACTGGCGCGCAATCGTCGCCATCTACAAACAAATCGCCAGCCTGCCCGAGGATCCCTTCACACAACTGAAAATGGCGGTCGAGGCGGTCTTCCGCTCCTGGCATACCCCGCGCGCCATCGTGTACCGGGAGATGAACAACATCGACGACAGCCTCGGTACCGCTGTCACGGTGCAGGCGATGGTGTTCGGCAATTTTGGCGACCAGTCCGGCTCCGGTGTCGCCTTCACCCGCAATCCGGCGACGGGTGAGCACCTGTTGTTCGGCGAATTCCTGTTCAACGCTGCCGGCGAGGATGTCGTCGCCGGAATCCGCACGCCCCTGCCGGTTTCCGCGCTGCAGGAGCGCCTGCCCGGCGTCTACGAACAATTGTTCAAAACCCAGGCCATGCTGGAAAAACACTATCGCGACATGCAGGACATCGAGTTCACCGTGCAGGACGGTGAGTTCTTCATGCTGCAGACACGCAGCGGGAAACGCACCGGCAGGGCTTCGATCAAGATCGCCGTGGACATGGTGAAGGAAGGCATGATCAACGAGCGCGAGGCGCTGATGCGGGTGTCGCCGGAGCACGTGGAAGCCTTCCTGCACCCCATGGTCGACCCGGCGGCGAAGCGCGATATCATCGCCACAGGGCTGCCGGCCAGCCCCGGCGGCGCTACCGGCCGCGTCGTGTTCTCCGCCGAGGAAGCGGAACAGGAGCATGCCGCCGGACACAGTGTGATTCTGGTGCGGCGCGAGACCACACCGGAAGACATCCACGGCATGCGGGTCGCTGCGGGTGTGCTCACGGAGCTCGGTGGCATGACCTCGCACGCCGCCGTCGTGGCGCGGGGCATGGGCGTGTGCGCGATCACCGGCTGCGGCGCGCTCGGCATCGATTACGAAGCCGGCACCGCGACGACCTCCGGGGGCGTTATCGTGCGCCGGGGTGACGTCATCACGCTCGACGGCACTTCAGGCGAGGTGATGCTCGGCGACATCGCCAAGATCGAAGCCAGTTCCAGCGATGACTTTCAGGTCCTGTTGAGCTGGGCCGACAAATACCGCCGGCTGCGTGTGCGCGCCAATGCCGAAACGCCCGAAGATGCCGCCAAAGCGCGCGAGCTTGGCGCCGAAGGCATTGGCCTGTGCCGCACCGAGCACATGTTCTTTGCATCCGAACGCATCGGCGTGATGCGCGCGATGATCCTCTCCGAGACGCGCGAGGAACGCCAGCGCTATCTCGATCAGCTACAGGTCTTCCAGCACGACGACATGCTGGCGCTGTTCAAGGTCATGCACGGCCTGCCGGTGACCATCCGCCTGCTGGACCCACCGTTGCATGAGTTCCTGCCGCAGAGCGGCGAGGACATCGAGGCGTTGTCAGCCCAGATCGGCAAACCGGCAAAGCAGATCCGGGACATCGTGCACCACCTGGCGGAGATCAACCCCATGCTGGGCTTTCGCGGCTGCCGGCTGTCGGTGGTCTACCCGGAAATCACGGAGATGCAGGTGCGGGCCATCATCAGCGCGACGGCCGAGGCCATAGAGGCCGGGTATCGCCCGCACCCGGAAATCATGATCCCGCTGGTCATCAATGTGCGCGAAATCCGTCTGGTGACGGCCATCATCGACAAATGCATTCGCGAGATGGCGGAGGCCAAGCCGGTTTCGATCCCCTACAAGATCGGCACCATGATGGAGACGCCGCGCGCCGCGCTCGGCGCGGACCGGCTGGCGCCGGAAGTGGAGTTCATGAGCTTTGGCACCAACGACCTGACGCAGATGACCTACGGGTTCTCGCGCGACGACGCGGGAAAGTTCATCCCGAAATACCTCGGAGAGAAACTGATCGACGTGGATCCGTTCGTATCGCTGGACCAGCGGGCCGTCGGCCGCCTGATGGAACTGGCCATCCACGAAAGCCGGGGCAAGAAGAAGGGCATCAAGTACGGTATCTGCGGCGAGCACGGCGGCGACCCGCGCTCCATCCAGTTCTGCCACGATATCGGGCTCGACTATGTATCCTGCAGCCCATTCCGCGTGCCGATCGCCCGCATCGCTGCGGCGCAGGCCAATGTCGGCGGGGAAAAACCCAACTAGCGCGCGGCCGGTACCGGGTCGCGCAGCAGCAGGGCCGAGGGAATCGCCAACAGCGCCATCACGATGATCAACTGGAATTCGTCGATATAGGCGAGCTGTATTGCCTGCCGCGAAACTTCACCCTCGAGGAATGCCAGCCCCTGCGTACTCCCGATGTCCCACAAGCGGGACACAACATCTGGCTCGAGCGCGGGGTTGAAAACGTGGACATGTTCGGTGAGCACGGCGTGTTCGATCTGGGAATTGCTGGCCAGCTGGCTGACCACGATGGAAATACCCAGGCTGCTGCCGATCGTCCGCACCAGGCCGAAGATCGAGGTGGCATCGGTGCGCAGCGCCGGGTCCAGCGTCGCGAAGGCCAGTGTACTGAGCGGCACGAAGATAAAGCCCAGCCCCGTGCCCTGGGCGATGCCGGTGATGACAATCATGTCGAGCGTGACGTCGGTGGTGAACCCGGTCATCTCCCACATCGACAGTGTGATCAGCACCAGGCCCGTCACGATGAGGTAGCGCGGTGACACCAGCGAGCGCTCCATGACGAAAGTCGACAGCATCATCGCCACCATGGTGCCAATGCCGCGGGGCGCCAGTATCAGGCCGGCGTCGAACACCGGATAGCCCAGCAGGCTCTGCAGATAGGGTGGCAGCAGCGTCATCGTCGCCAGCATGATCACGCCCAGCAGGAACATGAACACCAGCCCCAGCGTAAAATTCCGGTCGGCGAACAATTTCGGCTCTACATAGGGGCTGCGGTGGGTGAACATATGCACCATGAACAGGTAGAACGCCAGCAGTGCGATCAGCAGCTCAAACACAATCTCCCGGGATTCGAACCAGTATTTGGAATGCCCCCGGTCCAGCAGCAACTGCACGCTGACGATCGCGATGCTCAGCAGCACAAAACCGAACATATCAAACGGGCGATCGTGCTGGCGCGGCGACTCCTTCGCGAGCGCGATCACCCCGAGCAGTGAGATCACCCCGAAAGGCACGTTGATATAAAACACCCAGCGCCAGCTGTAGTACTCCGTCAGCCAGCCGCCTACAGTCGGGCCGAGAATCGGTGCGACCATGACACCGAGACCCCAGATACTCATCGCCCGTGCATGCTTATGCACAGGAAAGGTGTCCAGCAGCAGCGACTGTGAGATCGGCACCAGGCTGGCGCCGAAAACGCCCTGCAGTACGCGAAACAGGATGATCTGGTCCAGCGTATGCGCGGCGCCGCAGGCCATGGAGGTCAGCGTGAATCCGAACACGGACCACACCAGTAACCGCTTGCGCCCGATCCGGTTCGCCGTCCAGCCGGTCAGGGGCATGGTAATTGCCGAGGCGATGATGTAGGAGGTCAGTACCCAGGCAACCTTGTCCTGTGTCACCGAGAGACTGCCCTGCATGTGCGGCAGCGCGACATTGGCAATCGTGGTGTCGATGATCTGGATGATGGCCGCCATCATGACCGCAGTAATCAGGAGCAGGTGCTGCGTTCCCTGCGGCAGGTTCTGAATCTTGCGGATAATGAACTGCAAGGGACTACTACCCTAGATCGGGGACGCGTGAGTATCGATCTCGACATTCACGCTCATACCGGCACGCAGGGTGGGATTCTCTGCGTTCGGCTGCAGGCGGATGCGAACCGGCACACGCTGCACCACCTTGATCCAGTTGCCGGTGGCGTTCTGCGCCGGCAGCACGGAAAATTCCGCCCCGGTCGCGGCCCCGAGGCTCTCCACGCTGCCTTGCCAATGCAGGTCCGGGTACGAGTCGATGGTGATATCCACTGGCTGCTCGACGCGCATGCCGACGAGGTCGGTTTCCTTGAAATTGGCTTCTATCCAGACGTTGCTGTCAGAGACCAGGCTGAGCACGGGACTGCCGGGATTGAGGTGTTGTCCGGGCTTGGGCAGGTGACTGACGAAGCCGTCGAAGGGTGCGAGGATTTGCGTGCGCTTGAGGTCGATCATCGCCAGGTCAAGGTCAGCCTGCGCCTCCCGCACTTCCGCATACTCCGCCGGCGGCGCATCGATACGCCCATTGAGACTGGCCAGCAGTTGCGCAAGCTCTTTCTCGATGATGATGTGGTTCTCCCGTGCGGTATCCAGCGTGTGCTTGCGCGCATCCAGGGCAGCCTCCGAACTCAACTTCCTGTTGGCCAGGTTCAGCTCGCGCTGGTATTCCTGGTCGGCAAACGCAAGGTTGTTCGCCGCCAGTGCAAGTTCCGCCTGTTTGGTGCGGTAACTCGCCAGCAGCGACTGGATGGTCGATTCCGCGCGCTGCAGTCGGGCGCGCGCTTTCAGCACCGCAGCTGCATAGGCGGCATCATCGACGGAGACCAGAACATCGCCGCGACTGACATGCTGGTTTTCGATTACGGCGACCGAAGTGATTGAGCCTGTCACCTCAGAGCTGATGGTGACCTTGTCGAATTTCACATACGCGTTGTCCGTGCTGACGAAACGGTTTCCGGTGATGTACAGATAAACCCCTACCCCCGTGGCGACGAGCAGGCCGAGACTGAACATGAGTGGGCGGATATTCATAGTAAGTACACTACCGGGTGATTAGGTTGACTGTCAGTGACCGTGGCGGTTTTGCCGATCGTCCTCGGCGCCGACCAGATTGGCCTTCAAGCGCGAGAGGACCGAATACACAGTCTCCAGTTCCGCAGGTGCGATATATCGGTTGGCATCGGCGCGCGTTGCGGCTCCGATTGCAAGGATTTTCTTCAGCAGCGGGTGCGCGCTGCGCGTGAGATAAAGCCGGAACGCCCGGCGATCATCGGGATCGCGACGCCGCTCGATCAGGCCGTTTTCCTGCAGTTTGTCCAGCAGCCGCGCCAGCGTGATGGGCTTGATCTCCAGCAGCTCCGCCAGCTGCACCTGCTGTATGCCCTCGTGCCGGGAAAGCTGGAGAATGGCGCGGCACTGCTCCTGTGTCAGGCCCAAACTCTGCACGCGGCGATTGAAATTCTTGCGTAACAGGCGCGCGACATCGTGGAACAGGAAACCGAATGCATCTTGGGGCGCTTTGGGTCTTGCCATGCGAACACGCTGCCTGCCATATAATATGTATTACGTATTATATGTCGTACATACTATATGGGTAAATCGCACTTGGGCCCACAAGCCAGTCGGATTGGTTCAGTTTGTCAGCCCATCGGGATCATTCAGGCACCGGGGACTCATTCATCCGTTCACCTGTGAGCACCCTGCCCCTGGCAATGTACGACAGTGGATCATTCAGACTGCGGCTATGGACAAGGACGTTTGAAGCCAGCCCCGCGCAGAAAGTTCAGCCCTTTCCTTAAGCTCTCGGCGTATTTCTGCTAACGTGGCGCCACTTTTCTCTCACCCGGAGCCACTGCCATGACTGCCAGCTTCTACCCGCCACAGCGCACCCTCATGGGGCCCGGCCCCTCCGATGTGTCACCGCGCGTGCTGGCGGCGCTGGCCAGGCCCACTATCGGGCACCTGGACCCGCGTTTCCTTGACCTGATGGATGACATCAAGGTACTCCTGCAATACGCGTTCCAGACCCGCAATGCACTCACCCTGCCCGTCTCCGCACCCGGCTCCGCCGGCATGGAAGCCTGCTTCGTGAACCTGGTTTCCCCCGGCGACACGGTGATCGTGTGCCGCAACGGGGTGTTTGGCGGGCGCATGAAGGAGAATGTCGAGCGCTGTGGCGGCACCGCCATCATGATCGAAGATACCTGGGGCGATCCGGTCAGCGCAGACAAGGTCGAGGCGGCGTTCACAGCGCATCCACACGCCTCAGTGCTCGCCTTCGTGCACGCCGAGACCTCCACGGGCGTCCACAGCGATGCTGCCGCACTTTGCGCGCTGGCGGCCAGGTACGGCGCCCTGTCCATTGTCGACACGGTGACGTCGCTCGGTGGCATCGAAGTCGCGGTGGACGCTTGGGGCGCCGATGCGGTGTATTCCGGCACCCAGAAGTGCCTCTCCTGCATTCCGGGAATTTCACCCGTTACGTTCAGCGAGCGGGCTGTGGCGCGTATCCAGGCGCGCACGCACAAGGTGCAGAGCTGGTTCCTCGATATGCAGCTGGTGATGGGCTACTGGGGCGGCAGCACCAAGCGCGCGTATCACCACACTGCGCCGATCAACAACCTCTACGCACTGCACGAAGCGTTGGTCATGTTGCGCGAAGAAGGCCTGGCGGCAGCGTATGCCCGCCACCTCCGCAATCACCAGGCGCTGGTCGCAGGTCTCGAGGCGATGGGATTGTCCATGGCGGTGGCGCCGCCGCATCGCCTGCCGCAACTGAATTCCGTGCTGATTCCACAGGGCGTGGACGACGCGGCACTGCGCAGCGCCCTCCTCACTCATTTCGACCTCGAGATTGGCGCGGGACTGGGCGACCTCTCCGGCAAGACCTGGCGTATTGGCCTGATGGGATCCGGCAGCAGCGAACGCAACGTATTCTACTGCCTGACCGCACTGGAGGCCGCGCTGCAGCTCCAGGGCAGGACTGTACACTCTGGCCGGGCGCTGGCCGCAGCGCAGGACAGCTACCGCACGGCACTGCCCCAGTAGTTGAACCCGGCGATTTTCGGCGTGCCGGGAAGATAGGCGGTCTGCAGGCTGGCAACCGAAAATCCGCCCGCGCCCAGCAACTCGGGTATATCGCGATTGAGATTGCAACCCCCGGCCATTCGTCGCCAGAGTGGATTCAAGCGATCCTGCCAGGTGCGCACGCGCTCATCCGGAGCCCTTCCGTGTTCACAAAACACCAGGCTGCCGCCCGGGCGCAGCACCCGCGCCATACCCTGCAGTGCACGCACCGGGTCAGGGATCGTGCACAGCGCAAAAGTGACCAGCACGGTGTCTACGCTCGCATCAGGCAGAGGTATTTCCTCGCCGGGCAGGCCGATAAACTCCACCTCAAACCCGAGCTTCGCGGCGCGCTTTCCGGCCAGCTTCCACGACTCTTCCGAGGGATCGAGTCCGATCAGGCGCTCCACCTTACCGGCATCGTAGAACGGCAGGTTCAGGCCGGTGCCGATGCCGATCTCCAGTACCGTGCCGCGCGCCAGCGGCACGACCTTCTCGCGTTGTTTCATGATCGGCTTGGTGCCACACGCGCAATTGATGAAGCGCGGCATGAGGTATTTGTCGTAAAAACCCATGTCCGGTCTCCCTTACCGTGCGCCCCGTTGCGCTTTCAACTCGTTGACATGCAGTACACCGAAAAGGAAAACACTCACCAGGTGTCCAGCCAACGATCCCGCTGCCGCCTTGCACAACTTGAAGTACACCAGCGTTTCAATGAAGTGCACAACGGCGAGCAGCACCAGTATACGCAGCGACCAGATCCCGGTACTCGAGTCTCCCTGTGTCACCGCCAGAAAAATGAGCACTGCGTAGACTGCCAGCAGAATGAGTTTTGTTGCGGACATAGCCTTCCCCTCAGGTGGTTGATTTGTAGGCGTCGGGATCCAGTCTGCGCATTTCTGCTTCTATCCAGCGCTCGACTTCGTCCATAAGTTCGCCTGGCTGGCGGCCTTCGGCGCTCACCGGTTCGCCGATGGACACATCGATGGTGCCCGGGACCAGGGCGAATGAGCGTCTGGGCCAGCAACGGGCCGACGTCACAGCGATGGGCACGATATAGGCGCCGGTGGACACCGCGAGCCGGGTCGCGCCGGATTTGTAATTGCCCTTCTTGCCGCGTTCGCTACGGGTACCCTCGGGGAACATGATGATCCACTTCCCCCGGCTCATGAGCGCATCGCCCTGCTCGGCGACCTTTGCCCACGCCTGGTTGCGTTGGTTGCGGTCGATGTGAATCATGCCGAGGCGGCCCATGCACCAGCCGAAGATCGGTATTCGCAACAACTCCTTTTTGAAAACATAGGCGAGCGGATGCGAGGTGAAACTCGCGAAAAAGAATGTCTCCCAGGTCGACTGGTGCTTCGGGCACAGGATGATCCGGCGCATATCACCGGCCGGCGGCAGATGCTGTGCACCATGCACGCGGTACTCCACTCCACCCACCAGTCGCGCGGCCTCGATGACACCGCGCAGCCACGGCGCTGCGAACCACCACCAGAGTTTTTCGTCGCTGAGAAAGAGCGAACACACGACCAGTGTCAGGCCAACCGGTATCACCGACACCACGATCCAGGTGAAAACCAGCACGGATCGAACAGTATTCATTATCAGGTTCCAGAATTGATTGTGGTGCATTAAAACAGATTGTAGGCCCCGGCGAAAACCGGGCGCCTGTTCTCCACTTTTATTCCCGTCTATATTAGTCAGGCACACGTACAGGGATAGCGCACCATGACGACCCGGTTATGTCCCGGCCTGCATCCACTGGCTCACGGCGCGTACGCCTGGCTCGCACCGCAGGGCGGTTGGGGCTGGAGCAATGCGGGCTTGATCGTGGACAGCGAAGAGTCCCTGCTGGTGGATACGCTGTACGACCTCGAACTGACGCAGACCATGCTGCGCCGCATGCGCGCCGCAGAACCGCGCGCGCGGCGCATCCGCACCCTGGTCAACACCCACGCCAACGGCGACCACTGCCACGGCAATGAACTTGTCGTTGGCGCCGAGATCATCGCCTCGACCGCTTCGGCGCGCGAGATGGCAGAACTGCCCCCCGAAGTCATGGCCGCGCTCATGGCGAACACCCAGGCACTGGGCCGGCTGGGTGATTACTTCCAGCACTGCTTTGGCCAGTTTCGATTCGATGGCATTCGCTTTACCCCACCCACGCGCACGTTCGATCGGGAACTGGACCTGCACGTCGGCGACAAACCGGTGCACCTGCTGGAGGTCGGGCCGGCCCATACGCTCGGGGATGTGCTGGTGTACAGCCCCGTCGATCGCGTGGTGTTCACCGGCGACATTCTCTTTATCGACAGCACCCCATTGATGTGGGAAGGGCCAGTGAGCAACTGGATCGACGCCTGCCTGCGGATCGAGGACATGGAGGTAGACCTCATCGTACCCGGACACGGCCCCATCACCGACAAGCACGGCGTCGCCAAGGTGCGGCATTACCTGCAGTATGTGCGCGCTCAGGCACGCATGCGCTATGACGCGGGTCTGGACGCCTTCGAGGCGGCAAAAGATATCGAGCTGGCGGAGTATTCCGCCTGGGCGGATCCGGAGCGCATCGCAGTGAACGTTGACAGCCTGTACCGTGAATTCTCGGGGCAGGAAGCGCGGACGGAACTGTTTGAGCTGATGAACCGCATGGCCGTCCTGGCGGGATTTGGCGAAGCTGACACGGGCGTGGCCAGCTGAAGTGACTGCCGGGCGTCGACACATCGGGATTCCAGTGATTCTGCTATTGCTGTTCGCGAACACGGTTTTTGGCAGGGCCAATGACTACCAGGACACATTGGTGCAGGACGACCGCGCCCTTGAGGTACGGATCAGCCATACGTTCAATCCACGCCAGCGGAGCCAGGTGATGGCCTGGATCAACTTCATCGCCGACGCACTGCGTGAGGTGTACGGACACTGGCCGCGCCGCCAGTGGCGGATCTCGGTGACACCGGCCGCCGCTGCACAAAGTGATCCAATCCCCTGGGCGCAGGTCAACCGCGATTCCACTGACACCGTGGAATTTTTTATCGCACCACAGGCAACAACTGAAGCATTGCAACACGCCTGGACCGGCTACCATGAACTCGCCCACCTGCTCATCCCCTATCGAGGCTGGGGAGATACCTGGTTCAGCGAAGGGCTGGCCTCGTATTACCAGGGCATCCTGCAGGCTCGCTCCGGCATACTCACGGAACAACAGGTGTGGCAGGGTCTCTACGAGGGGTTTATGCGCGCCCAGGCGGAGACCGGTTTCGACGGGCGGTCGCTACGCGAGGTCAGCGACGCGATGCGCAAGGACGGCGGCTTCATGCGCGTCTACTGGAGTGGCGCCTGGTATTTTCTCGCCGTCGATCTCCGCCTGCGCCAGCAATCCGGGGGACGACACACACTCGACCTCGCGCTCCGTCGGCTCAACGACTGCTGCGCGGATGAGCGCCTGTCCGTCCCGCAAATCGTGAGCAGGCTGGACGAACTCAACGGCGTCCTGCTCTTTGAAACACTGTACAACAGAGTCGATGCATCGTTGCGGCTGCCACCGTTCGAAGCACTGTTTGCCAGCGTCGGCGTTACCGTGGTCGATGGCACTGTAGTTTTACAACAGGAAGGGCCGGGCGCGCTGTTGCGACGACAAATGCTCGGCACGAAGGCCCTGTAATTCACATCTGACATCGCTATACTGGACTGTTCGCGATCACCGCCGAGCTGGGTACTGAAGCGCTTGAAAAAACCTGTTTCAAAAGCCGACATTCGCGATGAACTGCTGCGCGAGACCGAAGATTTCCTGAGGTGCGGTGGCCGTGTGAAAGAGATACCGCAGGGTATCTCCGGCAGGAACCCTGAAGATCCTCCCCTGTTCCTCAACCGCCGCCTGTTTGTCGAGCCAAGAACCCCGCGCACGCACATTCCCGAGGTCGTGGCAGCGATCGAAGCGCGCCGCCTCGAGCGCTTCAATCGCAAGGTGACGCGAAAGCGCCGCCCGCCTTCGCCGCGCCGCAGGGTCATTTACGACGATTTCGGTGAACCCCTGCGGCGTGTCTGGGCGGACGACTGAACCCCCTCAACTTACCAGAGAGAAGAACGATGCCATCAAACGCGATCAAGCCGTTTCGGGTGAAAATTCCCGCTGCCTCACTGAAAGATCTTAAACAACGGCTGGCGCGCACCCGCTGGCCGGAGAAGGAAACCTGCACCGACTGGAGCCAGGGCATGCCCCTGGCCTACACACAGGAATTGGCGCACTACTGGGCGACGGACTACGATTGGCGCCGCTTCGAGAAAAAACTCAACAGCTGGCGACAGTTCACCACGGCCATCGATGGCCTGGATATCCATTTCATTCACCATAAGAGCCGTCACAGGAACGCCCTGCCCATCATCATCACCCACGGCTGGCCCGGCTCCATTGCGGAGTTTCACAAGGTGATCGATGCGCTGGCGGACCCTACCGCACATGGCGGAAACGCCGAGGACGCATTTCATGTGGTGGTCCCCAGCCTGCCGGGCTATGGTTTTTCCGGTAAACCCACCGGAACCGGGACATCCGTGGAACAGATTGGCCGCATGTGGGGCGCGCTCATGGGGCGCCTTGGATACGACCGCTATGTCGCGCAGGGCGGCGACTGGGGCAGCATGGTCACGCAGAGCATGGCGCTGACCGAGACGGCGCACTGTGCCGGCATCCATATCAATATGCCGATCGTGTCACCGGACCCTGAGACGATGAACGCACTGACGGAGCGTGAGCAAGCGGCGCTGGCAGACATGGGAGCCTACATGGAGAAGGGTTCCGGCTACTCCAAGCAACAGTCCACCTACCCGCAGACACTGGGCTACGGGCTCGCGGATTCACCGGTCGGGCAAATGGCTTGGGTGGTGGAGAAATTCTATATGTGGACGGACTGTGAGATGGACGGCACACGTCACCCCGAGAACATCCTCGGTCGGGATGAACTGCTGGACAATGTGATGATCTACTGGCTTAACAATGCCGCCGCAAGCTCGGCGCGGTTGTACTGGGAAAGTTTCAACAGCATCAACACGCAGGCAATTGAAATACCCGTGGGCTGCTCTATTTTCCCGAAGGAAATCTTCCGCTGCAGTCGCCGCTGGGCTGAAAAACGTTTCCTCAACCTGGTCCACTGGAATGAATTGGACCGTGGCGGTCATTTTGCTGCACTGGAACAACCGGTTTCGTTCGTTTCGGAAGTGCGCGATTGTTTCCGTGGACTGCGCCGGGGCGGCGGCTTGGAGTCGCGCGGGAAATAGGCGTATGCCGAGCGCTGCCCGCAGGCATTTCAATGCTCGGTGTAGTCCCCGCTGGTCATCAGGCTGTCACTGAAGGGGTTCAATGGCGGAGGTTCGTGCTCGGTCATTACCTTCGGTTTATTGCGATCGGCATTGCGGAAAATTGGATCTTCCCGGATCAGGCGCTCAAATTCTGCTTCGGCTCGCTGCACCACGGGTGCCAGCGACGGGGCCGGCGCGCTGTCCAGGTCAATCACAGAACCGGCCTCGCGCTTCTTGAGGTTATCGCTGGCCTGCGGATGTGGCTTGAGTCGCTCATCCGGTGGAGCGGATGGGGTGCTCTGGTCCGGCGGCAAAAAAATTGGGGCTTTAGGCTCCAGATCGGGCAGGCGCGAAGCACCTGGCGAATAATCCGCATCGACGATCGAGATCCCCGGTTTTACCCCTTCCCGAAGGCTCGGCGCTGGAGCCGAAGGGGCATTCAATGCGCTGTGCGACACGGGCTCCAGGTTCCCTGCCATGCCGCCGGGGGAACTGCCAATAAACGCGAGATTCTCCAATGCAGCATCCGAACTGCGGCGATTGTGCCCGGCTTGCCTGCTGTTCGCACCCGGGGGTACTGCTTGCGGCCGGGTATAGCCCGCCAGATTCGGCGTGTGACCGGTGGGTGCAGAAACCTGGAATCGACCGGGCTCCAGCATACGCGCCTGCTCCGCGAGGGTATGACTCGCAGCAGGCTGGCTCGCCGCTGTGGCCGTCAGCACTGCTGAGCCCGCGCGGAACGAACCGATAACCCGTTGTTCCGCGAAGGCACCTTCCTGGATGGATGCAGGAACGGCGCCATTGGCAACTTTTAGTGGTGGCAAAATGATGCCGTCATCGTCCGCCTTGACCTCGGGTAACACATCCTCCGGCTGCTCCTCGGCGCGCCGCAGCTCCGAATTCGCGCGCTGTTTGATCACTTCCGACGCGCACTCAGTCCAGCGGCCAAAATGCGAAGATTCCGCAGGATCCGGCATGCGGTGTTTGCGAAAGGTCGCCATCGCCTGCAAAAAACGCCGCAGGACTGCGCGAAAATAATGGATATGGTCGTCCGTCTGTAACGGCACGACTTCGGCGCCGTCGCGAATCAGTAGCAACTGCGGTGGTAACTGTCCCTGCAACTGCTGCAGGAGTTCAGCGTGGAAGCACAGGCGAAACGTCGGTTGCAATGTGTTCGCAGACTCAGTTTCACAGGGTATATAAAGGAAATCACCGAGATTGGAATAACCACTGGTGCGCATGAGCAGACTGCTGCGGCCGGAAAGTGCACCGACTGTGAGCTGGCCGTGGACGATAAAATCCGCACCACTGCGCATCGCTTCGAGCGTGGCGGTGCGACGCGCCGGCTCCTCCTGATCCCGCTCGATCTGGGCGACATTGCGGCCCTCGGCGCGCAGCGTTGCGACGATTTCATCCTGCGGTGCAGGCAGATCACTCGGGGGCGAGGTATTGCGGTCGGGCGGGATACCGTGATCGGGATTTTCCAGGGTCAGCCGTTCCATCCAGGCTGCAAAAGGAGACTCCCTGAAGAGGACGATATCGCCCGCTGTATACCGGATGGTGTTGTCGACACTGTTGCGATACATAGTACGGCCTGATTTCCCAACTACCCGGAAACAGCGTAAGCCGGAATTTGCTTAAGCCGTTGAGCCATTTTATATCGCAACGATTCACGCGTGTCCACGTCATCTCCGGGCAGCTGACCTGTGTGGGGCATGGGATTCTTTGCCCCCCTCCCCGGGGCATCCCGCCACAGCGGCACTGCGCCACGCGCTGGCAATTATTCCGCTCTGTAGATCGTTGCGCCGCCGACCACCGTGCGCAGTACGCGCAGATCACGCAGCGTACGCGGATTGTCCAGCGGGTTGCCGGAGAGCACCACCAGGTCGGCGTATTTGCCCGCCTCCAGCGAACCCCGGTTTCCCTCCTGGAATACCTGCCAGGCGGCATCGATGGTGACTGCGCGCAGCGCCTGCATAACGCCAATGCGCTGCTCCGGCCCCAGCACGTCGCCGCCATAGGTGATGCGATTGACCTGGCTCCACACTGCCAGCAGCGGCAGCAGCGGCGTGACGGGGGTATCGAGGTGGGAACTGAAACGCAGGCCGGCGTCCAGTGCCCACATTGATGGGCTGATGTTTGCAGCACGCACCGGACCCAGGAAGATATCGCGATGTCGATCACCCCAGTACCACGTATGCGCGGTGAAGAAACTGGGGGTCACTCCCAGCGCCTTCATCCGCGCTATCTGGTCTTTACGCGCCATTTGGGCATGGATAAGGATCATGCGCGGGTCCGCGACCGGATGCGCCTGCTGCGCCGCTTCAAACGCATCCAGGATATCCTCGATCGCCGCATCCCCATTGCCGTGGATCGCGATCTGGTAACCCGCCCGATGCAACGCTTCCACCTGAGCAAACAGCTTCTCACGTGGGACCGCTGGATAACCGCGATAGTTCGTATCGACGTGGTACGGGGTGAAGTACGGTTCGCTGAGGTAACCGGTGTAGCCCTGGATGCTGCCGTCAGCGACAATTTTTACCGCTCCCATGGTCAGCTTGTCGCCATTGTATTGCGCCGGGTCGTACTCACCATTCAGCAGTGAATCGCCAAATTCCGTCTCGAACGGGAATACGATCAGGCGCTGGGGGATGATCCCGAGGCGACTGAACCACTTCAGACCCATGGCGAGCGCCCTGGACACGCCGCCGGCCTGTACGGTCGTCACACCTACCGACGCCGCATCCGTCACCGCCGCCTGCATCAGGTCATAGGTTTTGCGCAAGCCGAGGTTCTGCATCCGCCGCATCACCTCCAGGCGCGCGGTTTCCGCCAGCAGGCCGTTCGGCTCTTCTGAACCCGGCATGCGGCCGATGACACCGCCCTCGGGATCGGGTGTCGCGGCATCGATACCGACACTTGCGAGCGCCACGCTGTTGGCCACCAGCATATGCCCCGAAATATGCATGGCGACGACCGGATGCTCGGTCGACACACTGTCGAGTTCGGCGCGCGTGGGATGGCGCTGCTCGGCCAGCAAGGTATCGTCGTAGCCAAAACCGCTCACCCAGTCGCCGGGTGCAGTGCGCGCCGCCTGTGCCCGCAGGGCGGCGAGAACCTCGTCCATGCGGCGTTTGTCACCGATGGGCGGACTGTTCAGGTCGGCGGCGACCGTCTTCAACCCCGAGCCGGGGAAGTGCCCGTGAGCGTCGATGAAACCGGGCAACAGTGTGCCACCATGCAGGTCGATGACCTCAGTATCGTCACCGACCCGCGCCATGATGTCCTCGTTAGTACCGGTGGCTTCGATCAGCGGGCCGCGCGTAGACAGGGCCTGGACCACGGTATTGTTCGCATCCATCGTCAGTACGTTGCCGTTGATGAACACCTGGTGCGCGGGCGCTGCCGGGCCGCGGAGTGACCATAGCAGGAGAGACGCGGCGCCGGCCGCTATTACGAGGAGCGCTAACAATCCAGTCTTCCAGTTCATGGCCTCACCTCAGAGGTGGCGGATGCGGCGCGAACCTCACACCCCGACGCGCTCATGCGACCGCGCCGATCAGAATGTCCGCCAACGCTGCACGGTGCCAGGCGGCGTCGCCCCACAAAATCTGGCTGTGTTTCTGGCGCTTGAAGTACAGGTGAATAAAGCAATCCCATGTGAACCCGATACCGCCGTGGTACTGCACCGAGCGGCCGGACGCGAAGGCCGCAACGTCGCTGGCCGACGCTTTGGCCATGTGTGCGAACTCCAGGGCGCGCTGCGGCTCTGTGTCGATCGCGCAAGCCGCGTTGTACACCAGTGACCTGCACTCATCGATCTGTATCATGACATCCACCAAGGGATGCTTGACGGCCTGGAAAAAGCCCAGCGGACGCTCAAACTGCTGGCGCGTCTTGACGTAATTCACCGTGGCTTGCAACTGCCACTCGGCGGCGCCGGCGATATCGGCAGCCAGCAGGGTCCAGATGGCAGGCATCGCCCGCGCCAGCGCCGGCAGCTCGGGACTGGCGACCTGTTGGGCCTGCGCATTGTCAAACCGGACATGTGCCTGGTCCCGCGTCAGGTCGACGATGGCATCCGGCATGATCGTAACCCCGGTGGCGTCCGCCGCGATCCAGTACAGCGCGATGCCTGCACTGGTTCGAGCACTGACCAGCAGGCGATCTGCCTTGCGCGCGTCCTGCACAAACCACGCGGTCCCGTTCAGGCGTCCATCCACTGCCTGCACATCGGTGTCAGCTGTGTTCCAGGAACCCTGTCGGTTGGTGATCGCGAGGCTTGCAGTCCTACCCGCAGCAATCTCCATGAGTGCCGCGAGTCCACCGTCGCCGCAGGCGGCGAGCACATACGTGGCATTCAGGGTCGCCAGCAGCGGGCAGGGAAAGGCAGCGCGGCCCACCTCTTCCACCAGGGCGGCCACCGCCACCAGCGGCATGCCAAGCCCGCCGGCAGCGTCCGGCACGGCCAGCGAGGTCCAGCCGAGCTCCACCATCTGCTGCCAGAGTCCACGGTCCCAGGCGCAGTCGCTCATGCGCTCGGGATTCGGGTCCGCCGCGACCATGCGATGCAGCCGGTCGGTGGGAAAATTATCGTCCAGGAACTTGCGCGCCGAGGCTTTCAGCAATACAGCCTCTTCACTGAAACCAAAATCATCCGGTTGTGCCATGTGTGCTGCCCCTTACTTGGATTTCGCCAGGCCGAGCACGCGCTCGCCGAGAATATTGCGTTGAATTTCACTGGTCCCGGCGGCGATGGTCATACCGTAGGAATTCATGTAGGCCATGGGCCACTGCCCGCCGGCCGGGGCATTCTGGTCGCCGAGGTACAACGAGGCGCTCGCCCCTTCCACCTCGACGGCAATTGCCGCAGTTTCCTGCGCAATTTCGCTGGCCAGAAGTTTGTTCTGCAGCGGCAGGCGGGCGGGATGGTCCTGCAGCGCAGGTACCCGCGCCCGGCGCTGGCTCTGGGCCAGGGCCTGCTCACGTATCGCCATCCGCATGATGCGATCGCGGAACAGCGGGTCGTCCGAGGCCGGCCGGCCGCCACGCGACGAGTTGCGCGCCAGTTCGATGAGATTGGCAGTGCTGGTGGAATGGGTTGCCCTGCTCTTCATGCCGCCGGACCTGGGGGTTTGCAAGGTGCCGGCGCCGCGTTCATGTGCAAGTGTGGTCATGGCCACCTGCCAGCCTTTCCCGAGTTCATCGAGGCGGAAGCTGTCATCGACTTCAAGGTTCTCGAAAATGACCTCGTTGAAACCGGTCTCCCCCGTGATCTTGATCAGCGGGCGCACCGTGACCCCCTTGCCCACGGCGGATGCAATCGGCACGACAAAGTAAGACAGGCCGTCGTACTTGTGCGCGCGATCTGTGCGCAACAGCAGGATCATCCACTGTGCAAAATGCGCCAGTGAGGTCCATACCTTGTGCCCGTTGATCACCCATTTGTCGCCCTTGTGCTCGGCGAAAGTCTGGACGCTCGCAAGGTCGGAGCCGGCGCCGGGCTCGCTGAATCCCTGGCACCAGATATCCTCGCCCGAGAACAGGCGCGGGAGCAGTCGCTGCTTGAGCGCGGCCTGGCCGTGGTAGAACACGGTCGGCGCTGCCATTCCGAGACCTATCACGTTGGGCAGGAAGGGTGTGCGTGCGCGCAGCATTTCTTCATTGGCAATGCGCTGGCAGTCGCTGCGCCCGCCGCCACCGACCTCAATCGGGTAATCACAACCCACGAGGCCCGCATCGTAGGCGGACTTCTGCCAGGTTTGCAGGTACTCGAGTTGTCCGTCGGTCATGATTTCCAGCGGGGTGAGCGGCAATCGCACCGGCGGCTCCCCGGGTTTATTAGCCTGCAACCACTGGCGGCAATGTTGCCGGAACTGGGCTTGCTCCTCGGTATCAACGCGTGCACTGTCTGACATGTCTGGCTTCCTGGCGGGTTCAGTAATGTGGCGGTTTTTCACTCGCGGGCGCCACCGGCGCGCCCGCTGCTTCCTGCGTGTCGCGCTGGCGCGCATGCAGCAACTCGATCTGGCGCCGCAACAGCAGAATCTCCTGCTGTTGTCGCGCGAGCGCATTGTCCAGGCTGCTGATCGTATCTTCCTGGAAGGCGAGTTGCGTTTGCAATTGTGCGATCTGTTGCGCGAGTGTATCGATGTCGGCGGGCATACCAGCTGGTCTCCTGGGGTTCCTGTTTGCGCCGGCACAGCCGCCTAATATACTGCCCGCATTCCGATAAATACACGGTCCGGCCATGAGCAGACAAAAAAACTCCGGCACTCGCCTGGTCTATTCCACGGACGGGGGACGACTCTGTCCGCAGTGCCTGCGCCCGGTCGCGCACTGTGTATGCGGCGGTAGCAGGCCGGCCGCGACGGGAGACGGTTTCGTGCGACTACAACGAGAGACCAAGGGACGGGGGGGGAAGGCCGTTACCATCATCTCCGGTCTGCCCCTGGCCGGGGAAGACCTGAAGTCACTGGCCAGCCAACTCAAGAAAAAGTGCGGGGTCGGTGGAGCCCTGAAAGAAGGAAACATCGAAATCCAGGGCGACCAACGCGCGGTATTGAAAAGCGAGCTGGAGAAACTGGGGTATCGCGTCAAGCTCGCTGGCGGTTGAACGTGTTATCGTGATTTCGCGACATTATTAGCGTTTTTTAATACAAACTCCGCATTTTCCCAGCGCCGGCATTGGATTAAACAAGCGCGTCCCCTCCTCCGCGAACTTAAGTTAGACTCGTTTTCCAAAATCTTTGTTAATAAACGCTTTCAACATATTATTTTTATTGGATTTAATAGATTTGTGTGTTACAAATTTGCTCGCGAGCCAGCAACCGGCGCTAACGGGCAGTCCCATCCCCCTGATGGCGTCTCACGATAAGCGGGCCGCGGACCATAAGAACAAACAGCAGAATCTGACGGATTAGTCATCCCTGCGAGGAAGTGGCTTATGTATGTAACCGCAGAGCACCTGAAGGATCATGTCATACGTCCAACCCTGGAGTACCTGGGCGCGTGGTCTCCCGCCAGCGAAGCATTCCTGCTCAAAGTCGCTATTGCGGCCCCTGACGTCGGATTGTTCTCCGGCCGGCAGGAGGGGCTTGGCCTGTTCAACATCACGGCAGCCCAGCATCGCGATCTATGGGATCGGTACCTGGCGTTCAACCCCGACCTGGCGAGCCGGGTCAGGGGTCTGGCAAGCCAGCGCGCGTTCCTGAGCGATCCGGACAGCGAGTTGCAGACCAACCTGAGCTATTGCACCGCCATTGCCTGGCTGCTGCAACGGCGCGCCGGCGGCTTTCTCGAACCCTCCGACGCCCCCACCCTCGCCAGCGCCTGAGGCAACCGGCGCGCCAGCGTCCCGGCGCCGACTCACACCCCAGTGCACGGCACGGTGCACCGCAATGATGCCGGAAGTGAGGCGGCGTCACCGTGTTTGAGCGCTTCCCACAGCGGCAGATCCGCAGGCCTGTCGATATCGGTCAGTGGCGGTAGACCCACCCACTCCAGCCCGGCTTCCGCGAGCGCAGCGACGGTTTGCCGGAAGACTTGATTCCCGCCCCAGGGGATGCCGCGAAACACCCGCTCGTGGATATGCCGCGCACCGATCAGCACATAGCCGCCATCCGTGGAAGGGCCGAGCACCACTGCGGCTTTGTCCAATGCGGCCACCGCCTGGCGCAGGTAGGCAGGGTCGATGTCCGGGCAGTCACTGCCCACGAGGATCACGCTCGTATGGCTGGCAAGCCCTGTCCGTAGCGCATCAAACATCCTCTGCCCCAGGTCGTCGCCGCGCTGCGCGCGTACGCGGGCGACTCCCTCAACCTGACAGCGCGCGAACAACGGGTGCGTGAGATCACCTGCCACATAGAGCTCCACAGGACCCAGGCCACTGGCCAGCAACTGGCGGCAGGTCCAGAGCGTGAGTTCGCAATGCAGGTCACAGGCGCCGGCAGCACCGAGTTGGGGAATCAGCCGAGTTTTGACCTGCCCTGCCTGTGGTGAGCGGGTGAACTGGATTAGCAGCGGTGCCGCGTCATATGGCGGCTGGTTCTCACTGGCCATAATAATGGCGCCACAGTGTGTCCGGTGCGACGCCCAGCCTGTAAGCGAGTCGCAATGCCCACATGCGCACCACGGTCGCTGCGATACCGCCCGCCTCCCAGCGACGGGTGGAAGTGAGCACCGGATCAGGCAGGATCAGCGGTCGCGCGAGGCGGCGCAGGCGCTTGCACCAGGCCACATCCTCCATCAACGGGATTGCTTCGAAACCACCGGCGGCCATGAACAGGGAGCGGCGCACAAACAGCATCTGGTCGCCGGTGGCGATTCTGGTCAGGCGCGAACGCTGGTTCATGCACCACTCGATCACGCGGAAGCAGGGGTGGGAGCCGGTTAGGCGAACGCGGCAGAATCCCCAGGCCGGCGCTGTCGCCAGGGAAGCTGCCAACGTGGCAGCCGACACGCCGGGCTGGCAATCTGCGTGCAGGAAAAAAAGATAGGGCGAACGCGCGTGCTGCGCGCCGAGATTCATCTGGACTGCACGGCCGGGTTCGCAGTGCAGCAGCTGGTCGCACCAAGGCTGCGCGAGTGCTGTTGTGCAATCCACACTGCCACCATCGACCACGATCAATTCACTATGCGGATAGCGCTGGCGCAGATCGTGCAGCAGCGGCACGACGTTATCCGCTTCGTTCAAAACCGGAATGATGAAACTCACACAGCTCGACATCAGGTATCCAACGCCCCGCCACAACTACTGCCCTGGCCGGCAGTGCAACCGTAGCAGTGTTCCGCAGTGGAAATCGGGGTGCCCTCAAGAAGATCGCCGGCCAGTTCGCCATCACGCAAGAGGTCGCGCAGGTGGCGACGGTTGCTGGCCAGTATGGGTAGATCCAGCATCTGGTTGAAATCGCAGTCGTAAAGGTAGCCGCGCCAGTCCACGCTGAGCAATCGACGGCACATCAACGTTTCAAGATTGCTTGCGCTGAAATTGTCCCGCAACAGCTGCATGTACGTGCTGTACTGCCCCTGGGCCAGCAACACCGCACCAAAGCGACTGATGGGCATGTTGGCCAGCGTGAACAGCTGCGTGAACCGTATCCCGAAACGCGTAACAAGCTCGCGCCGGTAGTCCGCGTCGAGCGCCTGCTGCGGTGGTGGCAGCGTCGGCCCCACGGGGTTGTACACCAGGTTCAGCACCAGCGTATCGCCATAACCCAGTGCATTGAGCTCGCGCAGAGCGTTGATGCTCGCATCGTAAACGCCACTGCCGCGCTGCGCCTCCACGTTATCCCGCAGGTAGCACGGCAGCGACGCGGTTATCTCTACCTGCCGGGATGCAAGAAACGCGGCGAGATCCTCTTGGCCAGGCTGCGACAATACCGTGAGGTTACAGCGGTCAATGACGCGCACGCCGCGTTGCCGCGCTGCGTTCACGAGATAGCGGAAATGCGGATTCAACTCCGGCGCGCCGCCGGTCAGGTCCAGTGTACGCACTCCGGTCTCATCGAGCACAGCGATCACCAGTTCCACGGTGTCGCGTGCCATCTGTTCCGTGCGTGTCGGCCCCGCATTGACGTGGCAGTGTGCGCAACTCTGGTTGCACAAGTACCCCAGATTCACCTGCAGGGTGTCCAGAGGCGCCCGGCAGACAGGAGGAAAATCGCTGTGCAGGAGCAATGGCCGCGTATCACGCATAATTGGGTGCCCGGGTGTCGTACGCGTTATAAAAGCACCCGGGCGAACCGGCGTCCAGTCAGAAAAACAGGCCCAGCGTTGGCAGTTCGATGTCGGCGTAGTCGAGGATCACTTCCCGCTGCTGGATGCGCAGCCCTTCGGTGGTGGATCGCAGCCGGTCACGGCGCTGCCCACTGTACATCAGGTTCTTGCTGCCAGGACGGGCATAGTAGAGATGGAAGTTGCTGAGCACAGACAGCACATCGCCCTCGCGCGCCATCAGTTCGATATTGCCAACGAGACGCCGCGTGCGCGCCGGCGGGTGTTCCGACCAGGAGTTGATTTTGTATGCCCGCTCAGCGCGCAATTGCAGGAGCAGGAAATGTTCCTCGCGGTGCGGACAGCCCATCGAATCCTGGCCCTCCAGTTCGCGCGCCACACTGATCATCGCTTCCGTTCCGCGCGCGCGGTTGTCCACCTGCACGTTGATGCGCGATGGCAGCACATAGCGAATGTCCTGGCTGAGCAGTCCCAGCCACTTTCGGTATTCGCGGTTGTCCAGCAGCCTGGCCTCGTGAAAATAGAAACGCTCCAGCGCGCGCTGTTCTACGGGCGTGATCTCCAGTGAAGGCGCGCTCACAGCAGGTGCTCCACGGCCTGCAGTTCATCCCGCCAGCGTGTGAAGAAATGGCGTGCGTAGAACTCATTGGCGGTGACGCTGACCAGGCCCGGCATGTCCGGGTGCGGCTTTTCCTCGGCGAGCCCGAGGCCGTAGAAGTACGGACGGTCATCCGCGAAATCGATTTTGCTGCCGATAAACTGCTGGCTCCACACCTCCGAATCCTCCTGTTCCAGAATGCCTGCGGGGCCAAAAAAGGAACTGTAGTTGGTGCGCAGTATTTTTTTGATCGCCTCCGGGGCATCGGCGGGTACGACAGCCCACGACCAGTACTCCACCTTGCCGGGGCCGCGCGGGTGCGACACCTTGAACGAGGTGTTGGACCACAGGAAGGACAGGTTCGGGTAGATGCCGTAGGTCAGCCCCTTCATCCGTGCTCGCAGGCTGCCCACCCGTTCCGCTGCCCGCGCCTGTATTTCGCGCAGATAGTTCTGCACGTCATCGCCGCCAAAAATCGAACCGACGGCTTCCATACCCCAGGCGACATCGTCCACCGGCCCATCTTCCGGCATCAGGCGGAACGTGGCCCCGTGGCCGGGCGTGGTGACCACGCTGTAGCCGAGCTTTTCAATCGCATCCTGCGCCTCGCGGGGAATGATGGCGCTGTGCAGGAAGGCGCCGTGATTGACATCGCCCAGCTGGTTTTCCACTGGCAATTTCCAGTTGGCATCGAGCACCCAGCGATGCGGCGCCCCCATGAACTCGATGCCAGCGGGAAAACGGTCAAAGAACGCGTCCAGGTAGAAACGCATATCGCCGAGATAGTCCGGCAGTGGCACGATATGTTCATCGAAGCTGCCAAACACCAGACCGCGCCAGCTCTCGACACGTGGTATACGCGGCAGGCCGAGTTGCGACTTGTCCGGCTTGTGCTGGACTTCGCTCTCCTGCGGAATGGTGACCAGGTTCCCTTCTACTGAGTACGCCCAGTTGTGGTAGGGGCACACAAAGCGCCGGGTATTGCCGTGATCAGCACGACACACCGGCAGCCCGCGGTGTGAGCAGCTGTTGATCATGGCGTGGATCCTGCCATCACCGCCCCGCGAAAGAATAACCGGGGTTTCGCACATATACGCCTGCACGAAATCGCCCGGCGCCTTGATCTGCGATTCATGACCAAGGAACAACCAGGCGCGACCAAAGATGCCGAGCTTTTCGAGCTGGTAGACCCTCTCATCCGTCCAGCATCGGCGACTGATCAGGGAGGCATCGGCGTTGACCAGATCTCTGACTCGGAATCGCATAGCGCCCCAAAATATTATCGACTATTAATAATTTGGCAGTATAAAAGGCCCATGTTCGAAAATCGAAGAACCCTATGCTATTTTTTGGCTAATCTTTAGCAATCGTCTGATAATTTATGCCAATGGCCCCTGATGCCCTGCCGCGCCTGACCAAGGGAGAGCGTACGGCACAACGCATCCTGGATGCGGCGGAAGATCTGTTCGCCCGTCAGGGTTACGAAGGCACCAGCCTGCGCCAGATTGCCGAGCAGGCCCGCATTCGCGAACCTGGGCTCTACAATCATTTTGCCGGCAAGCAAGCGCTGTACGAGGCCGTGCTGTTCCGGGCTCTGGACCCCATGGCACAGGCGCTGACGCAACACATGGAGAGGGCCTCCAGTCTCAGGGAATACACAGACTTGCCCGCAATCATTACGGATATCCTCCTTGAGCACCCACAAATGGCATCGCTGTTCCAGCGCGCGCTACAGGGCAACAGCAATACTGTGGGCAATCAACTGGTGAACGCCTGGCTGGAACGGTTATTCAACCAGGGCATGGACAACCTCGCCTCGATGGGCGGCGCCACTGGCACGCTGTCGCGGGAGAACCGCGCAGCGCTGGCGTTGAACCTGATTGCCATGTTCAACCTGACGACGGGTTACTTCCTGTCACAGCGTGTATTCGCCGCCCTCGCCGGGGGCGACCTGCTGGCGCCCGAAAACATCGCCCGTCAGAAACGCCTGTTACACAGGGTGATCAGGGCGATGTTGATCAGTTAACCGATGTCGATACGGCGGCGTTCCTGCACCTTTTCAACGATCTTGGGAGCATCGAGCTTCAGCACGCCATCCTTGAAATTCGCCTTGATCTGGTCTTCGGAAACATCCGCGCCCAGATTGAAACTGCGCATGAATTTCCCGTAGCGACGTTCCTGGCGAATGACTTTGTCGCCCTTCTTCTCCTTGTCCTCCCGGATGGACTCCGCTTCCAGTGTCAGGATGCCATCCCTGACGTGGACGTGGATGTCCTTCTTTTCGACACCGGGCAGTTCGGCGGTGATTTCGTAATGGTCAGCCGTCTCCTTGATATCGACACGCGGCGCGAAAAAAGTTGCCGCCTGCGAGCTGTTGGCCTGCGGCCAGCTATCGTTGAAGAAACGGTCCAGATCAAACAGATTGTTGCGTGGTATCAGACTCATGATCAATTCTCCTTTCTCACTGAGGCGCTTACGCCTTTGCCGTCAGAGATGGGGACGTTGCGCGTCGAATTCAAGCCGGCGCGGTACATAAGCGCATGCGGTTGATCCAGGTCAAACGGCGTCTGGTGATACACGCGATACTGGCACGCGACAAACCACTGGCCGGGACCACAGGAACCCTTTACGCTCAACTGTCCAGGAAAACCCGGTATTCAACCGGTTCTGGGAATCACGACGCACACACAAAGGCGATGACATGACGCACGCAAATACCTCTCCTGCCACTTCGCTCGAGCAACCATGGGCACACGCTCGACGCCAGCCGCGCATCGCGATCATAGGCGCGGGTATGTCCGGGATCGCCGCCGTCGTCAAACTGCAAAAAGCCGGGTACACAGAGCTCACGGTGTATGAAAAATCCGACCGGGTGGGGGGCACCTGGCGGGAGAACACCTACCCCGGCCTGTCCTGCGATGTCCCCTCGCGCTGGTACAGCTTCAGCTTTGCCCTAAAAGCCGACTGGCCTCACCGCTTTTCCCACGGGCCCGATATCCAGGCGTACATGGAATCCGTGGCGCGGGACTTCGGTGTCACTGACAAAGTCAGGTTTAACTGTGCGGTGACGGATCTGGTCTATGAAGCGCCATGCTGGCGCCTGACGACAGCGTCCGGCGAACAGGCGATATACGATGTGGTGATCGCCGCCACGGGCATCCTGCACCAGCCCGTTTATCCCGATATTCCTGGCCTCGACAGCTTCGCCGGTGCGGCGTTCCACTCGGCGCGCTGGGACCACTCGACGGCACTGGCCGGAAAGCGGGTGGGCATCATTGGCACCGGGTCCACCGCGTGCCAGATCGTCGGTGCGATCACGGACACTGTCTCTGAAATGCATGTGTTCCAGCGCACCCCGCACTGGGTGGCACCATTGCCACAGAAAGCGTACTCCGCGCGCTGGAACGGTTTCCTGGCGCAGTTCCCGTTCCTGCAGCGTGTAATCTACCAGTACTACGCCAGAATCATGGCACATACATTCGGCGCGGCGACCATCGGCAACAAGTTCATGCAGCGCTGGATGAGCCGCATCTGCAGCAGGCACCTCGAGGAGAGCATCGTCGATCCTGAACTGCGCGCAAAACTGACTCCCGACTATCAGGCCACGTGCAAGCGGATGATTTTCTGTTCCGAGTACTATCCCGCCCTCTGCCGCCCGCACACGCAACTGGTCACCGAAGGTATCACCAGCATCGAGCCGGAAGGCGTGCGCACCGAGGATGGAAAATTGCACGCGCTCGATGTGCTGATTCTCGCGACAGGCTTCAATGCCGCCGCTTTTGTACTTCCCACCCGGGTGCGTGGCGAGGCGGGTGTGGATCTGGAACAGCGCTGGCATGGCGCGCCCCGGGCGCATCGCGCAGTGGCGATACCGGGATTCCCGAACTTCTGGATGCTGGAGGGCCCCACAGGACCGGTAGGCAATCTCTCACTCATCGCCATTTCCGAACACCAGATCGATTACATCATCGGCATGCTCGACCGCATGCGAGCTGACGGCCTCGCGGCGATTGCCGTCCGGGAATCCGCATTTGCAGAGTACAACGCGGCCATGGGCGAGGCGATCAAGTCCACGGTGTGGTTCACCGGCGGCTGTAAAAGCTGGTACTTCGACAGCAGCGGTCGACCAAACCTTTACCCCTGGTTCCCCCTGCGCTATCTACAGGAAATGCGCAGGCCGGAGTTTTCCGAATACCACCTGATCAAATAGCGGCTTGCCAATTCAAGGGCAGCGCGGAATAATTTGCGCCCTCTCCGCCCTTAGCTCAGCTGGATAGAGCGTCCCCCTCCTAAGGGGAAGGTCGCAAGTTCAATTCTTGCAGGGCGGACCACTTCGCATTCGGCGAGTCCGCCCTGATGCCAGCAGCCCGTCGCGGATAAAAAAGCCCGCACGAGGCGGGCAAAGTCTACCTAGGAGATGCCAGGTCAGAGGAGCGACTCGGCCCATTTAACATAGTCCAGGGGAATGGGAGCTGCCACGCATACGCCAGAATAGGTTGACCCACATCGCAGAAGCCCGGAATGCGTTCGCAGGGATGTGACAGTGATCAAGCCCGCCGCCATGGCACAGACCGACAGCCGGCGCGGCGCCACCATCCCGCGCAGGTGCTGGGTGGACGGTAGCGCAAACAAACCGTCATTGTACCCGGTCAGTCGTTAGCGGATTCTTCGAGATACGCCCTTGGTGGGACAAGACGGGAACAGGCGGAGTGCCCATACACATCGGTCATCAGCGCCCGCCCCCACTCCCAGACGTCTTCGGCATCAAACAGGCACCACCAGCCGATCAGACGCGCGGCGGATGAAATCCCTGCCTGAGGGTTCAAATCCGAGATTAATGTGTCCATTGGGCCTCAATCCTGGGTGCTGCGCACCGTTGCCGATCGCTCCGGAGCTCACGCACGAGCGATCGGGATTGTTGCGGAATTGTCTGTGCTCGGCAAAGCCAGAAACCAGACCTGCATCACAATTTTGCGTGATAGGTCCAGATTCAAGCGCAGAGAGACAGAGGCAACAAGCAACCGCGCTAACCCATTCAGGTGCTGGTGAGGTGCCCCGGCTCGCCCACAGAAGCGATGCTACACTTGAACTGGATGCGAAAGCGCAACGACTGTGAAACCACAACTACCCGCCGACAGGCAGTGGAGGATTGACATTATGTCCAGAGTGCAGAGCATCATCGGTGTGCTGGTCGCGGTCTGCTGCGGCGCCCCGTTAACCACGATAGCGGCAGGGGAAACTGACCGCGCCGAGCCCATATCACAGGCAAGCGTGAAGCACATACCTGCTGGTTCGCCGGTCGACGTAGAGAAGGAATGCGTGGGCGCGGACGGCGCGTCCGTGTGCTGGTTGAAGTTTACCGACGGGACGCGCTGCGTGGTGGCCAGCAAATCCGAAAGCGGGGACAGCTCAACGGCACTGAATTGTCATTTCTCCACGCCCGTAGAGCGCTTGCACCGCATCCCGAAGGAGTAGGCCTGCCGGACACGGGCAATACGGCAGTCGCTAACCCGGCTGTTATTCAGAAGTATTGCTCGGTGACAAAATGCCCCGGTTTGCGCCGCAGGTGCCTACGCATCTGGCGATCGGTCAACAGGGCCTGCATCTCATTGATCATATTATGGTTGCCGCAGAGCATCACCGCGCTGTGGCTAGGCGTCAGGGTCCTGCCCGCCTTTCGTTCCAGCTCGCCATTACGCAGCGCGTCGGTGAGCCGGCCGCGGATGCCGTCCGGGTTGTCCTCGCGTGAAACACACGGGAGGTAGACAAAACGTCCGGGGAACGCAGCTCGCACGGCGTGGATCCGATCCCTAAATACCAGTTCCTCGCACAAAGGCGCACCGTGCACCAACACGATGTGTTCGAATTTTTCCCACACGGCCGGCGTGTGCAGGATGGACAGAAAGGGCCCGAGCCCTGTCCCGGTGGCAACCATCCAGAGGTCGCGCAGGGCAGGCGTCTGATCGACGGTGAAAAAACCGGTTGCCGGGCGGGACACTCCAATCGCGTCACCCGATTGCAGTGCAGCGAGCGCATTCGACAGGCGTCCGCCCGGTACAGTATTGAAAAGGACTTCCACGGCCGGGTCCGATGGCGCATTGACAAGCGAGTATGGCCTCGCCTCCGCCACTTCATCGAGCGTGAGTTCCAGACGGACGAACTGGCCCGCCGCAAACGGCCCCACCGCTGCGGCCACGCGCAGCACATACAGGCGGGGTGTCAGAGCGGTATTGCTGAGCACGCGGCCGGCCACGATCTCGGAGCGCACGATCTGTGTGGGTGCCACCATGCCTGTTACCTGTTGCGCCCCCCGGTGAATTCCAGCACTCCCCGGCGGCGGGAAAGGATTGCAATGAATGCTAGCGAGGCTTGGCCGCGTAGCGGTTTGGGTAAAACTCCGCGCTCATCTGCACGAGCGCGCTGTCGAAACTGTCTTCCGGGTGCTCCGCACAGTAGTTCTGCAACCAGACCAGTATGGTTTTGCTGTTGGCTTTCCCGGCGATGTCATAGGTGTCGAACGCCACGCGGTTGAGGGCGGAGAGATAGCCCATCGTGTAGAGCGAAAAACCGTACAACGCCCGCCAGTCATCCTCCTTCTTGGCCGCAGCCACCGCACGATTCAACGCGGCGCAACTATCGACCTTGCTGGTGGCGCGCACCCGGTACTGCCGGTTCGCATCCGCCGCGCTACTGAAACCTGGCGCGCAGACCAGCATGAGTGCCAGCAGATAACCTGAAACGGCGGACAGACGCGACAATCGCATAGCCTGTGCCACCTCACTGGTTATGCGCAAGCAGCGCCTGGAGCCTGGCCTTCATCGGCAGCACCCACTGCGCCTTGAGCTGGGCCGACAGCAGGCCGGCATCCTCGAGATCGTCGCACAGCTTCATCTGGTGTGCGAGATCGAACAGATCGAACTGGCGGCAGATCCTGGCCTCGCCGTTCAGCGTCAGGAAAGAGATCCCGGGAGACTCGTAAAACGAACCATCGGGACGCCTGCCCGGCCCGCGATTCATCCAGTGCGTGATCAAGCGGTTCCCCGCACCGGTGTACACGTCGATGTAGGGGAAAGTCCAGCCTTCCCAACCGACCTTCATGTCGCGGCCGTAGTGCGTGGCCTTGATCTCGTCGATGCCATTGGCAGTGACGTCCATCACGCCGGCGTATTGGCAGGTATAGACGCAGTCTCGCGCATAAAGTTCGTCCACGAAAAAGATCCAGTCATTGGTGCGCGAGGCTTCGCTGTGAGCGGCAATCAGTTTGTCGGCTGTTGCGCGCAGGATGGCATCGCTCAAATCGTTCACGTTGTTCTCTCCGGAGTGGATGGCAGGTGGCCGATCGTATTACATTTGTGTGAGATAGGCTCGCACGACGTCCGAGACGGCATGCTCGATAGTGTTCCGGCTGTAACCGAGCTCACCGTTGTCGGGCTCGTAGTGGATGACGGCGTTGCGTCCGGCGTACAGTATGACGTCGGGAAACAGGGGATGCTCCTCCATCGAAACTTCGAGTTCCACCGGGTTGCCGGCCGCGGCAAAATACAGCTCCAGATAGGCTTTCCAGCTGAGGTTTTCATCGCCCACCAGATAGGCCCTGCCGCCTTCACCGCGTGCCAACGCACCGCTGATGGCTTCGGACATGGACTTGCTGGAGATATGATTCACACCGCCGCCGGGTGCGACGACGGGCACGCCCGGCAGGCGCCCTGCCGCGTACTGCACCAGCGCAGCCACGTGCGGCAGCGATAATCCCGGCACATGACCGAGGATGAACGGCGCATTCAGACTGCACACCGAAAACGAGTCGCTGTTCAACTCCCGCAATGCGGTGTCAGCCAGATGGCGTGAGCGCACATAGGCACTACTGGCAATTTTCTCTGGTACCACCTGCGGGTAATAGGTCCCGATGTAGACCGCGCGCCGTATCCCTGCGTCCCTGGCGCGCTGGAAAAAACGCGGAATGGCCTGCGTATTGACCCGTTCAAAAAACGAGTTTTCGTCCGCACCCGGTGGCAACTGACGGATATCGGCGCCGGCGGCAAACACCATCTGGTCGAACTGCCGCAGGGTGGCAATTGATATCTCATCGTCCAGATAACTGCCGGGAAGATGCGCAAAGTCACGCAGGCATTCGAGCTCGGGTGCGGTCCGCGACATCAGGGCGACGCGCTGACCGAGGCTGCGCAGGTGCAGCGCCGCGTGCGCCCCTGTGAGCCCGGTGCCACCGACAATCAATGTATTCAAGCCGCCTCCGCAAACAGTGACAGGCGCCGGCTGTGCGGCGCGGGAACAGGCATGCTACCGGGTGCGGCGCCGGCTAGGAAGCGATTCCGAGCAGGTCGTCCCGCTGCCCCATCACCACCTCGGCACAGTAACCGAAATCCACGGGCAGGTTGTGGCCGCTGACGAAACCGGCAAGCGCACTGCCGAGCAGAACCAGCGGGCCTGCCATGTCGGCACCCACGGCGTAACGGCCATTGGAGGGGAGAAATAGCGCAACTGCCTCGTCAGGAATCTGTCCCTCACCCTTGAGCTTCTGCATGAAGCCGCTGTCCGTGGGCGACGGTGCGATGCAGTTGATGCGGATGTTCCGCTGCGCGAGTTCGCGCGCCCGGGTCATGGTGTACACGATGATGCACTGCTTGGAGAATCCATATCCGTCCTGTACCGACTTGCTGTGCTCGCGCAACCACTGTGCGGCGGTGTCGATACGGTTGTCCAGTGCGAGAAACTCGCGCACCGTCGTCAGGTTTGGTTTCCAGCCCATGCCGGCCGTCGAGGCGATGGACGCCACGGCACCGCCTGCGGATATGCGCGGCAGCAGCGCTTCGGTCAGGTAGCGCAGGCCGGAAAAATTGATCAGTACGGCATCGGCGGCGGAGAACGGCGGGTTGGGCACGCCGGCACAGTTGAACAGGGCATGGATCTGTGCAGGCAGTGACGCGATCGCTGCGTCCAGACTGGCCTGATTCTTCATATCGACTTTGTAGCGCGCTGCGACCGGGACAGTAATGTCGGCGATGTCTAGCGCATGGACCTGCGCGCCGCAGTCGACGAGCAACTGCGCCGCCGCCTGCCCCATGCCGGACGCCGCGCCGGTGATGACTACGTGTTTACCCTTGTAACCGAGAATATCGCTCATAGGTCGTGTCCTGTGTTTTGTCCATTATCCGAAAAGGTCTGCTTTTGCCATGGGCACGTTGGGCCGGATCTCCAGCAGATCGATGGCCACACCGGGCGATTGTGAGAGCGCGTAACATACCGCGTCCGCCACATGGGTGACTTCCATACCCGTGTCCATATGCGTACCCAGGGCTTTCCACGCCTCGATGCCCTGCGCAACGGCGTTCTGATCCCAGCCGTCGGCGAAGGACGTCCACGCGGCACCGGGGCGGATGCAGGTGACACCGATGCGATCAGCCTGAAGTTCTACGCGCAGATCGCGTGTAAAGCGCTCCACTGCGGCTTTGGTTGCGGCGTAGATGGAAAGGTGGCTCATTTCGTCGTAGTGCCAGGCACTAGCGGAGGAAACTGTGACGATGCGCGGATTGTCGCCGCCGCGCAGCAACGGGATAGCCGCCTGCGAGCAGAACACCGTGCCGAGAAAATTGGTCTGCACCTGTGTCAGCACCTCGCTCTCCACAAGGTGTTCCACCTTGTTGGGCGCGGCGAGCCCGGCGTTGTTGACCAGGCCGTCAAGACGCTGGAAATGCGAGTGGATCGCGTCGAAGGCAGCGTTGATACTGGCGCGCGAGGCGACATCGGCAGCCACGCCAAAGGCATGCTCAGCGCCGAGTTCTGCAACCGCCTGGTCCACGCCCGCCTGCCCGCGGCTGATGAGCCCGACTCTGGCGCCCTGTTCGATGAGTGCTCGGGCAATCCCCAGTCCGAAGCCCCGCGAGCCCCCGGTGATGATGTAGACCCTGCCTGCCAGTGTTGAACTCATACGGCGATGGCGATGGTCTTGGTTTCCAGGTACTCCTCGAAACCCTCGGGACCCATTTCGCGGCCGATGCCACTCTGCTTGTATCCGCCGAATGGCGCGTCGGCGCTGTAATACACGCCGCCGTTGACCTGCACCGTACCCGTGCGCAGGCGCCGCGCCACTGCGAGCGCGCGCTCTGTGTCCGCCGACCACACGCCACCGGACAGGCCGTACTCGGAATCGTTGGCGATGCGGATGGCGTCCTCCTCGTCTTCGTAAGGAATGATCACCAGTACCGGGCCGAAGATCTCCTCGCGTGCAATGGTCATGTCATTGCGGACATCGGTGAATACGGTGGGCTCGACATAGTAGCCCCTGGGCAAATGCGCGGGTACGCCGCCGCCCATGAGCAGGCGGGCACCTTCCGCCTTGCCTTTCTCAATGTAGCCCAGCACACGCTCGCGCTGGCGCGCGTTGACCAATGCCCCCATGATCTGGCTATCAGACTGCGGATCGCCGTACTGGATAAAACCGAAATACGACGGCAGCAGTTCCTCTACTTCCTGCTGGCGCGAACGCGGCACCAGCAGTCGGGTGAGGATGGCGCAGCCCTGCCCTGCGTGGAAACATACGCCGAGGCAACTCAATAGACTGCCCTTGAGGTCGGCGTCATCCAGGATGATGTTGGCGGATTTGCCGCCGAGTTCCAGGAATACTTTCTTCACCGTCGCCGCCGCCTGCGCCATGATGTGCTTGCCAACCGCGGTGGAGCCGGTGAACGAAATCATGTCTACCCGGGAGTCGTTTACCAGTTGTTCGCCCACGGTTTTCGGATCACTGGCCGTGATCACATTGAACACGCCGGGCGGAATATCCGTGTGCTCCTTGACGATGCGTCCCAGCAACGTGGCGGACCACGGCGTGTCCGGCGCCGCTTTCAGGACGACGGTACAGCCTGCGGCCAGTGCGGGCACGCACTTGGCGAGGTTGATCTGCAGCGGTACGTTCCACGGTGTAATACAACCCACCACACCAACCGCCTCTTTCTCTACCAGACGGCGACTCTTGATGCCCATCGGCTCGGCAATGCCGGCGTCCCGGCTCCACTGGAATTTCGGCAGGTGCTCCAGTGTGTAATCGATGAAGCTGATGGGTACCGAACACTGCGGCCCCATGGCGCCACAAATACCGAGCGGTGCGCCGGTTTCCGCCGCGACCTGCCGTTTGAAATCCTCCTCCACCGCGCGCAGGCCATCCCGCAACTGGGCGAGGCAGTGTACGCGGAAGGCGTGATTGGTGGACCAGTCGGTGGTGTCGAATGCCCGGCGCGCGGCAGCGATGGCCCGGTCCATGTCCTCGGACCCGGCATCGGCAACCTGACCCATCACCTCCTCCGTGGCGGGATTGATGTTAGGGTAGGTTCTGCCGGACGCGGCATCGACCAGTTCGCCGTCTATGAACAGCTTGTTTTCAGGGTTCATTGGGACTACTCCTTTACCCGGGGTGGCACCGATTCATCGCGGCCGAGGAAGACATCGAGTATACGCGCACGGATGAAATTGCAGGTGGGCATGACCACGCCCTTTTCCGAGGCGGTCTTGATGGCGCAATCGAGATCCTTGCATGCCAGTTCACCCATGGCAGTGAAGTAGCCGACTATGCCCGGGTCGTTGGAGCCGACCATGACTGCATTGCGACCGGTAGCGAACTGAAACATCTGCGCGTTCACCACGCCGTTGCTCAAACCCACCTCGCGCAGGACCTCCGGCTTGAGTCCACAGGATTCGGCGAGGCGCAGCGCCTCCGCCATGGCAACGAACTCCGCGTACTGCATGAAATTGTTGCACAGCTTCAGGGCTATGCCAGCCCCGACACCGCCGGCGTGCACGATTTTTTCAGCGGAGGTCTGGAACACCGGGGAAGCAGCAGCTAGTTCTTCTTCACTGCCGCCAACCATGTAGCAGAGTGTACCCGCAGCGGCCCGGTCCGCGCCGCCTGTGATCGGCGCATCGATCAAGTGCAAGCCAAGCGCCCTGGCCTCTTGCTCCCAACGCAGCAGCCCCGCCTGGGTGACAGTGCTGTGGATGGCGATCAGGGTACCCTTTGCTGCGTGGGCAAAAATCCCGCCGTCACCGTGCAGCAAACTTTCGACCTGTGCATCATCGCGCACGCAAATACCGATGTGTGAACAGACGCTGGCGAGTTCGGCAACGGTCGCACAGCCCACGGCCCCGGCATTGGCCAGTTCTTCCACCGCCGGTGCAAACACATCATAGACATGCGCGTTGAATTTCTCCCCGATGAGATGCCGCGCTGTCGGCTTGCCGATATTGCCGAGTCCTATATACCCGACATTTTTTTTCGCGTTCATCCAACCTCCTGGTTTTGATTTTGATGCGCACCGGTTCACCGGCAGTACATATTGCACGGCGAGGCGCAGTGTAGCGACATGAATTTGATAATGTCAATATAAATTGACTTGTTGTCAATGTACGTTTACTATTTTGCACATGTCGCCCAATACCGCCCTCAAAACCACACCCGAACTCGTCTGGCAACGCTACCGGGACAATTCCTGCCGCCACCTGCTGGGCATCACCCAATACCTGCAGACCAGCATGATGAACACCCTGCAATTACAGTGCGGCCACGAACAGCTGCGCCTGGGATTTGCGCCGTACATCTCATTGATCGGCGTGCGCGGCGGTCGCCTCTCCGATATCGCCAGCACCCTTGGCATTTCCCGACAGGCCTGCAACCAGGCGGTCAAGCCGATCGAACGCGCAGGCTACATAGCACGCAGTGCCGACCCCAGTGATGGGCGCGCGAAGGAGCTCTACCTCACTCCCAAAGGCCTAAAGCTGCGCCGCGACGGTATGCGAGTCGCTGGCAAGCTGGATCAGTCGCTGGGCCGCATCACCGGCGATGCGGCCCTCGCCGACGCCAGTCGTTCGCTGCACAAGATCCACCAGCACCTGGATCTCGGCCTCGATCCGTCACCAGACCAGCCACGCGACGTCGGTTTCGGCGCACTATTGCCAGCGCTGTCCGACTACGTGCTGCAGCGGCTGATGCAACTGACACGCGCGAAAGGCCACCGGGGGTTAATGTTGCGCTTTGGTCAGGTGCTTACGCTGATCGGGCCGGCTGGCGGGCGCATCCAGCAGATCGCCGCCATTCACGACGTGAGCAAACAGGCCATCAGCACGATTGCGACCGAACTGGAGGCGCTGGGCTACCTGCGCCGCGAATCCGACCCGCTGGATGCCAGACAAATCGTGCTCCGCTTCACACCCAGGGGCGATGAACTGATCGCCGACTCGGTACGCAGCGTGGTGGAACTTGAAACCGAATTCGCCGCTATCGTTTCCCGGGCGGCATTGCAGCGCCTGAACGCAACCCTGCGCCAGCTTTACCATGGCCTGCAGCTCGAACAGGACATTTTCGAAAACACCCGCGCGGCGGACGTCAGCCTGCTCGCGCGACAACTCCGGCATCAACTCGGTGAGCAGGGCAGCCAGATACTGGCGAGGCTGCTCCTTAACACTACTGCGAGGTAATTGATCATGAACAACGCGTGGCTGTCGTACATCTGGCAACACTACAACATCCTGGCGTCTCTGCTGTCGCTGGCGACCATCGTCGCCATTACGGTGGTGGGAAAAAAGATTGTGTTCAGTGTGCCCGCGCTGGCCAAAATGCGGGAACTCAACCAGGAAAAAGACAAACCCAAGTGGAAGCAGGAGAAATACCCGCCCATCGTGCGCGCCTCGCAGCGCGTGGGGTTGATCTGTAACGCCACGTTCTTCCTCGTGCTGGCGCCGTTCTGCATTACCCTGGCGCCGCAACCGGTCTGGGAAATCCTTCTGGATACCGTGATCATCCTCATGGTGTACGATTTCGTCTACTACCTCTCCCATCGTTTCTGGTTCCATGGGCAAGGCCCCATGCGCAGGATTCACGCGGTTCACCACCAGGCGCGCAATCCCACCTATCTGGATGCGCACTACGTGCATCCGGTGGAAACATTTGTTGGCATCGCGCTCTACATGGGCTCCATCGTGATACTGGCGGCGGTGCTCGGCCCCTTCCACATCGCCACCATCGTGCTGACGTTCGTGATCTTCATGCAAATCAACCAGATCAACCACGTCTTCTTGGATCTGCCCTACTTCCCGTTCAGGACGTTGAACTGGATCGTCGCGAAGCACCATGTGCACCACGAGAACATGCACAAGGGCAACTACGCCACCATCACGCTGTTCTACGACAAACTGTTCGGCACCCTCGACTGAACACACCAAACAGAATGGAGACCGTGTATGAATGACCAGGAACGCCGCGCCCGGGGCGAGGAGAAAATCAAGGACGTCTATGCCGGGGATGTGATAGTGCCTCCCGAAGGCTACGCCTTCAGCGACATCATGCTCAAGCAGTTGTTCGCCGAGGTCTGGACGCGCGACACGCTCTCGATGCGCGACAAGCGCATACTGCTGCTCGGTATCATCGCCGAAAAAGGTGAGGCCGCGACCTTCAAGATACAAGTGAAAGCATCGCTGAAGCGCGGCGAAATCACGCCGGAGGAAGCGCGCGAGTTTCTGCTCTTCATCGCTCAATACGCGGGCTATCCGCGCGCCGCCGCCATGTTGGCGCCGCTGGAGCAGGCGATCGCGGAGGCCGCCAAGGAAACCGCAGATTCAGCGCCAGGCGGCTGATCCGGCAAAGCAGACCTGCAGGTAACCGCCCACCCGGCCGTAGCGCGCCG
This sequence comes from uncultured Halioglobus sp., assembly GCA_964461965.1. Classification (GTDB taxonomy): domain Bacteria; phylum Pseudomonadota; class Gammaproteobacteria; order Pseudomonadales; family Halieaceae; genus Marimicrobium. The sequence goes on along the minus strand of CAYWWD010000003.1, from coordinate 22,695 downwards.
CTTGCACTACTCCCCGAGCCTGGCCAGCAGCGCCTTCGCGTCGGCGATCTCGGGGAAATCCGTGTGCGCCGCCAGCAACGCCTCCAGGGTGGCGCGGGCCTGTGGCGCATCCTCGAGGGCCGCATCAATCATTGCGCTGTGGTACAGCAGCGAGGGATTTTCCGGCTGCGCATTGAGCGCCCTGTCGATACTGCGTTCGGCGCGACGGTAATCCTTGTTGAGGTATTCCACCACCGCGAGCGTGTCCAGCACCTCGGGCGAATCAGGTGCGATATCTGCGGCCTTGCGCGCGACATCCAGTGCGCGCGCCGGATCTTTTTCCCGGATCAACCAGGCCAGGTTGTTGAGCGCCACCAGGTTTTTGGGATCGAGTTTCACGACCTCCTCGTACTGCACCACGGCCGCGTCCGGTTGCAGCGCCAACTGCAGGCTGTTGGCGTACGCCATGCGGACAGGAACATCACCGGGATGCTGCTGCAGCCAGCCAGTGTAACGCCGCTGCGCACCCGCGCGATCCCCGGCCATCTCTTCGTAGTTCGCCAGCGCCACCAGCGTGCCCGCAGACGGTGAAAGACTGTGGGCCTTGGCGGCGAGTTCCCGCGCTTTTTCCTTCTCTCCACGCTCCTGCGCCGCAGCCGCCTGCAACAGCAGGACATCCGCGTTGTCAGGCGCCATCTCGGACAATTTTGCCACCTGCGCCGCAAACTCCTCCTTGTCGTTCGTCATCATCGCGAGCCGTGCCAACGCCAGCCGTGACTGGATGAAATTCGCATCGAGCGCAATCGAGCGCCGCAGCTCCTCTTTTGCACGCGCGGTATCACCGGTACCGGCGGCGGCCATCGCCATGGCGTGGCGAATGGACGCGCTGTCCGGTGTGGACTTCAGCAATTGCTCCAGCGTGTACTGTGCGGCCGAGGAATCGTTCATGGCGAGCTGCGCCATGGCCATCAGTGGCAGCACATCCGGCGATTGTTGCACCCGTGCGTCCAGGCCGGAAAACAACGATGCCACTTTGTCAGGCTGGCCCTTGGACAGGTACAGCCGGGCGAGCATGACGCGCGGCGGCAATGCGGCCGGCTCTACATTCATGGCCTGCTCGAGACGCGCGGCCATTGCCTGGTCCTTCCCTTCCCGCGCGTCGAGCATGGCGAGGTTCATCAGCGTCGGCAGTGAGTCAGGGTGTCCCGCCAGTGCTGTCTCATAGAGTGTCCGGGCGCCGGCTGCGTCGTTCGCCGCGAGCGCCATTTGCGCCAGGAAGTGATTGGCGGAGGGGTCGGTCTTGTCGATCGCGAGCGCGCCCTGGAATGCCTTGCGCGCCTGATCCTGCTTGCCGGTGTCCATGTAGACCTTGCCCAGCAGGTTGTACGGGGTGACGTTGTCCTTGTGTCGTTCGAGATAGGACTGCGCCGCCGCGATTGCGGCGTCATGCTGCCCCTGTTGCAGGTAGTTGAGCACCAGCAGGATGTCCGCCACCTGGAACTTGGGATCGAGTTCGATCGCAGACTCGATATGCCGCACCGCGGCATCCTTGTCGCCCTCGAGAAAGAGCCCCGCGCCGAGCCGGACCTGCGCGCTCGCCGAGTCAGGCTGCAATGCAGCTACCCGAGTGAGCAGCGCTATGCCCTCTTCGGTGTTACCCGAGCGCAGCAGTGCATTGCTCATCATGTTCAAGGCATCCGTATTCTCAGGGCTGCTCTCCAACACCGGACGCAACAGTGACTGCACAGACTTGTAGTCGCCCTGTTGCAGGCGAATGCTTGCCAGCAGCAGCCGCCCGGGCACCACATTTGGCCAGGCGTTGTGGAACTGCTCTGCCTGGCTGGTCGCCAGTTCCAGGTGGCCAGCCTTGAGATTGGCACCGGCCAGGTAGAACAGCGACATCGGGTAGAGCTTGAACATCGTGTCGTTGGCGGACAGCGAGGCAATCGCCTCGGGATACCGACCGGCCTGGAAGTGCAGCAGACCCTGTACAAAGTTCGCCCCGGGGTGCTTGGGCGATTGTTTCAGCGCCTGCGTGGCGTCCCGTTGAGCGGCCTTGAAATCACCCAGGCGCAAGTTGATGAGCGCGCGCTTGACCACGTCATTGAAATTCTTCGGCTGGTGGCTGATCGCCTGGCTGTACGCTTCTCGCGCGCCCTCCAAATCCTGCTTCTCCTCGCGCAGGTCACCGCGCAGGCTCCAGGCCTGGGCGTCCTTCGGGTCGAGCTTGAGCAAGTCATCGAGCACTGCGCTGGCGCCGTCGTAATCCTTGCGGCTGGCCAGCAGCCGCGCCTTGGCCAGCAGGGCTGCGGTCGAGGACGGCGTTTTCGCCATGGCCTTGTCGATCAGTTCCTCGGCATGCCAGGTATCGCCAGTGGCAAGCGATGCCTGGGACTGCATAGCCAGCAAGGCGGATAATGCATTGTTGGTGAGCCCCTGCGTGCTGAGGTCCTGCACTTTCTGCCACTCGCCTTGTGCCAGCAGGGCTTTGGCCAGGTCCGGGACGATATCGTCCGGCGTACCGCCGAGTTCCAGCGCACGCTTGAGTTCCTTGCCGGCGGAGGGCATATCGCCGGTTTCCATGTACACCTTGCCGAGCAGCCGGCGCGCCTCCAGCGAGTCGGGATCGAGTCGCAGCGCATTCTTCAATTCGATGCCGGCCGCGCTGTACTGGGCCTTGCCGATCGCCTCCTGCGCGCGGCCGAGGTAGTCCTCCAGCGATTCGCCACTGCAGGCGGTGAGTACCAGGAACAGCAAAGGGAGTAGACGACGGTGCTTGAACATGGGCGGTCTGCTTTCATCCGATGAAATGGTTTACGCCCGGGCGTGGTGCCCCGGGCACTCAGGCTTCGGCAAACATATCACAGTGCGCGCATTTTGAGCGCGCAAAAAAAAGGCGGCCCGTGGGAGCCGCCTTCTGGTGATGGCAGTGGCGTTTACGTGCTGCGACGTCGACGCATGCGGCCAAGCGCTGCCAGACCCAGGCCCATCAGGGTGAGTACCCCCGGCTCCGGTACTTCCGGATCGGGATCGGGGTCGGGATCGATCACCACCTTTTCAGTCGTGATAGTGGCGCCGAACTGGAACGTGGTGTTCTGCTTCTCGGGTGTGACGAAGCCGAGGCAGGGTGCATTGCTACCCGTGGCGCTCTGGCAGGCCGCAATCGGCAGGGAGTTGAGACCGCTGGAGACTTCCATGAAGCTGAGGTAGTACACCTGCGGATCGGCGCCGTAACTGAACGCGTAGTTCAGCGCTTCATTGCCGATCACGAAGATGTCGCCGCAACCATCGCTGTTCACACCGACACCCCACGGATCGCCATTGGGGCATGGATCATCGGCGTTGCGGGTCTCGAGGAAGTCGATCATGAACGATGTGACCAGCGGAGCCATACCCGGTAGCGGGGGCGCCAGCGGTGTCAGGGTCAGGGTCACACCCAACGTCACCTTGTCGAGCGTATCGCCCGTGACCGGTTGGTTGACGTGCGTGAGAGACACATTTGCCACTGGCGGGGGCGTTACGCCCACGCCGGTATTCACCACGGTATTGATCGGCGAATCGGTGATATCGATACCGCTCTGGCCGTTACCGATGTCGTTCCCCCAGCGTAGCCGGCGATCGCTGTTGCTGATAGTCACCCCGCCCGGCGTATTACCGTCGGAGTCCACGATGGTGGCAGGGAGGAATACCGCATCCACTCCGACTGTCCACTGGTTGATGATGGCGGCATCGGCACTGCCTGCGCCCATCGCCGCGACGACGAAGGCTACCGACCTGATCTGCGTGCTGAAATTCATACCTTACCCTCCCTGTATGGAACCTAAGTCTCGGCTGCGTTGAACTCAATGCGAGATTCAAGGCGACCGTCCTGCTAGCAAAGGCAGAGAAGCAATAAGTGGGCCAGAATATTTTATGGAGACAATATTCTCTCGTAAAAACAAAACGTTAGCGAAAACAGTTCCAGCGAAAAGGCAGCCGCTCGAGGTGGCATTTCGAGGTCTGGCGTAAAAAATTCCGACATCGAAATGCACGGGGCGAACAGGGGGAAGCAACCGGGCGGGAATGGCTGTCGCCGTCAGCGAATGTGGCGCAATGCGATGCGTTAACTCACGGGGATACCGGAGACACCCCTGCGAAGCATCGCAGAGGTGTTCAGGCTGCACGCATTCAGGCCGCCTTTTCCGCCGCCTTGGCTTCCGGGTCGAAGGTGATGCGCATGCTCTTGATACCGTTCACGAGGTTGGAACGGGTGTAGCGGACCTCTTCCGCCAGCTTCGGGTTGCGCAGCCGGGGAATGATTTCCTCGAACATCACCCGCACCTCCAGGCGCGCCAGGTGCGTGCCCAGACAGAAGTGCTGGCCGATACCGAAAGCGCGGTGCTCGTTGTACAGGTTGGGCATGCGCTCGGGGCGCCTGACGTCAAACTGCATGGCATCCTCGCCGAAGATCGTCTCGTCATGATTCACGGTGTGGTAGTGGAGGATGATCTTGTCGCCCTTGCGAATCAGCTTGCCGCCAACTTCGGTATCCACCAGGCACTGCCTGCGCATCAGGATGAAGGCCGTGTTGTAGCGGATCATCTCCTCGGTGGCATCGCCGATTTTGTCCGGGTTATCCACCAGGTATTGCAACTGATCGGGATGTTCCATCAGCAGGCGCATGCCGTGGCTGGTCACCGTGCGCGTGGATTCGTTACCGGCGGCGATCAGCAGCAGGAAAAACCACACGAATTCTTCATCGGTGAGCCCCTCGACACCGCCGTGCCCGCGCAGCAGCGCGCCCACGATGTCGTTCTTGGGATTCGCCTTGTGCATTGCCGCAAGTTTCAGGGCGTAGTTGATCACCTCCACGGATGCCGCTTCGGCCACGGCTTTGTCCGCAGCCATCTCTGAATCCTGGTTGAACATCATGGCGTTGGTCCACGCGAAGAAGTCCTTGCGGTCTTCCGGTGGAATGCCGCACAACTCGAGAATCGCCAGCAGTGGCAGTTCCGCCGCCACTTCCTCGACGAATTCGCACTCGCCGCGGCTCGCAACGCGGTCGACGATATTGCGTGCGTGCTCGCGGAAGCGCGGCTCCAGCGCATCCACCGCCCGCGGCGTGAATGCGGCGCGCACGATCTTGCGATACTTGAGCTGGCGCGGCGGATCCATGTTGATGATCATGTGCCGGTGGATGTTTTCCACATCCTCCTTGGAGTGCTCATCGGCAAGTGCGGTGCGCTCCTCGCTGGAAAACAGCTGCGGGCTCTTGGAGATGAAATCGATCTCGTCGCGGCCGGTGACCAGCCAGTAGGGCACGTCCTGGTACGACCCTTCCATGTAGTGAACGGGGCCGGACTCACGGATCTGCTTCAGGACCTCGTATGGCATCCCGTTTTCATAGGTTTTAGGGTCGATCATGTTCGGGAAGTTGGCGTAGGGACAGCGACTCATGGCAGTTAACTCCAGGTTAGAGGTAAGCTCAGTTCCTATAGGCTACTAGGCATTAGTTTAACTGTCAATCACTGGTATCAACCCGAACCCGTAAATCTTCTCTCTAACCTCTCAACTGCGAATCAACGCCAGGGTTTCGCGCAGGGATGCCCTATCGATGATCAGCATGGAGGCCAGGTACATCAGGGCGCCGGGAACCACCAGTTGCAGCAGGTACAACCATTCACCGACCGCACCATACGCATGCTGGCGCAACAGGGACACGAGCCCGTACATGACGATGCCTGCTGCGAAGGGGCGCACCAGCTGCCGGAAATAATCACCCGGGCATACACCAATCGCGGCACAGGTGCGCAGCGCGGTCACGATGAACACCAGGGGATAAGCACACAACCACGCATAGGCGAGGCCCGCCACACCCCAGCGCGTGCCAATGTAAAACGCCACGGGCATCAGCACAGCCGCGATCAACAGATTGGACGCGCTGGTACCGGGATGCCCGACGCCCCACAACAGGGGTGGAAATACATTGCTGAGCAGGCGGAACGGCATCACGACCCCCAGCAGTTGCAGCAAGGGCGCCGCTGGCAGCCATTTCTCGCCCAACAGGCAGGCGATGATCGGCTCCGCAGTGGCACTGATGCCGTAGAACACCGGAAATGCCGCGATGGCAAGCAGGCGGGTGGCCTTCAGCAGGTAACCCTGTACGGCCTCCAGGCTCTCGTGGGCGTGCGCGTGTGAGAACGCAGGGAAAGCGACGGCATTGAGCAGCCCGGTGATTTTGTGGATGGGCAGCGCAGCGACCTGGCTGGCCACAGCGTAATAACCGAGCAGCTGCTGGCCGAGGATGCGGCCGCCGATCAGCTTGTCGGATTCACTGAACAGATACCACAGGCTGCGATCGCCGGTAACAAAACCGCCGAAGGCGAAGTGCTTGCCCATGCCGCGCCAGTCGAAGCTGGGCCAGACCAGGGTGCGGGAGATGAAATTCAAACCCAGCATGCGCGTGGTATTGGTGGCGAGCGTCCCCCAGATGAGCGCCCACACGCCCTGCCCGGCCAGGGCCAGCAGCAAGGTGGTGAGACTGCCCAAGACCATGGTGATGAAATCCACCACGGAGCGGCGAGCAAAATCGATCTCCCGCTCGAGGCTGGACAACGGCAGTGTCTCGAAGATCAACAGCAGGAACTGCAGCGACAGCACGCGCACGATAGGCGTTAACGCCGGCTCCGCATAAAATGCCGCCACCACCGGCGCGGCGCCATACAACAACAGGAAAAACAGGCTGTTGAGCACCACTATGACGCCGAAAATCTTCCGTCGCAGGGCCTCGTCCAGGGTCTTGTCCTGGACCAGGACTGCATCCAGGCCCAGCGTATTGAGCAGCACCAGGAACGACACCACCACCATGGCCATCGCCATGAGGCCATAGTCCTCAGGCGCCAGCAGGCGGATGACCAGGATGGTGATCGCCCAGGACACCGCCTGCCCGAGAAAACGCGCCGCCGCACTCCAGCGCAGAGCCGACATGACCCTGGTGCGGATGTCCACGCGCGCTCCCCGCAGGTATCCCCGCGGTTACAGTTTGGGAATTTCCGCCTGGTCGATGGGAATCTCCGCACGCCCGATCCGCGCCGCCCGATCCAGCAGCGTGGCTTCTGCCTCCTCTACGCGGATCATGATGACAAAGCGCTGCTCACGGATGCCCTGCAGGCAGTAGCGCGCCAACTCGTCCAGGTCCTGGAACTGCAAGTCCCAGCCGGCTTTCTCCGCGGCCACTTTGAAGTCCTGCACGGTCGGCACCGGCGCATAAGGCTTCTCCCGCGCCAGTTCCTTCGGACGGTTGCGGTCCGTAGTCCAGATACCGGTGTCGAGCAGGCCGCCTGATGGATAGAACACTGACGCTGCCAGTTTCGTGCCCTCGCTCTGCAATTGCGCGGCCAGGCACTCGCTGATGCAGGACACCGCTGCCTTGCTCGATGCGTACACCGACTGGTAGGGCAGCGGTGAGATCCCGCCATCGCCGGATGACGTGTTGATGACATGCCCTTCCTCACCGGCTGCGATCATGCGCGGCACGAACGCCTGGATACCGTGCACCACGCCCAGAACATTGACGCCGTGCACCCATTTCCAGTCGTTGTCAGTGGTCTCCCACACGTTGGCCGAAGGCGCGGCGACGCCGGCGTTGTTGAACAACAGGTGGCAGGCGCCAAACGTGTCGTACACTTTGTCCGCCAGCGCATTCACCGAGGTCGCGCTGGAGACATCGGTCACCACACCGATAAGTTCGCCGGAGCCTGCGAACTCGGCCAGGACTCTGTCCAGCGCGGCCTTTTCTACATCGGCGATAGCGACCTTTGCGCCTGCTGCCAGCAGTTCCTTGACCAGCGACCGCCCGATACCACTGGCGCCCCCGGTGACGACGGCGACCCTGCCTGTAAAATCTTTCATTCTTCATGGCTCCACGGTTTGAATGGGCGTTCCTTATGCCACACTTCGCGCTGTGACTCCACCCCGCGACACCGTTTCCCGCACAGCGGCGCGCTTTGCGCAACAGGCGGTATCCCGTAGGATGAATGACTGAACCCGGCCGTGATACGCACGCCACGTCCCCCGCGCGGAGCACGTTTTGAAACAGCCCCTGTCCAGCGTCTGCCGCAGCGAGCTCGCCCGCCGCCTGCGCGCCTGCCTGCGCCCGGAATGCATTATTACTTCGCCCGAGGCGCAGCGACCGTACGAATGCGACGCCCTCACGCTCTACCGCGAACTGCCGCAGCTGGTGGTACTTCCGGAAAGCCCCGCACAGGTTCAGGAGATCCTGCGCATCTGCCACGCGCTCGACGTGCCGGTTGTCGCACGCGGCGCCGGCACCGGGCTGTGCGCCGGCGCCATGCCACATCCGGAGGGCGTGCTGCTCGTGCTGAGCAAGCTGGACCGTATCCTGCACATCGACCCGCTCGCACGTACAGCGCGGGTGCAACCGGGCGTCACCAACCTCGCCATATCGGAAGCGGCAGCCCGCCACGGCCTCTACTACGCACCGGACCCGTCCTCACAGGTTGCGTGCAGCATCGGGGGCAATGTCGCTGAAAACTCCGGTGGCGTGCACTGCCTGAAATACGGGCTGACTGTGCACAACATTCTCTCTCTGCAGGCATTGACCGTCGCCGGCGATGAACTCACTCTCGGTTCCACGGGCCTGGACAGCCCGGGTTACGACCTCATGGCACTGCTCACCGGCTCGGAAGGCCTGCTCGGGGTAGTGACGGAAGTCACCGTGCGGCTGCTGCCGCTACCGGAGACGGCCAGGGTGATCGTAGCCGGCTTTGACAGCGTCGCCGCCGCCGGTGACGCAGTGGGCGCCGTACTCGCCGCCGGCATCATTCCCGCGGGGCTCGAGATGATGGATGCGCTGGCGATACAGGCCGCCGAAGATTTCTGTCACGCCGGCTATCCGCGCGATGCCGCCGCCATCCTGCTCTGCGAAGTGGATGGCGTCGCAGCGGAGGTAGCGCAGTACGCGCAGATGATCGACGACCTGTTTCGCACCTGCGGTGCAACGTCGTTGACCCAGTCCAGCAATGAGTCCGAGCGCGCGCTGCTGTGGAAGGGACGCAAATCGGCGTTCCCTGCGGTGGGACGTCTGGCACCGGATTACTATTGCATGGATGGCACCATTCCCCGTTCGCGCATCGCCGCGGTGCTCGACGACATCGCGCGCCTTGCGCGGCAGTTTGACCTTTCCGTGGCCAATGTATTCCACGCGGGCGATGGCAACCTGCACCCCTTGATCCTGTTCGACAGCGGCGACCCGCAACAGACGCTGCGGGCTGAGGCGCTAGGCTGCGCGATACTCGAGATCGCGGTACGCGCCGGCGGCTGCATCACCGGCGAGCACGGCGTGGGCGTGGAGAAGCTGCGCATGATGCCCGCGCAGTTCAGCAGCCTGGAACTGGGGCTGTTCGAGGATATCAAGCATGCCTTCGATCCCGGCCTTAACCTCAATCCCGGCAAAGGCGTACCTATCCTGCGACGCTGCCAGGAGTACCGGGCCCTGCCCGCCCGCCACGCGCATGACTGAACCCGCCCACAGGGCACAGGATTGCGATGACAGCGCGCGCATCATCGACGCGCTGCACAGCGCGCGTTCGCGGCGGCGTCCGGTTTACATTACGGCCGGTGGCAGCAAACGTGATCTCATTGGCCGCGCCTGCACAGCAGTTCCACTGGATGTCTCTGCGCATCGCGGCATCCTCGACTACCAGCCGGGCGAGCTGGTGATCACCGCACGCGCTGGCACGCCGCTCGTCGACATCGCCAGCGCGCTGGCCGAATACCGACAGTGGCTGCCCTTCGAGCCACCGCTGTTCGCCGGTCGGGCAACGCTCGGCGGCACGCTCGCATGCAACCTGAATGGTCCCGGACGGCCGTGGGGCGGGTCCATACGCGACGCCGTACTCGGTGTGCATCTGATCAGCGGTCGCGGCGAGCGCCTGCGCTTCGGCGGCAAAGTTATGAAGAATGTTGCGGGCTTCGATGTCTCGCGCCTGCAGGCAGGCGCGCTGGGCACACTGGGCGTCCTCGATGACATCACTCTGAAGGTGCTACCCCAACCGCAGGCAACGCAAACGCTGCGCTACGACCTGCCGGCGGATGACGCGATCCGGCACATGAACCAGCGCGCGGGCGAATCGGTGCCGCTGAGTGCTGCGATGTGGGTGGATGGCAGCCTGTTCCTGCGCCTGAGTGGCGCGCAACACGCTGTCGAACACACGGTGCGGCGGTGGGGCGGCGAACGATTGCCCGACGACAACACCCTGTGGCGTGACCTGCGCGAGATGCGCCTGCCTTTTTTCCAGGGCAATGCGCCGCTGTGGCGACTCTCAATGCAATCCACGGCGCCGCTGGATGTGCAGCTCGGCCCGGCGCTGGTCGACTGGTGTGGCGCCCAGCGCTGGGTGCGCGGTGCACATACGCTCGATGCACTGCAGCGCAGCGCCGGCGCCGGTCACGCCAGCCTGTTTCGCGGTGGTGACCGCAGCGGCGAGGTGCGCGCCCCGCTCGCGGCGGCTGAACGCACGCTGCACCAGCGACTGAAGCATAACTTCGACCCGGACGGCATCCTGAACCCGGGCCGCCTGTACAGTTGGCTGTAGGAGAGCACCGCCCATGCATACCGATCTGCACCCGCGTTTTGCGGCCACCGAGGAGGGCCTGGCAGCACAGCAGCTGACCAAGGCCTGCGTGCACTGCGGCTTCTGCTTATCCACCTGCCCGACCTACGTCGACAGCCGCGACGAGCGCGACAGCCCGCGCGGCCGCATCTACCTTATCAAACAGCTGTTGGAAAGCGGCACTGCCGGCGAACAGACGCGGCTGCATCTGGACCGCTGCCTCACCTGCCGCAATTGCGAAACCGCCTGTCCGTCGGGCATGCAGTATGGCCAGCTGCTCGATATCGGGCGCGGCCTGATCGCAAGCGAAGCCCCGCGACCGGCAGGTGAGAGAAGCCTGCGCTGGCTGTTGCGCACGGTGTTGCCCCGGCCGGGGTTGCTGTCGATTGCGCTGGCCGTGGGCCGGGCAGTGCGCCCTCTGCTGCCCGCGGCCTTGCGCGCCACGTTGCCAGCACGCCAGGGACGCGCGGTACTGCCGCGCGTGCACCGCGCGCGCACCATGCTGATCCTTGAAGGCTGCGTACAACGCGCGGCAACACCCCGCACCAATGATGCCGCACGACGGGTACTCGACCGGCTCGGCATCACGCTGGTCACAGCGCCGCGTGCCGGGTGCTGCGGTGCGGTGAACTACCACTTAGGTGCGCACGCCGATGGTCTTGACAATATGCGCCGCAATATCGATGCGTGGTGGGAGCATATCGAGGCTGGCGCTGAGGCCATCGTCAGCAGTGCCTCCGGCTGTGGCGCCATGCTGGTGGATTACGGTCGCCTGCTGGCGCATGACGCGGCGTACGCACACAAAGCGCGGCGTGTGTCGGAACTCGCGCTCGACCTCGCGGAGGTCGTGCTCGGGGAGAATATCGAACACCTGTCCATCCGCCATCGGGCCGGCAGAATTGCCGTGCACTCGCCCTGTACGCTGCAGCACGCGCTGCGCCGCCCGGACCTGCCCGGCCGGATTCTCGCGCGCGCCGGATTTGAACTCGCGCCGCCCGGGGAGAAACTGCTCTGCTGCGGCTCGGCCGGCACCTACTCCCTCCTGCAACCGGCGATCAGCGAGCGGCTGCGCGAACGCACCCTGCAGGCCCTGACCGCCAATGCACCCGCACTGATCGCCACCGCCAACATCGGCTGCCAGCTGCACCTGCAGGCCGCCGCCGGTGTACCCGTCGTACACTGGATAGAATTACTGGATGCCCCCTGAGCTTGTGCTGCGAACTAAATGAGGCTCAGGGCGTCGAACCATTGAAGCCCCGGGAACTGCATGCTGTCACGGGTACGACACCTGCAGTGTGTTATATGAATACGGTTGTTCAGAACAAATCAGTCGTCGACGTGGGCCCGCGTATTTGTTCTGATCACTCTGGTATTCCCCGGGTATTGCGCGCTCCACGCTGAACCCACTGGCAAGAGCGCAGCACGCTGAACACTGAAAAGTTTTCCGCCGCCGCCTCGCATGTCACGATGGCATACCGGCCGGCGGCCCCAAAGCCGCGGAGGCACACTCTATGAAGAAGCAGAAGCGCGATATGAATTCCAGAGCATTTGACCGGGGCTACCAGGCGGGTGTCGCCGGACGCAGTGCCGACTTCTGCCCGCATTCGGAGGAAGATCACCGGCATCACTGGCTCTCCGGCTGGCGCGAAGGTCGCAGCGACCAGTGGGACGGCCTGACCGGGATCTCTGGCGTTCATAAATTGCGCGGCTTCTGATCATATCCAGACTTGTTCTGGCGCTAACACCAGTCACCTGATCCACATCTTCAGTCACGGCGCACGCCTCCCCGGCGTGTGCTTTGACCCACTGTGCCCTCTCGTCTACCATGCGCCGTGCCAACTCACGACAGGATCTCTCGATGCCCGACGAAATTACGCGCAAGCTCATGCCATTGCCGACACTGATCTTCGGCTCGCGCTGGATGCAACTTCCTCTCTACCTGGGTTTGATCGTGGCCCAGGGCGTGTACGTGGTGTTGTTCATCAAGGAACTGATCCACCTCATTGCGGGCGCCACCAGCCTCAGCGAACAGCTCATCATGCTGGCCGTGCTGGGCCTGATCGACGTGGTGATGATTTCCAACCTGCTGGTGATGGTGATCGTGGGCGGATATGAGACCTTCGTATCGCGGCTCAAACTGCAGGGCCATCCCGACCTGCCCGAGTGGCTGAGCCACGTCAACGCCACGGTGTTGAAAGTCAAACTGGCCATGGCGATCATCGGCATCAGCTCGATTCACCTGCTGAAGACGTTCATCGCAATCGGCGCGCTGGGCGAAAACTCCAACTACACCCCCTCAGGCGTGATGTGGCAGACCATCATTCACGTCGTTTTTATTCTCTCCGCCATCGGCATCGCCTACACCGACTACCTCATGTCACTGGCGATCCGCGCGCCAAGACACGAGCACTGAGCGGGCACGCCGCAGATCGCGAGGAACTTTTTTCGGCCGGTTCAGTCACACCAATCGCCTCGGCGCGTCCGTGGCAATTCGTTTAAACATCTACCCAGGAGAATCCGTGGCGAAAGCAGACATCCGAACCCTCGAACAGTGGTTGAGCGGGCAGATCATCGGCCAGTCCCAGCTGGTGCAGCGCCTGATCATTGCGCTGCTGGCGGACGGCCATCTGCTGGTGGAAGGTGCGCCGGGGCTCGCAAAGACACGGGCCATCAAATCGCTGGCGGCCGGCCTCGAGGGCAGCTTCCACCGCATCCAGTTCACACCGGACCTACTGCCGGGCGATATCACGGGCACTGAAATCTACCGGCCGCAGGAGGCCAGCTTCCATTTCCAGAAAGGGCCGGTGTTCCACAACCTGGTGCTGGCGGATGAAGTCAATCGCGCTCCGGCCAAGGTGCAATCGGCGCTGCTCGAAGCGATGGCAGAGCGGCAGGTGAGCGTGGGCAGCCAGACCTATGCCCTGCCCGCACTGTTCCTGGTGATGGCCACGCAGAACCCTATCGAGCAGGAGGGTACCTACCCGTTGCCCGAGGCGCAGCTCGACCGCTTCCTCATGCATGTGCGCGTGGGCTATCCCGACACGGCGGCCGAAACCGAAATACTGCGCCTCACCCGCAGCGAGGCCAGCGGCGCCGGCGCAGAGCCGGCCGCGCCCCTGCCGCAGGAGAGTGTGTTCGGTGCGCGGCGCGAGTGCCTGGCGCTGCATATGTCGGACGCCGTCGAACAGTACATGGTGCAACTGGTGATCGCCACGCGCTCGCCCGCACGCTACAGTGAAAAGCTCGCCGGCTGGGTCGAGTACGGCGGCAGCCCCCGCGCGACCATCGCCATCGATCGCTGTGCCCGTGCACACGCCTGGTTGCAGGGGCGGGATTTTGTCAGTCCGGACGATATCCAGGCTGTGGCCGCCGACGTGTTGCGCCACCGGTTGATCCTGAGCTTCGAAGCGGAGGCGAACGGGATCACGCCCGATCAGGTGATCGAGGAATTGCTGGCCATCGTGCCCGTGGGTTGAGCCCGCCATGCAGACGGCCGATGTCCACTCACCCGCACGCGGCGCCTACGCAGAACTGAACGACCTCATCGCCCTGCGCTTTCCCGCACGGCAGTTGCACCTCAGTCGGCGCAAGCGCGCGCTGAGCCAGCTCGCCGGACCCAACAAATCGAACTTCCGCGGCCGCGGTATCGAGTTCGAGGAAGTCCGCAGCTACCAGCCGGGCGATGATATCCGCACCATCGACTGGCGGGTCACAGCCAGGACCGGCAATGCCCACACCAAGTTGTTCCGCGAGGAACGGGAACGGCCGGTGCTGGTGGTGGTCGACCAGCGCACCAGCATGTTCTTCGGCTCCAGCCACTGTTTCAAATCGGTGCTCGCGGGCCATCTCGCCAGCCTGCTGGCCTGGAGCGCACTGCACGGCGGCGACCGCGTAGGCGGCCTGGTTTTCGGTGAACACGGGCACCAGGAGATCAGGCCGCGGCGCAGCCGCAAGACCGTGTTGGCACTGCTGTCACAGATCGCCGCCTACAACCGTGCCCTTCCCCACGCAGAGCGCGGGGACGAGGAGAGTTTCTCGAACACACTCTCGCACTTGCGGCGTATCGCGCGACCGGGCAGCAACGTGTTCCTGCTCAGCGATTTTCGCGGTGCCGGCAGCGAACAGGCGCGGGAGGAACTGTTTGAACTTGCCAAGCACACGGAGCTGACCGCCATCGCCTGCGCGGACCCGCTGGAACGTGATCTGCCGCGAGCCGGCACTTACGCCGTGACCAATGGCGCCGAACGCAGTGAACTGTATACCGGGGACCGCAAATTGCGTGAACACTACGCAAAACAGCTGCACCTGCAGCGCGAGATGCTGCGCACGGACCTGCTGCGCCTGGGTGTGCCTCTGTTACAAGGGTCGACCGATCAACCGCCGTTCACGCTGCTGCAACAGTTCTATGGAGACCAGCGGCGATGAATCCGCAGGATCCACTGGCCGCTCTGCATCCGCTGCGTGCACCTGCAGCCATTGGCTGGTGGCCGCCCGCACCCGGCTGGTGGGCGCTGCTGGCGACGCTGATCGTCCTTGCTCTTGCTGCCGTGTACCTGGCGCGTCGGTGGCACCGGCGCAACGCCTACCGCCGCGTTGCGCTGCAACAACTGGATCGCGCGCAACAAGCCTTCCGCGCGGATGGCGATGCCGGGAACTACCTTGCCGGAATCAACGCGCTGCTGAAAAGTGTCGCGCTGTGCGCCTATCCGCGCACCGACATCGCCGGCATCCATGGCAGTGCATGGCGCACCTTCCTCAACCAGGGCCTGCCGCCCGCCCTGCACCTGCAGGATGCGTTTGACAATGCCCCCTACCAGCGCACCTGTGCTGACCTCGATCCGGAAAAAGTCTACGGCACGGCGCGGTACTGGATCAAAAAACACCGGGCGGCACCATGATCGAGTGGCTGTGGCCCTGGATGTTGCTGCTGGCTCCCCTGCCCTGGCTGGCGCGCCGCCTGTTGCCTGCGGCGACCAGTCGGCAGGCGGCACTGCGCGTGCCCTTCTTCAACGAATGGCGTCAGTTGAGCGACACACAGAGCGCCCAGCCGTGGGCCAGCAGCCGGGCGACCAGCCTGGCACTGTGGCTTTTATGGCTGCTGCTTTTGCTTGCTGCAGCGCGACCGATGTGGATTGGCGAGCCGGTCGAACTGCCTAACAGCGGCCGCGACCTGATGATGGCCGTCGATATCTCGGGATCGATGCGCATCGAGGATATGCAGGTCGGGGACGCACTGGTGCCGCGCGTCGATGCGGTGCGGCATATCGGGGGCCAGTTCATCGGCGCACGCAAAGGCGACCGCGTCGGCCTGATTCTTTTCGGCAGCCGCGCCTATGTGCAGTCGCCGCTGAGTTTTGACACCACGACCGTGCAGCGTTTTCTCGCGGAGGCGCAGGTGGGATTCGCCGGAGAGGAGACCGCGATCGGCGACGCCATCGGGCTTGCCGTCAAACGGCTGAAGGAGCGACCCGCTGAGAGCCGTGTCCTTATCCTGCTTACCGACGGACAGGATACGGCGAGCAGCGTGAAACCGCTGGATGCCGCGAAGCTGGCAGCCGCAGAGGGAATCCGGATCTACACCATCGGCGTCGGCGCGGATTCCCTGACGCTACCGGGCCTGTTCGGCTCCAGTTTCGGCAGCCGGCAGGTGAATCCCTCGGCGGAAATGGACGAGCCCGGGTTGCGCGAGATTGCACGCCTGACCGGCGGTGAATACTTTCGCGCCCGCAATCCGCAGGAGCTGGCAAACATCTACAAAACGCTGGACAGACTCGAACCCGTGGAGCAGGAGAGCTCGGTGTACCGTCCGCGACAGGCGCTCAGCTACGTGCCGCTGCTGGGCGCGCTACTGGTCAGCTTCCTGCTCGCACTGCGCCGCTGCAATCTGTCGTGGCGCATCACGGCCGCCCGCCAGCGGGAGGCGCACTGATGGAACTGCACCTGATACGGCCACAATGGCTGTGGACTCTGGTACCCGCGCTATTCCTGTTTGCGCTCATGTGGCGACAGCGCGGCAATACCGGCGGGTGGCAGGCGGTGATTGCGCCGGAGCTGCTGCGCCACCTCGTCGACACCCATACCGCGACGCGTGCCCGCAACCTGCTGCCACTGGTGCTGTTGGGCTGGGTGCTCGCCGCAGTGGCCGCCAGCGGCCCGAGCTGGCAGAAGATACCGGTGCCGGTGCAGCAGAAACAGGACGCACTGGTGATCCTGCTGGACCTCAGTTACTCGATGAAGTCGGGAGATCTGGTGCCCTCCCGGCTGGATCGCGCACGCCAAAAGATACTGGATCTGCTGCAACAGCGCCGCGAGGGACAGACGGCATTGATCGCATTTGCGGGGGACTCCCACGTCGTCACACCGCTGACCGACGACACGCCCACCATTGCCAATCTGTTGCCGGCTTTGACGCCTGACATGATGCCGGTGCCGGGCAGCGAACCGGTAAGCGCCGTCAGCCTCGCTCTGGAACTGCTGCGCTCCGCCGGCATCGACGGCGGCCAGATTTTACTGGTGACGGACGGCGTTTCACGCCGGGACAGCGAGGGCATCGAGAAGGTGATGTCCGGCAGCAGCGTGCGCATGACGGTACTGGGCGTGGGTACGCCCGCCGGTGCGCCCATTCCACTGCCGGGCGGCGGCTTCATGAAAGATGCTGCGGGCGCGATCGTGATGCCGGCACTCGACGAAGAGAGCCTGCGCCAACTGGCTGGCGCGCTCGGAGGCAGCTACCAGCAGATGCAGCTCGATGACAGCGACCTCCGGATGCTGGAGTCCACAGTCGCACTCGACGACCGCGCTGAGATGCTGTCGCTGGATCGCACAGCCGACACCTGGGACGACCAGGGATTCCTGATCGTGCTGGCGCTGCTGCCGTTCGCACTGGCCCTGTTCCGGCGCGGTTGGCTGCTCGCCCTGCTACCCCTGCTGTTCCTGGCGCAACCGGAACCGGTGCACGCCGATGGCTGGGATGACCTGTGGCTGACTCCCGACCAGCAGGGCCAGCGAGCGCTGCAGCAGGGCGATAGCAAGGCCGCTGCGTCACTTTTCGAAAACCCCGCGTGGGCGGGGACAGCGGCCTACCAGAGCGGTGATTACCCCGCCGCCATCGAGCGCTTCAGCGGCACCGATGATGCCGACAGCCTGTACAACCGCGGCAACGCGCTGGCCCGCGGCGGCAAACTGGACGATGCGATCGCCGCCTACGAAGAATCATTGCAGCTCAAACCCGATCAGGCTGACGCCAGGGAAAACCTGGAACTGCTGAAAAAACTAAAACAGGAGCAGGAAAAACAGCAGCAGAACCAGGAACAGCAACAGAACCAGGAGCAGCAGCAGAACCAGGAGCAGCAGCAGAACCAGGAACAGCAGCAAAACCAGGAACAGCAGCAGAACCAGGAAC
>CAYWWD010000003.1:0-4601 GCA_964461965.1 uncultured Halioglobus sp. | reverse complement strand
AACCAGGAACAGCAGCAGAACCAGGAACAGCAGCAAAACCAGGAACAGCAGCAGAACCAGGAACAGCAGCAGAACCAGGGACAGCAGCAGAACCAGGAACAGCAGCAGAACCAGGAACAGCAGCAGAACCCGGATCAACAGCAGAGTGCCGCAGCGGAAGCAGAACAAGGCGACGACGAACGCGACCAGGCGATGGAACAGTGGTTACGGCGCGTGCCCGACGATCCGTCCGGTCTATTGCGGGAAAAATTCCGCTACGAGAGCCGCCAGCGCCAGGCGCAAGGGCTCGGGAGGAACGATGAAAACTATTGGTAACGCACTGGCGAGCTGCCTGGTCCTGTGGCTGCTGTTATTCACGCAAGCGTCCACAGGCGCGGTGACCGCGAATATCGATCGCAACCGGGTAGCGCTGGGCGACAGTGTACGCCTTACTCTCACTGCCACCGACGATGAAGATATCGACGACAGCGACCTGCGGCCCCTGCTGGCAGATTTCGAGATTATGCAACGCTCCACCAGCAGCAATACCACCATCATCAACGGGCGCATATCGCAGTCGCGACAGGTGATTGTCGATCTCTCCCCTTTGCACGAGGGCGACCTGGTCATCCCCGCGCTGCATGTCGGCTCGAGCGTGACGCAGGCATTGACCCTGTCGGTGAGCCCGGCCAGCAGTCAACCGGCCGATGGTGAACGCATTCTGTTCGAGGCAGAGGTAGATCAGCCACGCGTATATGTACAGGGCCAGGTGATACTGACGTTGCGTCTGCAAACTGCTGTCAACCTGGAGGCACCCAGCCTCCCCGCGCTGCAGCTGGACAATGCCTTCGTGAAACCGCTGGAACAACACTCCTTCCAACGCACGATCAATGGGCAGCCCTGGATCGTGGCAGAGATTCGCTACGCGATATTCCCCGAACAAAGCGGCTCACTGGACATTCCCGCGCAGACATTTACCGGCAGACTCAACGAGGGCAGGCGCGGCTTTTTTGGGCATGGCGGCGGCCAACGGGTGCGGCGCAGCACGACACCGATCACGCTCGAGGTACTGCCGAAACCGGACACGTTCGGGCCGACCGACTGGTTGCCCGCCCGCAAACTGTCACTGAAGGAAAGCTGGTCGACCCCGCCGGAACAGCTGCGCGTCGGTGAATCCGCCACGCGCACGATTGAGATCACCGGCGAAGGTTTGCAGGGCGCGCAACTCCCGCCGATCCTGTTCGCACCCATCGACGGCCTCAAATATTACCCGGACCAGCCACAGATCACCGAGCAGGAGGTCGCCAGCGGGCTGCAGGGTGTACGACGCGACAGTACCGCCGTAGTGCCCACCCGCGCCGGCACGTACGAGATCCCGGAGATCCGCATCCCGTGGTGGGACGTACAGCAGGAAAAGCTGCAATACGCAGTACTACCGGCGCGCCGTATCACGGTCGCTGCGGGCGCGGTGGCGCCTGCGGGCACGGTGCAACCGGCACCCGTTCCCGCCGCCAACAGCACGCCAGTTGCCGCGGACAACGCGCCGCCCACAGCGAGCAATTGGGATACACGCGTGTGGCCCGCACTGGCCGGCCTCAGCACAGTCGGATGGCTGCTGACGCTAGTCTACCTCTGGCGCCAGCGACAACCGCGCAGGCGCGACACATCGACTCCGCCGGGCGATGACGATGCCAGGACCGCACTGAAACAGTTGTTGAACGCCTGCGCCGCACAGGATGCCACTGCCGCACGTGCAGCGGTGATCCGGTGGGCGACAGCGCTGAAGCCGGGGCATGGCATCGTGTCGCTGGATCAGGTGTCGTCCGCGTTTGGTGATGCCGCACTGGCGCGCGAACTCACAGCCCTGAATGCCAGCCTCTACAGTACCGGCGATAGCCGCTGGACGGGCGACGCCCTTGCCGAATGCGCACGACGTTTGCAGTCAACCCACCGCACGCCGTCCGTGTCGGGGGCCGGCCAACTGGCACTTTACCCACAGGCGAACTGAGGGGGATGCAGGCTGCGGCCACCGCTCACAGCCTGCAGTGGATCGGGGCTCGAATCTAGACGGGCACCACGTTGTTGGCACAGGGGCCCTTTTGGCCCTGGCCGATCTCGAACTCCACTGCCTGGCCATCTTTCAGCGTGGCGAAACCGCCGCCGCTCTTGATTTGTGAATGGTGGACAAACAGATCCTTGCCACCATCGTCAGGGGTAATGAACCCATAGCCCTTGTCCGCATTGAACCACTTCACTTTGCCTTTGCTCATATCACGTACTCAAAATAAATGGTGAATCTTGTGGAATTTCCCACCCCGCATTCACCGGGACACGGCGGGAAAGTACAACAGATCGACGGGGGCGAGTATCGGCTTCACACCGCATCCGCTGCCGCTCACCCGGGCACAATACAGCGGAGCGCACCCCGCCTCAAGCCGTTGCCTTCGCAGTAAGCGACTTCCAGCATCACCTTTGGACAGCCCCGCCGGTAGCGCGACATCAGGGCCCCGCCAGTGATTTGGAGACGACCTCGTAGACATCCGTTGACAAATCCGGTGCACGCGCCAGCCGCTGGAGCTCAGCGCGCATCATCTCGGAACGGCCCGTGAAGCTGCGCCATTTGGTCAGCGGCGTCAGCAGGCGCGATGCGATCTGCGGATTGAGCGGGTTCAATTGCAGTACGACATCGCCCAGCAGGCGATAACCCGCGCCATCCAGACGGTGAAAATTCACCGGGTTCTGGCCGGCGAATCCGCCGATCAGCGCGCGCACCTTGTTGGGGTTGCGCAGCTCGAACGCCGGATGCGACAGCAGCTCGCGCACCCGTGATACCGCACCCGCGTCGGGGATCGCCGCCTGTACCTGGAACCAGTGGTTGACCACCAGCACCTCGTGTTGCCAATCGCGGTAGAACGCTTCCAGGATGGTCGCGCGCTGCTCTTCATGCGCATGAAAAGCGATTGCCCGCAGTGCTGCGAGCCGGTCCGTCAAGTTGCCAGCGGTGCGCATTTGCTCGACCGCCAACGCCAGGTGCCTGGTGTCGGCTGCCACCAGGTAACCCAGGCAAAGATTGCGCAGGCTGCGTCGCGCGATCTGGTTGCCATCGGGTGCGTACGGTTCGCTGCTGTGCAAATCGTGATACCTTGCAAGCAACAGTTCCTCTAGCGCGCTGCCCAGTGCGAGCTTCACATGGTTGCGTGCCGCGTGCAGGGAATCGACATCGGCACCACCACGCTGGCTGGCGAGTTCCGCAAGGTAGTCCTCGCCAGGCAGTGACAGCATCCCGGCCACCATCGCCAAGTCCTGCGTTTCATCGCGCAACAGTTCGCCACAGGCGGCGATGTACAGGTCATCCACGTGGGGCGGCTTACCCTCAACCAGCGCTGCCTCCACGGTGGTAATCGAGCGAGTCGCCAGTGCCTGTGCACTGTCCCAGCGCACGAAACCATCGGCATCGCGCTGCATCAGGGCGCACAACTGGGCGCTGCTGTATGCGTACTCGAGGCGCACCGGGGCGGAAAAGCCGCGCAACAGGGAGGGCACGGGGCGCTCGTTCACTGCCTCGAAGACAAAACTGTGTCGAGCCTGATCCAGTGTCAGAACCATGTGGGTATCGGCAGACGACGCCTGGTCTACCGTCGCACCGACCAGGCGCAGCGGCAGGTTTTCCGCTGCGCCAAGCAGACCTACCGCCAGAGGGATCACCAGTGGAAGTTTGCCGGGTTGCCCCGGCGTGGCGGGACAGGATTGCTCCACGTGCAAGGTGTAACGCTGCGTGCTCGCGTCGTATTCATCGCGCACCGCAAGCCGGGGAGTGCCGGCCTGCGAGTACCAATTGCGAAAATGGCTGAGATCCCTGCCACTGACCTCCTCCATTGCCCGCACGAAATCCTCGCAGGTGACGGCCTGCCCGTCGTGGCGCTGAAAATACAGATCCGAGCCGCGGCGAAACACGTCCGCCCCCAGCAAGGTGTGCAGCATGCGCACCACTTCCGCGCCTTTCTCGTACACGGTGAGAGTGTAGAAATTGTTGATTTCCATGTAGGACTCAGGGCGCACCGGGTGCGCCAGCGGGCCTGCGTCTTCCGCAAACTGCGCGGTGCGCATCAGCATGGCATCCTCTACGCGCTTGAGTGTGGCTGATCCCATATCCGCGGAGAACTGCGCATCGCGAAAAACAGTAAAGCCCTCCTTGAGGCTGAGCTGGAACCAGTCTCGGCAGGTGACGCGGTTGCCGCTCCAGTTGTGGAAGTACTCGTGGGCGATGATGGCCTGCACGCGCTGGAAACCGCTGTCGGTGGTCACCTCCGGACTGCACAGAACGCAGGACGTATTGAAAATATTCAGGCCCTTGTTCTCCATGGCGCCCATGTTGAAATCGTCCACCGCCACGATATTGAAGACATCGAGATCGTACTCACGGCCGTACGCTTGCTCGTCCCAGCGCATTGCCTGCTGCAATGAATGCATCGCATAGGTGCATTTGTCGAGATCACGGGGCTGTGTATAGATGCGCAGGCGAACCTGCCGACCGCTGTGGGTGGTAAAACTGTCTTCGAGGTGAGCCAGGTCGCCCGCCACCAGCGCGAACAGGTAGGCGGGCTTGGGAAAGGGATCGTGCC
>CAYWWD010000002.1:0-140862 GCA_964461965.1 uncultured Halioglobus sp. | reverse complement strand
CGGCGACAGGATCGAACAGCGTGTGGCCGAGCGGCTGGCTGTCGCCGTCATAGTGATAATCGCCCCAGGCGACGAGCCCGCTGTTGCCCCCGTACTCCGGCGCACTGAACATCCCCTGCGCGAGATGCTCGACAAACACCGCGCGAAAACGGGGGTCGGTCGCGCCGTAGGCGGCCAGTTGCTGCGCCGCGCTCAACGCAGTGAAGTCGCTTGCACCGAGGGTGACGGCCGCGCTTGCCAGTTGCGCAAGGGCGTCCTCATACAGCGCAAGCAATCCCGGCCAGCGCTCGACGATGGGGGCGTTGATTGCGCCGTTGGCAATCGCGTCCGAACCAAAAAACTCGCGCCGGAAGGCGAGCTCCTGCATGCGCGACAGCGGCAGCACCTGCACGAAACTGTTCTCAGGGAAGTTGTCGCTCGCGGCTCCCGTTGCGGCGTCGGGGAAGGGTTCCCGGCCGCTGAAGGGGCCGCCGCGAAAAATATCCGGCACTGCGTGCGTGAACGCCGCCAGATAGCGGTCGATGTATTCCACGGCGCCTGCCCTCACGGCGCCGACCGTTGCGTCTTCCGGCAGCAGTGTGTCCGCCAGCGCATCGAGGATGGCGCGCTGCCCGGCGCCCAGAAAGTGCGGGGGTGAAGCCAGGTCCGTCGCACCCGCGTGATCGGAGCCATCACTGCACCCCGGCGTCCACGGCAGGGCAAGCACCGCCCCACTGGCACTCATCCACTTCAAGACCGTGCGCCGCCGCAGTCGGCTTGCTCGCAGTGCCGGGTGCTCGGTGGATGTCATCGCAGTCCTCCGGAGGTTGAGCTGTCCGTTACGGCGCGTGAGGCACCAGATGCAGCTGCCACGCCACACCGGGCACCGGTGCATCCCGCAGAAAGGCCTCCAGCATCGCATTCACCGCTTCGGGGGCCTCCTGTTGCACCCAGTGCGAGACCCGGGGCAGGTAGCGAATCCGCAGGTCGCTCACATACCTGTCGGTACCATAGGTGGTCTCCTTGCCGAGCGCCACATCCTCCTCACCCCAGATCAGGAGTGTGGGCACCTCGATCACCGGCATGCCTCTGGCCGCGATCCGCTTTCTGCCCCGCACCAGCGCGCGATAGTAGTTCAGCATGGCCGTCAAAGCGCCGGGCGCGCTCGCGTTGCGGCGGTAAACCTCCGTGACTTCGGCCGGGAACATGGTCGCATCCACACTCGTACTGCGGAACATCTCGCCGATCACCTGCGCACGGCGCAGGCCCAGCAGCCACTCCGGAAGTCGCGGAATCTGGAAAAACAGGATGTACCAGGATTTCCTCAGCTGCGCGAAACCGAATGCCTTGCGGAAGGGGCCGGGGTGCGGCACGTTGCAGATGACGAGCTTTTCCAGTGGGCGCCGGCGTTCCATCGCGAACTGCCAGGCGATGATTGCCCCCCAGTCGTGGGCGATCAGGACGACCGAGCGCTTTTCCGCAGCGTCGATCAGCGCGGCGACATCGTCCATCAGCGCGTCCAGGTCGTAGTCCGCGACGCGCGGTGGCCGGGTGCTCTGGCCATAGCCGCGCAGGTTCGGCGCCCAGGCTTCATATCCCGCGCGCGCCAGCACCGGCAACTGGTAACGCCATGAAAAGCCGAGCTCGGGAAAGCCGTGCAGGCAGAGCGCCAGTTTGTCGCCAGTGCCGCATTTATCGACTTCGAAGTTCAACCCGTTGGCTGCGACGAACTCGGTCCTGATGGTGTCTTGTGCGTCCACCGCGTGCGGTAAGCGGGCCGTCAGGTGTCGGCGCGCGAGATGTGCGTGCCGCTGAAGGTATTGTGCAGCGCTTTTTTGTAGCGGTCGTGCAGGATCTGCACACGCTTGACGTAGGTCTGGGTTTCCTCGTACGGCGGAATGCCGTTGTACCGCTTCACCGCGCCGGGACCGGCATTGTAGGCGGCGGTGGCCAGCATCGTGTTGCCGTGGTTCTGTTCCAGCAGCCAGGCGAGGTAGCGCACACCGCCGAAGATATTGTCCTCGGGCGCCAGCACATTCCCAACCCCCATGTCCTGCGCCGTGTCCGGCATCAACTGCATCAGCCCCATGGCGCCCTTTTTGGACCTGGCCCCGGGGCGGAACGCAGATTCAGCGTGAATTACGGCGCGCACCAGCGCCGGATCCACCCGGTACTTCCTGGCGGCGGAGTTGATGGTGCTGGCAAAGGCTTTCAACTGCAGCGGGATTTCGCCCCAGTTGATGTTCGATCGCGGATTACAGGCAAAGCAGGACAACTGGAAGATTTCATAGGCGACGCCGGGCGGCGCGCGGTCGGAGTACGACTGCACTCCCGACTTGTTCCGGTACTTGTAGATTTTCAGGGCCGGCTGCCCGGCTTCAGGCGCTGAGTCCGCATTGGACAGCACCGCACCACCGGTGTCCGCGCCGGCCGCCGCCGCGAACCACAGTGCTGCAGCCATCCCCAGCCGAAGCAGTACCTTCACTTTGCCCCATCCCTTCTAATTTGTATGCCCGATGATCGCCCCGAACTTCGTGCGGAGCCAGTCTCGCGTTACAGTGTACGACAATCATCCGGCCCGGCTCCCCGTATTTCCGGCAAATTGTCGTGATTTTTGCCCTGGTCGGGAACCGAATATCTGTTATGCAGCCCCGTTAACCGCACCAGCCTGGAGTCATCGATGCGCACCGTGGAGATCACCAAGGAACCCGTGGAACTGTACAAAATCCTGAAGTTCGAAGGCCTGGTGGCGACCGGCGGCGAGGCCAAGCATCTGATCGCGAGCGGCGAGGTGTGGGTGAATGGTGAAGTAGAAACCCGCAAGCGCAGAAAAATTGTCACCGGCGATGTCATCGCTGCCGCCGGGCAGACGCTGCAGGTGCGACGGACGTGAAGCGCCACCATCGCGGCCGCACCGCCCCGCTGTGGGGCAAGGATACGCTGGCCATCGAGCGCATGAGCCAGGAGGGGCGCGGGGTCGCCACCCGCCGCGGCAAGATAGTGTTCGTCAGCGGCGCGCTCCCGGGTGAACAGGTGCGCGTGCAGTGCACGGCGGTAAAACGGGATTACGATGAAGCCGACCTGCTCGAACTGATCGCCGGCTCGTCGCCATCGGCCGAGCGCGTCGTGCCACCGTGCCCGCTGTACGGGACGTGCGGGGGCTGCAGCCTGCAGCACTGGTCGCCGGCTGCACAGTTGCAGCACAAGCAGGTGAGCCTGGAACACGCGCTGCGAAAGCTCTCCCCCCCGGCCCTGGACCCGCCGGTCGCAAGCCCCGACAGCGCCTTCCGGCACCGGCTGCGCCTGCAGGTGGTGCGCACGCCGGACCGGGATTTTGTGCTGGGCCTGCGCCGCTATCGCTCCCACGACAGTGTCGCCGTACCGCACTGCCTGGTGGCCAACGCTGCCGCCAACGCGCTGCTCGCACAGCTGCCCGCGCGCCTGCGGGCCGTGCCTGAACTGCAGGGCCTGCGTGAAATCGAGATCGATGCGGACAGCGATCACCGACTCGGCCTGTGCTTTCGCTTCGCCGCGCACCCGGGCGACAGGCTGCTCGGCGCGCTGCGCGACGCTATGCTGTCCGGTACCGTCGTCGCGCTGCGGGTGCAGCTGGTGGCGTCGCGCAGCACCCGACGTGACGCACCCGACATGGAGGATACGGCGGGGGAGCTCTGCAGCGGGCAGGATATTCTCGTGGCGGGAGAACTGCGATTGCACTCCGAGGCCTGCGCTACCGAGAGCAGGGGGGCACCACCGGTGACGCTTTCCTACCTGCCCGGTGATTTCACGCAAACCAACTGGGAGGTGAACACCGCCCTGGTCGCACGCGCCCTCGACTGGCTGCGTCCAGCGCGCGACGAAACCGCGCTCGATCTCTTCTGTGGCGTCGGCAACTTCACCCTGCCGCTGGCGCGGTGCACACACACCGTGCACGCACTGGAGGGTGACGCCGGCATGACCGCGCGCGTCGCCGCGAACGCGCGCTCCAATGGGCTCCAGAATATCCGCGCCAGAACGATCAACCTGCTGGCGCCGGAGGTGGTGCTGCCCACAACGGATATTGCCATTCTCGATCCACCGCGCGCGGGCGCAAAAGCCGTCTGCGAAGCCCTGGCACGGTCAACCGTGAAACGCGTGCTGTATGTCTCCTGCCACCCGTCAACGCTCGCCCGCGACGCCGGTATCCTGCACCAGGCCCGCTTCCGGCTGGTGCGCGCTGCGGCGGTCGATATGTTTGTGCACACCGGGCACAGCGAGGCCATTGCGCTGTTCGAACGGCGCTAGCTGTCTACGCCGAGAGCGCCGCATCGAGCTCCCGGATTGCCCCCTGCACGTCGGCGCCGACGAGAATGGCGTGCAGGCCCAGGGCGCGCGCAGCCTCCACATTGGCCGGGTAGTCGTCCAGGAAAACAGCCTGCCGCGCGTCGATGCCGTCCAGCTGCGCCAGCGCGATTTCAAAAATACGCGGGTCGGGTTTGCGCACGCCCGCGCTGCTGGAATCCACGACAAAGTCGAACAGCTCATCGACGGGCACCAGCGCGCGCCAGCCGTCGCCGAACTCCTTCACGTTGTTGGTGATGATGCCCGTCGCGTAACCTTCCGCCCGCAATGTGCGCACCCGCTGCACCAGAGGCTGGCGCGCGTCGGCGCCGGCGTTGTTCCCCGCCATGCGCGCGAACAGCTCGTAGATATCCACGCGCAGGCCGCGCTCCTGGCCCAACGCGAGAATCCGCTCGCGGGCGTTGTCCAGGGATATCTCACCGCGCTCCAGCTGATGCCAGGGGTGGTCGCCGTCGTGTTCATACGAGCCAAAGACGATACCCGTGACCTCGCGCGCGTCGATACCCAGCTCCGCGCCGTAGGCGTTCACCGCATGAAACGGCGAATCGGTGAATACACCGCCAAAATCGAACAGTACTGCCCTGAACGCACCCGCCATGCCCTTCCTCCCGTTGCATCTGTGTGAACGCGCCGATAGCGCAGGATCGCCCGGTACAGGCGCGTCTTACCAATGAAGACGGCGCCTAGAATACCGCGTGGTCAACCACGGCTGCCAGCGCCAGGCAGGTACTCGACACGGGCAGCTCGCGTGTCAAGCGGGCCGCTCGCTCGCCTCGGCTGCGAGCGCATCCCTGCGGCGCGTGTGCGCATCCTGCGTCTGCGCACCGACGAGCTCGTAGTCGGCGACATACTCAGGCAGAATCTCGCCGCCCGCAGTCACCAGCCAGCGCATGGCGAGGCGGCGCGGTACGCGCACCCGCTTCACCGGGAGCCGCGTGCCGAAAACCAGGTCCCAGAACGGCGTGGTCACACCCTGCGCCCGGCGCGGGTCGGTGAAGTGGTGCGCAAAATGGTGCTTGCGCCGCCAGCGACCATAATGGCCGCGCGGCGCCCGCGTATGCGCGCGCCGATGCAGCACCTCGTACAGCAGGTACATGGCGACGAAGCCGAGCGTGGCGATGCCGCCGTGGAGAACGCCCGCGAGCACCGATAGTACCGGCAGCAGGATCGCGGTGGCCGCCAGCGCCGCGAGCGCTTTCTGCCACCAGGGCGCGAAGTAGTCGACCTCGGCGTGGTGACGGCGGTGCTCCTTCGCGCCGGGCCCGCGTGCGGAGCGAGCGTGAAACACAAACCGGTGCAGCAGATATTCCACCAGTGTCCATCCGGCTGCGCCTGCGAGGAATGCCAGCAGGGTTGACGTCACGGTACTTCCTCCCCGGCATCAGGGTCGACCTCCGATAGCGATTACAGTACGCCCAAGCGCACACACTGGCAAAGCACAAGTGCGGGACTGGAGTCGCGCGACGGGATTCGCTATAAAGGCGCACACACCTCCCGCCGACCGCACCCTGAGGATACCGAGTGAAAACAACCGGCACGATCTTCGCGGAATCTCCCGTCACTTGCGACACGGTGGATGGTCTGGGCACACAGGAAACCAACCGCGTGTGCAGGAAGATCGACGAGCACCACTATGTTATCGACGGACGGGAGATTAACTTCCCGGTGGTAGTCGCCGACGCTGCCATGTTGATGAACGGTTTCCTCGTGGACGCGGCAAAGGCGCAGGAAATAATTGCCGACAGCGGCTTTCGCGTACTGGAAGTACTGCCCGGCAAAGCCATGCTGCAACTGCTGTGCGTGGACTACCGCAAGAACGATCTCGGCGATTACAACGAAGGCGCGATCATCTTTCCGGTGCTGACGCCCGGCGCATCGAAACCCTTTCCCTTGTTCGGTGCGCTGGCGCGCATGGCCGCCGGCCGCACGGCGAACTTCGTCTACCGCATGCCGGTTGACCAGGCGTTCACCACCCATGCGGGCCGCTTCATCTGGGGCTTTCCCAAATGGGTGGCGCGCATCGATATCGAATTCTCCAGCCGGCGCGCCAACGGGACATTTTTTGATGAGGGCGAGCTGGTCTACGGCATCGCCGCGAAAACTGGCGGCACCACCCGCGTGAAGGAACAGCGCATCGCGTCGCTGGCTATCCGCGACGGCAGGGCGTGGAAAACCTGGGGCACCAACACCGGCTCCGGCGCCACCTTCTCACTGGGTGGCGAACGGCCAATCATCGGTGAAACTCATCCGCTGGCGCTGGAATTGCGCGCGCTGGGGCTGCCGAAAAAACCACTGTTCACTGTATCGATGACGCACACCGCACTGCGTTTTTCACCGCCGGAATCGGTCGAGAACGGCAGGGCATTCCGCGAGGGCGAACCGTTCAAGCACTCGTCTGCGTGAACACCGGCCAGTAATCCGCGATGCGCCCGCCGTCATACACGGCGATATCGCCAAACTGCAGGAATACAAATTCGCTCTGCGTGGGGCGCAGGAACACCCAGTCATCCGGTCGCAGTGAGACGCTGCGCGAGTGATTCAGCATCTCCTGGTTGGTGGAGCGGCCGTAGAGCGCGTTGTAGACCAGCCCCTGCGGCGATTCGGGTTGGGCCTTCCAGTAACCGCCGTAGGTGAAGACTGCGCGGGCGCGGTTGGGGTTCCACGCCGCCTGCAGCGGGCCGAGGTCGATGCCGGGAATGTGCAGCGCGTCCATGGCCTTGAGCACCGGCGTGGCGATGAACGACGCGGGCGTGTGATCGGCCAGCGACGGCAGGTCGAAGTCCGTGGGCTTGACCAGGCAGGAACCGGCGGAGAGTTCGTTGAAGGGAAAGTCGCCGTCGTCGTACAACTGGTAGGTCGGGCTGCCGCCACAGTTGAGCACTACGTCGCGCGGCCACGCATCGCCCAGCACGTTGCGCGCCACCTCGACATAGCGCCGGTAGAGCGCCA
Source organism: uncultured Halioglobus sp. (assembly GCA_964461965.1). Classification (GTDB taxonomy): domain Bacteria; phylum Pseudomonadota; class Gammaproteobacteria; order Pseudomonadales; family Halieaceae; genus Marimicrobium. The sequence goes on along the minus strand of CAYWWD010000002.1, from coordinate 133,593 downwards.
TGGCGCGATCTCGGTAGGTGAGCGGGTCGCCCACCGGCACTTTCACGATGTGCGGTTCGTAACCCATCATGCCGGCGAACCGGAGCCGGGGCGCATTCTGTATCTGTTGCAGCACGTCGATCAGCTGCGATTCGTCGCGTACGCCGCCGCGGTGCAGCCCCACGTCGAGCTCGATGCAGACGCGCATGTCCTGGTCGAGTTTCTGCGCCAGGGCGGCGTACTGCACGACGCGCTCCGGCGTGTCGAGCAGCCAGTGCAACTGGCGCGCAGGGTCGAACTCACCGCCGGGGAACTGTTGGTAGAAGTTGTGCGCCGCCGCCACCGGCATCGGTTTGCCGAGCAGGATATCGGCCTGCGGGATGTGCGCGGCGACAGCATTGAGGAAGGGCTGATGGAACAGCATCAGTCGATGGCTGCCCGTGGCCTGCATGACAGTTTCGACCAGAGGCACGGAGGGTAGCGACTTCACCACGATGCGATAGGCAAAGCGATTCTCGATGTGCGCCTGCAGCGTCTGGATATTTGCCTGCAGTTTCGTCCGGTCCACCACCAGTGTCGGCCCGGCCAGGCCGGCGCCGTCGAGCGCAGCGCCGAGTCTCTGGAAATACTCGCTGTGGTTGCGTCCGTTATCGCGCGGGCGCAGCAGCGCGCCGAGTGTGAGCGCCCCGGCCGCGCCACCCAGCAGCAGTGTCCGACGCTTCATGCACAACCTCCCGGCAACACCTCAGGTAAACAATCCCGCGAGATACGGGTTGAGGAACCGATCCTGCGGGTCCAGCTCCCGACGTACGGCCGCGAAATCCTCCCAGCGCGGATACAGCTCGCGAAAATCCGCCGCCTGCAGCGTGTTGAGCTTACCCCAGTGCGGGCGGCCGTGGTATTTGCGGAAGATCGGCTCCAGCGTTCTGAAGTACGGCTTGTAGTCCTCCTCGAAAAAGCGGTGCACGGCGATGGAACAGGTGTCGCGCTGGTGGAACGGGCTGAGCCAGATGTCATCGCCCTTGACGAAACGCACCTCGATGGGGAAAAACTCCTCGGGGTGGTGCTTTTCTATCGCATCGCGCACTTCGCGCAGAGCCGCCAGGCCGTGCTCGCGCGGCAGGTGGTACTCCATCTCGTTGAAGCGCACATTGCGCTCGCTGGAGTAGTTTTTCCACGAGCTCTCCACCGTCACCTCGTCGCGCAGCACCTTCACCATGGTGCCTAGCACCAGTTCGCGCAGCCGGGGTGAGCCGTCCAGGTAATCGCGCACCAGCTTCAGCTGCAGCACGGATTCGTTGCTGTCGATTTTTTCGGTGGACCCGACCGGCTCATCCGTCAGGTCGTGCGCATCGGTGAAGCCCATGCCGGAGAACGGAATGTAATAGAACTCGAAGTTGCGGTGCTTGTCCGCCATGCCATCGGCGAGTTCCAGCATCTCGTCGAAGCTGCGCCACACGGTCTCGCGGCGCAGCCGGTACGGCGCCACGTTCTGCAGGCGCACCTGCGTGATGATGCCGAGCGCGCCCAGTGAGACGCGCGCCGCCTGGAACAGCTCGGGGTTGTGGGTCGCGTCGCAGTCGAGCAGCTCCCCGCGCGCATTCACCAGCTGCAGGCCCTCGATAAAAGTGGACATACAGCCGATACCGGCGCCGGTGCCGTGCGTCGCCGTGGCGAAACAGCCCGCCAGCGTCTGCTCGTCGATATCCGGCATGTTCACCAGCGCCTGACCTGCGTCTTCCAGCGGCTGGCCGATGTCACCGAGACGGCTGCCCGCCCACAAGGTGGCCTGCAGGCGCTCGGGATCGTGGTTCACCAAGCCGCTGAGGCGTGAGAGCGAAACGATGGTGCCCTCGGTCGGCACCAGCGCGCTGAAGGAGTGGCCCGCTCCCACCGGCCGCAGCACGCCGCCGCTCGCGATGAGTTCCCGCAGTTCCGCCAGTGACGCCGGTGCCACGCGCGCCGCAGGCACGCATTCCTGGGAGCCGGACCAGTTGCGCCAGGGCAGGGCGGAAGCTTTTTCGGCAGCCTTCTCTGCAGCCGCGAGCGCGCGCCGGGGCAGCGCCTGCCCGGCGACGGCGGCGGCGACCAATGCATGCAGTAACGCGCGGCGGCGGATCATGGGTTTGCTCCAGGCGCAGCCATAAACCGGATCAGCGCCTCGAACTGCTCGGCGTTGCAATCCATGCACATCCCGAACGGCGGCATGCCGCCAAAGCCGTTGACGACGCTGCCGAGCAGCACGTCCATTCCCTTCTCCATGCGCGGCGCCCACGCGGCGGCATCTCCGGTGAGCGGCGCGCCCGTGGCGGCCACGGTGTGGCAGCTGTGGCAACTGCGTGCGTATATGGCAGCAAGCTCCGCATCCGGCGGCACCAGCGCCCGGCTGGCGGCTTCGCGTTCAGGTGCCTGCGGCGCCGGAGGATCGCCACAGCCAGAGAGGAACACAACCACGACCAGCAATAAATAGTGCAACACACGCATGCGCAAACACCCCCGAGGCCAAATTATTGTTAGTTATAACTAGCTTACACTGCCCATGTCAATCCCCGGGGCGAGAGTTTCAATCCACTGGCCGGCTGGCGGCTGGCCCGGCAATCGACATCGCCTTCTGGTACGCCGGCCGCGCCGTCACCCGCTGCACGTAGGCCAGAGTGTTGGGCAACTTGTCGTCGATGGCGCGGGCGCCGAGCATACCCAGCGAAGTCAGGTTGAACAGCGACATGATATCCGCGCAACTGAATGTGGGCCCGCCGAGGTAGGCCGACTCGCCAAGGCGCTGCTCCAGCGCGCGATAGAGGCCGTCCTCGCGCCGCTGCGTGGTGGCCATCATGGGGTTGTCCGCGCCCGGCGCCGCGCCCACGGTCTGGAAGGCCAGCTTGATGAACAGCGCCGACTGCAGGTTGTTATTGAACTGCATCCAGTACAGGTAGTGTGGATAGTTCACATCGTCCGGCGGCACGGACAGGCGGCCGCCGCCATAGCGCTGCGAGATGTACTCGACGATGGCGGTGGACTCGGCCATCACCAGGTCACCGTCGGTGATGATCGGCGCAGTGCCGGCGGGGTGGAGGGCGCGGAATTCAGCGGGGGCGAGGAAATCGGGGCCGCGGTCGTACCACTGCAGCCGGTACGGGAGGTTTAGCTCCTCCATCAACCAGACGACCCGGTCGGATTGCGACACGCCGAGGTGGTGAATGGTGATCATAGGGCTCTCCTCAGGGTGCGGCGCCCCAATGTGAGCCAAGTTCGCGGCCGGGTCAATCCAGTGCCACCGGCCCTGGCGCGGACAACATCGGGTGGTATGCGGAGCGGCGAAGCCTCCCACGGCGAATATCTCAGCCTTCTGAGCCGCGGGAGGCTTCACCGCTACGGCCGTCGAAAGTTGCCGCGGGGACTCGCTTCCGAGGTTCCAGATACCGCTGACACCTGTGATGCCGTACTGCGCAGTAGCAGGTCTTCTGCTAAGTTATGCGCTTGCTTGAAACCATCAGGGAATCTGCACCATGACCACTTATCTCGGCAAACTCGGCGTCTGGGCCTTCATCGACAACATGAGCGCGCCGGAGGCGGCCAGATTCGCGCAGCAGCTGGAGCAGTGGGGCTACGGTGCGCTGTGGATCCCGGAGGCGGTGGGCCGCGACCCGTTCGCCATCATCGGCTACCTGGCCGCGCATACGAAAAAGCTGGTGTTCGCCACGGGCATCGCCAATATCTACGCGCGCGATGCGATGGCGATGAACGCCATCCACAACACGCTTGCGGAACTGGCACCCGGACGCTTCGTGCTGGGCCTCGGCGTGTCGCACGCGCCGCTGGTTAAAGACATTCGCGGCCACGCCTACCAGAAACCGGTCAGCACCATGCGCGCCTATCTCGACGGCATGCGCAATGCCCTGTACATGGCGGCCACCGCCCCGGAACCCGCGCCCATCGTGCTGGGCGCGCTGCGCGAGAACATGCTGCGCCTCGCCGCGGAGAAAGCGTCAGGCGCCCACCCCTACTTCGTGCCACCCGAGCACACCGCCTGGGCGCGGCGCATCCTGGGTCCGGACGCCCTGCTCTGCCCCGAGCAGATGGTGCTGCGGGAGACTGACGCGGACACCGCCCGGCGCATTGCACGGGTGCACACGGGTACGTACACCGGCCTCGATAACTACAAAAACAATCTGAAGCAGTTCGGCTTCGCAGACACCGACTTCGACAACGGCGGCAGCGACAAGCTGGTCGATGCCATCGTCGCCTGGGGCGATGACCACGCACTGCGCACGCGCATCGAAGCGCACTGGCAGGCGGGCGCCAACCACGTGTGCGTGCAGGCGCTGTCGGATGGCGCGCAGAGCGGGCCTGATCTCGCGGCGCTGGAGGCGCTGGCGGCACTCAACCGGTAGTTGCAAATGGCGAGGTATTCGCTCGCCGCCGCCTCGCCGCTGTGTTAGATTGGGCGCGCTTATCCCTTGCGTTGTTGACCCTGTTCTCGTGACCCGGTTTCGTAGAGCCATCGCCATTGCCATCCTGGCGCTCTTCACCTGCCAATCCATTCTGGCGGGTGTCGACGAGCATATGGACCATGCGTCCGCATCCGCTGCGCCTAGCGGTGCGCACGAGCACGATGCAACACACGATGCAGCACACACTGCAACGCTCGGTTCCGCAAACGACGCCGGCGCACCACACTCCACCGATTTGATCGACGGCGACTGCTGTCACGCCCACGGGCACTGCCACCTGCTGGCGTTTACCGGCCAGCTCGCCAGCAGCGCACTCCCATCGTCGCGCCATGCTGACGCCGTGCACGACGATGCCTACAACGCCCTCTTTCCCACCACCCTGCTGAGACCGCCCACCCACGCCTGATCGCGCCACTCAAGGTGGCGGATCAGCGCAGTCTTGCGGGCAGCAGCCGCGCCGGCTTCACCTGATGCCGGGCTCCAACGCCACGTCCTCTGCCCGAAATCTTCGGGCCTGCCGCTGTTCCCGCCGCTTCCGGCCTGTGCACTGCACAGGGACGATCCGACGTGATGTAAGGGCAAACCATGTTTCAATTGTTGAGCGGAGGCCGCCTCCGCAATGCACGGCGCGGCACTAAAGTTGCCGCGCTGGCGATCCTCCTCTCTACGACGCTACCGCCGCTTGCAGCCGGCTCCAACGGCACCGCGAGTGCGAGCCTCACACTGGCTCTAGCGGTAGAGCGCACGCTGGCGCGCAATCCCGAACTGCAGGTGTATCGCTTGCGGGATGCCGAAGTGCAAGGACGGATGGCCACCGCTGCGCTTTCGCCACTGTATGAGCTCGGCGCCGAGGCCGAGAACTTCGCCGGCACGGGCGACTTGAACAGCGCCGACGGCGCGGAATTCACGCTGGCGCTCTCCTCCGTCATCGAACTCGGCGGCAAGCGCGCTGCCCGCATGGCCGAAGCCAGCGCAGAGCGCCAGCTGCTCGACGGCGAACGGCAGGCGCGAGCTCTGGATCTGATCGGCGAGGTCACCCGCCGGTATGTGGACGTGGCGGCGAGCCAGGCACGGCTCGATCTGGCGGTGAAGGCGAGGGCGCTGGCGGTCGATGCGCAGCAGGCCGTGGAGCGCCGCGTTCAGGCCGGCGCCGCGCCCGAGGCGGAGCGCTTTCGCGCCACCGCGCAGAAAACGCAGGCAGAACTCGCGGTGAGCGAGGCGCAGCACCAGTTGCGCAGCGCCTGCCAGTCACTGGCAGTGCTGTGGGGGCAGGCCGAGCCCGATTTCGTGCAGGTGGCGGGCGACCTGCAGCACCTCGGCGCGGTGAGCGATTTCACCGCACTGTACGAGCGCGCACAGCGCAACCCCGCGATCGCGCTGTTTGCGAGCGAAGAGCGCCTGCGCGAAGCCCAATTGCAACTGGCCAGGACACAGTCCAGCGCCGATGTCGGCTGGTCAGTCGGCGTGCGCCAGTTCCAGGATACCGACGACACGGCGCTGGTTGCCGGGGTGAACATGCCGCTGTTCTCCGCCGCGCGCAACGCAGGTGCGCTGCGCTCTGCGCAAGCCGCGCGCGATGCCGTGGCGGTGGAGCGCGACGCGGCATTGCTCGAATTGCGCGCCACACTGTTCGACGCCTTCCAGCAGCGCAAGCTCGGCATGGAGACGGCGGGCAGGTTGCAGGCCGAGGTCATCCCCGCGCTCACGCGCGCCCTGCAGCTCACCCAGGCCGCCTATGAACACGGCCGCTACAGCTACCAGGAATGGGTGGCGGCACGGCAGGAATTGATCGCCGCCCAGTCAGAGCTGATCACCGCGCAGGCTGCGGCGCTGCAAAACGGCGCCACCATCGAACAGCTCACCGCAGAACCCCTCTTACCGCCGCTGGCAGCAGATGCCGGCAGCCCTGCACAGGAATCCGCGCAATGAATATTGATTTACGAACACACAGGCTGCGCCGACTCCCCGCGACGCTGGCGCTAGCTGTGGCCTGCGCCACGCTCTACACCGGCTACGCGGTCGTCGCCGTAGCATCGTCTGTGGAACAGGCAGAACACGACGAACACGGCGGGAAACACGCGGGCGAGGAGCGCCTCGAGCTGACGCCGGCGCAGATTCGCAATGCGGGCATCACCCTCGCGCAGGCCGGGCCGGCCATGCTGAACGAAACCCTCCCGCTGTACGGGCAGATCGTGCCCGACGCCGAGCGCGAGCACACGGTTTCGGCGCGCTACCCCGGCCTGATACGGCAGGTCGCGAAGCGCGCAGGCGACACGGTGAAACAGGGCGACGTGCTGGCGACGGTGGAGAGCAACGACAGCCTTAAGCCCTATCCCGTGCTTGCCTCGCTGAGCGGCGTGGTGGTGCAGCGCAACGCCAATGTCGGCGAGCAGACCGGTGACCGCGCACTGTTCGTGATCGGCGACTACTCCACCGTGTGGGTGAATCTCTCTGTGTTTCCCGGCGACCGCGCAAAAATTCGTCCGGGCCAGCGGGTGCTGGTGTCCAGCAATGACGGCAGCGCCCAGGGCGAAGGCGAGATCATCGCGGTCTCGCCGGTCGGCAACAGCGCGAGCCAGACGCTCACGGCTACTGCGGCGCTCGACAACGCGGATGGGCGCTGGCTGCCCGGGCGCTTCGTGCAAGCAGAGGTGGTGCTCTCACAGAGCGAAATTCCGCTCGCCATTACCGAGGGCGCGGTGCAGACAGTGAACGATGAGCGCGTGGTGTTCGTGGCCGAGGGCGAACACTTCGAGCCGCGGCCGGTGGCGCTCGGGCGCAGTGACGGGCGGGTGAGCGAAGTGCTCGGCGGGCTGCACGCCGGTGAATCCTACGTGTCCGGCAACAGCTTCGTGCTGAAATCCGAGCTCGGCAAGGAGGGCGCCGAACATGGGCATTGACGCGCTGATCCGGTTTTCGATCGCCCGCCGCTGGCTGATCCTGTTTCTGGTCGCGGTGGCTGGCGCTGCGGGCGTCTGGAACTACCAGCACCTGCCGATCGACGCGGTGCCGGATATCACCAACGTGCAGGTGCAGATCAACACCGAAGCGCCGGGCTACTCACCGCTGGAGGTGGAGCAGCGCATCACCTACCCGGTTGAGCTTGCGATCACCGGCCTGCCCCATGTGGAGGAGACGCGCTCGCTCTCGCGCTACGCGCTGTCGCAGGTCACCGTGGTGTTCGAGAAAGGCACCGACATCTACTTCGCCCGCAACCTCATCAACGAGCGATTGCAGCAGGCCAAGAGTGAGATGCCCGCAGGGCTGGAGCCGGTGATGGGGCCAGTGGCCACCGGGCTGGGGGAAATCTTCCATTACGCGGTGACCGCAGCGCCGGACGCGCGGCAGGACAACGGCGAACCTTACGACGCCACCGCCCTGCGCACGCTGCAGGACTGGGTGATCCGGCCGCAGCTGCGGCTGGTGCCCGGCGTCACGGAGATCAACACCATCGGCGGCTACGAGAAGGAGTTCCACATCACGCCCGAACCGGCGCAGCTGCTCGCCTACGGACTCTCCTTTCACGACGTGGTTGAGGCGCTGCCGAAAAACAACGCCAACGTGGGCGCGGGTTACATCGAAAAGAATGGCGAACAGTATCTGATCCGCGCGCCGGGACAGATCGCGGACATCGCGGACATCGAGCGCGTGATCGTGGCCTGGCGCGAGAACGTACCGATCACCATCGGCGATGTCGCGCAGGTGGGCTTTGGCAAACAATTGCGCACCGGCGCCGCGACTCTCGACGGCCAGGAGACGGTGCTCGGTACTGCGGTGATGCTGCTCGGCGCCAACAGCCGGACTGTCTCCGCAGCGGTGGCGGAAAAACTGGCAGCCATCAACAAAACACTGCCGGACGGTGTGACCGCGCTGCCGGTCTACGATCGCACCGTGCTGGTGAACAAGACGATAGCCACGGTGCAGACCAACCTGCTGGAAGGCGCGGTGCTGGTGATCGCCGTGTTGCTGCTGATGCTGGGCAACGTGCGCGCCGCGCTGCTCACCGCCATGATCATCCCGCTGTCGATGCTGATCCTCGTCTCTGGCATGGTGGCGACCAGGGTCAGCGCCAACCTGATGAGCCTCGGCGCGCTGGATTTCGGGCTGATCGTGGACGGCTCGCTGATCATCGTGGAGAACTGCATCCTCAGGCTCGCCGGGCGCCAGCATCGCCTGGGCCGTATCCTGACGCTGGATGAACGCTTCCACACGGTGTTTGCCGCCACGCGCGAGGTGTTCACGCCCAGCCTGGTCAGCGTGCTGGTGGTGCTGCTGGTCAACCTGCCGCTGCTCGCACTCACCGGCGTCGAGGGCAAGATGTTCACGCCCATGGCGATGGCGGTGATCATCGCCCTGCTCGCGGCGCTGGTGCTGTCGCTGACCTTTGTCCCGGCGATGGTTGCGCTGCTGCTTACGGGCGAGATCGCAGAAAAAGACAACGCTATCGTCAGCGCCGCGAAGAAAATCTACGCCCCGACGCTTGACGCCGCGCTGCGCCTGCGCACCCCGGTGGCACTCGGCGCTGCCGTGTTCGTGCTCGGGTGCGGCTGGCTCGCCACGCGGATGGGCGCGGAATTCATCCCCAACCTCGACGAGGGCGACATCGCCATCCAGGCGCTGCGCATTCCCGGCACCAGCCTCAGCCAGTCGCTGGACATGCAGTTCCAGCTGGAGCGTGCGGTGCTGGAGCTGCCCGAGGTGAAAACGTTTTTCTCGCGGGTGGGCACGGCGGAAGTGGCCAGCGATCCCATGGGCCCCAACATTTCCGACGGCTATGTGATGCTGAAGGATCGCAAGGAATGGCCCGACCCGGAAAAATCCCCGGCGCAATTGCTGGAGGAAGTGGAGGAAAAACTGGATTCGATACCGGGCACCGCGTTCGAGATCAGCCAGCCCATACAATTGCGCTTCAACGAGCTGATCTCGGGTGTGCGCTCCGACCTCGGCGTGAAGATCTTCGGCGACGATCTGGCACAGCTGCTGAAAACCGGCAACGAAGTCGCCGCGGTCATCAATAGCATTCCGGGCGCTGAGGGCGTAAAAGTCGAACAGGTGTCCGGCCTGCCCATCCTGTCCGTCGCCGCCAACCGCGCCGCGCTGTACCGCTACGGCCTCAACGTTGCAGACGTACAGGACGTGATCGCAACCGCCACCGGCGGCGAGGACGCGGGCCTGGTCTTCGAGGGCGACCGCCGCTTCACGGTGGTCGTGCGCCTGCCCGAGAAAACGCGCAGCGATCTGCGCGCGCTCGAGCGCCTGCCGGTGCCGCTACCAGCGGGCGGCTATGTGCCGCTCGGCGAAGTGGCCTCCCTGACGGTGGCGCCCGGCCCCAACCAGATCTCGCGCGAAAACGGCAAGCGCCGCGTGGTGGTGAGCGCCAATGTGCGCGGCCGCGACCTGGGCAGTTTCGTCGCCGAGGTACAGGAACAACTGGAGGCGCGGGTGAAAATTCCTCCCGGTTACTGGCTGAGCTACGGCGGCACCTTCGAGCAACTGCAATCGGCCTCGGCGCGCCTGGCGGTACTGGTGCCGGTGACGTTGCTGATGATCTTCGCGCTGCTGATGATGACCTTCGGCTCAGCCAGGGATGCGGCGCTGGTGTTCAGCGGCGTGCCGCTGGCGCTGACCGGCGGCGTGATCGCGCTGTGGCTGCGCGACATCCCGCTGTCCATCACCGCCGGCGTCGGCTTTATCACGCTGTGCGGCGTGTCGGTTCTCACCGGTGTGGTGATGGTGTCGGCCTTTCGCGATGGCGTCATCAACGGCAAGACCATTGACACGGCGATCCGCGACGGCGCGCTGCTGCGGCTGCGGCCCATTCTCATGGTCGCGCTGGTGGCGGCGCTCGGTTTCCTGCCGATGGCGCTGAATACCAGCACCGGCGCCGAGGTACAGCGGCCGCTGGCGACGGTGGTGATCGGCGGCATCGTGTCCTCGACCATCCTCACACTGATCGTGCTGCCTGGCCTGTATCGCATGGCCTACCGCAAACAGGTCGCAGTGCTGGCCGCGCCCGCCGCGCTGGAATCGTGACGCGGCGGGTGTCGAACTTGCGCGGGCCATTTGCTACGCTGGCGGGCATGGGGCACGGGCGGCGTCCGGTGGCGCCCCACATCGCAACGGCCTGGCGGGAGACAGCACTATGAAAACGTATCAACCTATGATGAACGCCCGCGCCGCGCTCACCCGCGTCGCGGGATCGCTCCTGGCCCTGCTGGTCTCCGCCTGCGGCTCCGACGGCTTCGACTCGGTGTATCTCGGCAATCCGCCGGCACTGAGCGGCTGCGCGGACACCAACAGCTGCGCTGCCAACCCGGCGCTGCAGATCGGCGGGGACCGCGTCGCCCAGGTGCTGATCCCCTCGGACTACAACACCGCCACGCGCTACCCGCTGCTCGTCCTGTTACACGGCTACGGCGCCGACGGTTACATTCAATCCCTCTACCTCGGGCTGGATACACGCGTCGACAGCAAACAATACGTTCTGGTCGTGCCGGACGGCACGTTAAATTCCATCGGCGACCGGTTCTGGAATGCGACACCCGCCTGCTGCGCATTCAGCGAAGAAGACCAGAAGGTCGACGACGTCGCCTATGTCCGCGGACTGATCGAGGAGGCGGCCGCGACGTACAGCATCGACCCGGCCCGCGTCGGCCTGATCGGGCATTCCAACGGCGGCTTCATGGCATTGCGCATGGCCTGCGAGGCGTCCGACATCGTTACCTCGGTGGTGAGTCTCGCCGGCTCGACGTTCATCGATGACGCCAGTTGCACACCGGCCAGCCATCCGGTTCGCGTACTGACCATGCACGGCGACCAGGATAAGACGATTCGCTATGGGGGCGGCGAGATATTCGAGGAATCGTATCCCGGCGCACGGGAGACCACCCGCCGGTTTGCCGCACACGCACAGTGCGATACGGAAAACCCCACGCTGGCGCCAAACCTGGATGTGGTCGCCAGCATCGACGGTGCGGAAACCACGGTGCTGGAATATTCCGGCTGCGCGCCGGGCGTCGATGTCACGCTGTGGTCGATGATCGGCGCACCGCACATCCCCTTTCCCTGGGTGGAAAGCTCACTCGATCTGATGGTCAGCTGGGTGACCGAACACCCGCGACCGTAACCTCACACGCCCGGCGCCTGCGGGCATTTGTAGATGCGAAAGCGCTGGCTGCCCTGCAGGGGCGGGCCTTCCGCCACCAGGGTGTCGCCGCCGATCTCGACGGCGGAGTTTTTGGCCAGCGTCAGCAGTTCCTCCTGCACTTTCGATTCACTGCGGTGGACCGGGCCGACCTGGGCCTTGGTCTGCGAAGTGGTGGTGCCGAGCGGCTGGCACTGGCTGACATGCTGCGGCCCCACCAGTGTGACGCGGCTGGCGCCGGGCACGGAATCGACCCAGGTACAGCCGCCGGCCAGCAAACCGGTAAAGGCGATAACCGCCGGAAGGCGCACGGATGGTTTCATTGTCAGGTCCCCTGTTGATGGCGGGTATAAAAATTCGCGGCGATAATAGCACAGCGTTGTGCGGATTAATCCCGGTGACACAGTGCCGATGACGCGCTAGGCTTGTTGCATGCGACGAGTGATTGCCATAGCCCTGTCCCTGCTGTGCATCGCACTGCCCCTGCGTGCAGACGCGACCGCCGGCGACAGGCATTGCCCCCGGATGCAGACTCACCTTTCAACCGACGCGCAGCAGCACGACTGCTGCAATGACGCGGCCACGTATGCGAGCACCGGCCAGCTGTGCAAGATGGGGCAGCAGTGTTCGCCGCCGATGACGTTTCCGATCCCGGCGAGCGTAGTGCAAGTGGCCTTCGCCGCCTCGCACGCAGTCGCCCCCACTCCCTCGCGGCTGTTGTATCTCCGGCCACCCGCCACCGTCTGGCGACCACCCAACCTGAGCTGACTCCCACCGGGTAACCGTGACGGTGCGCTTGCGCACGTCACACTCGTTTGACCGTGCCTGACGCCGCGTAATCCGCGTCTGGCCGCTGTGGAGTTATCGACATGTATTCCGTTCCTCGCCACCGGCGGCAGCTGTGCCGTCGACTGCTGTTCCCCGCGGTGCTGTTGTGCGCGCTCGTCATCGCGCCGGCGACGCCAGCGCAAACGCTGACCTTCAACGACGCCCTGGTACTCGCCGTGCGCGAGGCGCCGGTGCTGCGCGCCGGGGAGGCGCGCGTGGATTCCGCCCGGCTCGCCACCCTGCCTGCGGGCGAGTTGCCGGACCCCAGCCTGGTGCTGGGACTGGACAATGTTCCCATGGAGGGCAGCGACCGCTTCAGCACCAGCGACGACGCGATGACCATGCGGCGCTTCGGCGTGATGCAGGAGTTCACCAGCCCCGCCAAGCGCCGGGCGCGCACCGAACAGGCGGCGGCGCAGGTCGAGCTGATGCGCGCCGACGCACGACAGCAACGCCAGACCGTGCTGCAGCAAACCGCGCTCGCGTGGATTGCACGTCACACCTGGGAGCAGCAACTGGCGGAGGTGGCGCAGTGGCAGCACGACAATGCGCTCCTCGCACGCGCGGTGCGCGCCCAGCTCGCCGCTGCTGCGGGCACGGCGCTCGATACACTGGCGCCGCGCGAGGAGGCCGCCGACATCGCGGCGCTGCGCGATCAGGTGAGCGCCGGGCGCAACCAGGCCATCGCGCAATTGCGGCGCTGGATCGGGGCTGCGGCCGAACTGCCCATCGCCGGCGATGTGCCGGACTGGCCCGTCGACGCACAGACGCTCAACCACCAGCTGCACCAGCACCCCGAGTTGCTGCGCTATGCCTCGCAACAGCGCGTGCTGGACGCGGACATTGCCGGCGCCCGCGCGGACAAGCAACCGGATTGGGACCTGACCGTGGCCTGGCTGGATCGCGGTTCCGGCTATGACGACATGGCCATGCTGGAAGTGCGCGTGGATTTGCCGGTGTTCGCGGGCTCTCGGCAGGACCCGGTGATCGCAAGCCAGCTGGCCCAGCGCGCCGCGCTGGAGGCCGAGCGCGAGGCCAGCCTGCGCGAGCATACCGCGATGCTGGAGGTGGATCTGTCCGAGCACCAGCGCCTCGCACTGGCCAAACAGCGCTTTACCGGCGTGCTGCTGCCATTGGCACAGGAGAAGGTGGCGCTGGCGCAGGCGGCATGGCGCAGCGGCGAAGGTGCGTTGGCTGACGTGATGGCCGCGCGCCGCGCGCGCATCGCGATGCGCCTGCGCGCCATCGTCACCACCGGCGAACTGCAGCAGAGCGCCGCGCGCCTGCACTATGCCTATGGCGATATCGACGAGGAACCGACAGCCAACGCGATGGGAGCACTGCCATGAGTAAGCTCATATCTGCATCCGCGCCACGTCATGCGGTGCGCACCGCCGCACGCTGTGCCGGTCGTGCTGCGGGCAATCTCCTGGCCGCCGTATTGTTGCTGGCCGTCGGCGTTGCCGGCGGGTGGTGGTGGGGACAACGCGCACCGGCGCCGTCGACTCCCGTCGCCGCCCCAGCGGACGCGCAGCGCAAGGTGCTCTACTGGTACGACCCCATGGTGCCGCAGCAACATTTCGACCAGCCGGGCAAATCGCCGTTCATGGACATGGAGCTGGTGCCACGCTATGCCGACGAGGGTGCGGCCGGCGCAGCTGCCGGGGCGGATGCCGGGATCAGGATCGATGCGCGGGTGACGCAGAACCTCGGCCTGCGCGAAACGCAGGTAGTGCGCATCGCACTGTCGTCGGCCATCGACGCCAGTGGCATCCTCGGCTTCAACGAGCGCACGGTTTCGATCGAGCAGGTGCGCAGCGGCGGGTTGGTGGAGCGCGTGTGGCCGCTGGCGCCCGGCGATATCGTCACCGCGAACCAACCACTCGTCGAACTGCGCGTGCCGCAGTGGAGTGCGGCGCAGGCGGAGTTCCTCGCGGTACAAGGCGACCGCGCGCTGGCTGGTGCCGCGCGCGAGCGGCTGCGCATGCTCGGCCAGTCGGAGTCGATGATCGCCGAGCTGGCGCGCACCGGCGTGGCGCGGCAGACGTTCGTGCTGTACAGCTCACGCGCCGGCGTGCTGGAATCCTTCGACGTGCGCGGCGGCATGACGGTCGCGCCGGGGCAGACGCTGGCGCGCATCCAGGGTATCGACACGCTGTGGCTGGAAGTGGCCGTACCGGAGAGTCGCGCGCAGGCCGTGCTGCCGGGCGGGGAGGCGCGCGTGCAACTGGCGGCACAGCCGGGCCGCGAACGGCGCGGGCGCATCATCGCCGTGCTGCCCGAACTCGCGCCGGGCAGCCGCACCCTGCGTGTGCGCATCGAATTGCCGAATGCCGACGGCGCGCTGCGCGCCGGCATGAGCGCGCGGGTGGAACTGGCGGCGCAGTCGGGTGAGAGCGCACTGGCAGTGCCGACCGAGGCCATCATCCGCAGCGGCCAGCGCGCGCGGGTGATCGCCGTGCGCAAGAGCGGCGGCTTCGAGCCGGTGACAGTGGAACTCGGTCCGGAGATCGGTGAGCGCACGGTGGTGCGCGCCGGGCTGCAGGAAGGACAGCTCATCGTCGCGAGCGCGATGTTCCTGCTCGACTCCGAGGCGAGTCTGTCCAGTGCGTTTGCGCCCGGGAATACTACCGCGCCGCCGTCCTCGCCGGCGGTGTCGGCGCCCGCCGATGCCCCGGCAGCGGCGCACCGGCACGACGCCCATGACAGCGCAGGAGAGCAGCCATGATCGCCGCCGTCATCCGCTGGTCGCTGGGCAACCGCGTGCTGGTGGTACTGGCCTGCGTATTCCTCGCGGGCTGGGGCGTGTGGGCAGTGCGCACCACACCGGTGGACGCGCTGCCCGACCTGTCCGACGTGCAGGTGATCATCCGCACCAGCTTCCCGGGCCAGGCGCCGCGCATCGTGGAAGATCAGGTCACCTACCCCCTCACCACCACCATGCTCGCGGTGCCCGGCGCAAAATCCGTGCGCGGCTTCTCCTTCTACGGCGACAGCTTCGTCTACGTGCTGTTCGAGGACGGCACCGACCTGTACTGGGCGCGCTCGCGGGTGCTGGAGTACCTGAACCAGGTGCAGGACCGGCTGCCTGCCACCGCGCGCTCGGCGCTGGGCCCCGACGCCACCGGCGTGGGCTGGATCTACCAGTACGCACTCGTCGATCGCACCGGTGCGCACGACCTGTCGCAGTTGCGCGCGCTGCAGGACTGGTTCCTGCGCTTCGAGCTGAAGACGCTGCCCAACGTCGCCGAGGTCGCCACGGTCGGCGGCATGGTCAGGCAGTACCAGGTCGTGCTGGATCCGGTGAAGATGGCCGCCCGCGGCATCACCCACGAGAACGTGCGCGCGGCGCTCGCGGCGGCGAATCAGGAAACCGGCGGCGGCGTGCTGACGCTGGGCGAGGCCGAGCTGATGGTGCGCAGCAGCGGCTATCTCACCTCGCTCGCGGATTTTCGCGCGGTGTTCCTGCGCCTGGATAACGGCGCGCCAGTCACCCTCGGCGATGTCGCCCACATCCAGCTTGGACCCGAGATGCGCCGCGGCATCGGCGAGCTGGACGGCGAGGGCGAGGCCGTCGGCGGCGTGGTGATCCTGCGCTCCGGCCAGAATGCACGCGACACTATCGCCGCGGTGGCCGCCAGGCTGGAGCAACTGGCGAAGAGCCTGCCGCCGGGCGTGGAGATCGTTACCACCTACGACCGCGGCGGCCTGATCGACCGGGCTATCGACAACCTCGGCCGCAAGCTGCTGGAGGAAATGCTCGTGGTGGCGCTGGTGTGCGCGCTGTTCCTGCGCCACCTGCGCTCCAGTCTGGTGGCCATTGTGACGCTACCGCTCGGCATCCTCATCGCCTTCGCAGCGATGCGCTACCAGGGCATCAACGCCAACATCCTGTCCCTCGGTGGCATCGCCATCGCCATCGGCGCCATGGTCGACGCCGCGGTGGTGATGATCGAGAACGCGCACAAGCAGATCGAGGCATGGCATCACCGGCATCCCGGGCGTGAACTGCACGGCGAGGAGCACTGGCGTGTGATCGCCGAGGCCGCCGTGGAGGTCGGGCCGGCGTTGTTCTTCTGCCTGGTGATCATCACGCTCTCCTTCATACCGATCTTCAGTCTGCAGGCGCAGGAGGGCCGGCTGTTCTCGCCGCTGGCCTTCACCAAAACCTACGCGATGGCGGCGGCCGCGGGCCTGTCGGTGACGCTGGTGCCGGTACTGATGGGGTTCTGGATTCGCGGCAAATTGCCCGAGGAACAGCGCAATCCGCTCAATCGTGTGCTCATACGGCTGTACCGGCCCGTGCTCGACGCCGCACTGGCGCACCCCGCGCTCACACTGTCGCTGGCAGCGCTGGTGCTGTTGTCCGCGCTGTGGCCCCTCAGCCGCTTGGGCGGTGAATTCCTGCCCGCGCTGGATGAAGGCGACCTGCTGTACATGCCGAGCGCGCTGCCGGGGCTGTCGGCGCAGAAGGCGGCCGAGCTGCTCCAGCAGACCGACCGCATGATCAAGACCGTGCCGGAGGTGGCGCACGTATTCGGCAAGGCAGGCAGGGCGGAGACCGCCACCGATCCGGCGCCACTGGAAATGTTCGAGACCACCGTGCAGTTCAAGCCGCGCGAGCAGTGGCGCGCGGGGATGACGCCGGAAAAGCTGCTGGCCGAGCTGGATCGCGCGGTGCAGGTGCCGGGGTTGACCAATATCTGGATACCGCCGATCCGCAACCGCATCGACATGCTGGCGACGGGCATCAAGAGCCCCATCGGCGTGAAAGTTTCCGGCGCCTCGCTGGAGGAGATCGACCGCGTGGCGCGGGACATCGAGCGCATCGCCCGTGCGGTGCCCGGCGTTTCCTCCGCCTTCGCCGAGCGGCTTACGGGCGGACGCTACGTGGATATCGACATCGATCGCGAGGCGGCGGCGCGCTATGGGCTCACCGTCGCCGATGTGCAATCCGTGGTGAGCGGCCTGATCGGCGGCGAAAACATCGGTGAAACCGTGGAAGGACTGGCGCGCTTTCCCATCAACCTGCGCTACCCGCGGCAATGGCGCGACACCGTGGGCCGACTGGAAACCCTGCCACTGCTGACGCCGGCGGGATTCCAGATCACGCTCGGTGCGGTGGCGGACATCCGCGTCGACGACGGCCCGGTCATGCTCCGGAGCGAGAACGCGCGGCAGAGCGGCTGGGTGTACGTGGATGTGCGCGGCCGCGACCTGGCCTCGGTGGTGGCGGACCTGCGCGCGGCGGTGGCGCGCGAGGTGCAGCTGCCCACCGGCACCAGCATTGCCTTTTCCGGGCAGTTCGAGTTTCTGGAGCGCGCCAATGCACGCCTGGCACTGGTGGTGCCGGCCACGCTGTTTATCATCTTCGTACTGCTTTACCTGATCTTCGCGCGCGTGGACGAGGCGCTGCTGATCATGGCAACGCTGCCCTTCGCGCTCACCGGCGGTGTGTGGCTGCTGTACCTGATGGACTTCAATTTCTCGGTGGCAACCGGCGTCGGCTTCATCGCGCTCGCCGGTGTGGCGGCGGAGTTCGGCGTCATCATGCTGCTGTACCTCGATCGCGCGTGGGAGCAGCGCGTGGCGGCGGGACAGGCCGGCGAAGCGGATTTGCTGGATGCGATTCGCGAGGGCGCCGTGCTGCGTGTGCGACCCAAGGCCATGACCGTGGCGGTGATCGTCGCCGGCCTGCTGCCGCTGTTCTGGGGCAGCGGCACGGGCAGCGAGATCATGACGCGCATCGCCGCGCCCATGATCGGCGGCATGATTACCGCGCCGCTGCTCTCCCTGCTGGTGATCCCGACCGTGTACCACCTGCTGCGGCAGAGGGCGATTGGCGCGCGGGTATTTCCGTGGGTACACTGACGGCGCCGAGCACCTCCGGCTTCCGTCTTCCCGGGAGAACAATCACCATGCTGCAGCCCGAGTTTAGGAAAAATAAAGCACCTTTTCATGGGTTCACAGCGGGAAGCCTTTCCTCAGCCTTGCCTGATCGACGCTGAGGTCTGCTGTCGACAGACCTCTTACGCTCACTCATCGGGGCCTAGACTGGCGTCACGCCGTCGGTTTCTTCTCTAAAACGGCCTCGCCGGCTCGCTTTTCCCCTACCCGCCTGATTCTCAGCCAACCACCGCCAAAGCCATACCGCTGACGGCACAGCCCCCACGAGGTCATCTTGGGGTCATCACCCGGTCTCGTCAAACAGCTCCCGCTGCGGCGGCGCCCGGCATGGCGGCAGCCGCGGGGCTTCTGGTTCAGACGCTTTCGCATCCAGGTGGGTGAGGATCTTCTCAATGACGTCGAGATCCTCGATGCACGCGATGATCCGCAGCGCCCCGCCGCAAGTCGAACAGGTCTCTATCTCGATCCCGAAGACCCGTTTCAGGCGCTGCGCCCAGGTCATTGCGGCGCGGCATTCGGCTGGCGTCCGCTCCTCTGGGTCTGTACCCCTGCCATCACGGCTTCCCTTACCCCGCTTGACCGGCGTCACCTGCGCGCGGTACCTGCTGTTGGGCGCGAAGACCCCGTGGAAGCGCGTCAGGTTGACACGCTGTTTCGGAACCAGGGCTGCCAGGCGGGCAATGAAGTCCAGTGGGTATTAGTGGAAAAAGTTCACATGCCTGTTGTAATTAACAGTTGGGTTTCATTGTTCGAGTTTACGCTCATGCAAGCCTCGCGTGTCGAATTGGCTTGAAGATTTTCCATGCCAAAAGAGTAGAACCATGGCGCACGCAACGAGAACGACGACCGCAATTTTGTATAGATCCGGCGGCAAGTCAGTTGATACAGGAAGCAATGAGCGTACGAAGAGCAAAAGCCAGACGGCGACGACAAATACGCTTAGTACTTGATTGAGCTTGCTGACAGAGTACTGTGCAGGAGAAGTGAGCGGATTACCGCCCGAATTGTCAGTGGTTACTGCGACAACCTTGTAGAGTGGTCCGAGGGTCATATCTTCAAGTAGGTCGACGTGTCTCTCCCAATTGCTTTGCCAGAACTTGCTGCCTCTATTCACTAGGTACCAAGTAAATGAGAAAACGAGACCGAGTGCAGAGAAAAGCACGGAGAGCCAAGGATCAGGATCGCTTACCTTATGTGTAAGGCCATACCCGGCAAAAGCAGCCGCAATGAAAGCCCAAAAGTAAGTTGCTCGCTTCCAGTAGAGCTCAATTTCAAATTTTCGAATGTCCAGCGCGTAGGTCAAGGCTCTGCCTGCGCGAGAATCTGCTTCCCTTGGGCCATCCTTGGAATGATTTTGATCCTTAAACCGATCCCTGTATTCGTTGACGTCCATTGCGAGTCTCCTTTTGACTTCATTGAAACCCAACGCCTACAACAGGGGTTGGCGCACGCGTAGCGTACAACAATCCCATTGCCTGTGATTGTTATGGCATTCACAGCAAGTTGTAAATCAATTGCGAGGATGAATAGGCTACTACTTCCATACAACTATCTAAATTCTTGTGATGCTAGAGCTGCCGGGAAGAGCGGATTGGTTTACAGCGACGTTGCTGCTTTAGTATCCGAATTTTTAAAGTATTTCGTTACTACCGACTCGGCATCGATTACTAGTTTTTTGTAGCACAACCCCCAAATGAAAGCGCTTGCAGAGCAGCCAATGCTATAACCTTCGCGGTCACCGGACGTATGATTTTTTTAAGTACTAATGCACCCCCAAGAATTACTCCTAAACAAATTAAATATTGTCCAGTCTATTGACGTTTCCTTGGTGAAAATACGTAATGCTGATTACCGCCCGATGTTGTCTTGGGTTTGGAGTAAGCTCCTGCGGTTTGACCGGCGAGGGCTTCACTTCAATTGGTGGGATAGTCGTCGACGCAAATCAATTATGGCGTTTAGTGGATGAGCAAGTCGTATTTTTTGCCAGCACTATCTTGGCAATAGCCTATGCCGCTACCGTCGCTGTAGTTAAAGTCACAGCGTAGGGAGTCATTGCCAGAGGTTGCAAGAATCTTTCCATTGCCTGAGCCTGGGATATACGCTGAAGAATATCCAGTCCCATAAGCGGTAGCATTACTTGATCCGCTATAAGCTGTAGCAGTTTCCGATCGGATAGCGCCAATAGTTTTCCTGCCGTCGTATATGTACGTACCCATGTATGTCTTTCCGTTGAGGCTTATGGTTATTTGCTTCCCCTCTTCTTGGGCATTACCAGATCCGTTGCCAGTGTTGTCCCTAGAAATAAGATCTAGCCGGTGGACTTGGTGCGAACACCCGCCCAAAAATGCAGCCGCCGCTAATACAAAAGCAATTTTTCGCATAAACCTTTCCCAATTCTCTAACAGCCACACAATAGACCAGTAATATCACCATGGCCCAGTTTGTAAATCTCCAGTGTTTGAAATTCAACGTCGCATTAGCCGCCAGTAGTTACCTGTAACTCGCTTAACAGACTAAGGGGGCAAAAGATTCAATCAATAACGAAGCGTTGTCTGCCATCCATTTGCCCCTGACCTTCCGGCTTTCTTCGAGCCACCGATTACTGGAGAACGGCCCTCGTCTGCGCTTGCGCGGTACCTGCTGAAGTGGTCGAATAGATGTGACCAACCCAGTCAAGGAATAATACCCTGAAACTGGAGGTGGGACATGGCCACAAGAAAGCAGTACTCGAAGGAATTCAAACTGGACGCTATCAGCCTAGTGCTGGAGCAAGGTTTTACACAAGCAGAGGCAGCGCGTAGCCTGGAAATCAATTCCAACATGCTGGGGCCCTGGATCAGGGAGAATGAAACAGCGGGCGGGCAGGCCTTTCGGGGCAATGGCAAGTTGACCGCAGAACAGGTGGAGCTTCGCCAGTTGCGCGAAGAAAATCGCCGACTGAAGATGGAGAAAGAAAATACTAATAAAACTAACGGTCTTCTTTGCCAAGGAAACGCGGTGAAATACGCGTTCATCACCCAGCATAAGATGACCTGGCTGTCGAATTGCACCCGAGATTGAACGGGGTCAGTTTCAAGTGCAAATCAACAACGTGGGTACACTGACGGCGCCGAGCACCTCCGGCTTCCGTGTTCCCGGGAGAACAATCACCATGCTGCAGCCCGCTCGCACCGCCTTCGCCATCCTGTTGCTCGCGTTCGCGACATTGGCCAGCGCGCACGAAGCAGCCGGACTCGCCGGCGGTTTCAGCAGCGGTTTCATGCACCCCATCCTAGGCGCCGATCACGTCATTGCCATGGTCGCGGTAGGGTTGTGGGGCGCCTTCCTCGGCAGCCCCGCGATCTGGGTCCTGCCGGTCGTGTTCCCGCTGGTCATGGCCTTCGGCGGCGTGCTGGGCGTGCTGGACGTGCCGATTCCGGCGGTGGAAACCGGCATCGCGGTATCGGCCATCGTGCTGGGCCTGATGGTGGCGGCAGCAGCGCGCCCGAACGTGTGGCTCGCCGGCGTCATCGTCGGGGTATTCGCCATTTTTCACGGCCACGCGCACGGCACGGAACTCCCCGGGGCCGCCAACCCGATTGCGTACAGCCTGGGATTCGTCATCGCGACGGGCCTGTTGCACGTGTGCGGCATCGCCTTCGGCGCGCTGTCGCAGTGGCCTGCCGGGAAAATGCTGGTGCGCGCCAGCGGCGGCCTGATCGCGCTGGCGGGGCTTGGGTTCCTGACCGGCATCGTATGATCAGCCCGCGGAGCGCGCGCGTTTGCACGCCGCTACTGCTTGCGCCTGCCACGGCGCTGGCGCACTCGCCGATCAGGGACATCGGCAGTTTCTACGGCGGCCTGCTGCACCCGGTGCTGGTACCCGCACAACTGTTACTGCTGCTTGCGCTGGGCCTGCTGCTCGGGCAGCAGGCGCCCGCCGAGAACAAGGTGCCGCTGCTCGCATTCCTCACCTGCACCGTGGCGGGCCTGGTGTACGCGGGGTTGGCAAGTGGCAGTGAACTTGCCACCGCGCAGCTGCTCGGCACGACGGTCTTCGGCCTGCTGGTGGCACTGCATCCAAAAATTCCCGTGACAGTGCGTACGGTATTCAGCGCCTTTGCCGCGCTCACCGTCGGCGCGGACTCGGGCCAGGCGGAGCTCACGGGCGCGGCGCTGTTTGCCGCACTCGCGGGAACAGGCATCGGCATGACTATCCTGCTGTTGTGTACGATGGGCATGGCCGACTATTTACAGGAAAAGCCCTGGCAGAAAATCGGCGTGAGAATCCTCGGTTCCTGGATCACCACCAGCGCACTGCTGGTATTGTCGCTGTCATTACGGGCGGCACCGGCATGAGGCGGCGCGTGCAATACCTGTTGGTCGCACTGCTGCTGCACCTGCCGCTGTTCGCCTATCCCATCCTGCGCCTGTGCGACTGGCTGGGGCTGTCCGGCGGCGCGACTGCAGCGATTTTCGTGCCGCTGTTCTTCAGCCAGATCGTGGCGCGGCTCTATCTGCGCCACGCCAACTACGGCCTGGTGTTCTGGCTGCGGCGAGGCGCGGATTTGTGGCTGGGTGTCAGCCCACTGCTGTTGTGCCTGCTGCTGGTGGCGGAGATTCCGGTCGGCCTCGGCTGGATGGCGGCGGCAAGCGCCGCGCACACGCTGCTCGCCATCACCGCCGTACTGCTCGCATACAGCGTGGCGAATGCGTACTCAACCTCCGTGGTGACCGTGCCGCTGCGCAGTCGCAAGCTGGCGGCGCCGCTGCGCTTCGCACAGATCACCGATGTACACATCGGCTCGCGCGGCAGTGCCTTCCTGGCGCGTGTCATACAGCAGGTAAACGGCCTGGACGCGCAGTTTCTCTGCATCACCGGGGATTTCATCGACGCCCCCGGTATCACTGAAACGGAGCTGGCACCGCTGCGCGCCTGCCGGGTACCGATTTATTTCAGCATC
Organism: uncultured Halioglobus sp.; assembly: GCA_964461965.1. Lineage (GTDB taxonomy): Bacteria > Pseudomonadota > Gammaproteobacteria > Pseudomonadales > Halieaceae > Marimicrobium. The sequence continues at coordinate 110,341 of CAYWWD010000002.1, read as the reverse complement.
GGCAACCACGAGCGCTACGAGGATCTCGACGCGATCCTGGAGCGCCTCGCGCGGCTCGGTGTCACCGTGTTGCGCACGCAATCCACACTGCACGGCGCAGTACAGCTGATCGGTATCGACGATGCCGAGCACCCGGGGCAGGTGGAGCGGGAACTGGCGAAGCTGGATGTCGACCACGATCGCTTCGTGCTGCTGCTGTACCACCGGCCGCGCGGCCTGGCCGCCGCGGCGGCTGCCGGTGTCGACCTGATGATCTCCGGCCACACGCACAACGGACAGATCGTGCCGTTCAATCTCGTCGTGGGCCGCGTGTTCGAACAGCTTGTGGGCCTGTTCCACCACGGCGAAACGCAGCTGTATGTGTCACCCGGCACCGGCACCTGGGGCCCGGTGATGCGTCTCGGCAGCCGGGGAGAAGTCACGCTGTTTGAAGTGCTGCCGGCCGAAGGCGCCGCCGCGCGGCCCTACGCCACTGCATGATCACGCAGCGCCCGCGTCGAGGGGCTGCTGCTGGCCGAACTGTTCACCGGATGCAATCGACGGCGCACGCCGGTGTCGCCCACGCGGGAATTGCAGCTACAATGAACAGGGCTTTCCGGCACGGGTGTGCCGTGGCCATACCCGGGGAGTGTGCGTATGCAATGGAATCTCGGCGTCAATAGAGCACTGAGCCTCATCACTCTTCTGGCCCTGCCCTTCCTGGTCGGCAGCAGCTGTTTTTTTGCCTTCAGCTCGGGTGGCGGCTCCGGTGGCACCATCGTCAAGAAGGACGACGACGATGACCGCAAGCAGGAAACCGCCGACGTCAGGACGGGCAGCTTCGGCAGCCCGGCCGCAGCAGGACTGAACTACCATTCGCCCTCGCGGACTGGCGTCACCGGGCGCCAGGGTGAATTCGAGTACGTGGAAGGGGAACGTGTGCAGTTCGCCCTTGGCGACATCACCCTCGGCGCGCCGGTAGTGGCCAAGCCGTCGATTGCGCCCACCGACCTGGTGGCCGGGACGGGCACTGGCGCAACCGCCGCGCGCAACATCGCCCGCCTGCTGCATTCGCTGGATGCAGAGTCGGGCGATGACGCGATCACCATTCCGGCCGCAGTGCGTGCGAAGGCGGTGCGCTCGAACGCGTCCGTCTCCTCCGCGATCGAGTACCTGGATTTTGCCGACGAGATCGCGTTCACCAATGCGGCCAGCCAACTGATCGCCGCGCTGACAGGTGACTACGCCCACACCGCAACGCTGGCGGACGGCGACAGCATCGAGAGCGACGCCCCCGACCGCGACCTGGCGCCCTAGCGCACCGGCGCAGTCCCGCGATGACCACGAACTGGAAGCTCGGCCTCGGCTTCACGCTGCTCACGGTGTTGATGTGGGGCCTGCTGCCCGTGGCGCTGAAAGTCGTTCTCTCGGTGATGGACCCTGTCACCATAAGCTGGTACCGCTTCTCGCTCTCCGCGCTGATCGCCCTGCTGTGGTACGGACACCGGCGCGTGGATGAACTCACGGCACTGTGGAGCCCCGGCAACCGGCGACTCACCGCGATTGCGGTCGGCGGCCTGCTGTGCAACTACCTGCTCTACATCTGGGGGCTGGACCACGTCACACCGGGCGCGGCGCAGATACTGATCCAGCTTGCGCCGCTGCTGCTGTTGATCGGCAGCGTGTTCCTGTTCAAGGAGGGATTTTCGGCCGTGCAATGGCTGGGCGTGGCCGCGCTGACACTCGGCATGCTGCTGTTCTTTCACCAGCGCCTGACGAACATCGTGTTCACCAGTGGCGAGTACCTGATCGGCATCGCGCTCATCATCGTCGCGGCGATCACCTGGGCTTTTTACGGCCTGGCACAGAAGCGCCTGATGGCGGCGCATAACGCCAAGGACCTGTTGTTCCTGATCTGCATCGCCGGCACCGTACTGTTGTTGCCCCTGTCCCGACCCCAGCAGATCAGTGTACTCGATGCCACCGAACTTGCGCTGCTGGTGTTCTGCGGCCTCAACACCATTATCGCCTATGGCGCCTTTGGCCTGGCGATGAGTTACTGGCAGGCGTCCAGGGTCAGCGCCGTGCTGCCCATTGCGCCGCTGTTGACACTGCTGTTCAGCGCCGGCCTGAATCACTGGCAGCTGCTGGCGATTCCCACCGAGGCGCTCGACTGGCTGAGCAGCATCGGCGCGCTGCTGGTGGTCGCCGGCGCGGCCGTAGCGGCGCTGCCGCGCAATAGCGGTTAGCGCACCCGGGGCTATACTCGTAGGGGCTGCGACGGCACCACCGCAACGCCCCCACGCCGGCGGACGGGTATTGCCGGGTGGTTCGCGGTACAACTACTCCAACGACAAAGGAAGCGTCGATGAACTTGCTGGATGAGTTGAAGGAAGAAGTCCGGAAAATCAGGGCGAATGAACTTCGGCTGAACGCCGAACTGGAAGCCCAGGCCGAGTATTACAACGCCCACCTGCGACCGGCGATGCTGCGCGCCTATGACTACTTCACGGCGATCGTGCAGAACCTGAATATCGTCGAGCCGGACATTCATGTGCGCTACCCGCTCAACCCACTGCTCGAACACGGCGTCAGCCTCAAACAGTCGCAGTACAAATTCCGGGCTGACAACAAGGAGAATCCGCGCCAGATCGACCTGTTCTGCCGCTGCACGCTCGACAAGCCCCAGGAGTTCTACCTGTCGAGCGTGAAGCAGCTACAGGCGCACGCCGACCTGCTGGACGCCTATGATTTTGCCTACCACCGCAAGAACCGTCTCGACCGGCACCACGATATCCGCGGCGCCACCTTCATCCTGGAGGGCCCGATGACGGCGCATATTCGCATCACCGCGAACCCGGCGGAACGCGGTGTGCGCTTCATCCTGCGCAACATCGAGCACCAGCCCGTCAAACGCTACAGTTTTTCCCCCGAGGCGATCGACGAGGCACTGCTCGAACGCGTGGCCAGGGTGCTGCTGCGGCAGATCCCGAAGCTGGTGGAGCGCAACGTGGATGCCGAGTTTCGCGCTCGCCTGCAAGACCAGATCGCCAGCGACAGGGATGAAGTCGCGCAGGACATCGCCGCAGCCTACGCGGAACGGAAAGCCGAGCGTCAGACGGCGAACGACGCAGGCCTGGTGGATCGCGCCAGGCACTCCGCCCGCGCGTTGATGAAACGCATGAAGCGGGGTTAGCGGTATTCGATCAGCATTTCACCGCGTTCAAACCGCGCATGGTGGATGAATTCCGACAACCCCATGCTTCCATTGCCGAGGCGGCCCTGATTGATTGAAAACTGGCCGCATCAGGGCTGTTTGAAAAGAATTATTGTGTTGACAATGATGGTAACGCAAGAGTTACCATATGACATCGACACGAAAGCTTATTGAATATCTGGAACCGAATGGCGCCTCACCCTTTGCCAGATGGTTTGCCCGGCTCGACCCCGTGGCAGCGGCGAAAGTGAGCACCGCCTTGTACCGGATGGAACAGGGCAACCTCGCTAATATCAAACCGGTGGGACAGGGCGTGGCCGAGCTCCGTATCAACTTTGGCTCGGAATATCGTATCTACATCGGCCAGCGTGGGAATGCACTGATCATCCTGCTGGGTGGCGGTACGAAGAAGAGCCAGAGCGCTGATATCCGTCTGGCCCAAGCGCGCTGGCGCGACTTCAAGGCGCGCAGCAAGGAGTTAATAGCATGCCATTGACTCGCGAATTCCGTGCATCCGTGCGGGCTCGCGCCCAGAGCGACTCGCGCTACCGGGCAGCGATGCTCACCGAGGCTATCAACGAACTCCTCGCCGGGGATCTCGGCACCGGCAGGGCGATGTTGCGCGATTACGTCAACGCCGCCCTGAGCTTCGAGCGTCTGGCCGAGGCGACTGGCCTCCCAGCCAAAAGCCTGCAGCGTATGCTCGGCCCCAAAGGCAACCCCACGGCGGAAAACCTGTTTGCCGTGATCAAAGCCCTGCAGGACGCGGAAAACATCACGCTTGCGGTCAAGCCGTCCAGGCGCGCGGCATGAGGGCCGGATGATCACTGGCAAGGGGTAGCAATGAGAGTGCGTCGATTCCAGCATTTCCCCTGCCTGCGATCCGGGCTCCGATTGACGATTGCGCGCGTCGCGGCCATCGCATTCCTGGCGGTGTTGCCGACCCTGGCCGGCTGCGGGGGTGGCGGCGGGGGCGGCAGTTCGGGGGCGAGCGGTGCAGGCGGTGGAACCATGCCGCCAGCGCCGCCGGATCCCACCCCGTCGGAGGCCGCCCGCTTCCTGAACCAGGCGACGTTCGGAGCGACCCACGACGAGATCGCCAAAGTCCAGCAGATCGGCTACGCGGCGTGGCTGGACGAGCAGATGGATGACAAGGCTACGCCGATGACACTGATGCTGCCGTATATCCTGCAGCAGCTGGAAATCGTCGGGAACGCACCTGGCGAGTTGCGCCAGCCCTGGCGGCGCAATGCCTGGTTGTGGTTCGCAGCCAAAAATCCGGACCAGCTGCGTATGCGCATGGGCTTTGCGCTCAGCGAGATCATGGTGGTCTCGGATGTATCCAGTGGCAATATCCAGGTGCCGCGAATTGCCGACTACCAGGACACTCTGGTGCGCGGTGCATTTGGCAGTTTCCGGGATCTGCTGACGGCCGTCAGTCTCCACCCTGCAATGGGCGAGTACCTCAGCCATGCCGGTAACCAGAAGGCGACCGCTGACGGCAAGGTCGTGCCGGACGAAAACTACGGGCGCGAGGTGATGCAGCTGTTCAGCATCGGCCTGTCGAGGCGCAACCCGGACTTCAGCCTGGTGCTGGACGACAACGGCAACCCGGTGCCGACCTACGACCAGAGCGTGATCTCGGCCATGGCCCGGGTGTTCACGGGCTGGACTTACAAGGGCCTGACTGACAGGGAGTTCGAGAAGGGTCGCATCAATCCGTTTTCCTATGAGCCGATGGAATGCCACCCGGCTTTCCACGACAACCAGCCAAAGCAGATCTTCGATGGCATTGTGATCGACAACGGCGACGATTGCGTGGCTGATCTCGAAGACGCCATGGATGCCCTGAGTGAACATCCGAGTACCGCACCGTTCATCAGCCGCCAGTTGATCCAGCGGTTCGTGACCAGCAACCCGAGCCCGCAATACATCGCGCGCGTGGTGTCGGTGTGGAATGACACTGATGGCAACCTCGGCGCGGTATTGCGTGCGATCCTGCTCGACACGGAGGCACGGACCGCCCCGGCCGCGAACGACTCGGACTACGGCAAAGCCCGGGAGCCACTGGTACGCATCATCAATCTCTGGCGCTCCTACGAGGCGCGTTACGTGGTGCCCGCCGACGGCCCTATCCGGTTCCTGGCGGGCAATCTCAACGACCTGACACTGTCGATTGCCCAGGATTCACTGCGTTCGCCATCGGTCTTCAATTTCTTCCAGCCCGACTACCGGATCCCGACCAACGATGACACCGTCGGGCGCTTTGCGCCTGAATTACAGATCGTCAACGAATCCACCTTCAGCACTGGCCACAACCAGACCGATGCCGTGCTCTGGAACTACGCTGGCACCTTGGAGCCTGCTGCCACAACCGCCGCGCCGCTGCCGGACATCAGCGCCCTGGTGGCGCTGGCGGATGCCGGGAACTACGCCGGCATGGTCGACGACGTCAACCTGCTGCTGTTCGCCGACCAGATGTCGGCGGCGACCGAAGCGTCGCTGGTGAGCATGCTCACGCAGCTGCGCGATGACAATCGCAGCAGTTCGGAACTGGCGCGTTCGCTGTTGCTGCTCGCGCTGGCGTCGCCGGAGTACGCGATCCAACGCTGAGCAACACCCGTGACTGGAAAACTTGATGGAGCATCGTCGTGCCGCATACCACCCGCCATGATCGTCGCCGCTTCCTGCACGGACTGAGTGCGCTGCTTGCGGGGGGAACCGCCAGCGCCATGTTCCCGCAACTGGAGCTGATCGGGCGTGCGCTCGCCGCCGCACCCGGGGAGGACGAGTACCGCGCCCTGGTCTGCATCTTCCTGTTTGGCGGCAACGATTCCTTCAACATGCTGATCCCGCATGTGCAAGCGGAGTACGACGTCTACAACAGCAGTCGCGGTGGCGTTTACGATGCAGAGGCCAATCCCTTCGGGCTTGCCATCGCCCGCGACAGCCTCGTCACCATCACCGATACCGGCGGCAAGACGTGGGGCCTGAACCCGGCCTTCGCCGCCGCCAAGCCATTGTTCGATGCTGGCGAGCTGGCGTTCCTGGCGAATGTCGGCAGCCTCATCGAGCCGATTTCCAGCTTTGAACAGATCGCTTCCGGGAGCGCCCTGCTGCCGCCGTATCTCTATTCGCACAGCGACCAGCAGTTGCAGTGGATGCGCGGCCACGGCACCGGTGCGCACGTCGCCAGCGGGTGGGGTGGACTCTGTGGCGACCTGCTGGCGCCGCTGAACACCGGGCTTAAGTCCCTGCCGCCGACCATCTCGATGTTCGGCAACAATCTTTACCAGAGCGGGGCATCGGTGTTGCCGTTCGCGGTTTCCAGTGGCGGTCCGCCTGAGCTGCAGCGGATGCGGAGCACCGGGCGCGACGCGGATGCGATTCGCCTGGCCACACTGGAAGAACTCCTCGGTGCATCCCACCCGCATCGGATGGAGGCGCGCTATGCGGGGATCGGCAGGACTTCGCTGGAGGTCAACAGCGCACTGCGCCAGAAGTTGGATCCTGCCAGTGGCGGTGAAATCGCAACGGTATTTCCACCAACTTTTCTGGCCGCGCAATTGCGCATGATCGCGCGCCTGGTCAAGGTCAGCCAGACCGCCGAGATCGGTCACCGACGACAGATCTTTTTCGCCGGGCTCGGCGGGTTCGACACCCACGATCTGCAGATGGACCCGACCCAGCATGCAGCGTTGCTTACCGAGTTAGCCGAAGCGCTCGCCGCGTTCCGCGCCGCGTTACAAGAGGTCGGGCAACTCAACAACGTCACCACATTCACCATGAGCGATTTCGGGCGGACCCTGAACAGCAATGGCAACGGCACCGACCATGCCTGGGGCGGTGTGCAGATGGTCATGGGTGGCGGCGCCGTGAACGGGGGAGCGCTGCAGGGACGTCAGGTCTGGGGCCGATACCCGGTGCTGGAACTGAATGGCCCGATGACGACAGGGCGCGGCCGCCTGATCCCCACGACATCGGTGCAGCAGATGGGAGCGACGCTCGCCACCTGGCTCGGTGTCACCGACAGCAGCCTCGACGCGATCTTCCCGGGACTCGGCAACTTCGACGCGCGCACGCTGGGATTTTTGGTCTGAGTGATCCTGAGGGCAGCAGGCAGATTTGCGCGACACGGTCTATCGCGCTGTTCATTCCAGATTGGCGGCGGGTGACACCTTCGCCTGACCGCTGCCGAGGAACGGACCCTGCCGGACGAATCGCCGCGCATCGACCTCATCGATCGTGAACCGCGCAAGTTCGCCGGCGCGCAGGCGGAACGCGGGCGGCGTCTGCAGCGAGGCCAGCGCAGGCTGGCGAAACGGCACAGGATCGATCAACGGGCAGCGCAGCAGCGTCCACTCGAGCTCGCTCTGCGCGAGGAATTCGTACTCCGACTGCTTGTCCTTAACCGCATCGGCCAGAGCGATGTCTGCGAGTGTTTCAATCCACCAGCCGAGCAGGTCGCGCGCGTCGCCCGGCATCACTACCGCGGCCCCGGAGACCACCAGATAGCGCGTGATGCCCTGTTGTCGCATGGCCGCAACGACATTGCGAGTCGCATCGAGGTTGATGGTACGCGCCGCCGCACCGTCCGCGCGCACCGGGCCCAGTGCGCTGACGACCACGTCGGCACCCTGCAGCAATGCAGCCACTACCGCAGGGTCGCGCGCATCGCCCTCGACCACGGTGATGCGCTTGCCATAGTGCGCCAGCTTCGCCGGAGTGCGCGCCAGCGCCCGCACGGCATGACCCTGCGCGAGCGCTTCCTGTAGCAGGAAGTCGCCCACCATGCCGGTCGCGCCCAGCAGTGCGATGGTGTGATGCTCCGTGGTCGCTTTCACGGGCGCCGCCCGCGGCAATGGCGACTGCGCGGCACATCCCAGCAGCAAGCAGGCACAGGTGGCGATACCCGCGACCCGCAGGAAGCGATGCAAACGGTGCATCAGCTTGCCGGCGCAGCGGGATATACTGCTCGCGGTGTGGAGGCTGGACATACGCGGTTCAACATCTCCTCATGTGGTTGCGGCAACCGTATCGATGGCAGCGGGAGAAGGGCAGCGTATGTATTACGGCGAGAAACTCAACAGCATCAGCCATCTGGTGGGCACCGTGTTCTCGCTGGTGGCGCTGGGCGCACTGCTGGCGCGCGCCGTCCCGACCGGCGAGCCGAGGATCATCATCGGTTTCAGCGTCTTCGGCGGCACGCTGGTCCTGCTGTATGCGATGTCCACACTCTATCACAGCTTCCAGACACCCCGCGTGAAGCGCGTCTTCAAGGTGCTGGACCACATTTCCATCTACCTGCTGATCGCAGGCACCTACACACCCTTCATGCTCGTCGCCGTGCACAGCCAGAGCGCCACGCTGATCCTCGCCCTGGTCTGGGTGCTGGCGCTCATCGGCACGCTGAGCGAAGTGTTCCTGTCCGGCCGCGCCGTCAAGGTGTGCCAGGTGATCATTTACCTCGGCATGGGCTGGGCCTGTACGCTCGATCTGTCCAGCCTGCGCGCAGCGCTGACGGAAAACGGTTTTCTCTGGGTAGCGGCGGGCGGACTTGTGTACACCATCGGTGTGGTTTTTTATGTCCTCGACAAGCTCAGGTGGCTGACACATGCGCACGGGATCTGGCACTTTTTTGTGCTGCTCGGTTCGCTGTGCCACTTCGTCGCGGTGATGGGGCTGGTGCACTAGCCCGCCTGCGGGTCGCCGTTCACGGCGGCTCCCGCACAAACGCCGAGTGTGCATCGGCATAGCGGCCGACGACCTGCGCCAGGTTCTGCAGCGTGTTCTTCACCGACGCCTGTGCGGCGCGATTCGCCAGCCAGACCGGTATCCACCCGCCGGGATCGCCGTGAATCTGGTAGGCGACCTCCACCCAGCCGCCGTCCTGCGGTTGCAATGCCCAGAAGCCGCCGATGTCCGGCACGCGGACCAGGCCCGGCACTGCAGGTATGACGCCGGGCGCATTGTTGATGGTGACGGTGATGCCTGCAGTGACCGGGTTCTGCACATAGTCGAAGCGCACTACGGAATCCCGGTCGGCGATGGGAAAAGGTGCATCGACCACGCCGTACACCCAGGCCTGCGCATAGCCGGATTCCCGCAGAATGCGCGCCCCGCCGCTGCGGTAGACCCAGTGGCGGTTGAAGGGCGCATCCTTCAACAGTGCCATCAGCGCATTGAGCGACGCCCGCACGTGCAGCTCGCCCCGGACTTCATCCAGCGCCGAGCCCGCGTAATCGCGGCGCAGCACGCGCAGTGTGTCGCTCTCGAACACGACCTGCCAACCGTCGTCACTCGCCGCCAACGATGGAGCGGCGCACAGCAGTGCGAGCAGCGCTGCGCCCGCGAGCGAAAGGAACCGGCGCGACGGCAAGCGCGCGCTAGAGCGCCGTGGACTCGACATGCTCCACGCCTGCAGGCTGCTCCCGTGTCGCGACCAGGCAGCCGAGCACGATCAGCGCCGTGCCGCACAGCGTGGCAGTGGTGACGGCTTCGTCGAACACCCACCAGCCGAGCAGCGCGGCCCAGATGAATGCGGTGTATTCCACCGGGATCAGGAATTTCGCCTCCGCCCGCGCGTAGGCCCACGACAGCAGCAGAATCGAAACCGTACTCAGTGCCGCGGCGACGATGAGGTAGGGCGCGTGCGCGGCAGCTGGCGCCACCGCCGCCAATGGCGCGAGCAAAAGATACGCCGCAAACATCGTGGCGTTCTGGAACAACACGATCTCGACGGGCCCGGCGATCAATGCCTGTTGCCGTTGCAGGATCAGGTTGTAGGCATACAGCACCGCCGAGAGCAGGATGGCGACGATGCCCCGGCCGACATCCTCGCTGTACTGGCCGCTCCAGCGCCCGCCGATGATGACCAGCGCGCCGGTGAAGCCGATCACCGAGGCCAGTACCGCTTTTCCCCCGATCGTCTCGCGCAACAGTACCGCGGCGAGGTACAGCGCAATCAGGGGCGCGATGAATGACAGGCCGATGGCTTCCGCCAGCGGCACATAAGCGAGACCCCAGAAGAACAGGAAGGCCATCAGTGAAGTGATCGCGCCGCGCCACAGGTGCAGGCGCAGCACTTTCCACGCCGGCCAGCGCGTGCGTCTGCTCAGGAACAGCAAAAGCGCGAAGCACAGTGCGATGCCGCTGCGCCACAGCATCGCGTTGTAGACGCCGATATCGAGCACCAGCTGCTTCATGAGCGCATCCATGCACGCGAAGCTCGCGATGCCGAGCGTAGCAATACTGAAGGGAAGCGCCGGAAAACCGGCCTGCGTGCTCATGGCGTAGGTCGCTCCTGGATTGCGGGGATTGTACGGCATTCCCCCGCTCAGCTGGACCCGGGCACCGACCGGATGCGCGCCCGCGTGAGCAGGGTCGCCGCGGCCAGTGGGCAGGTGCTATCCTCGGCTGACACCCCGACCGCCGGCTTGAATGCGGCGCGTCGCCGTACCGCGGGTGTCGCGTCGCGCGCATCCATCAGCAAACTAGTGAAAGCAGGTCACGCCATGCACAGGAAGACGGTATTTATCACCGGCACCACCGGTTCCATGGGCGGCGCGGGGCTCGAGATACTGCTCGAACGCAGGCAGCGGTTTGACATTGTCACTCTGGTACGCCCCTCGCAAAAAAATAAGGTGCTCATGCGCCGCTATGAAGGCATCGAGGGCCTGCGCGTTGTCTGGGGTGACCTGACGAACTACGACGATGTACTCGAGTGCGTCACCGGCGCGGACGTTGTACTGCATCCGGCCGCCATGATCGCGCCTGAGGCGGATCACAACCCTGTGCTCGCCAGGACCATCAACGTCGGCTCAACCGAGAATATCGTCCGCGCCATCAGGGCACAGCGCGAACCGAACCGTATCCGCCTGGTGTACATCGGCTCCGTTGCCATGACCGGTGATCGCCTCTATCCGATACATGTCGGCCGCACCGGTGATCCACTCAAACCCAGTATCTACGACGCCTACGCGTGCAGCAAAATTGACGCCGAACGGGTGGTGGCGGAGTCGGGTTTGAAATACTGGGCAAGCCTTCGCCAGACGTTCGTCGCAATTCCCGACACACTGGCGCTGATGGACCCGATCATGTTCCACCAGCCACTTGAGACCTGCATCGAGCTGTGCACCGCGCATGATGCGGGTCTGCTGCTGGCCAATGCCTGTGAGGATGACGTGCCGGAGGAGTTCTGGCGTCGCTTCTACAATATCGGCGGCGGCGCCTCTGCCAGATTGACTTACTTCGAGCTGATGCAACGTATCTTCGGCGCGCTGGGCCTTGGAGAACCGCATGAGCTGGCGCAGCGCAACTGGTTTGCACTGCGGAATTTCCACTGCCAGTGGTTCGAGGATTCCGGCACGCTGAACGACTACCTGCACTTCCAGACCATGGGCGTGAACGAGTACGTTGCGTCGGTACTGGAAGGCTCTCCATGGTATGTCAGGCTGCCCTCGAAGCCCGTGATACGCGATGTAATGCGCCTGCCCCTGGTAAAAGCTCTGATACGCCGATTTTTGATGCGGCGGCTGGCCTCCTCCTCCCGGGATGCCACGATGTTCTGGGTGCAGCACGACCTCGCGGATCGCATCTCGGCCTTTTTCAAGGACAGGGAGGCCTGGGAGGCCATACCTTCGCATTGGAACGGCATCCGGCATCCAAACTACCGGGACTATCGACGTCTCGATCACGGTTACGACGAAGCGCTGCCTGACAGCGCGCTGGGCCTGGCCCACATGCAGGGCGCAGCGCGGTTCCGAGGCGGGAAGTGCAGCGCTTCCAGCGTGCAACCCGGTGATCTGTTCACACCCCTGGAGTGGGAATGCTGGCGTGGACACCGGTTTGTCATGACACCCAACAGCGTGCTCAAAGGCGGCCATTGGTGTCCGCAATGCGAACCGGCCAGAATGGGCTGGGCCTACGACGAGGAGGCCGCGCACAATCCCTTTTTCGCCCAGGTCTGGTATCCCAACCACGACGCAACCGAAGCAAATTACTACTCGACAGACTGCTACCTGGATGTTGCGAACGTGTCGTAGCGGCCCTGGCCTACAGTTGCCGCAGTGGCATTACTTCGTCCATAACGCGCCAGGCTCGACGCGGATCAGCGTCGGCTGCGCGTCCTCCACGTGCCAGCTCGGGAAATTCGACGTCGCGACGTACACGGAACCGTCGCCAGCAATCTCGACATCGCGCGTGAAGGCAACGCGCCGCGGCAGCGGGACGCTGCGCCAGGTGCCGCTTCTGATGTCGAGCGCATGCAGTGCATCGGACTGGTTGCCAGTGACCCAGACGATGCCGCGTTGTTTGTCGATGTTCAGCGAGTACGGCGTATCGCTGCCGCGTGGTACGACAGGCAGATCATAGCGCGTGAAAGATCCCGTCCGCGGTTCAAAGCGGGCGATCGCCGATTCGGGGAAGGCACCGATCCACAGGTTGCCCTGCGCATCGCTGCGCAGTCGGCGCGGCCCCTTGAACGGTGTCGCGATCATCGTCACCTTCCCGGTCGCGGGGTCGACGTTGCCGATCTCGTCGGTGTGCAACCGCGCGAACCACGCCTTGCCGTCGGGTGTGATGTCAATACCGTAGGGCAGCGGAACACCGTGCGACGCGCGATCGATCGGCAGCCAGTTGGCCAGCGGGACGCCCCAGCTCATCAGCTTGTACATCGGCCTGATCCACGCCGTCGTCAGGCGCTCGCCCAATGTTCTCGGTGGCAGGTCGTAGAGCGTGAACTTCGCCGTGGCGCGATCGAACATCGCGATCTGGTTCGACAGAGCGAGCGTGAACCAGACGCGGTCCTGCGCGTCGACACGAATCGTGTGCGGATAGAAGCCGCCCGGCATCTCGTGCAGCGTGAAGGCTTTGGTCTTCGGGTCGAACTCGACCAGCCGGCGCTGCGCCGACGGCGTGATGAAGATATGGCCGTCACGCGGCGACTGCGCGAGCGAATGCGCGTTGGATGTGCTGTCGTGGCGCGGGAAGTCCCGCAGGCGCGCCGCCAGCAGGCCGCCGTTGCGTTCGCCATCGCGGTGCGGAATGCGGTAGACGGTGACGACGTTGGTCCTGGTGTCGACTTCGTAGAGCCGGTCCTGGATGTTGTCGGCGACGTACACCAGGCCGCTTTCGGCGAGCAGGTCGTCGTGGGTCTGCGACATCGCATCGCCAATCGGCCACTCGGTGATGGTCGTGCCGGCAAGCGCTGGCGCCCAGGGGGCAGGCTCGGCGAGCAGTGACGGGTTCTCGCGCAGCGTCTTCCAGCCGCGCTCCAGCAGTTCAGGCAGTGTGCGCTGGTCCGCGGTCGAAATGCGCGAACCGTAGCGCACCATGCGGTGGATTGCATCGCTCCATTCGGCGGCGCTGCGTTCGCGACGCAGGAAAGCGTTGCCCTGCTGGTGGCAGAACGCGCATTGCAGCATGAAGTGCCGTTTGCGTTCGGCGTCACCGAGATCCAGCGCGCCGAGCCAGACGTTGGCCGGCTTGGCCTCCGCGAGCTTCATCGGGTCGGTTTCGCGCGCAAGTGTCACCGACACGTCGGCCTGCCCCTGCGCGACATCGACTGTTAAGTCGCGATAACCCGGTTTGCGAACGAGGTAGCGCACCGCTGCGTCGCGTGCGGCCCACGTCGCCTGGCCAGCGGCGTCCGTGAAGCGCGTGATTTCGGCATCGACTGTATTCGCCCTGCCCGGCGCCGGGTATCCGCCGTCGGAGGTGTCGAGCGGGCGCGGGCTGGCGGCGACTTCGCGCACTTTGACCGTTGGCAGCGGCTGGCCGGTTTCGTCGCGGACGGTGACCGTGGTCGCCTGTACCGTGGCGGCGCAGAACAGGGCTGCACACAGCAGGGTTGCGCGAAGCGGCGAGGCATGCGCGGATACGGTCATGGCAGTCACTCCTTTTTGTCGCGGGTGCCCGCGCGCTGACGCGCGGCCCACCAGAAATCGAACACTTCGGCCGAGGTCTTGCGCGGGCAGTAGCCGAACTCTTCCTTCAGCCGCCGATTGGCGAGCACCGGCCGGTAGCGCAGGAAGCGCACCTGTTCGGGGCCGTACTGCGTCGTGCCGGTGTGCTTGCCCATCCAGAGCGCGGCCTGCAGCAGCCACGCCGGCACTACGCGGCACCGCTTGCCCATGCGCGCCGCGATCTCATGGATCGTGAGCAGGCCATCGCCGGCGCCGTTGTAAACGCCGGGCGGCGCGCCGGCGAGCGCATGCAGGATCGCGCCGACGACGTCCTGATCCCAGACGAACACGAAAGGGCTCCCCGACCCGGCGACGGCCAGTGGCCGCGGATTGTCGAACAGCGCGGTGATCTGGTTGTGCACCGTCGCGCCGAGGATAGTGCCGATGCGAAACACCGTCTGCTGCAATTGGGGTTCGCGCTCGCGGTAGTCGGCAAGCATCTCCTCGACGAGACGCTTGTGCCACGAGTACGCAAATTCAAAGTTACCGCGGATCGCGTCGGCCTCGTCGCACCATGCCGGGTTGTCGGCGTGATAGCCGTAGGCAGCGCCCGATGACGAGACGACGATGTGACACACGCCAGCGGCAGTGCAGGCCTGCAGGACATTTCTCGTGCCCTCGACGTCGATCTGGTACTCCAGCTCGCGGTTCGACGCCGCTCCCGGAGTAACGATCGCAGCAAGGTGGACGACGGTATCGATACGGTACTCGCGCAACCGCTCAGCAAGGTCCGGATCGCGTATGTCGGCGGCCGCATAGTGAACACCGGGCAGGCGGTCGGCGGCGGGTGTCTCGCGCCGATCGAGCGAAACGACGCAGCGCTCGCCGTTCGAAGCAGGGTCGGCTGCGAGTCCGGCACCGAGCGCAGCAACGACCTGGTGTCCGAGGTAACCGCCACCGCCGGTCACGAGTACACGCTGCGCGACCACTGTCATGCGCTCTTGACGCCGGCGGTATTGTTCAATACAGACTCCTCTTGGAATGCTCGTACACGCGAAGCATAGCAGGCGCAGGTACAGGGCATGGCAACGGGTTGCGGGCACGCGCACCCTCATGGCAAGGTCTATTCGTCGTGGATCTCGCGCGGCCAGAAAAGGACGTCGCTATGCAAAATCCTGCCCAGGGCACTTCCAACCTCCCCGCGATGGGTTCGAGACCGCGCACGGTTGCGATGCTACTTCCGCAGTCCTCCAACCTGTACCTGCTGGACCTGGTCGAAATGACGGAACCGCTGCTGATCGACACCACGTCCGGCGACGCCAATCTCTTCGACCTGAGTTGGTCACCCGCCGGTCGCAGGCTGCTCTACTCGCAGTCGCAGTACATCGGCCCAACCCTTCCCGGCGCCAGCGTGTCGCGACCGGCAGGGCCGCTGGTCCTGCTGGATACGGATAAGATCAGCCGGGCGATCGCCAACTATCCCAACTTCTTTATAGTCCGCTGGATCGACGAACGGCGCTTCCTGGTATCGAGGCTCGGCGGCTTCGACCTGTTGGACACCGAGGGCACGCTGCTCACTTCGCAGCCCCGCACGGGGCCATGGCAGGTAGTGCCTTCGCCGGACAAGCGCTGGCTCGCCTGGAACCGCGAACTGGAGGGCGACGCGGCCGAGTTGTACGCCTACCGTGTCAGCACCGGGGAAACACAGGTGGTGAGCACCGATTTTTCCGGCCTCATCGCCCCACTCTGGCTGCCCCAGGGGCAGCGACTCGGCTACCTGACACACGCCACAAACGGCGTGGAATTGACCATCACCAACCTCATCTCAGGCAAATCGTATACCGTGGGCTACTCGGCGGACACGGACGACTGCAACCCCACTGCTGCCCGGGGTCCCAGCAACGAAGTGTTGTGGTATCGCTGCGCTGAAGGGGTCTACGTGTCCCGGATCGCCGCCGACGGCGCCATTACCGAGAAACGCCTGTTCGACGAACGGGCAAACATCTACGTTTCCGCGAACCATCAGATCGCGCTGCTGGAACCCATCGCCGTGAATCCCGCGAACTCCCTGCAGCCCAACCGGATGATCTATGATTTTCTGGAAGATCGCCTGATCGAGCTGGCAGACACCGAAGGTTCACTCTGGTTTGAATTTCTGCAGTGACGGGCATTCAACGACTCGTGTGTTTCATGCGGTGGCGGAGAACTTTCTGACGCAACGACATGAAGTGGACCGCACGCCTGCGTTCCTTGTTCTGTAACCGACTACGGCACTGTGAAGCCCACCATGAGTGGGCTTTTTTATGCCTGCGATGTGCACACTACGTGACGGCAGGAAAGCCCTGCGTCACGTCTTGATCCCGATATCGGTAAACACGTCGATTCCCGCGCGCGGCTGAATCCACCGCGGCGGCAGCGGTGCTCCCGCCAGCCACGCCTCAAGTGCCTGTCGCTTGCCCGCACCCGTCACCAGAAACCACACCGCGTCAGCCGAACTCAAGCAGCGCGCGCTGAGACTGACACGTTGCGGCGGCGGTTTTGGCGCGTCGGTCACCGCAAGCGCCAGCTCCGTGGCCTCCGGGATACGCGCATCATGCGGAAACAGGCTCGCCGTATGGCCGTCCTCGCCGAGCCCGAGCAGTGCGAGGTCGAAGCCCGGCGCCTGCGCCAGTACTGCGTCATACGCGCGCGCCGCGGCGTGCGCCTCAGTGCCCGGCGGCACGCGGTGGATATGGGCGGCAGGGATGGCGACGTGATCCAGCCAGGCGTCACCGGCCATGGTGTCGTTGCGTTCCGGGTGGCCTGCACTAAGACAGCGTTCATCGCCGAAGTAGACCTGCCACCGATGCCAGTCTGTCGACAGCCGCCGCAGCCGCTGGTACAGCGCGCGCGGCGTGCTGCCACCGGCGAGGATGATGCTGAACCGATCCTGCCGCGCCAGACAGTTGGCCGCCAGCGCGTCGATACGGCTATAGAGTGCATCGAGCAACAGTGCCTGTGTATCAAACGCGTGGACGCGCGGCGGCACGTTAGAGTTGGCTGCGCCAGTGCTGTCCGGCGCGCTCGAATAATGCGCCGGCCTGCTCGGGGCCCCAGGTGCCGGCCGCGTAGCGGTGGATGGCACCGCGCTCGCTGTCGAAGCGACGCAGGATTGGCTCGACCACGCTCCACGAGCACTCCACTTCGTCAAAACGGATGAACAGGCTGCGATCGCCTTCGATCACATCCAGCAGCAGCGTTTCGTAGGCACCTAGCGCGCGTTCATCCTCGTGGCGGAGGAACGCCTGCAGCTGCAGCGTGCGTGTCCGCAGGTCGAGGCCGGGGTCCTTGGCCTGCATTTCTATATGCATGCTCTCCTGCGGTTGTATCGACAGCACGATCCAGTTCGGGTCGAGCCCGCTCGCGCCCGCCTCGCGGAACAACTGCAGCGGCGGCCGCTTCAGGCGCAGGCTTACCAGCGTGAGATCCTGCGGCAGGCGCTTGCCGGTGCGCAGGTAAAAAGGCACGCCCGACCAGCGCCAGTTGTCGAGGTGGAATTTCGCGGCGACGAAGGTCTCAGTGGTGGAGTTCGCCGCGACACCCGGCTCGTCCAGGTACGCAACTGCGCCGCCCGCGCCGTACTGGGCGCGCACTACGCACGCATCCACGGTGTCCGGCTGCAAGGGGCGAATCGCGCGCAGGACTTTTACCTTCTCGTCGCGCAGCGCGTTTGCCTCCATCTGCGACGGCGGTTCCATCGCCACCACGGAGAGCAGTTGCATCATGTGGTTCTGCAGCATGTCGCGCAACGTGCCGACGCTGTCGAAGTAACCCGCCCGTTTGCCGATGCCCTTGCTTTCGGCCACGGTGATCTGCACGTGATCGATATAGGTGCGATTCCAGATCGGCTCGATCAGGCTGTTGGCGAAGCGGAATACCAGCAGGTTCTGCACCGTTTCCTTCCCGAGGTAGTGATCGATGCGAAAGATCTGCTCTTCTTCGAAGTGCTGGTGCAGGTGCCGGTTAAGTTCCCGCGCGGATTCAAGGTCGTGGCCGAACGGTTTCTCTACCACCACGCGGTTGCCGAACAGGCGACCGCTCAGGCCGGCAGCGTCGAGCTGGCTGACCACCTCGATGAATTCAGAGGGCGGGATCGCGAGATAGAACACGACATTGGCGCACACGCCCTCGCGCGGCCTGGCGAGTTCCTCCTTCAGCTTCGCGTAATGCGCAGGGTCGCTGTGCAGGAGGGGCACATGGGCAAAGCGACTGACAAACCGCCGCAGCTCGGCCTCGCGGTAGTCCTCGCCGAGGCGCGACGGCAACTCCTGCAACAGGAATGCCTGCCACTGCCCGGTGTCGAACTCGCGGCGCGAGACGCCGACCATCGCCATACCCTCGGGCAGCCTGCCTGCGCAGTCGAGGTGATACAGCGCGGGCAGGAGCTTGTTGATCGACAGGTCGCCCGAGGCGCCGAAGATAACGAACTGGCAGGGCGCGATCACTGGCCGCGCTCCTGGCCCAGCGCGTGGCCGCCAAAACCCTGGCGCATCTTGGCCAGCAGTTTCGCGCTGTAATCATCGCCGCCCTGGCTGGCGTTGCGCATCATCAGGGCCAGGCTCATCACCGGCGCCGGCACACCCTGCTCGATGGCTTCCATTGCGGTCCAGCGGCCTTCGCCGGAATCGGCGACGATGGGTACGACATCCGCAAGTTGCTGGTCGGACGCGAGGAACTGCGCGGTGAGATCCAGCAGCCAGCTGCGAATGACGCTGCCGTGGCGCCACATCTCGGCGATGGCGCCGAGGTCGAGACCAAAGTCCGCGCGCGCCTTCATCAGCGCAAAGCCCTCCGCGTACGCCTGCATCATGCCGTACTCGATACCGTTGTGAATCATCTTGACGAAGTGGCCGCTGCCGGCGGGGCCGCAGTGCAACCAGCCTGTGTCAGGATCCGGCGCCAGCACTCGCACAGCGGGCTCGACATGCGCAAAGGCCTGCGGCGCGCCGCCTGCCATCAGCGCATACCCCTGCTCCAGCCCCCAGATTCCGCCGGACACGCCGGCGTCGACAAAGTGCACACCGGCAGCCTCGGCCTCGGCCGCGCGGCGCATCGAATCCTTGTAGAAACTGTTGCCGCCGTCGACCAGCACATCGCCGGGCGTGAGCAGCGGCAGCGCCTGCTGCACCGCCGCCTCCGTCACTTCGCCCGCCGGCAGCATCAGCCACACGAGCCGGGGCGCAGGCAGCTCGGTAACCAACTGCTGCAGGCTGTAGGCTGCGGTGATACCAACATCGCCGGCCAGCGCGTCCACCACGGCGGCATCGCGATCAAAACCCACCACCTCGATGCCGCCGCGTCGCAACCGCCGCACCATGTTGCCGCCCATTTTGCCGAGGCCTGCGAATCCCATCTTCATCGTTTGCTACCCCTGGTGACGCCTTTCAGTTGCATCATAGTGAACGCAGCTGGTACTGCCTAGCGTAGGTATTGGTGGGCGGGCGTGGTTGACGAGTGATTGCGGAGAATGGGGCTCGCCCGCGCCATCGCCATGGCGCGGGGCGTGGAGCGCTGGCGGGAAAACAGCTACCCGCTCAGCTTGGGCGCGGGATTACCGCCGTGCGGCTTTGCGCTTCGGCGCTGCCTTGCGTTTGGCGGCGGCCTTCTTCTTTGGGGCGGCTTTCTTTTTCTTGGCGGCCGCTTTGCGTTTGGGTGCCGGGCTTGACATCCCCACGGCCTGCGCGACCGCCGGCGCCCTGCCGCTGATGGATTTGCGGGCTTCGGCCACCAGCAGTTTCCACGCCTTGAGATTGGCCTCGGCGCGACGCTTCACGATGCGCTGCGCCTTGCTATTGGTGGCGCTCGCCATCTTCTGCAGGGTCTGTGCGTCTTTCTTCGCGCGCTCGATTACACGCTTGAGTTCTTTCACGACTTCATCGCGGTCGCCCCGGACTTTGCGCAGCTCGCGTAATAGGCCCTTGAGCATTTCGTACTGCCGTTTGGCGATATCCGAATAGCCGTCGATGATGGCGCGATTCGCCTCCGCTACCGCTTCCATGTTCTTGCCGGTGCTTTTGAGCACATCGTCCCAGGAATAATTGCCGATCTTGATCTCCTCCATGTAACTGGCGAGCTTTTGAGCGGCGCTGCTGGCAGAAATCCCTCCCTTCACTGTGCGCTTGCGAGTTACCTTGGCTCTGGTTTTTGCTTTCGTCGTGGCCATTGTTGTTTTCTCCTGACAGTTTTAGTTGTTGAACGTTCTCCGCATACTCCTACTGCACTTACCAGTGTAGTCGAATAACGCGCGCTTGGCATCGGCGCGGTTTTCTGCAATCGACTGACGACCTCTTATCTGAGGGCCGGTTCGGCGCAGTGGTAGTCAGGGTTGGTGCAGGCTTGCCTTCAACGTGGATTTTTCCGCAGCGTCGCTCTATGCTGGCCGGGCCTGTTTTTCGCCCCGATTCCACTGGGAGAAGAGGTGACATGAACGTCGTCCTGAAGACTATCGGCTCGCGCCTCGCCCGCTACCTCACCCAGCCGCGGGCAAGCTATGAGAAATTTTCCGTGCTCACGCTGGAGCAGCTGGACCAGGCACTCAAGCCGGGCGATCTCATCCTGGTGGAAGGCAACAGCAGGGTCAGCACCGCCATCAAGTACCTGACACACTCCACCTGGTCACACGTGTGCATGTACATGGGCGTGCGAGAGGATGGCAGTGGCTTTGTCGTGGAGGCCGACCTGGTCGAGGGCGTGATCGCTTCGCCGGTGTCGAAGTACGTCGGTTACAACCTGCGCATCTGCCGGCCGCACAAACTCACCGAGCAGGACAGGCAGGCCACCATACAGTTCGTGCAGGAGCGACTGGGCTACCGTTACGACACCCGCAACATCATCGACCTGCTGCGCTATCTGGTCCCGACGCCGCCGGTGCCGTCGAAGTATCGCCGCTACCTGCTCGCCCTCGGCAGCGGCGACCCGACCCGCGCCATCTGCTCCACGCTTATCGCGCAGGCGTTCCAGTCCGTGCGCTACCCGATCCTCCCACAGCACCTGAAGGTCTGCCAGGGTGACGCGCCCGGGCACTGCGACGATGTGCTGATGGCGACGACGCACTACACGCACTTCACGCCGCGGGATTTTGATATCTCCCCGTACTTTGAAATCGTGAAGCCCACAATACAGGGTGGCTTCGACTACAAGAAAATCCTCTGGCTGGAGTAAAGTACGTATCTGTGCCGTGCTGCGCGCGGCGGAGGGCGGTGCACTCGGTTCGGTTTGGTTTGGTTTGGTTCAGTGCTGTGTGCGGCAGTCGGAGTGGGTGCTGGCCTCGCTTGCTCAGACTGCTGAGATATTCGCCGCGAGGCCAGCACCCACTCCGACTGCCATCGCGCGTGACATGAACGGTTCAACTCCCTGCACATTCACTCTGCGAGGGCGTGGCGGTGCAGTCCCCCGCAGCGAATATCTCAGCCGTCTGAGCTGCGGGGGGCTGCACCGCCACGGCCGGCGACGGAGCTCATCTGCGAATTGCAGAGCAACACTCTCCGTTGCCTGCACCAAGGAAGTGCGCTCACCTGTACTCAGGCCCGCGCCGTCCTGCACCCCAGCAACTGCACGAAGGAACACCCCGTGACCTTCATCGCACCGAGCACGTACACCAGCCCGATGGGTCCGTCGATGGCCAGCAGCGCATACTCCCAGCGCTCCGACAGCAGATTGGGCACCGCGTAGATCACCGCCGCCACCGCAGACAGGCGCACCAGGCCCTGCCAGAAGAACACCGGCGCACGATTGCGCATGTCGTGCGAGGACCACATCAGCAGCGACGCCGCCATCACCAGAAAGGTGCCGAGCGTGATGAGCGGCACGAACTGGCCCTTCACCGGCTCGGCTGCCATGGCGACGCCGAGCGCACCCGCCCATGTACCGGCGCCGACCAGGAAATCCGATAGTCCGGTCCACCAGATGAATTTTTGCAGCATGGGAAAGTCCTCTCGTTATTGTTGGTGGTGGGTAGTGGTTTGTGGGTATCAGGTTTCGGGATCGAAGCGGATGTGCATGCGCTTGATGCCGGGGATGAAGTTCGAGACCAGGTAGTGCGGCTCGCCCACCAGGCGCGGATTGCGCAGTCGCGGAATGATCTCCTCGAACATCACGCACAGTTCCTTGCGCGCCAGGTGCGAGCCGATGCAGAAGTGCTGGCCCACGCCGAAAGTGCGGTGCTGGTTCTTCAGGTCGCTCATGCGCCGGGCGCGGGTGATGTCGAACACCTGTGCATCGTCCCCGAACACCTCTGTCTCGTGGTTCACGGAGGGGTAGAACAGCTTGACCAGATCGCCTTTTTTGATCGCCATGCCACCTAGCGTGATGTCCTCGGTTGCGGTGCGCTGCATGTGGATGAAAGGCGGGTAGAAGCGCAGGATCTCCTCGATGGCATCGGGAATCAGCGAGGGGTCGTCGATCAGCATCCGGTGCTGTTCGGGATGTTCGATCAGCAGGCGCATGCCCTGGCTGGTCGCGGTGCGCGTGGTTTCGACCGCGCCTGCTATGAGAATCAGGAAGAAGGTGCAGAACTCGAACTCGTTCAGCGTTTCCCCTTCGACCACACCGCTCAGCAGCGCGTCGATGATGGTACCGCCCTGCGGATTCGCCTTGTGGTTCGCCGCCAGCTCCATGGCGATCTCGAAGATCTGCGCCGCCGCCAGTTGGCCCATTTCGGCCGTCACGTCCAGCTCCGGGTCGTCCATGCCGATCATGACGTCCACCAGGCTGGCGAAGGTCTGGCGCTTGTCGGCCGGCATTTCCATCAGCGCGCAGATCACGAACAGCGGCATTTCCGCGGAGACATCGGCGACGAACTCGCACTCACCGCGGGCGGCCACCTTGTCGACGATGTTCTTCGCGAACTCCCTCAGCAAAGGCTCCAGCGCATCGACGGCCTTGCTGGTGAAGGCATTGCGCACCACGCGGCGGTACTTGATGTGGTCCGGCGGGTCCATGTTGATGATGAGCTGGCGCATGATGTCCATGGAGGCCGGGTCGGCGCCGCCCGGTTGCGGGTGCGCAAGGTTGGCGCTGGAGGAAAACTTGTCCGGGTTCTTGGAGACAAAATCGAGGTCCTCGCGCCGGGTGATGGCCCAGAAATCCCCGCCATGCTCCGGTGCGCCGCCCTGGAAGGATACGGGACACTGCGCGCGCAGCGTTGCAAACGCCGCGAAGGGCAGCTGCCTGTGATGCGTCATCGGGTTCATGAGGTCGAACTGAAAAGGGCATTTCTCGGTCATCGGAGCTCCACGGATTCAGGTGCGAGGAAAGCAGTGCGGAAGCGGTCGAACGCGCCGCGACGCCGGGGAAGGATAGAGGAATCACCCAACCCTGACCATAGGCGCGACGCGACGCCAACGAAGCGGCTACAATGGAGTGCGAGCCGCATTGCGGACGATTTTCTTCACGGGCAGAAGGTGCGATGGAATTCAAGGACTACTATCAGATACTCGGCGTGCAGCCGGACGCGGAACAGAAAGACATCAAGACGGCGTATCGCAAGCTGGCACGCAAGTACCACCCGGATGTGAATCCCGAGAAGGGCGCAGAAGACAAGTTCAAGGAAGTGGCCGAAGCCTACGAGGTGCTGAAAGACGCCGAGCGCCGGGCGGAGTACGACGAGTTGCGACAGTATCGCGCCCAGGCCGGCGGCAACCGCAGCGGCGGCTTCGAACCACCGCCCGGCTGGCAGGGCGGCGGCGCGGGCGGGCGGCATTTCGAAGGCGACTTCTCGGATTTCTTCAATTCCATCTTCGGCGGCGGTGCGGGCGGCTTCCGCCAGCAGCAGTCCGGCCTGCGCGGCCAGGACGCGGAAATCGAAATGCCCATCTTCCTGGAGGAAACGCTCGCGGAAACGTCCAAGCGCGTCGAGTATGCGATCCCGGTGTACGAGAACGGCCAGGTGCGGGAGATGAAAAAGAGCCTGAGCGTCAAAATCCCGGCCGGCGTGGCCGATGGCGAGCGCATCCGCCTGAAGGGCCAGGGTGGGGCCGGGCTGGGCGATGGCCCTAACGGCGATCTCTACCTGCACATTCGCCTGGTACCGCACCCGCTGTTCGACGTGGAGGGCCACAACCTCGTGGTCACCGTGCCGCTCGCACCCTGGGAGGCCGCGCTGGGCGCGAAGATCACGGTGCCGACGCTAAGTGGGAAAATCAACCTGACCGTCGCACCCAACAGCCAGGCGGGACAGCGGCTGCGCATCAAGGGCAAGGGTCTGCCGATGAAAACCGGCAGCGGCGACCTGTTCGCCCTGCTCAAGGTGGTGATGCCGCCTGCGGCGAATGCCGAGGTGAAGGCGCTGTGGCAGGCGCTCTCGGACAAGGCCCGCTTTGACCCCAGAACACAGTGGAGCAACTGACGATGACGGAACTGGTGTGGAGCATGTCACTGCGCGAACTGTGCCAGTGCGAGGGCTACAGCGAACAGGTGATAGTGGAGATCGTCGAGCACGGTATCGCGCAACCATTGAGCGCCGGGCCGCAGGTGGACTGGGAGTTCGACACCGCGAGCGTCTACTGGCTGCGCAAGGCCGTGCGCCTGCACGCCGACCTCGACATCGACTGGGTGGCGGTGGCGATGGTGATCGACCTGCTGCGGCAAAACGAGGCGCTGCGGCAGCAGAACCGCAATTTCGAGCAGCAGCTCCACCGCCTGCTGGATCGCCACTGAGGTGATCGCCCGCGCCCGCCCGCTGCTGACCGCGACGCTGCTGCTGGCGGCGCTGGCCCGGGCCGAGGTGCCGGTCGAGACGATCGGGCGGAGCGAGACCCTGCCCGAGCCGTTCAGCGGGACATGGTTCTGGACCAGCGACCCGGTGCTGGAGCGCGTCGCGCTGGTGGATTTTGCCCACGACAAAGTGCTCGGCAGCGTCGACGGCGGCTGGGGCATTACCGCGCCGGTGTTCCCGGCGCGCAACGCGCGGGAATTCTATGTGCCGGAGACGTACTACTCGCGCGGCAGCCGGGGCGAGCGCACCGATCTCGTCGCCATCTACGACAGCCGCACGCTCACGCCGGTGGCCGAGGTCATCCTGCCACCCAAACGCGCCCACAATCCGTTACCCAGCGCCAATGCCACGCTGACCGACGACGAACGATTCCTCGCCGTGTTCAACATGACGCCAGCGACATCGATCAGCATCGTCGATGTCAAGGCGCGGCGCTTCGTGGCGGAAATCCCGACGCCGGGCTGCTCGCTCACCTACGCGGCGGGCGAGCGGCGCATCATGCTGATCTGCGCGGACGGCGCGCTGCTGTTCGTGACGCTGAACGCGGACGGCACACTGCAAGGCACGCAGCGTACCGAACGCTGGTTCGACCCGCAGCGGGATCCGCTCACGGAGAAAGGCGTGCGCGTCGGCAACACCTGGTACTTCGTCTCGTTCGAGGGCTACCTCTACAGCGTGAACGTCGCGGCGGATGCCACCGATACGGCGGCGCTGTTCGCCAAACCGTGGCCGCTGGTTAGCGATGAAGAACGCGCCGCGCGCTGGCGCATCGGCGGGCGGCAGCTGCTCGCGATTCACGCACCCAGCAACACCGCCTATGTGCTGCTGCACCAGGGCGAGGTCGACACGCACAAATCCGGCGGCACGCACCTGTGGACCTTCGACCTCGCCACCCACAAGAAGACCGGGGAGTACGCACTGGTGAGCCCCGGCTTCACCTTCTCCGGCGTGCCGACGGAGTTCGGCACCGAATGGCCGTGGCCCTTCAACCAGCTGTACAACGTGATGACCGGCTTCAGCCTGCAGGAGCCGCAGGCGAGGCCGGACGCCATTGTGGTGACGCAGGGCGCGCACCCGACACTGCTGCTCAGCGGCCAGTTCACCGGCATGGTGGCGCTGTACGATGCGACCGACATGACGTTCCAGCGCCGCGTCACCACGGGCAATTACTCCAACCTCATCCTGCAGCTGCCGGGCTGGGGCGCGCCGCCATGAGCATCGCGCTGACGCTCGCGATCATCGTCCGCATGCTGCTGGCGTTTGTGTTCCTGCGCGCCGCCTGGCACAAGGCGCGCGACCTGCCGCACTTTCGCGCGCAGCTGCAGGCGTATCACCTGTTGCCCGCTGCGCTGCTGCCCGCATTTTCGTGGCTGCTCCCCTTCGTGGAACTGGTGCTCGCGTGTACGCTGCCCGCGTGGGTGTGGCCGCTGCCGCCCTACCTCGCCGGCGGGCTGCTGGCACTGTACACGGCGGCACTGGCGATCAACCTGCGACGCGGCAGGGAGGACATCGACTGCGGCTGCGGGGGCGCGTCCGAGCAGGCCATCAGCTGGGCGCTAGTGGTGAGAAACACTTTTCTGATCCTGCTTTCACTGATCGCGATGCTGCCTGTCGCATCGCGCGATATATCGCTGCTGGAACTGGCCACCGTCGTGCCCGCCGGCATCACCGTGATCCTGGTGTACTGCAGCATAGAACTGGCCATCGCCAACGAGCAGCGCCAGCGCCGGTTTCTCGCGCTGCGCCGCGAGGTGCGCCCGTGAGTGCGCTCGAAGTTTCCAATGCCGTGCTGTGGGTGGTGGTCGCCACATTGGCGCTCGTGGTATTCGCGCTGATGCGCCAGATCGGCGTGCTGCACGAGCGCGTGTTCCCCGCTGGCGCGCTGATGAACCCGCGCGGCCCGCGGCCCGGAGAAGTATCGCCCGTAAGCCAGCTGCTGGCGTACGACGGCAGCACCATTGCGCTGGCCGATGGCGTGAACAGCACGTTGTTGCTGTTCGTCTCGCCCACCTGCCCCGTGTGCAAGACGCTGCTGCCCATCGTCCATTCGGTAGCGCGAACGGAGAACGCCGTGCATCCGCTGCAGGTGATTCTCGCCAGCGACGGCGAATCGGCGGACGACCGGCGCCAGCACCAGCAGTTTATCGAGACGCACAGGCTCGACCAGAATCGCTATGTCATCTCTCACCTGCTCGGCCTTGCGTTCGTGGTGGAGAAACTGCCGTTTGCCGCGCTGATCGACAAGGCCGGCGTGATTCGCGCCAAGGGCCTGGTCAATTCCCGGGAACACCTGGAAAGCCTGTTTGAAGCCCACGAGCGCGGCGTGGCATCGCTGCAGGAGTATCTGGCCAGTGACTGACTCCAATCACATGTCAACGAGCAACACAGCGCACCCACCCACGCACAGACCCAGCCGTCTCGATCGCTTCATTGCATCGCGCACCCGGCAGCTCGCCCGGCACACCTCGCGGCGCGGCTTTCTCAATCGGCTGGGGCTGATACTCGTCGGAGCCGGCAGCCTGCCGCTGCTGCCCATCGCCCGCGCCGCAGCGGCCTCTCCCGCTACGAACGGCGAACCCGACCCCGCCACGCCCGAGGGCGACATCCACGACTGCAACTACTGGCGCTACTGCTCCATCGACGGCTTCATCTCCAGCTGCTGCGGCGGCACCGCGAGCTCCTGCCCGCCCGGCACCGAGATGTCGCCGGTCTCCTGGATCGGCACCTGCCTCAACCCGGCGGACAACAAACACTACATCGTCTCGTACAACGACTGCTGCGGCAAAACCACCTGCCAGCGCTGCTTCTGCCACCGCAACGAGGGCGACAAGCCGGTCTACTACCCGAGCAAAAGCAACGACATCGACTGGTGCATGGGCGAAGCCGGCGTGGTGTACAACAGCACCGTCAGCGTGGTGATCGGTGTGCAGGAGTCGTGATGCACGGCGCAGTGGGCGGGTGGCGCCGGATCACACACGGCTTCGTAACTCTCGAAGTCTTCCTGCTGCTGTGTGCGCTGTCAGGGTCGCTGCGAGCCGACGATCCCGAAACGCTTTATAAAATCGAATGCCAGGGCTGCCACCTTGCGGATGGCACCGGCGGGCTGGACAGTATCCCCGCGCTGCGCAATCACGTCGCGAAGTTCCTCGATGTCGCTGGCGGACGAGAATACCTGGTGCAGGTGCCGGGCGTCGCATTGTCACCGCTGTCCGATCAGGAACTCACAAATGTCCTCAACTGGATGCTGTTTACGTTCGGCCCCGTCGCATCGATGCGGGACCATGCGCCTTATTCAGTCGATGAAGTCGCGCGATTGCGTAAGCAACCGCTGACGGACGTTGTGAAAAAGCGGCAGGAGCTGGTACCGCAAATACAGCAGACCGAACCGGGAAAGACGCCTCCGGTCATGTGACAGGCATCAGAGCCAGGCAATATCGGTCGCAGGCCGTGTGCGAGACCAGGAAACGGGCATGAGACGGGCGCGGGCGTGGTCAATAGATTCTGGACTATGACATGGATGGGTTTTCAGAATTCGAAGGTAGTACGCTTTCGCTGAGGGTGTGCGGCCGGAGACATCGGAGGGACCAAATGTTGCAACGTGTTGGAATCGTGAAGGAGTTGTGGCGTTATCCCGTTAAATCAATGGTAGGAGCAACCATTGACAGCGCGATTATAGAACGGTTTGGACTGCTGGGAGATCGCTGCTGGGCGTTGCGCGACGAAACTGCGAACGAGATTACCGTAGTGCGCAAATCCTCCAGGTGAAGCATAAACGGCGTGGAGTGAGACGGATTGCTTCCATGCACGCTGGCGCAATATATTTGTTCGTGAGCGGCTTGTTCCGCACGATGCCGATCCGAGGCGGAACCACCCGGTTGGCACAAGGCAGTGAGAGCCGGCCCGTGTTTGTAGCATGGTCTTGGAAAAACCATCAGCGCAAGTCGTACCAAACCCCCCGACCGCTGCCGTGCTGGTTCAGCGCGCCGCGCTCGACCAGCGCCCGGAAGTGCTGCTTCAGTGTGTTGCGGCTGGCCCCGGTCAGTTTGATGACCTCGCCAATGGTGACGCGACCATGCTCGCGGGTGAACTCGACGATCTGAAGCTGTAGTTCCGGCATGGTCGCCAGCATGATCTTCTCGCGCTCGACCTTCTTCTCCAGACGCCGCACCTGCTCGGCCAGGGATCGCAGGAAGAACACCAGCCACGGCTGCCAGTTCGGCGACTCTGTACGTATCGTGCCCTGCGTCTGCCGCAAAGCCAGGTAGTAGGCGTCCTTGCCCTGCTCGATCACGCTCTCCAGCGAGCTGTACGGCACGTAGGTGTAGCCGGCTTGCAGGAGCAGGAGCGTGGTCAGCACTCGGGAGAGTCGCCCGTTGCCATCCTGAAAAGGGTGGATTTCCAGGAACACAACAATGCACAGGGCAATGATTAACAGCGGATGCAGCCGGGCCGTTTCGCGCTCCTGGTTTACCCAGGCTACCAGTTCCGTCATCAGGCGGGGTGTATCGAACGGCGACGCTGTTTGAAACACAACGCCAATCTGCGCGCCGGCGTCGTCGAAAGCAGTGACGCTGTTCGAGTTGGTTTTGTAGTTGCCGCGATGCCACGTGTCTTTCTCGCTGTGGCGCAACAGGTTCTGGTGCAACTGCCTGATGTGGTTCTCGGTGAGCGGGATATCCCGCCACGACGAGAACACCAATTCCATCAGCTCAGAATAGCCGGCCACCTCCTGCTCGTCGCGAGTGGTGAATGATTTGATCTCCAGGTTCGACAGCAGCTGCTCCACTTCCCGGTCGGACAGCTTGCTGCCCTCAATGCGGGTGGAGGAGCCAATGCTCTCGATGGTGGCCACCCGGCGCAAGGCCGACAGGCGGTCGGGCGCCAGCGTGCCCAAGGCGCGCCAGGCGCCTTTAAACTCGTCGATCCTGGCGATGAGGCGCAGAATCTCGGGGGTGATATGGATGGTGTCTGTATTAAGCATTCACCGAACTTTAAACTAAAAACGCACCCATTTACACCCATTTACACCCACTTACACCCACTCTCAAGCCACACCAACATTTCCTGTATGGGTCACATCTATGTAACCGTCCGGTAATGTACGTGGTGCAACCCTTGTTTCTCGTTAGTGTTAGCTTCTGGTGCCTGCGTAAAGGGAATTGGTCTTAAAACTGCAGAGGGAACCGGCCTTGCGTGCGCAGAACCGTAAGCTCCGCCTCAACCGCTGCGCACACACCGGCAAACTCAGGCACGGTGTCCGCCGTGATGCGCGCATTCGCGAGCACACCCTCAATGCGCACACCCATCGGCGCCTCGCTCTCACGCCATGCCAGCAACTGCGCGGCGCGCGGGTCGTCGAGCGCGATGTCAGTGCACAGCACGGCGTGACACCACGCCCCCAGCGCACGGCACAACAGCGGCGCGGGGCCAGATTGCAGGGCCGGCAGCCAGCGCTGGGCGATCTTCTCGCTGCTATCCATGGCGATCTGCGCGCAGCGGTGCGCTAATCGCGGATTGGCAAACCGTTGCAGCAGCGCGTCGCGATAACTGTCGAGGTCAAATCCCGACGGCGCGCTGAGCCTCAGCATCAGCTCCTGCGTCATCAGCCGCTCGATGTAGCCGCGCAGCGCGGGGTCGGCCATCACGGCGTCGACGGTGGCGCAACCGGTAAGCAATCCGCACCAGGCGATCGCGGAGTGGCTGGCATTGAGCAGGCGCAGCTTGATCGCTTCATAAGGTTCCACGTCAGTGACGAAGCGCGCGCCGGCCACCTCCCACGCAGGGCGGCCGGTCGCGAAGTCATTCTCGATCACCCACTGGCTGAAGGGCTCGGTCGCCACCGCCCCGGCGTCGTCGAGGCCCAGCAGTTGCGACTGGTGCGCGCGCGCGGCTGCCGTCATCGCCGGCACGATGCGATCCACCACCGAGCAGGGAAAGCGCACCGACTGCGCCAGCCAGGGCAGCACGTCGGGAAACGCAAGGCGCAGGTAGTCGCCCAGCACAGCGCGCAGCTTGTGGCTGTTGCGCGCCAGGTTGTCGCAACTGAGTATCGTCAGCGGCGCGCCGCCCTGCTGTTGGCGTGTGCGCAGGCCGAGCGCCAGCAGGCCGATGGCGGAGCCGGGTGATTCCGGCGCAGCGAGGTCGGCGCGGATGGTCGGCTCGGCCACGTTCAGCGTTTCGCCGTCGGCGGCGAGCGCATAGCCTTTTTCGGTAATGGTGAGTGTGATGATGTGAATACTCGGGTCGGCGATAGCCGCCACCACCGCTTCACGCTCGCGCGTCGCCACCAGTACCCGCAACACCGCACCGATCACTTGAATTTCAGCGTGCTCACCGTCTTCGGCCAGCACCGAATACAGGCCCTGCTGAGGATCGAGCTGTTGCGCCACTGCGTCGCTGCGCAGCGATACGCCAATTATTCCCCAGTCGCCGCCTGCGGCCGCGAGCGCGGCGTCGGTGTACACCGCCTGGTGCGCGCGATGGAACGCGCCGATACCGAAGTGCAGGATGCCGGCACGCAGCTGCGCACGGTCGTAACCCGGGTGTCGCACGGCAGCTTGCAACTGCCCGAGTGTCTGCGGTTGCAAGCGCTGCATCGCGCTACAACCGGTAGGCCGTTTTGGCGAGGCGGTAGGCGAGATCCACTGCCAGCTCGCGCGCCTCGTCCATGCCGAGGCGATGCTCGGCCACCAAGCGCGCGAGGCAGCGGCAGTCCATCCGCCGCGCCACGTCATGTCGCGCCGGGATGGACAGGAAAGCGCGTGTGTCGTCGTTGAAGCCGGCGGTGTTGTAGAAACCCGCCGTCTCCGTCACCTGCTGGCGGTAGCGCAGCATGCCCTCGGGGCTGTCGTGGAACCACCACGGCGGGCCGAGGCGCAGCGCCGGGTAGTGGCCGGCGAGCGGCGCGAGCTCGCGGGCGTAGGTGCTCTCATCCAGCGTGAACAGGATCAGCGTGAACGCCTCCTCGTTGCCGACGCGATCGAGCAGCGGCTGCAGGTTGCGCACGTACTCGCCTGCCACCGGAATGTCCGCGCCCTTGTCGCGCCCGTAGCGTGCGAACAGTTGCGCGTTGTGATTGCGGTGCACACCGGGGTGCAGCTGCATGACCATGCCGTCGTCGAGACTCATCAGCGCCATTTCGGTGAGCATTTGCCCGCGAAACAACTCTGCATCCTCTGCTGACAAGCGTCCTTGCAGCGCGTCGGCGTACAGCGCCTCAGAGCGCACGCGCGGCAGGTCGGCGGTGTGCGCGGACGGGTGGCCGTGATCGGTGGCGGTGGCGCCCATCGTCCGGAAAAATGCGCGGCGCTCGCGCAGCGCGTCCAGATAGCCGCCGTACGTATCACATGCGACTCCCGACAGGCGCGCAAGCTCTCGGACATTGCCGGCGAAACCCTCGTACTCGGGGTCCAGCACCGGGTCGGGCCGGAAGGTGGTGATCACGCGCCCCGACCACGGGTCGGCGGCGAGGCGCTGGTGCGCATCCAGCGGATCGAGCGGCGATTCGGTAGTGGCCAGCAGCTCGATGTTGAAGCGTTCGAACAGCGCGCGCGGCAAGAAGGCCGGCGTCGCCAGCTGGCGGTTGATCTCGGCGTAGAACTCGGCGGCGGCGCCCGGCGTCAGCGGCGCGTCGATGCCGAACACGACGCCGAACACATGGTCCATCCACAGGCGCGTGGGCGTGCCGCGAAACAGGTGGTAGTGATCCGCGAACAGCTGCCACACCGCCGCCGGATCGGCCTCGCCACCGGTGCCATCGGCGCGCGCGAGTCCCAGTGCATCCAGGCTGATGCCCTGGCTGAACAACATGCGCAGCAGGTAGTGATCGGGCTGGATCAGCAGCGCGGTGGCGTTGGCGAAGGGTTCATTGTCGGCAAACCAGCGCGGGTCGGTGTGGCCGTGCGGGCTGACGATCGGCAGCGTCGCGATCGACTGGTACAGCTCGCGCGCGATGCCGCGCTGTGCAGGGCAGCTCGCAAACAGCCGGTCCGGGTGCAGGATTGCGCTCATAACACCTCCATCAGGTGCTCGACGACGCGATCGAGGTGGCGCGTCATCGCGAGGCGCGCTGCGGAGGGGTCGCGCTGCGCGATCGCCGCGAGAATCGCCTCGTGGTCCTCGACGATGGGCCGCTGGCCCTCGGCGCGTACGCGCCGCTGGAAATGCGTGCTGATTTCCGATTCGTTGCGCAACTGCCACAGCCAGGCGACAGTGGCGGTCAGCGCGCTGTTACCGGCGGCGTCCGCTATCAGGCAGTGGAAGCGCTCGTCCGCCTGCTCGGTGATGGCTTCGCGCAGGTTCTCCTCCGCCATCTCGCGCACCAGTTCCCGCAGGTTATCCAGTTGCGCCGGGGTGATGTGCTCGGCCGCCAGCGCGGCGGTCTCGCCCTCGATCAGCTTGCGCGCGGCGAGAATCTCAAACGGGCCGGGCGCGGTGTCGGCCACATCGGCGGGGCTGCCGCCCTGCTCCAGCACATACACGCCGGAACCCGAGCGCACTTCCACCAGGCCCGCGACTTCCAGCGCGATCATCGCCTCGCGGATGGTGGGGCGGCTCACGTCGAACTGCACGGCGAGATCGCGCTCCGAGGGCAGCCGCTGCCCGGCGGCCAGCGTGCCGTCGGATATACGCGCGCGCAGTTGTTGCGCCACCTGGACATACAAACGCTGGACGCGGATCGCTTTGAGTTGCAGGTTCATGGGTGCTCCCTGTCGCCGCTGCGCTGCCCGGCGCTGCGGTGCGCGTCCGCCCACTGCTGCGCCAGCATACTCACCTCTGCGGCCTTGAACGCGTGCTCCTGGCGCATCGCGTATTCCGTGCGTTCAATACAGTCGCGGATGAGCTGGCCGAAAAACGGAAAGCCGGTGGCGCCGAGGCAGTCGATCTCGCGCTCGCCTTCGGCGTCCACCAGGAACAGGCTGGATGCCGGCGCCTGCCGTGCGACGTCGAGATACTTGCGCAACTCGAGACTGCCTTCGCTGCCGACGATAAACGTGCGCCCGTCGCCCCAGGTGCGCAGTCCCGCCGGCGTGTACCAGTCCACGCGGCTGTAAAACGATGCATCGTTGTCGCCGGTGAGCGAGAGCTCGCCGAAGTCCTCGAAGCCAGGCTTGTCGGGGTGACCGAAGTTTTCCACGCGCGCGAAGTTCACCGCAGCATCGCGGCAGCCGGCGTAAGTGAGGAACTGTTCTACCTGGTGTGAGCCGATGTCGGTGAGGATGCCGCCGAAGCGCGTCTTGTCGAAGAACCAGTCCGGGCGCGTGGCCTTGGCCAGCCGGTGCGGCGCAATGTTGAGCACCTGCAGCACGCGGCCGATGGCACCGCTGGCAATCAGTTCGCCGGCATGCCAGGCCGCGTCATTGTGCAGGCGCTCGGCATAGTACACGAGGTACTTGCCGCCGCTCTCTGCCACCGCCCTGCGTACCAGTGCGAGTTGCGCCAGCGTGGTGAACGGCGATTTGTCGGTGAAGTAGTCCTTGCCCGCGGCGAGCACTTCAAGGCCGAGCGCCGCGCGCGCATCGGGCACTGCGGCGGCACAGACCAGCTTCACCTCGGGGTCGGTGAGAATCTGTTCCAGGCCCTGCGCCGCACGCGCTTCCGGGTAGGTCGCGAGGAATTTCGCCAGGCGCTCCGGCTCCGGATCCCAGGCCCACTTCAGCGTGGCGCCGGCGTCGCGCAGGCCATTGGTCTGGCCGTAGATGTGGCCGTGATCGAAATGCACGGCGGCAAAACAGAATTCGCCGGGGCCGACAACCCGGGCGGCGTCGCTCGTGGGCGCGTAGCTGGCGCCATCGCGGATGTTCGTCATCGGTAGGAGGCCTGCATGTCGATATTTGCCTGCCGGTGTGATTTCTCGCGCGGCCGCGAGGCGGCAATGCGCGCATCCAGCGCGCGCTGGTAATGCGCGCTGTCGAGCGGCAGTTCGACGCGGCAGTCCTCCCAGGTGGAGAGCAGCATCGCGTTCGCCAGCGCCAGCGAGTGCAGCCCGTCTGCCGCCGGTGCGAGCAGCGGCGCGCCGTCCTGAATCGCCGCGGCGAAATTGGCGAGTACCGCCGCATGCTGGTTGCCGTCGCGCGCCGGCGTGATGTCGTGCGCGGTGGTCGCCGGCATGCCGAACATCTCCCGCGTGCTCTGGCTGAACTCGCGAGCACCCGGTGCAAGTGTGGTGAGTGTGAGGCGCGCGCCGTCGAACGCGAGGCTGCCGCGATCGCCGACGATGTCGAAGCGGTTCACCCCCGGCGCCTCGCCGGTGGAGCCGATGAACACGCCCGTCGCACCGTTAGAGTATTCAAAATACGCCGTGGCCTCGTCCTCCACTTCTATGTTGTGGTAACGGCCGAAGCGGCAGAACGCGCGCACCGCGTTCGGCATGCCGCACAGCCACTGGAAAATGTCGAGGTTGTGGATGCACTGGTTGAGCAGCAGGCCGCCGCCCTCGCCGCGCCAGGTCGCGCGCCAGTCGCTGACCTGGAAATAGATTTCCGGGCGGAACCAGTGTGTCATCGTCCAGTGCGTGCGCGTGATCTCGCCGAGGGTGCCCGCCGCGATCACCTCACGCATGGCGCGAAACAGCGGGTCGGCGCGCTGGTTCAGCATCAGTGCAAAGACCTGCTGTTTGCCCTGCAGGGCCAGCAGCGCCTCGCCTTCCGCCAGCGACAGGCCCAGCGGCTTTTCCATCAACACATGCAGGCCGGCGCGCAGCGCGTCCGCGCCGATCGGCAAGTGGCTGTTGGTGGGGGTGGCGACGAGCACCGCATCGCAGCAGCCGCTGGCCAGCAGGGCGCTGTGGCTGTCGAAGTACGGCACGCCGAGCTCCGCCGCCAGCGACTCGCCGGTGGCATTGGCACCGCGCGCGCAGAGGGCGGCGAGTTCGCAGCCCGGCGCCTCGGCGGTGCGCAGCGTCTCGATATGCTGGCGGGCGATATTCCCAAGGCCGATGACGCCGAGGCGTACGGGTGCTGGCATGGCGGTCCGTGATTCCCTGAGCTAGTGCCTTGTCAGGCCCGGTCGGCGTGGGCCACAATGCGCACTGGTAAATTGGTCAGGCCAATTTAGGCGGCGCGGCGCGCACCTGTCAACCCGGCCGGCGTTCGGCTAGCGTGTCTAATCTCTGTTGTAAGTAACAGACCGAGTGTGAACCGGAGCCGGAACCGGCCTACCGGAACCGTGTGGCGACAGGACGTCGCCACCCGAGCCTTCACAGGGACGTGAGCTTTTTGGCGTGTTCCGGTAGGCCGGTTCCGGCTCCGGTTCACACGATACCCAGAGAACAACGCCAAGCCGGGATACCGTCCGCGATTGCAGCGGGCGCCAGTGACGAAGCTATGGAGCGAATGCGGTGCGGGTGTACTGTGCAGGTGAGGTAATGGTGGAACTGGCCGCGCAGGGCGCGGACGGCTCGTACCGCCGCGGCTTTGGCGGCGACACCGCCAACACGGCCGTGTACCTCGCCCGCGCGGGCCTGGCCGTGTCCTACGTGACTGCGCTGGGTGACGACGCGTTGTCCGACGGGATCGTTACTGCCCTCGCCGCCGAGGGCATCGACACCACGACCATCCGCCGCACCCCCGACCGCCAAAGCGGACTGTACCTGATCGACAACGACGCCGACGGCGAGCGGCGCTTCCGCTACTGGCGCGGCGAAGCGCCGGTGCGGCAACTGTTCGACGCGCCGCTGGAACTCCCGCCGCTCGATGTGTTCTATTTCAGCGGCATCACGCTGGCCGTAACGCAGAGCGGGCGCGACCACCTGCTGGCGCTGCTCGCCCGCTTCCGGGACGCAGGCTGCCGCGTGGTGTTCGACAGCAATTATCGGCCGGCGCTGTGGCGGGATGCGGCCGAGGCACGCGAACACATCGACGCCGTGCTCCCCTTCTGCCACACCGCGCTGCCTACACTCGCGGACGAAGTGGCGCTGTGGGGCACACCGGATGCCGCTGCGTGCCACGACCGCTACCGCGCACTGGGCGTGGAGGAGATTGTGGTCAAGGGCGATGCGCTGACCGCGCATGCGTGGTGCGCGCAGGCGCATGCCGAGCGCCGCGCCGTACCGGTGACGGCGCTGGACACCACAGGCGCGGGCGATGCGTTCAACGCGGGCTATCTCGCGGCGCGCCTGGCCGGTGCATCGCTGGAAGATGCGCTGGCGCGCGCGCAGGCGCTCGCGGCGGAGGTCGTGCAGCACCATGGCGCGATCATTCCCCGGGATGCCATGCCTCACACCGGGAACACTGGAAACTGACACTCACTCACCACTGAAGGAAACGACACATGCAACAGTCCTGGCGCTGGTTCGGCCCAAACGACCCGGTCACCCTGGAGAAGATCGTGCAGGCGGGCGCGCGCGGCGTGGTGACCTCGCTGCACCACATCCCGACCGGGGAGGCCTGGCCGCTGGAGGAGGTGCTGCGACGCAAGCAGGAGATCGAGGCTGCCGGGCTCAGCTGGTGTGTGGTCGAGAGCATCCCGCTGCACAACGACCTGAAAACACGCTCTGGCGATTACCGCCGCCTGCTGGAGAACTACAAAACCTCCGTGCGCCACGTGGGCGCGGCCGGCGTACCGGTGGTCTGCTACAACTTCATGCCGGTGGTGGACTGGACGCGCACCAACCTCGACTACGCCCTGCCCAATGCCTCGCGCGCGCTGCGCTTCAAGATGACCGACTTCGCCGCGTACGACGTGTACATCCTCGAGCGCGACGGGGCCGCCGCCGACTACGAACCCACCGTGCTGGCACGGGCGAAGGCGCGACTGGACGCGATGAGTGACGCCGAGCGCGCGCTGCTGGAACAGAACATCATCGCCGGCCTGCCGGGCGGCGAGGGTTCCTACGATCGCGAGGGTATCCGCGCGGCGATCGCGCAGTTCATCGCGCTCGGCACCGAGGGCTTCCGTGCCAACCTGTTCGCGTTCCTCGAAGAAGTCGTGCCGGTCGCCGAGGCCGCCGGCGTGCGCATGGCCATTCATCCGGACGACCCGCCGTTCTCGCTGTTCGGCCTGCCGCGCGTGGTCTCCACCGCCAGCGACGCGCGCGCGCTGATGGCGCACGTGCCCAGTGACAGCAATGGGCTGACCCTGTGCGCGGGCTCCTTCGGCGCGCGCGCCGACAACGACCTCACCGCGATGGCGCGCGAGTTCGGCTCGCGCATCCACTTCGTGCACCTGCGCAATATCCGCCGCGAGACGGACGGCTCCTTTTACGAATCCGAACACCTGGATGGCGACAACGACATGGTGGGGCTGATCGGCGCGCTACTCGACGAAGAGCAGCGCCGCCATCGCGAAGGCCGCAGTGACACCATCGCCATGCGACCGGACCACGGCCACACGCTGGGCGATGAGATCGGACAGGCCGGCGTGAATCCCGGCTACTCGTATGGCGGGCGGCTAAAGGGCCTCGCCGAGCTGCGCGGGGTGATCCACGCGCTGGAATACCTGCGGCGGCCCTGATGCACGTTTTCAACTGCTAAAGGTGGAGCTGACATGACCATTTCACGACGCACACTCCTGGCCGGCACCGGCATTGCCATCGCCGGCGCCGGCATTGCGGGCACCCGCTGGTGGGGCGGCGAGCCGCCATTGGCTGTGGGTGACCGCAGCGCGCATACAACTGCCGAACTGTTTGATCGGGGACTGGTTCCGGTGGAAACCAGCGGCTGGACGTTACCGGAAGGCGTCGAGCCGCCCTACGGAGCTCTTACCGCGGATATCGAGACGGACGTGCTGGTGGTGGGCGCGGGGCTCTCTGGCGCGTCGCTGGCGTTGCACCTTATCGAGGCCGGTGTGTCGGTGGCGGTGATCGAAGCGCGCCAACCCGGTTGGGGTGCTTCAGGCCGCAATGCGGGGCACGTCCTGCCAACCCTGCGCGATGCGTCCGTGTTCGAGACGTTTCCGGACCAGGGCAAGCGCTTCCTCGAAGCCTTTGCCGAACATCACACCATCCCCTTCGATCTTCAGGCGAAGTACGGCTTTGCAGCGGACGCAGTGCAATCCGGTTATATCAACGCGGGCACCAGCGCCAATGCCATTGCCAAATTCCGTCAGCAGACCGCCTGGATGGAAGACCGCGGCATGTTGAACGTGGCGGAAATGGGCGGTGAGGCACTGCGCAAGGCCACTGGCAGCGAACACTGGAGCCATGCGCTGGTTTATCTCGACGGCGGGCGGGTCAATCCCTATCGCATGACCAATGGCATGGCCGCGACCGCCGCAACACTTGGCGCGCGGATTTTTGGCGACAGCCCGGCAACCGACATCGCCCCGGTCGGTCAGCGCTGGCGCGTGCAGACGCCCACAGGCAGTGTCATAGCGGACCGCGTCGTGTTCTGCACCAATGCCTACGCAACGGACGTGGTACCCGAATTTGCCGGCAGCTTCTATCCCTTGACCGCCTACGCGCTGACGACGAAACCGCTTTCTCCCGAGGCGCGCAAGGCCATCATGCCCGGCGGGCAAACCCTGGCCCAGGTGCCGATCGACCTCAACCCACTGGTGGTCGACGCACACGGGCGGTTGATTCTGTCCTCGATCCCGTTGGTCAATGCCGCCGAGAACGCGCACTGGCATTTCGCCAATCAACTGGACTGGCTCCACGCGATGTGGCCACAAACGCGCCACATGGGCATCGAGCTGGAAACCTACTGGACGGGCCGCGTTGCCCTGCGCGACCGGCAGTTCCCCGGCGTGTTCGAGTTGCGGCCCGGCCTTTACGGCCTGATGTACTTCAACGCCTGGGGGAATGTCATGGCCCCGCTGATGGGCAAGCTCTTCGCCGAAGGCCTCGTGAGCGACCGTATGGGCGACCTGCCCTTCCCGCTGGAAAAACCGGTGGCGGTCGCCAACATGGGCAAGCAGGACCGGATCATCCGCCATCTGCTGATCCCCTCGGCACGGCAGGCGCAGCGCTGGGGCATCATCTGACGAAGTGCAGCGCCTCGCGCGGGGGCAGCTCTATCGGCCCGTGAGGACTGACAGGCCGACACTGAATTTTGAACACCTGCGATTCAAGTAATCCGACTTGATTGGTACGGGTCCAAATGGGCGCTCAAAACAAAAAAGCTACCTTCGTAAAGGAACCTTTATTGTCAATTTTTTTTACATTTCTTGCCGTTGCACTAATAAGCAAAACTTTACATTGTTGTTTTTTCACGCTTTTTTGAGAATGGCGCGATTCGTGCTTCATAACCATTGGTTATTTTACTCGCGTAGTTACAAGACGCTCCTTAAATCCTCACGTTAACAAGGTGGTTACTATGAAACGGATTCTACTTGCTGCAGCACTATCAACCGGCGTTGTCGCATCTACCCACGCCGGCGTAATCACGACGCTCGCAGCGGAAAATTCTACGATTGTTCTCTGGGGCTTGCCCGACACATCCGCTTATGGCCAAACCTTTAACCTGGCATCGGCGGCGAATCTCAACAGCGTCCTGTTCCGTATCGATGACTTTGGGGTCGCAACCACCTTTGACCTGAACATCTTTGCCTGGGATGGCAGTAAGGCCTCAGGTGCTTCCCTCGCCTCGGTGAGCGGGTCCACTGCGGGCGTGGCCGGCATGGCAGATGTGTTTTCCAGTGTCGGCGCATTAGCGCTCGCTGCCGGGGACTATGTAGCATTCCTCCAGGCAACCTCTCCTGGAAGTGCGGCCT
This sequence comes from uncultured Halioglobus sp., assembly GCA_964461965.1. Classification (GTDB taxonomy): domain Bacteria; phylum Pseudomonadota; class Gammaproteobacteria; order Pseudomonadales; family Halieaceae; genus Marimicrobium. Next base: position 69,837 of record CAYWWD010000002.1, on the reverse strand, counting down.
GGGGAAGCGTCGACGGTTCAGACGCCTACGCTGGCGGTGAATTTGTGTTCCAGAATAACGGTGGAAATCCCGCACAGTGGACTACGACCAACTGGGAGTCGGATTGGCAGGGACCTGATCACGATTTAGCCTTCGAGATGGTGTTCGATGAGGACAATAACCAAGTTCCCGTCGCGCCCACGCTGCCACTGCTCGTGACGGGCTTCGCCCTCATGTTTGGGGCCCGTCGCTGGATAGCCCGCTAAGACCTGCCCCACCTGCATTGACCGGGCTGGGGTAACGGCCCGGTCAACACCGTGCACCCGGTACCACCGACTCCCAGCTATCGATCAGGCCGGGTAACCGGTGATCTGGCGGATCTTCACATAGAGCGGCCGCAACCGGCGATACATGCGCAGGTACACTTCGCGGTACAGCTGCTGGTAGGTGTGGTGCGCCTGGGCATTGGGCATAAACACCTGCCCTACCCGGGTCATGGCCGCCACGGCACTGGGATAATCCGCATACAGTCCCAGCCCCACCGCGCAGTTGATGGCCGCGCCCAGCCCGCTGGTCTCGTACAGGTGGGGTCGCTCGGCCGGCAGGCCAAACAGATCGGCGCTCAGCTGCATGGCCGCATCGCTCTGCGAGCCACCCCCGGAAATGCGCAGCCGCTCGATGCGCGTGCCCGAGCGCTTTTCGATGCGCTCCTTGCCCTCGCGCAGGGCATAGGCCAGCCCTTCGAGGATCGCCCGGTACAGGTGCGCGCGGGTATGCACATCGCCAAAGCCGATCACCGCGCCCTTGGCCTCGATGCCCGGTTCGCGGATGCCCGGCGACCAGTACGGCTGCAGGGTCAGCCCCATCGAGCCGGGCGGCACGGCCTGTACCAGTTCATCGAACAGGCTTTCCGGCGCGACGCCCAGATCACCGGCGCGCTGGCGCTCGGCGTGCGCAAACTGCTCCTTGAACCAGCTGACCATCCAGAAGCCGCGAAAGATCATCACCTCGATATTGAAATGCCCGGGCACGGCCGCAGGGTAAGGCGGAATCAGCCGGGTGACTTCCAGATAGCGGCGCGACGTGGTGTTGATGGTCGCCGTGGTGCCGAAAGACAGGCAGGCCGTGCCCGGCTCCAGCACGCCGCAACCGAGCACCTCGCAGGCCTTGTCGGCGCCGGCGGCGATCAGCGGCAGGCCCTCGGGAATGCCGGTATGGACACTGGCTGCCGCGGTAATGCTGCCCAGCCGCGCACCGGGCGCATGCAGGGTGGCCAGCTGCTCACGGCGCACCGCCAGCACCTGCCACTTCCAGTCACCGGGCGCAGCCCACTGCAGTTTTTTATAGTCAAAGGGCAGATAGGCCACACAGCTGGACAGCGAATCGACAAACTGCCCGCACAAACGATGTGTGAGAAAGCCCGACAGCAGCAACACCTTGTGGGTGCAGGCCGCGATGTGCGGCTGGTGTTCGGCCACCCAGTTGACCTCGGCCTGGGCCTGAAAATATGCCACGCCGTCTTCAGCGCGAATCAGCTTGATCAACCAGCGCCACAGCCCGCGAAGGCGAAGGCTGGGCGTGGCACGGCGCTGATCCAGCCAGAGCATCGCCGGGCGCAGCGGCTGGCCCTGTTCATCGACATGGATGATCGAGCCGCGCTGGGTGGTCAGCGCCACGCCGGCCAGCCGGGATTTGTCGATCGGGCAGCTGGCCCACAGCTGCCGGCAGGCCTCGCCCAGACGCGCCCAGTAATACTCCGGGTCCTGCTCGGCCCAGCCGGGCTGGGCAGCCACATAGGGCTCGAGCTCGACCTTGCTCTTGCCCAGCAGCTGGCCAGATAAATCAAACAACAGCGCCCGCACACTCTGCGTGCCATTGTCGATGGCCAGCACACAGGCGTCGTTCATCACGCCTCCTGCGGCAGGCTGTAGGCCGTCTGCCACAGCGCCAGATAGCGATCTTCTTCCTCTTGCCAGCGCTGATCCGACCAGCCCAGCCGACCCTGACAGAGCATGCGAATGCCGGCCAGTTCAGCACGTCCGCCTTCGGCCAGCAGCAGGCCCAGCCGGGTGCGGCGCAACAACAGATCATCCAGATGCAGCACCAGCTCCTGCTCACAGGCCAGTATCAGCTCGGCCTGCAGGGTGGCCGTGGCGCCCACCGTCTGCCGGCCGACGTCGGCGATCAGCTGCGACAGGCGCGCCACGGCGACGCCATGTCGACCCGCCAGACGGCGTTGCTGACTCGGGCTCAGGCCCGGCAACGCCACCCGGGGTGGGGCGCTGAACACCGGCTGGTCCACAGCGGCAAAGGGCTCGCCCAACTGCGCCGCGCAGGCGGTGAGCACTTCCAGGGCCAGCAGCCGAAAGGTGGTGAGCTTGCCGCCGGCCAGCGTCACGCAGCCGGGCTCCTGCCAGATCACATGCTCGCGCTTTTCATCCGAAGGCTTGCGCTTGCGCGTATCGCTGCTGCCCACCACCGGCCGCACACCGGCCCAGCAGGAACGCACGTCAGCGCGGCCGATGCGGGCATGGGGCAGCACCTGGGCGCAGGCGGTGAGCAGGTAATCGACCTCGGCCGGGCTGATGCGCGCTTCCTGATCCAGAGGCTCTGGATGATCCAGATCGGTGGTGCCGATCACGGTGGCGCCTTCCCAGGGAAAGACGAACACCGGCCGGCCATCGTCCTGATGCATAAAGCTGATGGCCTGTGCTACCGGCAGGCGCCAGGCCGGCAGCAACAGGTGGCTGCCGCGCAGCGGGCGAATCTGCAACGCCCCCTGCGGCGGGCTGAGGCGCTCGCTCCAGGCGCCCGTGGCCTGCACCACCAGTTTCGTGCGCAGCGTCAGGGGCCGGCCACTGTCCTGATCAGCCGCCTGCACGCCAACCACCCGGCCGTTGTCGCGCAGCAGCGCGTCGACCCGCACGCCATTGACGGCCTCGCCACCGGCGGCACGCGCCTCGTGCAGCACGCGCAGCACCAGTCGCGCATCATCAACCACTGCATCCTGAAACTGGCTGGCGGAGGTCAGACCCTTCATGTGCAAGCCCGGCGCCAGATAATCCAGGGCCGGCGCCGGCTGATGCCGGTGCAGCGTCTGTCCGGCCAGATGGTCGTACAGCCTCAGTACACCGCCAAAGAGCCAGCGGCCGGGAAAACCAAACCGCTGGTGCGGAAACAAAAACGGCAGCGGCTCGACCAGCCCCGGCGCCTCGGCCAGCAGGCGTTGCCGCTCGCGCACCGAGTCGCGGGTCAGCGCCAGCTGGCCCTTGGCGATGTAGCGCAAGCCACCGTGAACCATCTTCGATGAGCGGCTGGAAGTGCCATAGGCAAAGTCGCGCTGCTCCAGCAGCAGGCATTTCCAGCCGCGCCGCGCCGCCTCACGCAGGATCGCGGCGCCGCTGATGCCGCCGCCGATCACCAGCAGATCCCAGTGCTGCTCCTGAAGGTTTTGCCATGCCTGCTCACGCCAGGCGGCGTTCCAGTTCATGCTCAATCCTCCAGCAGCACGCCCGGTGCCAGGCGCTGCTGCGGGTCGAAGTGACGGGCCATGCTGCGCAGCGCAGCCAGACCCAGCTCGCCTTTTTCCGCCACCAGATAGGGCGCATGGTCACGACCCACGCCGTGCTGATGGCTGATGGTGCCGCCCTGCTCGGCAATCACCCGGCTGGCGGCCGTCTTGAGCTTGAGCCAGCGCGCCCGCGCCGTGGCGTAACTGGCGCCCGGGCGATACAGGTAGGTGGTGTAGAGGCTCGATCCCTGGCCGTACACATGCGAGAGGTGAGTAAATGCTTGCACCCGTTCTCCCTCATCGGCCAGGCCATGGCGCAGGCTGTGCTCGATCTGGTTCAGCAGCGGCCCGACATTGTTCCAGTTAGTGGCGGTCTCCAGGGTATCCACCGCATAGCCCACCTGCCACAGGCCGTGGCGCAGGTAGGGGAAGCGAAAACGCCCGTGCGCCCATCGGCGGCCCAGCAGAGTGCCGGTAAACACGCCGCCATGCCCCTTGAGCAGCCTGCGGGTAGCGCGCAGCACCTGCGCATTTTGCCGGCGCGTGCCGGTGACACCAAAGCCCAGCATGCACTTGCCTTCACCCAGCCCGCGCACGCTCAGGTACTTCTCCAACACGCCAATCAACCGGGGATGGCCGGCCAGCGCCAGCTGGGTGGTCGTCTCCTCGGCATTGGACAGGCGCAGCATGGACAGTCCCGGCCGCTCCTGGGCCAACTGGCGGACGGCCTGCACGGCCTGATCCCAGCCCGGCAAGAAGACCATATAAAAATGCTCCTGCTCCGCCAGCTTGCGCACCCGCACGCACACCTGGGAGATCACCCCAAAGCGTCCTTCGCTGCCCATCAGCCACTCACGCAGATCAGGGCCTGCAGCCGAGGCCGGAAAACTGGGAATCGTCAGGGTACCGGCAAAGGTTTCGAGCTGTCCGCCGGCAAACAACTGCTCGATACGCCCGTAGCGCAGCGACTGCTGGCCGCTGGAGCGAGTGGCCACCCAGCCGCCCAGGGTCGACAGCTCCCAGGACTGTGGGAAATGGCCGAGGGTGTAGCCGCGCGCACGCAGCTGGGACTCGACCTGCGGGCCATTGGCACCGGGGCCGAAGGTGGCCAGCTGGCTGGTTTCATCCAGATCCAGCAGTTGATTCATACGCGCCAGCGAGAGGGTGATCACCGGCCGCGCACCGGCCTGCGGATTGATATGACCGGCCACCGAAGTGCCGCCGCCGTAGGGAATCAGCAGCGCATCATGGCCTTGCGCCAGGGCCAGCACCTCGCGAATCTGCGCGGCGGTTTCCGGCTGGGCCACCGCATCGGGGAACACGCCAAACTCGCCCGAACGCATCGCCAGCCAGTCATCCAGGCTCTGGCCACGGGCATGGCGCACGCGCAACTCGGCATCCAGTGACCACAGCGCATGCGCCGGCAATCTCGAGGCCGGCACCCTGGCCAGCACGTCCGCGAGGCTGGCATCGGCCAGCGGCTGGCCGCTGCCCAGCCGCTGGCGTAAAAACTCTCCGGCATTACCCGGCAGCTTTACCTCGGTGCTTTCTTCGCCCCAGCCATTCCAGCGCCGCATAGTTCGTACCTCTTCTCAGTTCATCGATCGGGCTGCCGATACCAGCCGCGCAGCCTGCACTTACTGCGCGCGCAGCGCCTCGCGCGCCAGCCGCTCGATCTGTGGCCAGCGACCGTGCTGAACGAGCTCGGGCGCGACCATCCACGAGCCGCCGCAACACACCACATTGGGCAGCGCGAGGTAGTCGCGGAAGTTGTCCGGGCCCAGCCCGCCGGTGGGACAGAACCGCAGCTCCGGGAACGGGCCGTGCAATGACTTGAGCAGGGCGATGCCGCCGGCGGCTGCGGCCGGGAACAGCTTCAACACCTTAAAGCCGTGCCGCGCGCCCAGCATCGCCTCCGAGGCCGTCGCGACACCGGGCAGGAAGGGCATGCCCCGCGCGGCGCAGGCGTCGATCAGCTCAACGGAAATACCCGGGCTGACACAGAAATCGGCCCCGGCTGCAACGGCCCGTTCGACATCCTGCGCCGTGGTGACCGTACCGGCTCCCACCAACAGGCCGGGCAGCGCCACTTTGACCTGCCGCAGCGCAGTGAGTGCGGCGGGAGTGCGCAGCGTGATCTCGACCGCGCGCATGCCGCCGGCCTTCAGGGCCGTCGCGATGTGCACCGCCTGTGCGTCATCTGCCACGGTCAGCACTGGCAGAACGCGACAGGCCGGCAATTCCTGGATCAGGTTCACTCGCTACGCTCCCGCATCTGCACTACTCCCGCTCCCGGACATTCGCGCCATTCTACCCACAAGCCCGCAGTTCGTGCCTGCTATAAAAGCGGGCCACGACAGGGTTGACACCCGACGGCTGGGTCAACTAAATTGGCCTGACCACTTGGCCGAAATGTGCAGAACTCCCGCACCACCACCGGCCAGATGCAGCGCGGCGCTGCTCATGCCGCACACAGCATCGGTAAACCCCTAATAATATTGAGGAGCGCACCCGCATGTACCCTCTTTCCCCGTTGACCCGTCCGCTCGCACTCGCCCTGGCCGCGCTGCTGGTTCCCGCCGCCCATGCCGCCGAGCAGCGGGTGCTGGAAGAAATCGTCGTGACCGCGCAGAAGCGCGAGCAGAACCTGCAGGACGTGCCGGTGGCCGTGACCGCGGTCACCTCAGAGATGCTGGAGGCGCTGCACATCGACGACATGGCCGACCTGACGCGCGCCTCCGCCTCGCTCACTCTCACCGGCGGCGACAACAAGCAGAACAGCGGGTTTCGCATCCGCGGTATCGGCACCAGCGTGTTCAGCATCGGCGTCGAACCCAGCGTCGCCATCATCATCGACGATGTCTCGCAGGTGCAGCCCGGCCAGGCGCTGGCGAACCTGGTGGACGTCGAGCGCGTCGAGGTACTGCGCGGCCCGCAGTCCACGCTGTTCGGCAAGAACGCTTCGGCCGGCCTGATCAGCGTGGTCACGCCCGCGCCCGCGACAGAGTTCACCGGCTTCGGCGAACTCACGGCCACGGACGACGACGAGCAGCGGCTCGCCGGTGTCGTCACCGGCCCGATCAACGAGCGCGCTGGCTACCGGCTCTCTGGCTACACGCGGGATTACGACGGCTGGGCGAAGAACCTGCCGACGGGCGAGGATGTGAATGGCAGTGACGAGGATGGCATCCGCGGCAAACTGGCGTTTTCACCCATCGACGACCTCGACCTGACCCTGGCCGGCTGGTACGCACAAGCTGAAGGCAACTGCTGCAGCCTCACCCACCGCGTACTCGACCCGAATGGGCGATTGTTCGGGCGCGTGCCGGTGACAACCACCAACCCGCTCACACTGCCGCGCGTCTCCGACACCAACAAAGACCCGGAGATCGACGTGCTGCCGGAGGAGCACACCGAGGACCACGGCCTCAGCCTGCACGCCGACTGGACGATCGGCGAGGCCACCGTCACTTCGATCACGGGCTATAACAACTGGCAGTACCGCAATACCGGCGACGTCGACTGGTCCGCCTACGACCTGGCGGGCGATCTCACCGGCGGCGCGCAGCACGGCGGCATCGTGTCCCACTCCGACACCGAGGCGCGGCTGCTCACGCAGGAGCTGCGTGTGGACGGCGACGCCAGCGAACAGCTGGAATACCTCGCTGGCCTGTATTTCGCCGATGCGAAAACCGACCGCGGTTTCGACCGGACCTTTCCGCTTGCCACAGACTGGGAGGCCACCGCCAAGACCGAAAGCGCAGCCACCTTCGGCCAGCTGAGCTGGCACTTCACCGAGGCCACGGAACTGACTGCCGGCGGGCGCTACAACTACGAAGATATCTCGGTCGACTTCAGCGACATCAGCGGCGCGGCGGAATATTCCGGCAACGACAGCGAGGGCCAGTGGCTGGGCAAGCTGGCCCTGCAGCACTTCCAGTGGCAGGACACCATGCTGTTTGCCAGCGTGGCCACCGGTTACAAGGGGCAGGCCTACGACATTTCCACCGGCTTCACGCAGGCGAAAGCAGACGTGCCGATCGGCTCCGAATCCTCCATCTCCTACGAACTCGGCGTGAAGACCGAGCAACTGGAACGGCGCCTGCAGCTGAACGCCGTGGCGTTCTTCACCAAGTACGACGACTACCAGGCGCAGAACATCTCGGTGGTGAACGGCGAAATGACACTCGCCATCAACAACGTCGGCCGCCTGGAGACCTCGGGCGTGGAGCTGGATGCGGCCGCGCTGATCGGCGACAACCTGACGCTGACCTCCAGCGTCGCGTGGATCGATGCGACGGTCGACAAATACCCGGGCGCGAACTGCTACAGCGGCCAGACCGTCGCGCAGGGCTGCGTGGAAATCGTGCCGGGCTCCGGCCGCTTCGCGCAGGATTTGTCCGGCGAGCCACTCAACAACGCGCCCGACTGGAAACTCACGCTCGGCGCGCAGTACAACCTGCCGCTGACCCAGCTGCCCTTCGACGGCTACCTCAACCTCGGCTACACCTGGCAGGACAAAGTGAACTTCGACCTGCTCGGCAACCCCGCCACGGAGCAGGAGAGCTACGGCCTGCTCAACGCCAGCGTCGGCATTCTGGAGCGCGCGAGTGGCCGCTACCGCATCGAGGCGTTCGTGAACAACGTCTTCGACGAGGACTACACCGTCGCGATGAGCGACGATCTCACCCCGCTCTACGGCGGCGCCACGGCCATCATCCAGTTGCTGCCGCGCGGTGCAGAGCGCTACGCCGGGTTGCGTGTGCGCTACAGCTTCTGAACGGCGCCCGCTTCCGGCGTGCGCCCTGCTGCACCGCATGCCGGTGTGCTGATCCACGATCTCGATCCGCTCAGGACCGGCGAGAGGCCGCGTATTGACACTCCGTGACGTGGGGTGCAACCATCGATTGGCGCGTTGAGCGGATCCAGCACCATTACGACAAACTGCAATCAGAAGTGAAGCACCCCCCCGATAAAAGGAGCCACACTTGCCCGGCAACGCAACCATCATCGACAACTTCATGCAGGCCTGGGGCACGCTGGACCTGGACACCATCATGGACTACTTCACCGAGGACGCTACCTACGCCAACGTGCCCATGGGTCCTCCCAATGTTGGAAAACCCGCGATACGCACGTTTATCGAGAGCTTTCTCGGCAGCACCACGTCGATCCAGTTCGTGGTGCACCACCAGGTGGAAGGCGCCAGCGGGATCGTCATGAATGAGCGCACGGACATCCTCGTCATGGCAGGCAAAAAAGTGGAGCTGCCGGTGATGGGTGTGTTCGAGCTGCGCAGTGGCAAAATCTGCGCCTGGCGCGACTACTTCGATATGGCGGCTTTCGCCTAGCGCCCCCATCGCGTAGAAGAGCAGACTGCACCGGCTGAATGTCTATCGGCCGGGTGCGAAGTGCAAGACGGCGTCTTACGTTAATGTTCTACATTTTCGCCACGGGCCCGGGCGCACGACGCAGCGTGAACTGCGCCCTGAACGGGTACAGCACCTGCGCGAGGAAGCCCGGCGGCACGGAATTGTCCGCCAGCCCCAGCGCGCCCAGCGTGGAACGGTCGGGGTGGTTGAAGGTGCGAAATAGAATGTCCCACAGCGGCAGCGAGCCGGAGTAATTCGAATCCTGGTACTTCCGGTCCTGCGCGTGGTGCAGGTTGTGCAACTGCACCGTCCCCAGCACATAGTGGAACCAGGCCGGGAAACGCTGGTGGATGTTGGCGTGCGCGATATTGCCGTCGAACACCGTCCACATGCCGAGGAAGACGATGATCTCCGTCGGCGCCCCGAGCAGGATCAAGGGCAGCGGCTTGATCGCGGAGTTGATGACCTCCTCGCCAAAGTGCACGCGCGCAGACTTCATGATGTGCATCTGCGGCGTGTCGTGATGGATCGCGTGGAAGTACCACAGGCGGTCAAACGTGTGGAAACTGCGGTGCACCACATAGTCCATGAAACTTGCAATCAGAAGCCCGAGCGCGAACTGCAGGGCGAAGTGCCACTGCGAAGGCCACCAGTAATCGAAATGTTCCAGGCGTACCTCGCTCAAGAGCGCAAACAGCAGGATGGACGCCGACTGCACCAGCGGCCGGCTGATGCCCTGCAGGATGCCGTGGCCAATGTCGTTGAACGACTGGCAGTCGCGCAGGTAGTTCATGTCGCGATTGCGCGGCAAAAGCTGCTCGATGAGCAGCGTGGTGAAGAAGTTGATCACGGTGACGGCGATCACCCAGGTCTGGACGGTGAAGCCCGCTGCCAGCCCCCAGAAATACAGCCCGGTGAATCCGGCCATGAATACGGGGTAGGTGAACCAGCCCAGCAGGTCGCGATGCCGCTCCAGGAATCCGGATTGAAATACGTAGTCTTTCTGCATTGCGACCTTCCCGGAGAATGGCGCCCACACGGACACTCAGAATCAGTTTAATCGCCCGATGAGCTTGTACAAGGGTGCGAACTGTTCCCGCGTGGCATCCGGCAGCGGCACCGGCGCACCGAGCAGGCGCGCGCCCCAGACGATTTTCGCCGTGCGCTCGACCAGCTTGGCCACTTTCAGCACATCCTCCGGATGTTTGCCGACACATAATAGGCCGTGGTTGGCCATCAGCACCGCGCCGCGGTCCGCAACGTGTTTTGATACTTCCTCCGCGAGCTCGTCGCTACCAGTCAGGCGGTAGTCGGCTACGGGAATATCACCGCCCACATAGACGTCAAACTCCTCGATCACACAGGGAATAGGCTGCCGGACGATGGCGAACATGGTGGCGAACAGCGCGTGGCAGTGCATCACCGCGCCGATATCGCGGTATTTACGCAGGCAGGCCAGGTGCAGCGATTTCTCGGTGGTGGGTGTACGCGTGCCCGCCAGCACCTTGCCGTCGAGATCGGTGACGACGAGGTCATCCAGGGTCATGGTGTGGTAGTCGATGGACGACGGCGTGAGAACGACATTGCCATCCGGCAGGCGCGCGGACACATTGCCGGCCGTACCCTCCACCAGACCGCAGGTGATCATCTGTTTCGCCACGCACAGCAGCGCCTGCCTGACGTCGAGTTCGTTCATCGCTGGCTGCCTCTGCGGTGCTCCCACTGGGTACGCGTCATTTCCCAGTAGCGGGAGCGGCGTACCGAGCCGTCGGGGCGGACGCCTTCGCGCTCGCCCATCGGCGTGAAGCCGGCCGCTTCGATGACACGCGCGGAGCGCTCATTGTCGAGCGCGGCGGTGAGGCAGATCAGCTGCACGCCGAGCTCGGCGAACATCCAGTCGAAACTGGTGGCGGCGCCAGATTTGCCTAGCCCCACGCTCTGCGCATCGGCCCGGTAGGCACCGGCGATTTCCGCGGCCGCGCGCTCCGGCCAGATGGTAAAGCGGGAATACGTGACCAGCGCCCCGTGCTCGTCCGGCGTCACGGTGAGCACGCATTCTCCAAGCGAGCTCTTGAGCTGCGCATCCCGCACCCATGCGGAAATCGTCTCGCCATCGATCGGGTGCGGCAGGTCGTAAATAGGGCCGGAAACGCGCGGATCGGCAAGCAGCTCAACCAGCGCCGGGATATGCGCCGGCGTCGCGCGCACGCAGCGCGGATGGATTTTCGTCACGTCGGCATTGCGCACGGCTGCGCGGATGGCGGCGGCTTCCTCCGGAGTGGCGATGATCACGGTCTTGGGCGGTGCGCTCATCGTCTCATTCTAGCCGCTTTCAAGTCTGTCGGAGTGTCGCCCACCCGGCCTATACTGCCGCCGAATTCTCGACACACAGGGAGGCAAGTCATGCACACTGCATTCATCCGGATCAAGGTCGCAGCCGCTGCAGCGGAGCGGGCCGGTGAGGCCATGTTAAAGCTGGTCGCACCGACCCTGGCCGAGCCGGGCGCCATCACCTATGAGTTCTACCGCGACCTCGACGATCCGTCGCTGTTTTTGTGTTTCGAGCACTGGGAATCCCGGGCAGCGATGGACGCACACGGCAGCACGCCGCACGTGGCCGCATTCCTGGCGGAGTTCGGCCCTCTGATCGAGAAGTGGGAGTACAACCACACGACCGCCCTCGGTTAGGGCGCCGGCCAGGTCGCAGCGTGTGGCGCGAAGCGCGGGCGAGCGCGATCAGCCCAGGTCTTCGAGCTCGAAGCTGTCATCCTCTGCGGAATCCCAGCGCCGCTCATCCGACTCTGCAGGCACCTGCACCCGCGGCTCGCTTTTGCCATTGGCGAACGAAACTCCGCGCCCTTTGGTGAATTTTCTGCGCGCGGCCTTCCACTTGGCGTCCAGTGATTTCTTCACCGTGTTTTTTTCGTTTTTATCGAGGTCCTCCAGCAGGTGCTGCACGATCTCCCAGGTGTACTGGACGATGTCATCGCGCTCCGCGTTGTAGAGATAGATACAGCCCTTGATGCTGGGCGTGATCTGTGGATCGAACACGACAGGTATCGATTTGGCGTCGATTTTCATCTTGCCATACCACACAACTTTGCAATCCTGGGTCAACACGGGTGGCTTTCCTCCAATCCGACTATCAACAGAGGCACTCCAATCGCGGGGGCCGCATGCGACTCGGCGAGTCGACGGGCGCAACAGCACACTACGCATTTCATTATTATGGACACCTCACCCAACCAATCCGCACCGTCTGTCTTCTCGCGGCGCACGTGCCGCACTCCCCGACACCCCGGGGCGGATTTGGCGGAAATGTAGCCGAACGCAATGGGGCAGGCAAGACAATATTGGCGCTACAATCGGCTGCCGACCCGGCGCGCGAAATATCACCAAGAAGACGAGGCCCGTACACGCGTGACACAGAGCAGCGAACTGCAGGCGATCATCGGGCTCATCCCCGGTGACTTCGCCGACCCGGCCGCCGACTACCGCGCGGTGCGCACGATGTTCAAGCCCTTCCACGGTCACCCGACCAGTCCGGACCTGTGCGTACGCAACTCGCAACTGGGCGGTGTGCGCTGCGGCGATTACTGCCTGGAGGGCCAGGCGCCCGCCGTCACGGCCTTCCACTGCCACGGTGGCGCCTTTGTCTCCACGCCACTCGATGAATACCATTTTTACGCCGAGATCATCGCCCGGCACACCGGCTGTCGGGTAGTGATGCCCGACTACCGGCTCGCACCCGAGCACCCCTACCCCGCGGCAGCTGACGATTGTTTCAATGCGTACCGCGGGCTGCTGGAGCAGGGTGCGGATGCATCGCGCATCGCCATCCTCGGCGAATCCTGCGGCGGCAGTCTGGGCCTCGGTCTGCTGCTGCGGCTGCGGGACGAGGGCCTGCCGCTGCCCGCGTGCTTTGTCTCGCTCACCGGCTGGTTCGATCTCTCGGTAGCCGGTGACGCAGCCTCCGGGCGCGACCCGTTCCTGACGCCAGCGTGGGTGCGCAATCGCGGGCGCGACTACCTCGCCGGCCAGTTCGCGCTGGACGACCCGCGCGTCTCCCCTGCCTTTGCAGACCTGCGCGGCCTGCCGCCGCTGTTCCTGCAGGTGGGGCAGTTCGATACCGTGCGCGAAGGCGCGCTCACGCTGGCCACGCGTGCACTGCGCGCCGGTGTCGCAGTGACGCTGGAGAGCTGGCCGGGGATGATACAGGGCTGGCATGGGCTGGTGACGGCCGGTGTACCCGAGGCCACTGCTGCGTGGGCGGCGATTCGTCACTACATAGACGCCCACTGTCGCGCGGATGACTGACGCCATGCCAGAACGCCGACCACATTCCGCGCGCATCGAGCACCTGCTGGGCACCGAGTTGCCCGTGATTCAGGCGCCCATGGCCGGCGTGCAGGATGCTGCGCTGGCCGCAGCGGTCGCCAACGCCGGCGGCCTGGGCTCACTGCCCTGCGCCATGTTGAGCGCCGACGCACTGGAAGCGGAGCTGCGTCGGCTCCACACGCTGACAGAACGCCCCTGCAACCTGAATTTCTTCTGCCATGCCTCACCCGAGGTCAGCGCCAAGCAGGCACAGGCGTGGCAGGACAGCCTGTCAGTGTACTGCGCGGAGCTCGGCATAGACCCTGCCGCTGCGCCAGCGCGCCACACGCGCACACCGTTTGGCGATGACGCCATGGCGGTGCTGGAGCGCTATCCGCCGGCGATCGTGAGCTTCCACTTCGGGTTGCCCGCGCCCGCGCACCTGGCGCGGATCAAATCCCTGGGCAGCCGCGTGCTGGGTTGCGCCACCACCGTGGAGGAAGCGCGCTGGCTGCAGGAGCGCGGCGTGGATGCTGTCATCGCGCAGGGGCTGGAGGCCGGCGGCCATCGCGGCAGCTTTCTCACGCAGGATATGACCACGCAAACCGGCACACTCGCGCTGGTACCGCGCATCCGCGCTGCGGTAACGGTGCCGGTGATCGCCGCAGGCGGCATCGCCTCGCCCGAGGGGGCCGCGGCGGCGCTGCAACTGGGCGCATCCGCCGTGCAGTGCGGGACGGTGTTCCTGCTGTGCCCGGAAGCGACCACCAGCGCCCTGCACCGGGCGGCGCTCGAAAGTGCGGCGGCGGCGCACACGGCGCTCACCAATGTCTTCACCGGCCGCCCCGCACGCGGGATCGTAAACCGGTTGGTGCGCGAGCAGGGACCAATGTCGGAGGTCGCCACTGCTTTCCCGAGCGCGGCGGGGCCGGTCTCGGTGTTGCGCGCCGCAGCGGAAGCGCGCGGCAGCAGCGATTTCACACCCTTGTGGTGCGGCCAGAACGCGACCGGTTGCCGCGAGATTCCCGCCGCGCAAATGCTGCGCTGGCTGGCCTCGGGGCTTTAACCTGCGCCCAGCACCGCCTGCAGCCAGCGGCTGATGTCCTGTATCTCTTCGCGGCACACCTCATGCGCCATCGGGTATTCGCGCCACTCCACCGCATAGCCCGCGTTTTTCAGCGTTGCCAGCGAGGCTTGCCCCAGTGACATCGGCAGCACGGAATCCTGCCGGCCGTGGCACATGAGAATGGGTATCTGCGCGTTGGCGGCCGCTTTCGCGCCGGCCAGCGACTCGCCCTCCGCCAGAAACGTCGACAGGGCGAGAATCCCGGCGAGGCGTTTGGGGTAGTACAGCGCAGTGTGCAGCGCCATCACGCCGCCCTGGGAAAATCCCGCCAGCACGATGCGCTCGGCCGGCATGCCGTTGTCGATTTCATTCTGGATCAGGTCGCGAATCCTCGCGGCGGAAACCTTGATTCCAGACTGGTCCACACCGGCGGTCGGATTGAAATCGAACCACGCGCGCACCCGCTGCCCGCCAAAGGCCGCGACGACGATTTCCGGCGCGTGCGGGAAGACGAACCGCACCGGTAACTGTGGCGGCAGGCGCAGCTCCGGCACGATGGGTTCGAAATCGTGTCCGTCCGCGCCGAAGCCGTGCAGCCAGATCACCACCGCAACCGGCGCGACGGACGGATTGATTTCCACCACAGGCAGGGGGGATGACAACATGGACGCTCCTGTTCGCGGCACGGGCGCCGCCGATTGCATGGTTGTGTGTGGTGCGGCTCAGTTCAGGTCGGCGGCGTAGCGGCGCAGCACGTCGAGCGGAATCGTTTCGAGCGCCCGCAGGTGCGTGCGGGTGAGAAAAACCTTCGGCGCCATATTCTGTTGATGTGCCTGCAGCCAGCGCGGCGCGCACAAACACCAGCGATCACCGGGCTTCAGCCCCGGGAAACCGTACTCGGGCATGGGTGTGCTGAGGTCGTTGCCGGCAAAGCGCGAATACTGCAGGAAGGCCTCCGTCACCTGCACACACACGGTGTGCGAGCCTGCGTCCTGGTCGTTGGTGTTACAACAGCCGTCGCGCAAAAAACCGGTCACCGGATCATGGCTGCACGGCAGCAGCGGTTCACCGAACACGTTCAGGGATTCATCGATCACTATGGTGGCTGTCACGACATGTTGTCTTATGAATGGCTGTCGACAGCATAGCATGCGCTGGTCGTGCGGCAGCCTCGAACTGCCGCGCAAACATCCACTTTGAAATGCCTCGAACTTTCAACTACGGGAATCCTTGATGTACATGGCGGTTCCATTTCTCATTTCGAATTTGAAAAGCTCGGTCGCCTTGATCAGTTCACTAATTTTTGAATAGCCGTAATTGATGGAAGAGAAGGAGCTGTTGTTGTTCGAAATATAACTTGCTACCTGCCCCATATGCGCCCAGCCGTCGTCGCCAGAGGCCTGCTCCACGGCAGTTCGCAGTAATTTCACCAGGGATGTGTTCTGGCGCAACTGCGCTTTGGTTTTACGCGCTGGAGATTTGTCACCAACTTGGTCGTCCTCCTCGCCGGTAACAAGGTTCTCGATGTAGATAAACGGGGAGCAGGCGTCGACAAACGGTAGGGGCGTTTTCTCGTTGCCGAACCCGTACACAGGAACACCACTCTCCAGAATCCGCAACACGAGCGGCGTGAAGTCGCTGTCGCTTGTCATCAGCGCAAAGGCGTCCACATTCTTGCTGTACAAGAGATCCATCGCGTCAATAATCATCGCGGAATCTGTCGCATTCTTGCCCTTCGTATAGGCAAACTGCTGCATGGGCCGTATCGCGTGAGGATGCAGTTTTTTTGCCCAACCGGACAACTGGGGGTTGTTCCAATCGCCGTGCGCGTGGCGAACATTGACCGTGCCATGTTTTGCCAGTTCTTCCAGAACGCCTTCGATTGCGGTGTGGCTGACGTTGTCACAATCGATCAGGAGCGCGATTCGTCGGGTATCCTGCATGGGCCTTCCTTTTCTACCTCGAAAATTATCAGCGAATGATGACCGCTTTTGAGGCATAGTATAGACCCGTGCACGAGTCGCCCGGCAGTCTGCGGTTCCCGTTCAACAGGATCACGCCGGGGCGATGCACGAGAATTGAGCTGACAGGAGTTTCCCATGCCCGACTACATCCCCCCCGCGCTGGACTGGGTGCGGCAACAGGTCGAACTGTACGAAAGCAGCGGCGGCACGCAGGGCACCACCCTGCTCGATACTGGCATGCCCTGCATTCTCGTCATTCACACCGGCAACAAGACGGGCGGTATACGCAAGATTCCCCTCATGCGCGTGGAGGTCGACGGCAACTACGTGCTGGTCGGCTCCATGGGCGGGCAGCCGAAGAATCCGGTGTGGGTCTATAACCTGCGTGCTCACCCCGACATCCAGATTCGCGACCAAACTGCCGTCTACGACATGCGCGCCCGCGAAGTGACAGACGAGAAGGAGCGCGCGGCGCTGTGGGCAGCGGCAAACGCGGCGTATCCACACTACGACGAGTACCAGGCGAAAACCACGCGCAGGATTCCCGTGTTTCTCGCCGAACCGCGCCCGTGAGAATTCCCGAACGCCTGCAACCGCTGGTCGACGACGGGATCGTCGATGAAGTGATCCGCCCACTGATGAGCGGCAAGGAAGCCGATGTCTTCGTCGTGCGCTGCGGCTCCAAAGTGCGCTGCGCCAAGATCTACAAGGATGCGATCAAGCGCAGCTTCAAGAAGGCAGCGCAGTACACCGAGGGCCGCAGGATGCGCAACAGTCGTCGGCAGCGGGCGATCGAGAAGGGCTCGAAGTTCGGGCGACGGCAGCAGGAGGACGCGTGGCAGAACGCCGAGGTGGATGCGCTGTATCGCCTGTCGCGCGCCGGAGTGCGGGTGCCGGAGCCCTACGGCTGCTTCGAAGGCGTGCTGCTGATGGAAT
Organism: uncultured Halioglobus sp.; assembly: GCA_964461965.1. GTDB lineage: Bacteria > Pseudomonadota > Gammaproteobacteria > Pseudomonadales > Halieaceae > Marimicrobium. The sequence continues at coordinate 52,692 of CAYWWD010000002.1, read as the reverse complement.
TGATCACCGACGAGCACGGTGACGTCGCGCCGCGCCTCAACGAAATCACCATGTCGGCGGAGCAGGCGCGCGAGGACCATGCGCTGGTGATGCAGTACATCGTGCGCATGCTGTGCGCCGGGCTGGTGCACGGCGATCTCTCCGAGTTCAACGTGCTGGTGGACGAGGGCGGCCCGGTGATCATCGACCTGCCGCAGGCGGTGGACGCCGCTGCCAACAACAACGCCCGCGCCATGCTGGAGCGCGATGTGCGGAACATGTCGGAATACTACGGCCTCTTCGCGCCCGAATTGCGCGACAGCCGCTACGCGCAGGAAATCTGGTCGCTCTACGAGACGGGAGAACTCAAGCCCGACCAGGTGCTGACCGGCCACAGCGCAGTGGATACGCACGAGGCGGATGTCGACGCCGTGATGCTGGAGATCAAGGCCGCGCTGGCCGAGGAGGAGAGCCGCAAGGCGCGACTGCGCGACGCCGACCACGTAGACTGACCAACTGTCGAACGCGCTGTGCCGCCGGGCCTCGCCATTGACGATCGCCAGTTCGCGCACCTGTGCGACGCCGGCAAAATCCTCTATGATCGAAGCGCGCATAGAGCGCGGGAGACCGTCATGAATCACCTGAAGCTGCTCACCATCTGCCTCGTCGCCCTCGCCCTGCACGGCAGGGCGTGGGCGCAGATCTATGAGACCAAGGATGCCGAGGGCAACCCGGTATTCACCGATTCCCCGGCGACGGAGAACGCCGAGGAGATCGATCTGCAACAAACCAATATCGCCGATGCTCCCGCGCCGAATGACGCACCGGAGGGTGCGCCCGCGCCGCAAGCTGCAGCGCCCGCCCAGGCGCCGGTCGAGGAAAACGTACAGAACGATATTACAGTCGACCGCGGTGGCTACGACGACGGCCAGTACGTGGAGGACGCTGCCGTGGATGGCGCCTACGTAAACGACGTGGAAGCGCGGGAGCGGCGCCGCGAGGACGCCGTGCGCCGGGCTGACCCGGATGCGCCCCATGAAGTTGGCGACTCCGAAGTGCAGATGCCACGCGAGGTGGGTGACTCCGAAGTGCAGATGCCGCGTGAAGTCGGCGACTCACCCACGCAGATGCCGCGCGAGGTGGGCGATGCGCCCATTCGCGCCGAGCATGAATATCGCCGCTGAGCAGGAGAGAACCAGAATGACCCGCTTTGCCCTGCCCCTGATCCTGTCGCTCGCCACCGCGTCAGCCGCTGCGCTGGAGCTGCCGTGGGACACCTCGCCGCCACCCGAACACCCGCAGTACTGCAAAGGTTTCGTGACCGGCGGGCTGGATTCGAAGCTCGTGAGCGGCATGTCCCGCACGGACCTGTGGCTCGCCTGGAACTACCTGATTCGCGATACGGCATCAGCACCCGCCGTGCCTGACGAATACCCCAGCGGGCGCCAGGCCTTCCAGGGCGCCGCTGACAATGCTGCGGCGAACGGGATCGTGCAGGATGCGTACGGCAGCTGCGGCCTCGGCCGCAGCGGGCACGAAGTCACCGGCTGGTAACTCCACCGCCGTAGTCTTTGCCCGGTAAGTCGCGCACGACTGTTGCTAACTGCCGCGACTCAGAGCCCGGCGTAGGCCAGCGCCTTGATAATGAATATTTCCACCGGCAGGCGGGAGAATTCACCCGGCTCGTTCTGGCTCAGGATCACACCCGCCAGGCCGGTCTCGGGGCTGACGAAAAACGTGGTGCCGAGATAGCCCGACCACCAGAAATCGCCGTCGCGGTCCGCCATGATGGAGGCGTCGGCATCGGCGACCACCGACATACCGAGACCCCAGCCCAGCCCCTTGATGCCCTCTTCGGCCAGCACGCCACCGGGCACATGCAGGCGCCGCATGTCGTCCACCGTCGCTTGTCGCAGGATGCGAACACCCTGGTACTCCCCGCCGTTCCACAGCATGAGCGCGAAGCGCAGATAGTCGGAGGCCGTCGAGACCAGGCCGCTGCCGCCCGGCGTCCAGTCGGTGGCCGAGTGCGCCAGTGCAGCTTCGACCAGATTGCCATCCCGATCCTGCGTATAGACCGTGGCCGCCTCGGGGACGTCACGGTACGGCGCGTAGCGGGTCGCCGTCATTCCCAGCGGCTGCAGGATACGCGCCTGCATGAAATCGCTGATCGGCTGGCCGCTCGCCACCTCGACGACGCGTGCCAGCACATCCGCCGAAAAACCATAGCGCCAGCGCGTGCCGGGCTCCTCGAACAGCGGCAGCCGGGCCAGTGCAGCGACGCGCGCGCCGAGATCGCCCTCGGGTTGCCGGTAGATGCCGTGCTCTGTCCAATAGGTGCCAAGCGCGGTGCTCTCATCCAGGCCGGGGCCTATCCCTGCACAAAACAGCAACAGGTGCCGCACCGTGAGGGGTACCCACGCGGGCGCGGTGGCGAACTCGCCATCGGCACCGGGCGTCGCGGGCACGGCGATACGCAACTGTGCGAACGCAGGGATGTACGCGGACACCGGGTCGTCCAGCGACAGCTTGCCCTCCTCCACCAGGATCATGGCCGCTACGGCAGTGACCGGCTTGGTCATGGAAGCGATGCGCACCAGTGTACCCATCGCCATCGGCTCGCCGCGCTCGATATTTTTGAATCCGGCCGCGTTGCCGTACACCGGCACGCCGTCGCGCGCGAACAAGGCGATATAGCCCGATTGCGCGCCACGCCACACGGAAAAACGCATGAAGGCATCCATGGCGGCGCGGCTCCACCAGGCAAGCTCCTCGGGCTGCCCCGGATCCGTGCGCGCCGGCGGCGTCGCCAGCGGGGCAGACCTGCCGCTGCAACCGGTGATGGCCAGGGTCGCGGCGAGCAGTGTCGAGCAGAGCAGTGGTGCAGCGAAGTTGCGCATGCTGTGTACCGGTACTATACGATCCGCGTTGGCAGCAAATTAGCAGATATCGCAGGGGAAGGCTTCCGCTATCGACGCTAACTCTGGGCGCAGCGTCCACTATGCGCTGCCCCGGCCAGCGCTGGACAAGCGGGCGCTGGCTACTCAATACTGCACACGGTGGCCTCGCCTGGCAGTGTCACCGACGCTTCAGCTTCAACCCCGGCCGCTTCAGAGGAACACCGCATGCCCGCATCGACTGAAATCCTTGCACCGGTGACCGCGTTGCTGTTGTTGACCTGCGTGGTGTGGGCGTGGATGTACATCACCCGCATTCGGGCGATACAGAAAGCCGGCATGAAACTGGACCCCGACCTGCCCGAGGGGCAGCAGATGTCGGAACTGCCGGCGCGCGTGCGCTGGAAAGCGGACAACTACAACCACCTGCTGGAACAGCCGACCCTGTTTTACGCGGTGGCGCTCACACTGGCGCTGCGCAACTGATCTGGGGCACATGAAACGAGTTCCTGCGGGCGCCTGCACGGCGCTCGCCCTAGCCTGCCTGGCGGCACAAGCCCTCGTCCCGTCCGCAGCGAACGCCGCCGATCCGCCGCCGCGGTTTGTCAACCGGACACAGGAAGCGGGACTTGCGCACTACACGCCATCCTTTTCGGTTGTAGTTGCGGATATCGACAACGATGGCATGGACGATCTGTTTGTCGGGCACCACGGCTTCCCGCCCATGCTCTACCTCAACCGGAACACACGGTTCATCGCACAGCCTGACGCACTGCCGCTCAAAGAGCGCGCCGACCGCCACGGCTACACCTTCGTCGACTTCGACAACGACGGCGACAAGGACTTTGCGGTTGCAGGCGGCGGCGCGGACGGCGTCGGCGTGGGCATGGTCAACGAGATCTACCGCAATGTACTGATCGAAACAGGACGCCTTGCCTTCGTCGACGTATCCTCCAGCTCCGACATTGCCGACGCCAAAGGGCGCACGCGACACCTGCTCGCGCTCGCCAATGCCCAGGGAACCAAAGTGGACTTGTACTCCACCGGCCTGCACCGGGGCCGCCCGGGCTCGAAGAACCTCTATGCCGTCAATCTCAGCACGCCGTCGGATATCGTATTCAGGATGGACACCCAGTCCTCGCTCGCCCGGGACATCGAATCCGATGGCAAGGATGTGTTCTTTGACTACGACCGCGACGGCCGCGTGGATTTCCTGAGTGTGGGACTCGGGCAGGCCCTGCTGTACCACAACGATGACGGCACGTTCGTCCGCCAGCCCTCCGCGCTCGATGCGGTCTGGGGCGTGATTTCAGCAACTGTCGCCGACTTCAACAACGACGGCTTCCCCGACCTCTACCTCGGCGGCGGCAACGGTACCAGCAACTCGGACCACATTGTCAGCAACGCCGCCGAGATCCATATTTCCATCGCGCGACAGGGCGATGATGCGAGCGAGGAAATGACATTCAAAACCGCTTCGGCGGACTTGACGTTCAATTTTACCGAGCACCTGCCTGCACTCGGCAAAAATCGCACGGTTGCGACGGATATCTTCATCGGCGCACGTAAGCAGAACCCCAAACACCGCACCGACGAAATCGACAAGCTGCGCGCCGCCGGCAGGCCCGACACGTTCAACCGCGCGGGCATCTATATCTGGCATGCGCCACAGGCCGACCAGTGGCACGTCCTGTGGCGGCACGGCGATGGCAACCAGTCCGCGTCCAAGGGCATTATCCATGCCAGGGGCATCGAACAGGTGGTGACACGCGATCTGGAAACACTCGCGGAGCGCACCGCACAGGATGTCATCCTCATCAACGTAAAGGGCAAGCAATGGCAGGTTTTGCAGCTCGATGCGCTGCAACACACTTCGTGGACCAATCACCTGACGGCGGCGGATTTCAACAATGACGGCTACATCGATGTGGCCGGCGTGCAAACCGGTGAGGACGGTGAACAGAACGGCGACCCGTTTGTAGTGCAGAACCACGGTGGCAAGACCTTCTCCCGGCAGGTGATGCTGAAGAATCCGCAAGACGATATCTTCCGCGCCGATCTCATCGTGCACGGTTTTTTCAACGCCGACGGATTGCCGGATCTGTTTTACACCAACGGCTTCGGCCTGCTGCCCTCGCACGTCGGGCCGTACCAGTTCTGGCTCAATGCCACCGACACAGCGCACGGCTATCTGTTGCTGGAACTGGAGGGCAGCGTTGCCAACCGCGACGCGATCGGCGCGCAGATCGAACTCTCCACCATGGACGGCACGCTGCTCGGCTACCGCGAGCTGGGGTCCAACTTCGGCCGGGGACAAAACACCCACAAAGTGCATTTCGGCCTGGGTGACGCCAAAGGGCCCTTCTCGCTCAGGATTCGCTGGCCGGGAGCGCAGGACTTCGAATCGCTCGTGATGGCAGGCTCCGGTTTCTACCGCATTCGTCAGCGGTAGCGCAGGAATTACTTCGGTGATTCCCTTCGACGGCGACGGCGCTCACATCACCAGGCTGCTGCCGCCGTCGACCACGAGGGTCTGGCCGGTGATGAACGGCGCATCGCAGGCGAGGAAAGCCACGGCACGCGCGATATCCATCGGATCGCCCAGCCGTTGCAGCGGCGTCCTCGCCAGCAGCGCATCGCGAGCAGCCGGGTCGAATGCATCGCCGTGCTCCGGCCATAATATTGCGCCGGGCGATACGCCATTGACGCGGATGTCCGGCGCCAGTTCCACCGCCAGGCTGCGCGTGAGCGAAGCCAGCCCCGCCTTGGCTGCGCCGTAAATGTTGTAGTGACGCAACGGCCGGTCGATGTGCACATCGAGGATGTTGACGATACTGGCGCGGCCGGCGCGCAGGCGCGGCAGCACGCCCTGCAGCAGGAAATACGGCGCCCGCAGGTTGGTGGCGAGCATGTTGTCGAACTGGCCCGCAGTACAGTTTTCGATCGGCGTGGGCGCAAATCCCGAGGCGTTGTTGACCAGCAGGTGTATGGCCGGGTAGCGTGAGAGCAGCGCCGTTACCAGGCCGGCGAGCTCTATCGGATCCTGCAGGTTGGCCTGGAACAGCTCACAAGAGTGCGCGCGCGCCGCATTCAGCTCCTCGGCCAGCGCCTGCGCGCTGCCGGCGGAGCGATGAAAGTGCAGCGCGATGTCAAACCCGATGCCGTGCAGATGCGTGGCAATGGCGCGGCCGATGCGCCTCGCCCCGCCGGTGATCACGGCAACTTTTCGCGCTTCAGGTTGCATGGCTACCCGCCTGTCAATCGCTGCATGGCACTCGCCGGCACCGTGGCGGTCAGTCGTAGTACGCCGGCGCTTTCTTGAGGGAATCCGCCAGCGCCTTGTCGTGCTCTATCCACAGCGTCGCACCCGTCTCTTTCAGCAGCGCGTCCACTTTGTCCATGGAGGCGAGTGTCTGTTCGGCGCTGAAGTTGAAGCCGGGCACCCGGTGCAACTGGCGGTTGGCCTGCGTGTGGTACAGGTCGCCCGAGAGCAGGATCGGACCGGTGTTGTCGAGGTCAACCAGCAGGCTCTGGTGTCCCGGGGTGTGGCCCGGCGTATAGATCAGGCGCACGCTGCCGTCGCCGAACACATCGTGATCGCCGTTCAGCAGCTGCAGTTTGGCCTGCTTCAACCCCTCGAACAGGCGCGGGTCGACATAGCTGTGCCCGGGTTCGAATGCGCTGTCCCATTCGACCTGTTGCATCAGCACCGTGCCCGCCGCCAGATTGTTGGCCGCGCCTGCGTGATCAAAGTGCAGGTGCGAGTAGGCTGTATAAGTGATATCAGCGGGATTGATTCCCATCTGCTGGAGTTGGTCCATGATCCAGCGATCGTACTTCACGGTGCTGCCCGGCGAGGCCACCGGCTGGCCTGCGTCCGCGATGGCCTTGGGCAAGCCGGTGTCGAAGATCAGTGTGCCCTTCTCATGCTGGATGAGATAACAGGGAACGAAGAGCTCGCGCACGCTGGATTCTTCCGGTTTGAGATTGAACATCTCCAGGCTGTCCATGTGCACATTACCGCAGTCGAATACATACAGCTTCGGCCCGGCGACCGCGTGCACTGAAAACAACAGACACAATCCTGCAAGATACCTCATGCAACCTCCCTGGGAAGCTGGTTCAAGTTACAGTCGCGGCGTGTGTGCAACGGGCGGGCACATCGCGAATGCGCTGCAGCGAGAGTATCGGTTGCGGGCGCTGTACGCAATTCGCTTGCGAAACGCCACCCGGCGTGTGGATCGAATTGCGGATGACGGGTGACCGTCTGGCCCGCTACCATGTCAGAACGGGCCGGGGACGCCGATACGACACGTACAGACTGCGCTCCACGCCATCTCCCCGGACACACAGGAATACCATCGCTGCAACTGGAGGACAACAGCATGTCACTACTCGACAAGTTCCGACTGGACGGCCAGGTGGCCGTGATTACCGGCGCCGGCAAGGGCATCGGCGCCAGTATCGCGCGCGCCTTTGCGGAGGCGGGCGCAGACGTGGTGATCGGCGCGCGCACAGAAGCCGACCTTGCACGCGTCGCGCAGGAGGTCAGCGCGCTGGGCCGGCGTGCGCTGGCCGTGCCCACCAATGTGATGGAGCCTGTCCAGTTGCAACAGCTCGTCGATCGCGCCCGGGCGGAATTCGGACGCATCGATATCCTGGTCAACAACGCCGGCGGCTTCCCGCCCAAACCCATCGCGCAGACCACGGTGAAGGAATTCGAGTACGCCTTCCGCTTCAATGTGAGCTCGGCCTTCGAGCTTTCGCGCCTGTGCGCGCCGTTGATGGTCGAAACCGCCGGCGGCGGCGCGATTCTCAATATCTCCTCCATCGCCGGCCACAAACCCGCGCCGTGGTTCTCCGCCTACGGAACCGCCAAGAGTGCGCTGTCGATGCTGACGCGCGAACTGGCGCAGGAGTTCGCGCCGAAGGTGCGCGTCAACGCCATCGCCGTGGGTTCGATCAAGACCGATGCGCTCAATACCGTGCTGACACCAGAAATCGAGCGCACGATGGTGGCGCTGACGCCGATGGCGCGTCTCGGTGAGGTGGAGGACATCGCCCTCGCAGCGCTGTACCTGTGTTCGCCGGCTGCCAGCTACGTCACCGGCGATATCCTGGGTGCCAACGGCGGCCTGGAGCGGCTCAACATGCAGATGCCGCGGACCTGGGGCGGGATGGGCTGACCCGACGCGGCGCGAACCCGTGCGGATGCAAGCCGGATGGCGCTTCTAACCACACCGGGGAACGCAGTAGACTGACCTGGAAGCAACGCCCGTGGAGCCGCCACCATGCCTGCCCTTTCGCACACCCCTGCCGATGTACCGGTGCAACCGCGCAACCGCGAATACGACATCGCGGACGCGCTGGCGCGGGACTGGTTCGACAATCACCCGTTCAAGACCGCGTGGTTCAACGCCATGTCCATCACCTTCCCGCTGGGTGAAAAATTCTTCATCGACAGTGTGCGTCATTTCGCCGACCAGATCGAAGACCCGAAGCTGAACGACGAAATCCGCGGATTCTGCGGCCAGGAGGGTTTTCACCGCCGCGAGCACCAGCGCTACAACGAGATGCTCTGTGCACAGCGCGGCTACGATCTCGAGGCACTGGAAGGCCGACTGGATGCCAACATCCGGCGCGCCTACCAGTTTCTTTCGCCGCTGCAGCGCCTGGCGGCGACCGCGGCCTTCGAACACATCACCGCGATTATGGCGGAAGCCGCGCTGGACGCGGACAGCCCGATGATCCAGAGCATCGATGGCAACATGCAGGCGCTGTGGCAGTGGCACGCCGCCGAGGAGATGGAGCACAAGTCCGTGGCCTTTGATGTGTACCGCGCTGTAGGCGGCACGGAGACGATGCGCAGGCGGGGCATGCGCCAGGCGACGCTGTTCCTGGCGCTCGACATTCTCATCGGCCTGCTGCATATGCTGCGCCGCGATGGAAAACTCTGGCATGCCCGGCTGTGGGTCGAGGGCTGGAAGTTCCTGTTCTTCAAAGGCGGCGTGCTGCGCCGTGTGTGGCCCGCCTACCGGGAGTATTTCCGCGACGGCTTCCACCCCTGGGATCGCGACACACGGCCGCTGCTGCACACCTGGAAGCAGCAGGAGCCCAAAGCCCAGGCCGCCTGAACCGCGGCCGGAGGCCTACCCCGATCGCTCAGCAGAAGCGGCTGATGATATCGTCCGCGTAACGCTTCACGCTGTCGATTTTCTTGTCCAGCGCGTCGGTTTCGCCGTGGTAGAACGGCCACGGCATGGTCATGATGTGTGTGACGCCGGCATCTTCCAAACGCTGGTAATGTTCCACTGTCCAGGCATCCGAAGGCGTCGCCATTACATCAAACGGCTGGTCGGCGCGCCCGGCCTCGCGTCGCCACGCATGGATGCGCGCAATGCAGTCAGTGATCTCGGCGCTGGTCTGCAGGTCGGTGACCCAGCCGTCGCCGAGGCGCGCGGCGCGGCGCATGGCCGGCTCCGAGATGCCGCCAATCCAGATCGGGATGTACTCGGTCGGTGCGGGATTCATCTCCAGCGCATCGAACTGGTAGAACTCCCCGCGGTATTCCACCATCTCGCCGGTCCAGAGCAGGCGCAGGATTTCGAGTATCTCGTCAGTGCGCTTGCCGCGACTCCTGAAATCCGCCTGCATCAGCGCGAACTCATCCGCCGACCAGCCCACGCCGATCGCCGGCGTCACCCGGTTGTTGGAGACGATAGCCGCAGTGCTGATCGCCTTCGCCACCAGGAACGGGTTGCGCAGCGGCAGGACAAAAATATTGTTGGTGAATCGCAGCCGCGTGGTTATGGTGGCCAACGCACCGATCATCACCCATGGGTCCGGCCAGTCTGTAAACGGCGGCCAGCGACGCTGGCCATCCGCAGTGTAGGGATACGGCGTGCTGATGCGCTCTGGGTTCGCCACATGGTCGGAGAATGACATGGCGTGCCAGCCGTGGGTATCCGCAACGGGCGCCAATTGCGTGAGGTGCGCCACGCTACTGAACGAGGTGGACAGAACGAATTTCATGGGCCTGTACCGGGATGGCGCACCGTGCGGTGCGCTTACTTGGAGATGTTGATCTGATTGCTGGGCTCGACGATCAGGTGGCTGAGGCACTCGCCCTCTTTCTCGTTCCACTGGTCGATTTCACCCATGCGACAACGCGCCGCATCGAATACCTTGATTTGCGAAATATCGCGGCAGCCGATACCGGAAAACTGGATCTCGGTGTACTGGTCATCGGTCGGCTTGACCGAGGCAAAGGAGATGGACTTGGTGTCATAGATGACGCCGTTCTTGTTCTGAATGGACATACGCGGTACCAGTGCGCTGATCCGATAGCCGAGGTTGTTCTGCAGGCGGAACTGCAGTTTGCAGGCCTGGTCCATCTCCCACATCCTGGTCACTGTCAAAATTGCGCTGGTGGCCGGGTCGGCCTCCGTCATATGCACAAACTCCCAGGTGTGATCGTCCTTCAATTCGACCCGCCTGCCGTCCATGGTCACGGCGTGGATGACGCCCTCTGTCGCAGTCGCGGCACCTGCCACCAGGGCCAGCAACAGAATCGATGCAAGGTACATTGTGTGCTTCATGGGATGAGATACCGTACTGGTGACGACACGCGCGTCTGTGTGGTCTGCCCTGGAATGTCTAGAGAGTAGCGTCACCGCCTTGCAGGCGCAACACTTGGCGGGCGAACGCATCGCGCAGCCCCGTGAGCCATCCGGTACCCGTAGCACATGCGCGCTGCTTGCGATCCGGCGGCCGCGCGCCGATAATCCGGGACGGTTTCTCCGAGTTTTCAATAACACGTCGTCGATCGCGCGCGAGGTACACCATGAAATACCTGAAAAACTGCTGCATCCCGTTACTGCTCAGCCTGCTCGTCGCGTGCGGCAGCAGTGGCAACGGCATAAACTTTGATTTCGACAATCGGGAGCCGCTTGATCTCACCTTCTCGCCGCTGCCCGACGCATTGGCCGATACCGGAGCCAACCTCGCGCGCGACGTGCACTACGGCGAGCGCGAGCGCAACGTGTTTGACATCTACCTGCCGGACTGCGAGGACCCCACGGGCCTGGTGATCTACATTCACGGCGGCGGTTTCACCGGCGGCGACAAGAGCGGCGGGCACAGCGATACGACGCTGATACGCGAGCTCCTGCAGGCGTGCGTCGCCTATGCCACCATCAGCTACACCCTGCTCGATGTACCGACTGCGGAGGAGGGCACGGACTCCATAGCCGCCCAGGGCGGCGTGCTGACCTCGCTGCGCGACACCGCCAGGGCGCTGCAATTCATGCGCTACCACTTCGCCAGCCTCAATCTGGATCCTGAGCGGGTCGCCGCCTTCGGCGTTTCGGCTGGCGCCGGCGCCAGCTTGTGGCTCGGCACCCACGATGACATGGCGGACCCTGGCAACAGCGATCCCATCCTGCGCGAATCGACACGCCTGAAGGCGGTTGGTGCCATTGCCACACAATCGACCTACGACCTGCTGCGCTGGGAGGACATCCTCCTGCCGCTGACGGAGCGTTTTGCCGGCGTCCTCGGCGGCACGGACATTCCCACCATCGCCGCCGCGGTGGGCGCCACCAATTACCTGCTCACTTTCCTCGGCGTGCCGACCGTCAACGACATTTATACGGCCGAGAACGAAGCGTATCGCGCCGACGTCGACATGCTTGGGTTGATGGACTCAGGCGATGCGCCGATCTTCGTGCACAACTTCGAGACCGGTTTCGACGACCTTCTCGACATGTTCCTGCACCACGGCCTGCACGCGCTGGCGGTGAAGGAGCGGGCCGATGAAGTGGGCCTGCACAACGTGGCCTACAGCGATGATCCGGAATTCAACTTCCAGGATCCCTCCGCAGAGCAACTGGACTCGTTCCTGTTGCGACACGTCCGCTAGGGCACGCGATGGAGATTCTCGACGCCATGAATCCGTTCGCGGTGGAGGAAATCACTCCACCGTTCAACGACCAGTGGGAGGCCAAACGCCGCGTCGCCAATGCCATCAAACAACTGACCGAAGTGCTGGTCAGCAGCTCGCCCGACATCGATAAAATGCACGGTATCGCGCAGCAGCTCGAAGCGACGGCCGAGGATTTTCGCGCCTCACCGCGTATCTATGGCCGCTTCGACTGGTCCGAGAGCGGCGAGCACGGCAATTTCGGGCAGGTCAGCCACGAGTTGAATCCGCTGGCGGGATGGAGCAATCCCATCGCGCCACCGGTCAACAACTGGATCGACGGCGACGTTGCGCGCGCCACCTGCCAGTGCGGCTGGGCTTACGAAGGCCCACCCGGCAGCGTGCACGGCGGCTTTGTCGCCGCGATCTTCGACCAGTTCCTGGGCATGGCGCAGATTCTCGGCGGCCAGCCAGGCATGACCGGCTACCTGCATGTGAACTACCACCAGCGCACCCCGCTGAATACCGAGCTAAAGCTTGAGGCCCGACTGGTAAAAGTGGAGGGCCGCAAAACCCTCATTCGCGGCGAGATGTACGCCGCGGGCGTGATGACGGCGAGCGCGGAAGGACTGTTCGTACAACCGCGTGGCGGCATGGCGTCGGTCAGGACACTGGAGGCGGCGAAGCGGCACCTGGAATAGCATTCCTGGTTCAACCCGCAAGCATTTTCGACGGCTGTCCGGATCAATGAATTACTTCGACGGCCGGCGCGGGAGCGCCCTCCACAGCTCAAACGGCTGAGATATTCGCCGTGGAGGGCGACCCCGCACCAACCTTGCAACGAGTGTGTGCTATGTACAGTGTGCAGAGAGCGAGTATGTTGGAGTAGCGCGCAGCGGCAGACAGGGTGGGTGCAGGCCTCGCGGTGAATATCTTGGCAGTCTGAACAAGCGAGGCCTGCACCCGCCCTGTCTGCCGCACACCTCCGCGCACACCACTCACTCCTCAAATCGCCTGCCATTACACCAAACTTGTGAAAGATTTTTCCGGATCAAAAGAAGTCAATCCAGTATCCCGCCCGTCTCGGGCGCCGGCCTTGCCCGCTGGTTGAACAGCAGCGACATGACGCGGTTGCGCTCGGCCTCGGACATCTGGGAGTAGTCCTGCGTGAGCTCGCTGCCCACCGCCATACCTTTCTGTAACGCTGGGCGCTCGCTCAACTCGTTCAGCCACCGCCGGAAATACTTGAACTCGTTGATATCGATGCCCTGCGCCTCCCAGCCGATGGTCCAGGGATAGCAGGCCATGTCGGCGATCGTGTAGACATCGCCAGCGAGATAGCGGCGATTGTAGAGACGGTTGTTCATGACGCCGTACAGGCGGTGAAGTTCATCGTTGAAGCGGCGCAACGCGTAGGACTGATCGCCCTGGCTGTCCTTGAGCCGCGCGAAATGCCCGCGCTCGCCAGTCTTCGGGCCCTGGTTGGCCATCTGCCACATCACCCACTGGTTCACTTCCCAGCGCTCACGGAGAGTCCTCCCGCCGAATTGCCCGCTCTTTTCCGCCAGGTACATCATGCAGGCGCCGGACTCAAACACCGAGAGCGGAGGACCGCTATCTCTCGGATCGTAATCGACGATGGCCGGCATGCGATTGTTCGGGCTGATGCGCAGAAACTCATCCTCGAACTGCGCTCCCCGGCCGATCTCGCAGTAGATCACGGTGTAGTCGATACCGCTTTCTTCCAGCTGTATGGTGAGTTTCTTGCCATTGGGCGTTGGCCAGTAATGCAGGTCTATCATCGGTTGTGCTCGCGCAAGAGAGTGGCTCGGGTGTGACCGCAACTTTACTTGCGCCTCGCAGCACTGCGCAAGCATGCCTGGGGAACATCGTATTGCTCTGGAATAAGCGCGACCCGAATACGCTGTGCGCCCGCTCACAGTTTGATCCACGCCCGTCACACACGAGCAGGTACGAAAGCATACCAGCAGGTATATACTGGCCGTTGCTGTATTCACCACCGACGCGGTAGATACCTGAACATGGACAGGATTTCCCCCCCCATGGATTCATCCCCGAGGTTTGCGTCCTACACTGATGATGTACCCGCCACAGCCTGGCACCGATCGGTGCGGGCGCGGTTGTTCGCCATCACCTTCAGCATCACGCTCGCCCTCGGCATCGTCTACACACTGCTGCAGCCGGTGGTTTACCGCAGCAGTGCCACCGTGCTGATGAGCGCTCCCAGCGCCATCGACGCGAAAATCGAAAAGGCCAATGTCCAAGGTGTCGCCATCCAGCGTCGCATCCTGCTCGGCGGGGACGTTACCCGCGATCTGCTGCAGACAATCGCCGCCACTGCCCCCGACACGGTGGATATCCAATACCTGCGCGATGTGCTGCATGTAAACCCTGTTCCGAACACCAATCTCGTGGAAATGGTGGCCGAAGGCGAAGACGCCGACCTGCTGCCCGAGCTGGTCAATGCGTGGATCGACGTCTACCTCGCCATTCGCGCGAGCTATGTGCAGAACGCCCAGCAGCAGACCCTCGGCGTGGTGCAGGACCAGCTGGCCGGGCTGGAGCAGCGCGTCGAGGCGGCGCGTGATGCACTGGCGAGCTATCGCGACGAGCATCACATCACCTCCGTGGAACGGCAGCAGAACGAGGAACTGTCGCAGCTTGCAGGTTTGAATTCGGCGCTCAAGAGCGCCGTCAAGGCCGAGATCAAGGCGAAGTCAAACCTGCAGTCCCTGCAACAATCGATCGCGGCGGGCAGGAACGTCGTGCCTCCCAGCAAGCGCAAGAGCGTGGAGGGCCTGGAGAAAGAGCTCTTTCAGCTGCAAGCCCGGATGGCCAAGCTGAGCAAGACCTACACCGAAAACTACATCCTCAACCAGCCGGCCACGCGCGAGCTTCCGCAGCGCATCGCCGAACTGCAAGTTCTGCTCGATGCCGAGAATGCCAAGGGACAACAACTGGTGCTGGCGCAGGCGGAACAGGAACATGTGGCCGCCGCCCAGACGGTTGCCCAACTGCGCGAAAAGCTGGCCGAGCAGGATGAACGCGCCGCGAACTTCACGACCATCTACAACAAACACCAGGCACTCGCGAAGGACTTGGGGGAGCTGGAAAAGGTTTACCGCGAAACCCAGTCACGCCTGGTGCAGGTGGAAGTCAACCAGGTGGAGAAATACCCGCAGGTAGAGGTCATCGATCGCCCCGCCGAACAGAGCGAGCGCGTGGGCCCGAATTACCTGCTGCTCCTCGGCAGTTCGCTGGCAGCGGCGCTGGGCACCGGCATACTCAGTGTCTGGCTGTACGGCTTCCTCGGGCACCGGCCGCCCAAACCGGCGTTTGTCACTTTGTCCGGTGTGCATATGTATCCGCAGGACCTGCAGCAGATCGGCTATACAGCGCCGTCGGCGGCGCGACTCGGGCAGGCGAACCCGCAACTGCTGGACGCCGGGCAGGGCACGCCGGGAAGCAATGAACCCGGTACACCTGCCAGCTAACCTTTACGAGGAACACCCATGTCCGAACACGTCCTGCAGGTGCCGCGCCAGTTCAGGCGCGGCGGTAAAGCGCGCGATGAAGATGAATCCGTGGAATCGGGGCTGGATATCATACGGCTGATGTGCCGGCAATTCAGGCTGCCCGATCTCGGCGGCTCGGCGGTACTGGACATGGGATGCGGTTGCAAACTGGTACAGGCGATCCTGGACAACGATCTGCCCATCGGGCGCTACGTCGGCCTCGACGTGTTCCACGAACTGATCGAGTTCCTGCAATCAAACGTAACCGATTCGCGCTTCACGTTTCACGCGCTGAACACCCACAACGCGATGTACAACGAGAACGGCGAACCGCTCACAGCGCATACACAGCTGCCGGTTCCCGAACACAGTTTCGACATCATCTGCCTGTTTTCGGTATTCACCCATCTCGCGCCGCACGATTACGTGAATATGCTGCGAATGCTCAGGCGTTACATCAAACCCGACGGCAGGTTGATCTTCAGTCTCTTCCTGATGGAGACGACACCGAGCGGCCTGTCGTTGATCGACGGCTTCCAGCGCAGCCTGGACGCCAATCCGCAACTGATGGGCAAGTTCGAGGCCGCTGTGCGCGCAAAACTGGAAGCGGGTGATCTGCCGGGATTCCTGGACTACGACCCGACAGATCCGCTGCACTGGGCGCTCTACTCCCGGCAGAACGCACTGAGCCTCGTGCAGGATACCGGCTGGGAAGTGGAATCGCTCAACGATCCGGAGCCGAGCATCCAGCACTACATGATCTGCAAACCGGTGTAGCCGGCGAGGACAGCGCGAATGAGAAAGCTCCGGACGATCGCCCTCCTCCTCGCTGGTGGCTCGCTCGCGCTGCTCGTGGCACTCGATCTGTGGGGCGCGCTGTCGCAGGGCGGGATCACCCCCGCCGCACCCGGGCAGCACACTGCGGGCGCCAACGACGTCGTCATGGTCTTCGGCGCGACCGGCACCGTCGGCGATGGCCTGCTCGAGGCGGCAATCGCGGATCCGGAAGTGAAAAAAGTCTACGTCGTCACGCGCAGATCGTCGCCGCGCATCGATGCGGGCGTCGCCACGGGTAAAGTGGTGATGCGACAGCACGAGGATTTTACCGATTTCACTGCACTCCAGGACATCCTCGGCGACGTCACTACCGTGCTGTGGGGGCTGGGGACGTCATCCCTGCAGGTCGACGACACGAGCTATACACGGATTCATGTGGACTTCCCCGTTGCGTTCGTGAAGGCATGGCTGGGGGCGCGCACCACCGGGCCGATGTCATTCCACTACGTCACCGGCATGGGAACCGATGCCAACGGGCGCCAGCATTGGGCAAGGGAAAAGGGTCGCGCGGAACGTGAACTGGCCTTGCTTGCCGAAGGCAGCGATCTGCGCACTTTCAGTTACCGCTCCGCGTTCGTGCGTCCCACCGCCGCGCAGGCCAACGCCCTGCACTATCTGCTGGAGGCTGCGCTGCGCCCGGGCGCACTGGTGATCAGCGCGCCGGATCTCGGCGGGGCCATGCTGGAGATCGGCGCCCGGACCACCGAGCTGCCGAACGGCACCCTGATCGACAATGCCGACAGCATCGCCTTTGCGAAGGCCTATCAGAGCGGCGGTTGAGATTGCGCCCGCCGGAGCAGGCGCACTGGACATTACTTCTTGACGAGCCGGTAGATCAATAACAGCACGATGGCGCCGACAGTCGCCGTGACAATGCTACCCAGATTCACGCCGGACGGATCGCCGCCCACGCCGAGCATCGTTCCCAGATAGCCACCGAGCATTCCCCCGGCGATCCCGAGCGCCACGGTGATAAAAAAGCCGCCGCCATCTTTACCCGGCATCAACCACTTCGCCAGCGCGCCCGCGATCAGCCCCAGCACAACCCACGATAACCATCCCATTTGCTTCTCCTCAGTGCGTTACATCACTCGATGCAGAGTCAGTCAGTGGCAGTTTTTTTGTAGCACCAACCATCCAGCGGCGCGAGGCAACGCGCCCCGCGGTGACAACTAGGACTCGCTGCCGGTTTCGCTCATAATACTAGCCGATGTTGAGGGACAATCAACCCGTTGCCGCCCGAGGAAACTGGCGCCCATGCACACCCCGTTGAAACTCCTGTCATGCTGCCTGCTGCTGGCGATGCTGTTACCGGCCGCCGGCTGCGGCTGCGGTTTCGACTGCAACAGCGGCAACGAAAACAACCCGAGCCTGCTCACCCTGGGCTTGTCCGATGCACTGCCGGAAGACCTGAAGCAGGTCGTCATCGAAGTCGACTCCATCACCTTCCGGCGCAGTGGCGGCAGTGAAGTAAAGGTCGATTCGTTTACGTTCGACACGGCGGGAGAAGACTTCGTCGATGCACCCAGTTTCCAGATCGACCTGCTGTTGTACCGGGGCGTCAACCAGCAGGTCGTCATCGAAAACATGGAGATACCCACCGGCACCTACGACGAGGTGGCGCTGGAAATTCTCGTCGGCAGTCCCACCCGCTCGTTTGTGCAACAGCAGGATGATGCGATCAGGCAGCTCGACGTCACCGGCGGCGTACTGACACTGCCTGGCATTCGCCTGTCCGCCGGGACCCAGCGCATCGTGATCGAGTTCGGCCTGGCACAGGCGCTGCAATACCAGAGCGCAACGGATACCTACCTGCTGACCAGCACCGGCGTGCGAATCGAAAATACCGCCACGGCGGCAACGCTTTCGGGGCAGGTCGATACCAGCCTGTTCAATGCCGTTGCACCCTGCGACGCGAAGACCGATCCGCTAAGCGGCAACCGGGTGTACCTGTACCCGGGCAAAACCCTGTCCGCGACTGATCTCGCGGATGTGTTCACTCCTGCCAGCACGCCAACGCCGCCGACCAACGCCATCGCGCCGTTCGCGGTCGCCTCCCTGTTGCAGGACACCTTCACCGGCAACTGGCAGTATTCCTTCGGCTATGTGCCGGCAGGGGACTACACGCTCGCGTTCGCCTGTGACACCGCAGCGGATGACCCGGTGAATTTCAACAACCTCGTCGTTCCCCTGCCCGCGGACCAGCTCCGCGAAGTGTCTCTCAGCGAAGGCGAGAAAGCGGTCTGCGATCTTAAAACGAACGCCCGATGCTGAGCTCGCGGTGAACCCAGGCGTGATTACTCCGCGAAACAAGCCTCATTACGTGCGCGCCCGTGCAATCCGTTAACGTTTGCGGCAGACGCGTTTACCCCTCCAAAATTGTTTGCGTGGGCCGCAACTACGTCGCGCACATCCGGGAACTGGGCAACGACATTCCCGACCACATGGTGGTCTTCAACAAACCGAATTCCGCCATCAGCGACACCCTGCACGCGCGTATCGACGGTGAAGGACTGCACTATGAAGGCGAACTGGCATTCGCCGTGGAACACGGCCGCCTTGCCGCCGTAGGGTTTGGCCTCGACCTGACCCGGCGCACCCTGCAATCCGCGCTGAAAGCCAAGGGCCTGCCCTGGGAGCGCGCCAAGGCGTTTGACGGAGCCGCGCTGTTCAGCGCGTTTGTTGCACTGCCCGCTGAACCGGACCGTCTGGCACTGCGCGTTACGGTCGACGGTGCGCTGCGGCAGGCCGGTGGCGTCGAACTGATGCTGCATCCACCCGAGATGATCCTGCGCGAGCTTGCGAGCTTCACCACGCTGGAAGACGGCGACATCATCATGACCGGCACCCCGGCCGGTGCCGGGGAAGTCCGGCCGGGACAGGTCTTCGAAGGCCAGGTTTTACTGGATGAAACACGCCTGGTGAGCCATTCCTGGACCGCCTGCTGACCCGCCAACCCCTGAAAAACTCCACAAAAGTCCAGATTCCGGGTGATCTGGTTCTCTTTTCCCGCGACACTGAATCGACACGCCTGAAACGGCTCCCTAACCTGCCAGAACAGGCATTTGTTTGCGAGGTGTACGGTGCGACTGGTAAAGCTGCCCGCCATGAATCTGGAACCCGGCATGTTCGTCGCCGAGCTGGATCGGCCGTGGCTGGAAACGCCATTTATGCTACAAGGTTTTGTAGTGCGCGATAGCGATGAAATTCTCTACGTCTCCAACTACGTGGACCATGTCTATGTGGACGCGGAATACACCGGTGGCCGGCAATCGTTGAAGCTTGCGGTGGCGGCGATGGAATCAACGCCGAAGCAGCGTCTCGCCCTGCGCGAAGAGTTCAAGCGCACCAAGGTGTCGTTCGAAACCGCGACCGAGACGCTGGACAGGATTTTTGAATCGCTGCGCAGTGGCAGCCACGAAGATATCGCCGCGGTGCAGGCCGCTGTCAATCCGCTGATCGAGGGCGTGTTCCGCAACCAGGATGCGGTCGCCGCGCTGCTGCGCCTGAAGGAGAGCGGCGAATATCGCTACCACCACGGCGTCTCCATGGCCGTATGGGCCGCCATTCTCGGGCGCCACATCGGCCTCAACCGGCATGAACTGGAGAAGCTCGCGGTCGGCTGCGCCATGTGCGATATCGGCATGACACAACTGCCCCCCGAGCTGCTTGACCAGGCGGAAAACCTGACGACGGCGCAGCTGCGGATTATTCGGGCGCACCCGAGGATGGGCGCGGACCTGGTGTCCAAGTCAAAAAATGTCGACATCGAGATACTGGGAATCATCGAGAACCACCATGAGCGAATGGATGGCTCCGGGTATCCGCGCGGCATCAAGGGCGCCTCCATCCCCCTGCTCGCGCGGATCGCCGGGCTGGTGGACACTTACGACGCGATGATCACCCGCCGTCCCTACGCCGCAGCGCGCACCTCGCACGAGGCGACGCAGGAACTGCTGGATTGCAAGGGCCGGCAATTCCAGGAAACTCTGGTCGAGCAGTTCGTGCAGGCGATCGGCCTGTTCCCCACCGGCACGATGGTGGAGCTGAATACCGGCGAGGTGGCGATCGTGGTCAGCCAGAACGCAACCCGCCGGCTGAAGCCCGAGCTGGTCATCGTCATGAACGCGGAAAAGGAGCGGCTGGCGACGCCGCGGGTGGTGGACCTGGCCACCCAATCCATCGCGGCAGAGGGCGAACGCTGGATCACGCGCGAACTGATGGCGGGGTCCTACGGTATCAGCGGTGAAGAATTTTTCATTTGATGATGACGTCCACCAACAAGGTACTGGGCATCGTAGAGCTGGATGACGAGGAAGCGGACGACGTTCGCAGCCAGAATCTCAGCCGGGTGCGGCACGACGCCTTCTGCAGCCGGTTGACCGGCTGGGTCCGCGCCAAGGACGAATGGAGTTTCCTGAACCGGAATCGCGCCTGTGTCATCCTCCACGATATCGGCAGCCGCGGCGAACTTGACCTCGCGACCGCCAAGCTGCGCCGGGTCTTCAAGGAGCCGCACTACCACCTGGGAGAGGCACTGCCACTGGTCGTGACCGCGGGCTTCACTGAATACAACCAGCAGACGACCGACCTCGCCATGGCCCTGCAGCAGGCGGGGATTGCATTGAATCAGGCGAAGCAGACGGACAATCTTTTCAAGGTGTATTCACCGCAGAAGGCGCGCAGCCTTCGCGAGGAAAACCAGCTACTCGAGAGGATGCACATCGCGCTGGAGCGGGGCGAGTTCCAGCTGTATTACCAACCCAAGGTGCACGCAGGCTTTCGCACCCTGATCGGCGCCGAGGCGCTGATTCGCTGGCATACCCCGGATGGCGAAGTGATCCCGCCGGATAAATTCATCGACCTCGCCGAGAAGAGCGACATCATCAAACCCATGACCTGGTGGGCGATCAAATCCGCCGTGAACCGCCTGGCGCGCTGGCCCAAGGCGCTTTCGATCGCGGTGAATGTCTGCCCGTCGCTGCTGCTGGAGAACGATATTCTCGCCGTGGTGGGCGATGCGCTGGACCTGTTCGGCGTCGAACCTTCCAGACTGAATCTGGAGGTGACGGAAAAGATCATGATCGACAATCAGGACCTGATGCTGGCGCAGCTGGCCCGTCTGCGGGAGATGGGCGTCAGGATTTCAATCGACGATTTCGGCACCGGTTTTTCATCGCTGTCCTACTTCCGCGATCTGCCGGTCGACGAGATAAAAATCGACCAGAGCTTCGTCCGACATATGCTGGTGTCGAAGAAGGACTATGCGATTGTGAAAGCCGTCATCGACCTCGCGCATAACTTTTCACTCAAAGTAGTGGCCGAGGGCGTGGAGAGCCTCGACATCGCCGACCGCCTGGCGAAGATGCGCTGCGACATCCTGCAGGGTTATGTATTCGATAAACCGCTCCCCGTGGAAGAGTTCGAGCAGCACTACCGCGTCTGAGCCTCGCGCACCTTCACCCTCCCCGATTGTAGTCGACGGATTTTTGCAGTAGTTTTAGCCCACACTGCGGGTGGGAGACCATGCACACGATCCTGCGTCTGGACCTCGCCGGCCAACCTCGCGGCTGGATCACACTGCACGAGGCGGTTACGGCCTACGCCAAGGGCGATGTCGTTTACGGCATTGGCGGCGCTCTGCCCCCGGTTTTTGGCGGCATACAACGCATCAACGGCCTGCGCTCCCGCATCGACCTGCAGCCCATCGTCGCCCTGCAGGGCAGAATTCTCCAGGACTTCAGTCCACCGCTGTGCAACCGCACACTGTTTCGGCGCGACGATCACCGCTGCCTGTACTGCGGCGGCCAGTTCGCGCGCGCAGATCTGACGCGTGACCATGTACTGCCCACGTCGCGCGGTGGCACCGACCGCTGGGAAAATGTCGTCGCCGCCTGCAAGCGCTGCAACTGGGAGAAGGACAACAGGACACCAGAAGAGGCGCACATGCCGCTGCTGGCCGTGCCGTTTCGGCCCAACACCTGGGAATGGCACTTCCTCGCCAAGGAGCGGATCCTCGCCGACCAGATGGACTATCTCTCACAACGCTTCCGGGCGGAGCGCGCCTGGGCGGCCTGATCGCACCGGCATCAGCGCCGCGCGGTTCAACCCCGGAAGTAACGGCGCGGCATGAAGGGCATGGCGATTACGACAACCGGAAGCGGCTTGTCACGCGCGCCCGCCAGCAGGCGCGTCCCCACCTGAGACTGCTCGCGCTCGATGTACGCCATGGCGATGGGGCCGCCCACGCTGGCGCCAAAACCGCCGGAACAGATCGTCCCCACCTCACGGCCACCGTCGTCCATCACGGCCTGGCCCTCGCGTACCGGACGCTTGCCGTTCACTTTCAGGCCCACGCGAACGGTTGGCGGCTTGTCCCTGATGCGCTGGAAGATTGCCGCCGCGCCCGGGAACCCACCCGCGCGCACGCCACCTTCCCGACGCGCGGCGCTGATCGACCACAGCAGGCCGGCCTGCACTGGATCGATGGTTTCGGACAGTTCATGGCCGTACAGGCAAAGCCCCGCTTCCAGGCGCAGGGAATCCCGCGCACCCAAGCCGATGGGCTGGACGTCAGCCGCGGCCAACAGGCGGCGGGCGAGAGGTTCGGCCGCTGCGGCAGGAATGGAAATTTCGAAGCCATCTTCGCCGGTGTAGCCGGAGCAGGTGATGTAGACCTGCACCCCGTCGATGACGGCCGGACAACCCTGCATGAACACGAGTTCCGCAGCCGCGGGGAATACGCCACGCATCACGTCGCGCGCTGCGGGACCCTGTAACGCCAGCAGCGCCTGCTCACCCAGCACGGTGAGCGACTGGCCCGAGAGGTGGCGGCGCAGATGCGCGATATCCCGCTGTTTGCAGCCGGCGTTCACCACCAGGAAAAACCGCTCCTGATCCCAGCGGGTGATGATCAGGTCATCCAGCACACCACCCTGGTCATTGGTGAACACCCCGTAGACCTGGCGATGAATGCCGAGCGCCGCGACATCCACCGGCACCAGCGACTCCAGCAGCGCGACGCTGCCCGGGCCTTCCACGATCACCTGCCCCATGTGCGACACATCGAACAGACCGGCCGCCTGCCGCGTGTGCAGATGCTCCTTGATGATGCCGGCGGGATACTGCACCGGCATGTCGTAACCTGCAAACGGCACCATCCTCGCGCCAAGCTCGCGGTGTAACGCATCCAGCGGTGTGTGCAATAACGTGGTCATAGTCGAATCCTGCGCCCGGCGGGCGTGCGTCAAAAAAAACCGTCACTCTAGCGAGCGCGCCATGCGCGTGCAAGAAAGTGTGAGCGTGTTCACAGTGTGTCCGGACAGTTGCGGACACGCTGCGGACACGGCATCCGCGTCGCAAAATCTCGCGCCAGTACTACGCCGCAAGGCTTACGGCATTTGGCACTAAACTTGCTCCTTCCCTTTACGGCGGCCCGCAGGCAATGTCTTCGCGCCATGGAAGGCGCTACAGGGAAGTGAGGTGGTGTGCAGGGAAAGCCACGGACGGCAGCGGGCCGCCGGACTCTCATTCAACCAGAATTGCGTAAAACTGACAAAACGCCCGCATTGTTCGCCCTGCGGATTTTTGCTTTACTCGCCTCGAATGGCCGGCATGCATGCCGCGCTATTGATCTGTCCTTTTCTAAATCATCGGGGGGTGATTTATGGGAGAACGCAACCACGAACCGTCCACGACTGAACCGCTGGATGATCTGTTCGAGCCGGCACTGGGCGAAATTTCCGACGAAATGCTGCAGGACCTGGTACCCATGTCGTCTGAAAAACAACGGCTCGTGAAGAAGCGCCGCCTGGCGGAACAGCGTCTGGAAGAGAAGCGCCTGCGCGACGAACTCGGCGACTACGACCTGCACCTGGACTATAACTAGAACCGGGGTGGGGCCGCCCCGGCCTCGCCACTTCTCACACGCCCGCCACACTCCGCAAACGCTGCAGGCCTGTTTCACTGGCTTCGAAGTTGCCGTGCTCGGTGATCAGCGCGCGCACCAGCGCTGCCGGTGTAACATCAAAGGCTGGATTCACCGCGCGGCTGTATGGGCCCGCCAGGTTCAGTTCCAGAATCTGGCCACCGGCATCCACACCCGCAATGCTCAACACTTCGGATGCATCCCGTTCTTCAATGGGAATGTGTTCCCCGCTGGCGCAGGTCCAGTCGATCGTGGACTCCGGCAGCGCCACGAAGAAGGGAACATCACTGGCGCGGGCGGCGAGCGCCTTGAGATAGGTCCCGACCTTGTTGCAGACATCGCCGTTGGCGGCGGTGCGATCGCTCCCCACAATCACGCAGTCGACGCGGCCCTCGCGGATCAACTGTCCGCAGCTGTTATCGGTGACAATCGTGCAGGGCACGCCGGCGCGGTGCAGTTCCCAGGCGGTGAGATTGGTGCCCTGGTTGCGCGGGCGCGTCTCGGATACCCAGACGTGTACAGGCAGGCCATTCGCATGCGCCTTGTAAACAGGCGCCAGCGCCGTGCCCCACTGGATGGTGGCGAGCCAGCCGGCATTGCAGTGCGTCATGATGTTCAGCGGGCCGTCCTTCTGCAGCGGGCGCAACAGCTGCAGGCCGTGTGCGCCGATGCGCTCACAGTGGGCAATGTCCTCCTCCCGCAGTGCCTGGGCTTTGGCAAGCGCGGCCTCTGCGCGCTGCGCACTCGGCAGATGCCGCACCGCACGGGTGACCTGCTCCAGTGCCCAACGCAGGTTCACTGCCGTGGGCCGCGTGGCCAGCAGCGCTGCGCTGGCACGCGTGAGCGCAGCATCAGAGGCATCCTCCGCCAGAGCGTGAGCCAATCCAAACGCGGCCGTAATGCCGATCAGCGGCGCACCCCGCACCTGCATGCTGCTGATGGCATGGCAGAACGCCGGCAGTGAATCGAGGTGACACCAGCGCAGCGCGTGGGGCAACAGCGTCTGGTCAATCACCTCCACGCGCTCGATCACCGGGTCCCAGCGCAGGCTGCACAAATCGTCGTTGCTGAACATGAGAATTCCAGAGTAGTGAAGTTTGCGTGCCCGGACTGCAGCGAATGCGCAAGGCCGTCCCGCACACGGGGGAGCGGCGAGTATCGCAGCACAGCAAAGCGCTGTTCAAGGGTCAGGCGCACCGCTGTTCGCAGGGCTGCCGCGCGACGCCGGGTTCATTGGTACAATGGCCGGCGCCCCACATCCGCACCTCGAGGTCCTGCGTGCAAGCCCCCCTTGAATTACTCCCACCGGCTCCCAGCTGGCAGCAGCAATTGCGCGATGTCATCACGTCGCGCGAGGAACTGCTCACCGCTGTCGGCCTGAGCGCGGCCTTGGTCGGTCTTGCCACCGGCGCGGAGGAGGAATTCCCACTCAAGGTGCCGCGCAGTTTTGTACAGCGCATGAAACGGGGAGATCCGCGCGACCCGCTGCTGCTGCAGGTGTTGTCCGCGCACGCGGAAACGCTTGATACACCGGGTTATTCGCGCGACCCGGTGGGAGAATCCGGCGCAATACCTCGCCGCGGTATCGTGCACAAGTATCGCGGCCGGGCGCTGCTGATCGCCAGCGGCGGCTGCGCCGTGCACTGCCGTTACTGCTTCCGGCGGCACTTCCCCTACGGTGACAACCAGAACAGCCGACAGCAGTGGCGCGAAGCGTTGGACTATATCCGTGAGGACGACAGCCTGGAGGAAGTTATCCTGAGCGGTGGCGACCCGCTGGTGGTGACCGACGCACAACTGCGGGATTTGGTGGAACAGCTCGCGGGCATACCGCATGTGCGCCGCCTGCGCATCCACAGCCGGCTGCCCATCGTGATACCCGAACGCATCGATGCTGCCCTGCTGGATGCCATCACCCACCCCGCGCTGCGAACCGTGATGGTGATTCACTGTAACCACGCGCAGGAAATCGACGAGGCTGTCGCGGCGGCACTGGCCCGGCTGCGCCGCCGCGACATCACCGTTTTGAACCAGGCCGTGCTGCTGGCGGGTGTCAACGATACCCTCGACGCGCAGCTCGCACTGTGCCAGCGCCTGTTCACCGCTGGTGCGCTGCCCTATTACCTGCACCTGCTGGACAAAGTTCAGGGCGCCGCGCACTTCGATGTACCCGAGGACCAGGCGCGCGAACTGTTGGACGGGTTGACCGCCAGCCTGCCCGGCTACCTCGTCCCCCGGTTGGTGCGTGAGGTTCCGGGCGCGAGTTCCAAAGTGAGCCTCGCACCCGCGCGCAACGCCTAGGGCCAGTTCGGCGGCTTGTTCACCCCGACATCCGCAATGCCGATGAAACCCTTGTTGAAGGCGTCGATATCGCTGATGACACTGCTGGCCGGCGCAGTAGACGAGCAATCCTGCAGGGCGTAATTGTTGGTGTTAGTCGCCACCACGGTCTGCACCGTACCGCGCACCGAATAGCCCGGCGCACAGGTCGGGATATTGATGTTGAGGACGCTGTTCGGCGTGTTTACCGTGCGGCCAAGGCGCCACTCCTCGACCAGCGCCAGCGTTGCGGCGACCCCCGTCGGGAAATCAAACGGCGGAGTGAATCCGCCCTGGCTCGACGCGATGGCCGGCACGCCGTTCATCCGCGCCCTGCGCGCGGCGCCCACAGTGCCCGAATACGGCACGATCGAACCCATGTTCTGGCCGTGGTTGATCCCGGTCAGCACCAGTTCCGGTGACAATGCCATGTGATTCACGCTGAGGGCATAGAGAACCGAATCCGCCGGCCAGCCCGACCCGCTCGGCAATTTGGCAGGATCCGAACTGCTCACTGCGGTTGCCGGCCGGCCGCTCAGCGTCAGTGCCGGGCTGCCGGAAATCGTGTAGGGCGCATTGGTGATATTGCCACCGCCACCGGACTGATTGGCCAGCGGCGCAACGACATGCACCGTGATATTGGGCAGCGCGTACAGGCCTTCCACCAGTGCATCGATCCCCTCCGCGCCATAGCCGTCGTCGTTGGAGACCACCACCTCGAACGGCTCTGTGTGTGAGGCGGTAAAGCACGCATCCGTGGTGCTGGTCAGGATGGACGCCGTCGAAGTCAGGCAGGGATGGGATGCCGCGAAAACATTCGGGTGGTTTTCGTACCCGCGCACCACCCACACCGTCAACCACCAGTTGCCGGTGGTGCTGTCCTGGGTCCAGACATCGCGGTCACCGACAAACCCGGCGGGCGCGGTATCCGCATCGATTTCCCAGGCGAATCCCACCAGGCGTGAATCCGGGTTGGCGCCATCGTAGAGGAATACGTTGGGCACATTGGGGTCGAAGCTGCCAGGCGTAGGCACGTTGGTAAAGGCCACGCCGATGTTGGCCGGGCGATTGACGACTTCGGCGCCACCGGCAGCGCTCAGTTTGGACAAGGTGGTGTACTGTCCGGCGACCACCATGTTGATGTCGAGGTTTAGCGAGAAGTTCTGGCACTCCTCCTGCCCCAGATCCGGCGTGCCCTTGCACCACCAGGGCGGCGTACCACCCGGTCGCGTGAAATCGCGGACTGCAGTAGGCAGGAAATAGCAACCACTTACCAGCGACGACAGCCCCAACAGCAGCGCACTCCTGGCCACAGCCTGTTGGAAGGTGCCGGGCTTTAGACCCAACGGATTGTTTCTGTTCATTTATATGTCCTCTGCATGCAGCATGTTCCAGGTTGCACTTACGCGTGTGCGGCCGCACCCGACTGCCGGCAAGGCATCGGTCCAGCCGTGCCGAACTATAGCCGCAGCTGCACGCAGGCGCGCAGGTGCAGACGTCTATTGCGTTTTATAGACATCTCTAACGCATGCGCGATGGTGGTGCTTTGCTGCAGGACGGGGTCAGGCGGCGCCGGGCAGGCGAATCCGCTCGCCCGGCAATCGCAGCCGATAGCGAGTGTGCACGCCATCAGGGTGCTTGCTGGCCTCGAACAGGTAGGCCTCGGCGAGCGCCTCGCCCAGCACGGCAGCGATTTCGTCCTTGATCCTGCTACGGTTCTGGTCGAGCGTGCGCGCTTTCAACCCGGTGCGTTCGAGGTCATTGATCGCGCGAGCGTGGCCGTCGTACCGGGTCATCAACTGGATCAGTTCGCTGCCAGCCACCCGGTCCGGCCGGTTGCTGGCCGGGTTGGTGATCCAGCCCTCCCCCTCCACCCGGTGTCTGGCGTACCACGCATAGTAGAACAGGGGTGTGCCACTGGTGGGCACGGGCAGGCCGCGAATGGTGAGCGTCATGGCCGCCAGATCGATGGTCACAGCATCGTCAGCACACGCCAGTACCAGCGCTGCGTCGAGGTTACCCGGCGTCCGCTGCAGGCCGAGCACCAGCCAGTCGACGGCGGCGACATCCAGCGCCGCGACCCGGGGGTCGGTCGCGACCGTCAACGCCTCGGCAAAATTGCAGTGCGCACTGTCGTGCAACCACTCCAGCGCCGCCGTCTGCGCGGCATTGAGATGCAGACGGGTTGCATCGAAGCCGCGCACGATGCCAAACGCCTGCGCGCCACTGTAGCCGCGCTCCAGCAGGTAGTTGATCCACTGGCGATGGATCTTCGACAGTGGCGGTGGAAATACGCAGCCGATAGCCGCGATGAGCAGCCCCAGCACTGCGCACACCGCGCCGGCGACCATACCGTTGGAGGAACAGGTGACTGTCATGGCGATCGCGCGGTCCTTCTGGTTGCGCGGCAGCGTGAAATCGAGCGGCCAGCCTGCGGGCTGCTCGGCGGGCACTGCACCGAGAACCACATCGTCGATACGGTCCAGCCGTACACTGCAGTCCCGCTGCGGCGCATACCAGCGCGTCGCGATCAGCCCGCCCAGATCGGCATTCACCTGTCGGCCTACACGCCGCAGTCCCTCCTGATCATTGCCGCGATCCTCACCGATGCCGAACAGCGCTTCGTCCAGCGTCAGCGACAGATGCGCCTTCACGCGCTCGACGACGGCCTGTCCGAGAATGTATCGACTGGCGGAAAACATCCCCGCCGCGAGCAGCGCGCTTAGCAGCAGCCAGATGGCCGTCAGGCGGATGAGGCGACTACGGCGCATCGCAGGGCCGCACGAGGGTGAGGTCGCGGAAGTAACTCACTTCGGAATGCCGCGCGAGTTCCTCCAGCGCGCGCACCAGCACACAGCGCTCCTCCTGCTGCAACAGTTTGCGGTGGAGGTACCAGGCAGGGCCGGGTAGTGTCTCCTCCAGCACCAGGCCGGGCGGGAGGCGCAACGCGCTGTCGTGATCCTCCTCGCTGCGCAGCGCCGCGATCACATCGACCTGCCCCTCGAACAACGCCTGATAGAGCTGGCGGTAGGAACGGAAGTACACGAGCGTCGGCACCTCCTGCAGGCTGCTGCGCTGCAGCGCAGCGCGCGGGATCTGATAGGCGGAGACGCTGTTGGGGTCATCCAACAGACCCAGTGTCTTGCCCTGCATCCAACTGGCGCTGAGCTCAGGAACCCCGTGCAGAGACACCAGCTGGCTGCCGTAGTCGGGATAGTGCGCAAGCATTTCGTAGCGGATACCACCCTGGCTCGCCCGCCCGCCGCCCTCGACCAGTTCCGGCTTGGCCAGCACCAGTGCATAACGCGCCTCGTACAGCTCCCGCAGATCGAGGTGATCGCGGTGCACGCTGCGCAATTCCAGCGCACCGAAATAACGGGCGAGTTCCGGCGCATGGCACCAGGTGTTGAGCACCGCGACCACATCTTCCACATAGACCGCGTCGAGCACGCGCAGTACCGGTCCGCCGGGGTTGGCAGCCATCTCGCAGCGGCGGACGCTGTAGTCACGCGCCATCAGCGGTTGCAGCGTGAAGCCGCTCATCACGGCGAACCCGGTGAGCCCCAGTGCTACTGCAAAGGCCGCGACGTAGAGTAAATAGTAGAAAGCCGTCTGGCTGAAAGTGCGGCGCAGGAAGAGGAGGTTCATCGGCCGTCGTTATCGTTGCGGTGTGGTGCCTGCGGTGGAGTGTGGCGGGGAATATCGTCACATTCAAGAAGTGCAAGACGGATGAGCTTGAAAGTAGAGCATTGTGGATCGAATTGACGGATCCCATGGCAAGTTTACCCATCAGAGCCTGCTCTGCTCTTGAATGCGTTTCCACCGCTCAATCGGAAGCCGCATCCCGCACCTTATCCATTTGATTCCGTATGCGCTCAATCCGCCTTTCCTCATCTGCAATCTTCGCGTTGTACTGTTCGGTAACCGCCTGCATTTCAGTGGCCAGGCTTCCATGAAACTGGGCGCCGGCAAGATTGTTCTTGGCGTAGCGACTGCGATCCTTGAGGACGGCAATCTTGTTGTCCCGCTCCTGCTCCAGCTGTTGGACGCGCCGCTCCCGTCGCGCGACATCCCGCTCTGCGTCCCTGACCGCGTTCTGTGCCTCGACGCGCGTCCAAATGGCGCTATCGCTGGGCTCACTGCCCGTGTTGGCGTGGGGCGTGACACTTCCCTGCACAGCGTCATTCCCGCATGGTTGCTGGCTGAACATCGGCTGGCCCCATTTGTCCTGGCATTGGTAGTACGAGGTTTTCGCGAAAGCGTGGGTACTCAACACCAGGAGTAACACAAAGAATTTCTGCAGGCTCATGGTTCGATCTTCAACAACCGCCATGGCGAGAAGCATAACTTCTATTTGCGATGCGGCCATTGTGTACGCATACACAGGTCGCGAATTCGAGCAGATGGCGCACCTGCAGAGGTGCAGGAGCAGAATGTGAGGGAGAGGACTGCACGACACGGACGCCAATCAAACAGCCAAAACGCAAAGCCCCCGACTAGCGGGGGCTTTGCGTTTTGGTCGGTGTGAGAGGATTCGAACCTCCGACCCCTTCCTCCCGAAGGAAGTGCGCTACCAGACTGCGCCACACACCGAATATTTGGAGCGCGCCACTATACCAAAGGAGCCCCGCCGAACCAATGCCCGGCGGCTCAGTAAATACCTGCCCAGCGGGCCAGCAGCTGGCTGAAAATACTGAGCGTGGTGACCACGACCACCAGCATGATCAGCAGGCGCAGCGGCTTGAACGGCTTGCGCTCCACCGAGTTGATACCCCGGTGGATGAACTCGTCCACCCGCTTCTGGTCCTCGGGGTAGAGGCTGTTCTTGTAACTGCGGTCGCGCTTGTCATCGGATGTGGCGCTGGGTTTGTCGGTCATAGGTGCTCCTAGAGCTGGAACAGCGCCTCCGGCATCGTCATCAGGCTATCGGCGCCAGCCAGCATGGTGATCTTCAGCGATTCGGTGCGCGGCAGCAAGCGGTCGAAGTAGAAACGCGCAGTCATCACCTTGGCTTCGTAGAACGAGGCATCGCCCTCGGCGGCAGCGATCTTCTGCTGCGACAGTATTGCCATGCGCGCCCAGAAGTATGCCAAGGTCACGTAGCCGCTGTACATCAGGTAATCCACGGCGCCGGCACCCGCGTTGTCCGCGTTTGCCATGGCTTGCTCGCCCAGCTTCATGGAAAGGTCCAGCCACTCCTTGCTGTGCGTCTTCAGCGGCGCGATGAACTCGGCATACTCCTCGCCCGCATGCTCGGCACAGAATGCGTCGATGATCGCGGTGAAACCCAGTAACAGCTTGCCGCCGCTGCCCAGCACCTTGCGGCCCACCAGGTCGAGTGCCTGGATGCCGGTAGTGCCTTCGTAGAGCATGGCAATGCGGGCGTCGCGCACGATCTGCTCCATGCCCCACTCGCGGATGAAGCCGTGTCCGCCGAACACCTGCAGACCGAGGTTGGCCGCCTCGAAGCCTGCCTCGGTCACAAAGGCCTTGGCGATGGGCGTGAGCAGTGCCATCAGGTCATCGGCGGCCTTGGACTGCTCCTCGGTACCGGCGGCGACGATATCGCCCTGTTGTGCGAGGTAATAAAGGAAGGCACGGCTGCCTTCGGCGAAGGCTTTTTGCGTCAGCAGCATGCGCCGCACATCCGGGTGCACGATAATCGGGTCGGCCGGGCCATTGGGGTTTTTGGGTCCGGTCAGGGAGCGCATGGCAAGTCGCTCTTTCGCATAGGCCAGCGCGCCCTGGAAGGAGAGCTCCGCATGCGCCAGACCCTGGGTCGCAGTACCAATGCGCGCGGTATTCATAAACGTAAACATCGCGTGCAACCCGCGGTTGGGCGGCCCGATGAGGAAGCCCCTGGCGCCGTCAAAATTCAGTACGCAGGTCGCATTGCCGTGGATGCCCATTTTTTCCTCGATGGACGCGCAGTGCACCGCATTGCGGTCGCCGAGGCTGCCGTCCGCATTGACATTGAACTTGGGCACGATGAACAGTGAAATGCCCTTGGTGCCTTCCGGCGCGTTCGGCAGGCGCGCCAGCACGATGTGCACGATGTTTTCGGTCATGTCATGTTCGCCGGCACTGATGAAGATTTTGGTGCCCGTGATGGCGTAAGAGCCATCGGCCTGAGGCTCGGCCTTGGTGCGGAGCAGCCCGAGGTCCGAACCACACTGCGCTTCGGTCAGGCACATGGTGCCGGTCCATTCTCCGGAGATCAGCTTGGTGAGGTATTTGTCCTTCTGTTCGGCGTCGCCGTGCGCCTCCACGGTGTTGACCGCGCCATGGCTGAGGCCGGGGTACATCACCCAGGACCAGTTCGCGGTACCCGCCAGCTCGTTGATCATGATACCGAGCATGTTGGGCATGCCCTGTCCGCCATAGTGCACATCGGCGGCCAGCGCAGGCCAGCCATTTTCAACATATTGCCGGTAAGCTTCTTTATATCCGGGCGGTGTGGTAACTCCCTGTGTCGTCCAGTGGCACCCCTCTTCGTCGCCGACGCGGTTGGTGGGCGCAATCACCTCTTCGGCGAAGCGCGCACCCTCGTCGACGATGGCATTCATCAGGTCCTCGGTGGCTTCCTGCAGTCCGGGCAGGGTCTGGTACAACTGCGCGGATTGCAGCAACTCGTTGATGACGAAACGGATATCGCGTACCGGGGCTTTGTAGTCTGGCATGGTGAGTTCCTCTGGGGGGTTATGGCCCGGAAAAATGTTCAGCCTGGATTAGAACGGCTTGCAGGGCGGGCCATGTTTTCGATGCACACATTTTGCGAAAGCCGCGCGCGATGTCAAATATTTTTTTACAGTTACAGCAATAGCTTAGCTCATTTGTGAAGTTATAAGGTCGAACCAGCCGCGACGACAATCATTGCCCAATCAAGCGCTGGATATCCAGATACCGGGCAAGTTCTTCCCCCCGCGCACTGTCGAAATAGGGAACATCCCCGAGCAAAGGTGCCCCCAGCAGGCGTTGTAACGTCGCCACGTTCTCCTCATGCCGG
Organism: uncultured Halioglobus sp.; assembly: GCA_964461965.1. Classification (GTDB taxonomy): domain Bacteria; phylum Pseudomonadota; class Gammaproteobacteria; order Pseudomonadales; family Halieaceae; genus Marimicrobium. The sequence continues at coordinate 19,271 of CAYWWD010000002.1, read as the reverse complement.
GCCATACGCGGTCCGCACTGGTTAGCAACCCAGGCGACAAGCGGAAGGCCGTCACGACGAATGGCCTCCGCGGTGAGCAACGCGTGATTAATACAGCCGAGGCGCATGCCCACTACCAGGATGACGCCCACCCCCAGCTCCCGCGCCAGATCCGCCAGGGTTTCGCGCGGACTGATCGGCACCCGCCAGCCGCCGGCGCCCTCAATCAGCACGAAATCCGTGTCGCCGAGCATCACACCCCGGCACATTCCGGCCAGGCGGCCGGCCTGCAGGCGCTTGCCCGCAAACTCCGCAGCGAGGTGCGGGGCGATCGCATCGGGCAGGGCGACCGGGTTGATCTGCTCGTAGTCTAGCGGTGCGGTCATGCAGGCCTGTAGACGCAGGGCATCTTCATTCCGGCCGGCGCTATCACACCCCGCTGCCACCGGCTTCACCGCTGCGGTGCGCAGTCCGGCATGGGCGGCTGCAAGCAGCAGTGCGCAACTCACGGCCGTCTTGCCGACACCGGTGTCAGTGCCGGTCACAAACCAGGTCTTGCCCACCGTCTCACCTCCTCGATCAAGCTGTACACCGCCACTTCGCGCTCGATGGCAATCCCGAGCAATCGCTTTGCAGGCGGCTGCGTCGGTGTCATGATTTTTCCGCGAACCCATAAATGACATCGTAGGTGGCGGGCAGCATCCCGTCCGCGCGCAGACTTTCATACGCCGCCAGCATGCCCTGCAGCGCGCGCCTGCCGGTGAGTCCTGCGGGCCGGTGGCGATTCATATTGTGCGCGCCCAGGGTTTTGAGTTCATCCAGCAACTCGCGCACGCGAACGTAGTCCAGCACCAGCGGGCGAGGCTTTAGATCCAGCGTCAACCCCGGTGCACTCCGGGCAGCGTCGCGCAGGGTGGGCACCGCCAGGAATGTGTTTACATGCTGGTGCGTGTCTACAGCCGCCCAGGCGTCACGCAGCTCACACAAGGTCGCCGGTCCCAGCGAAGTGAACACACACCTACCCCCCGGCCGCAGGATGCGCGCCAGCTCAGCGAACAGGTGATCTGGGCGATAACACCACTGCAGCGCCAGGCTGCTGAACACCAGGTCGACGGATGCGCCAGCCAGTGGCAGTGCTTCGGCATCCGCGACGAGCCAGGCGCTGTCGCCCGGGTGGTGTTCCCGCGCGTACCGCACCATACCCGGTGCGATGTCGAGCCCGATGTACTGGGCTGCGGGAAAACGCGTGCGCAACGCGCGGTGGAAAAACCCCGTGCCGCAACCCAGGTCAAGCACGACGGTGGGTACACACTGCGCCTGGTCGAGGCGCTCATCGAGGAGAATGAGTAATTGCTCGCCAACCTCACGCTGCAGGCGTGCCACGGCATCGTAGGTGGCGGCGGCACGACTGAAGGAATTGGCAACATCCTTCTTCTCTGGCGCTGCGGCCGGGATCGCTCCTGTGTGCAACAGTTTCGATGCATCGAGGAAGCTGTAGATATCCCGAACCAATGCCGCCGGCGCGTCCAACAGCGCGAGGTGGGAAGCGTGCGGAATCTGCTTAACCGAACTGGATGATGCGTGGGTCATTCCCGCAGCAATCAACGGCGCAACATGGGCGGGCACCAGCGCGTCCCGCTCGGCCAGTAAATGCAACCGGGGCTGCCTGAGGATGGACAGGGTTTCGCGCAGGTCAAGGGCTTCCAGCCAGCCGAGACCGGCCAGCAAATCGCCGGTGGCGTCACCGCGCATATGCCGCCGCAACTCGCGCAACCGCTGGCGTGGGTGCGCAGACCCCAGCACCTGCAGCGCGTCGAAGCGCTTGAGGGCCGCACCCGGATTCGCCGCGACCTCCTCGCGGAACGCCTGAAACAGCTCGGCGTCCATCCCCGGCCAGTCATCCAAGGCGACGAACGCCGGGTTGGTGCAGATCGTCACCAGCGCCTGCACCCGCTCCGGTGCCTGCGCCGCGAGTTCGATTGCCAGTTGCCCACCGAGCGACCAGCCCACGTAGACTGCACGGTCCGGCGCGACCTCCAGTATGTCGGACAACACTTCCTGCAGTCCCGGTGCCGTATCGCTCGCCGTCCCACCCGGCGCGCAACCAGGCAGATCCAGCAGCGTAATATCCGCCCAGGGGCGCAGTGCGGTGAGCAGCGGTCGCCACACGTCGCGGGTGCAGCCCCAGCCGTGCAATAACACCAGGTGCTGCTGCGCGGCCCCGGTCGCCGGCAGGTATTCCAGGCGCAGCGGCATTCAGCCCTCGAGCCAGCAGGCGGCGAGCTGGTCCAGCAGGCGATCGACCTGCTCTTCGGTATGTGCGGCACTCAGTGTGATGCGCAGTCGGGACGTGCCCGCCGGCACGGTGGGCGGGCGGATCGCGCCGATGAGAAAACCACGCTGTCGCAGGCGCTCACTGAGGCCGACGGCGCGCCCGGCATCGCCCACCAGCAGCGGCTGGATGGCGCTGCGCGATGCCATCAGCGGCAGATCGAGCTGCTGCGCGCCCCGCCGGAACCGGCTGATCAGCTGAGTGAGGTAGTGCCTGCGCTGTGGTTCTTCACGCACCAGGGCCAGCGCTTCCAGGCTGGCGGCCGCCACCGCCGGAGGCAGGGCGGTGGTGTATATATAGTTGCGCGAGTGTTGGATCAGGCTTTCGATCAGCAATTCGCTGCCGGCGACGAACGCGCCTGCGGTGCCCAGCGCCTTGCCCAGCGTCGCCATCAACACCGGCACGGATTCGGCGGCCAGTCCCGCCGCCTCGGCGCTGCCGCTACCGGTCGCACCCAGTACGCCGAAGCCGTGCGCGTCGTCCACCATCAGCCAGGCGTCGCGCTGCGTACAAAGCGCCGCCAGTTCCGCCAGTGGCGCGCAATCGCCATCCATGCTGAACACACCATCGACCACGACCAGGCGCGCGCCATCGGCAGCCTCCAGCTTGTGCCGCAGCACAGCGACGTCGTTGTGGGGAAAGCGCTGGAAGCGGGCGCCGCTGTGCAGCCCGCCATCCAGTAGTGAGGCATGATTGAGCCGGTCCTCGAACACGAAGTCCCCGGCGCGCAGTAGGCTGGTGAGGATGCCGGTGTTGGCCATGTAACCGCTGGAATAGAGGAGGGCGCGCGGTCGGCCCGTAAATTCGGCCAGCGCCTCTTCCAGTTCATGGTGTGGCGCGCTGTGTCCACACACCAGGTGGGAAGCGCCGCTGCCGACGCCGTATTGCCGGGCGGCGCGGCGAAACCGGTCCACCACGCGGGGATGCGCCGCCAGTCCCAGGTAATCGTTGCTGCAGAAATTCAGGTATTCACGGCCGGCGACCTGAACCTTGGGGCCCTGGGCGGATTCCAGCGTCAGCCGCTGCCGATACAAACCGTCCGCGCGGCGCTGTTCCAGCATCGCAGCGAGGCGATCGGGGAAGGCGCCCACCAACGCACCCTAGCCGGCAGCGTTGTAAAACATCGGGTTGGGCGCAACTGGCGGGGCGTCCACATGCCGCTGCTCAGGCTCGATGCCGAGGCGCGCGAACAGGGTCATGTCAGCGCTGGCCTGCGGGTTGGGCGTGGTCAGCAGTTTGTCCCCGTAGAAGATCGAGTTGGCGCCGGCGAAGTAGGCGAGTGCGTGCATCTGCTCGTTCATCGCCTCGCGCCCGGCCGAGAGCCGCACATGCGAAGCGGGCATCAGGATGCGCGCCACTGCGATGGCGCGAATGAACTCGAAGGGATCGAGATCGGCCTCACCGGCGAGCGGAGTGCCCTCCACCCTGACCAGCATATTGATCGGTACGCTGTCAGGATGTTGCGGCAGGTTGGCCAGCTGCTGCAGCAGGCCGGCGCGGTCGGTCTGCTGCTCGCCCATCCCGACGATCCCGCCGCTGCACACCTTCATCCCCGCGCTGCGTACGTGATCCAGTGTTTCCAGCCTGTCCTGGTAGGTGCGGGTGGTAATGATGTCGCCATAGAATTCCGGCGAAGTATCGAGATTGTGGTTGTAGTAATCCAACCCCGCAGCGGCGAGCTCCTGCGCCTGCGATGCGGTCAGCATGCCCAGCGTCATACAGGTCTCCAGTCCCAGCGCGCGCACGCCCCTGACCATGGCCACCACCTGCGGCATGTCGCGTTGCTTCGGCGAGCGCCACGCGGCGCCCATACAGAAGCGCGTGGCGCCCGAAGCCGCAGCAGCTCGCGCCTGCTCCAGCACGTTCTCCACTGCCATCAGCTGTTCCGCTTCGAGGCCGGTGTCGTACCGCGTGCTCTGCGGGCAGTAGGCGCAATCCTCGGGGCAGGCGCCGGTTTTGATGGAAAGCAGCGTGCTGACCTGGACGCGATTTGGGTCAAAATGGTTGCGGTGCACGCAGTGCGCGCGGAACAGCAGGTCATTGAAGGGCAGCGCGAACAAAGCCTCGACCTCCTGTCGCGACCAGTCGTGGCGCAGCCCGTCTATGCTGGCGCCGGGTGTCGGGGAGGACAGCAGGGTGGTGGCGGCCGTGGAATGCATACTCAGGTCCAATGTGAGGCAAGGGCAGGCGGTGCGAACCCGCATGATACCCGCGACCCCCATACTGTCAACCAGAAGAACACATCATGGTTAACAGGCTGGCCGCACTGTTCCTTGATGGGATATTCCCCCACTATTGCGCGCTGTGCGGCCTGCGCAGCGACCGGCCGCTGCCGCTGTGCCTGGCCTGCGAACAGGACATGCCGCTCAATCTGGTGAGTTGTACACGCTGCGCGCTACCGCTGCCCCCAGCTGCGGACACGGTCGACCTGCGGGTGTGTGGCGAATGCCAGCTGCGACCGCCGCCTTTTCACCGTGTTATCGCGCCATGGCTGTACGGCGAATACATTGCCCATCTTATCCACCGGTGGAAGTATCGTCGTGACCGGGGGATGACCGGGCTGCTGGCGTCGCTCTGGTTGCAGCGCGCGCTGGTGCAGCCGACGGTCGATGTGCTGGTCCCCGTGCCCCTGCACTGGCGCCGGCTGTGGTGGCGCGGTTTCAATCAATCCGAACTGTTGTGCCGGGCGCTGCTCGCCACCGGCCCCGATCTGGAGCGCTGCACACTGGCGCCGCAGCTGGCGAAACGGCGGCGGGCGACCGCATCACAATCGGGCATGAATGCACGCCAGCGCGCGGGCAATCTGGCAGGCGCCTTTACAGTGCATGGGCGCTGTGACAACCTGCGTGTGGCCATTGTGGACGACGTTTTCACCACCGGCGCCACTGCGGCCGCCATGGCCGGTGCGCTCACTGCGGCGGGAGCTGCGCATATCGAGGTCTGGTGCCTCGCCCGCACGCCTGCACCGGGCAGTTGACCACTGTGCAGCACTGCTGAGGGAGGCAGGCGATCCAGCATGACCAGCCACCCCTACGACCGGCTCGAACCCGACCTGATCATCGATGCGGTGGAGTCTGCGGGCTACCGCAGCGATGCCCGCCTGCTGGCACTCAACAGCTATGAGAATCGTGTGTACCAGGTCGGCATCGAAGACGCCGCGCCGCTGATCGTCAAGTTCTACCGGCCCGGGCGCTGGAGCGACGCGCAGATACAGGAAGAACACGATTTCAGCCTTCAATTGCACGACGCCGAGATCTCGGTCGTCGCACCACTGCGCAGTACGGACGCCACCACGCTGCACTGCTACCAGGATTTCCGCTTTGCGCTGTTTCCCCGACGCGGCGGCTACCCACCTGAGCTCGACAATCTCGACAACCTGCTGGTGCTGGGCAGGACGCTGGGGCGCATCCATGCCGTGGGGCGTGCGTACAGTTTCTGCGAACGCCCCGCGATCAGCGTACAGCGCATGCTGGTTGAGAGTCGCGAACTGCTGCTCGACGGATTCATTCCGCGCGACCTCGCAGTCGCGTACCGATCGCTGACGGATGACCTCATCGCGATGGTAGAACCGCTCTACGGCGAGGTGCGGCCTGACGACCTGATCCGGCTGCATGGCGATTGCCATGTCGGCAATATCCTCTGGCGTGACGACACCGCGCATTTCGTCGACTTCGACGACTGCTGCGCGGGACCTGCGATCCAGGATCTGTGGATGTTCCTCAACGGCGAGCGGCACGAGCGCCAGTTGCAACTGTCGGAACTGGTGGCCGGCTACACCGAGTTCTGTGATTTCGATGCGCGGCAGGTTCGCTGGATCGAGGCTCTGCGAACCCTGCGCCTTGCAAATTACGCTGCGTGGCTGGCGCGGCGCTGGGAGGATCCCGCCTTCCCGCGCAGCTTCACCTGGTTCAACACACCGCGCTACTGGGCAGATCACATCCTCGAACTGCGCGAGCAGATGTCGGCACTGCAGGAGGCGCCATTGCAGTTGTTGTAGTACCTGATCGGCGCTCAGCGCACGCGCGAAGCGGGGTAGACTACCGACCACACCCATCGCCAGAAACTGTTGCCGGCGAGCACCTCGCGATCCACCGCATCGAAGAAATAATCCAGCGCCGCCGGATCGGCGAAGTACTCCATCCGCGTTTTGAAACCGAGCGCAGGGTCCAGTTCCTTGACTACCTTCGCCGGATTTCCAGCCACCACCACATTGGCCGGCACATCCCGCGTGACAACCGCTCGCGCCGCCACCACGCTGTTGTCGCCGATGGTCACGCCCTTGAGTACGGTGGAGTGGTCGCCCAGCCAGACGTTGTTGCCGATCCTGACGGGCGTAGGTTCGTCGGCACGCACCATGCGATCGTGGATGGTGTGCCAGTCCGAATCGGTGACGTATGCGCCGTTGGCGAGCATGACGCCATCGCCCAGTATGATTTCATCGCTGGCGCTGATACGGGAGCCCGGGCTCATCAGACAGCAGTCGCCAATGACCACTCGCCCCTGGCCGGGCTCCCGACCCCACACGCCGACCTCAACCCGGCTGCCGGGCTCACCGATCGCGGTAAAGCATTTGCCGATGCGAATATTGCTGCCCGATAGCTGCACATACCACGGCTTCATGATGGTGTGATGCGGCCCCAGATAGACACACTCCGGCCGCAGGAAATATTCCGCGTACCAGTAGCGGAACTTCACATAGCATTTTTTCACCCAGTAGGGCCGCAGGTCGTCGCGCATCAATACTCTTCCAACTCAGTGACAGTGGCCGTTAGCCATGATCGCAGCCGCGCCCGACAACTTCAAACCCCGCGTCACGTATCCGACCATACCGTGACGATGCCGTTGGTATAGGCTAAAGTGCGGTGCAGCCTACGGAGGTAATCCCATGCCTGCTAAATCCCCCGATCCCATCTGGGACCGGATTCGCAGCGAAGCGGCAACACATGCCAGTGAAGAGCCGGTCCTGGCGAGCTTCCTGCACGCCACCATTTTGAATCATGCGCGGCTGGAGATGGCGCTCAGCTTCCACCTTGCCAGCCAGCTCGACAGCCCGACCGCGTCCTCACTGCTGCTGCGCGAGGTGATGCTCGCTGCACTGGATAGCGATACCGCAATCCGCCGCGCTGTGCGCCTCGACCTGCAGGCGGTGGAAGACCGCGATTCCGCCTGCCACGAAATCTACATCCCCTTTCTCTACTTCAAAGGCTTCCACGCCCTGCAGACCTACCGCGTCGCACACTGGCTGTGGAAGGCGGGCCGCCAGTCCCTGGCGCTGTTTTTCCAGAACCGCATGTCGACGGAGTTCGGCGTGGATATCCACCCGGCCGCGCGCCTCGGCCACGGCATCATGCTGGATCACGCGACCGGGCTGGTGATCGGTGAAACCGCTGTGGTGGGCAATAACGTTTCCATGCTGCAATCGGTCACGCTCGGCGGCACGGGCAAAGACGAAGGCGACCGTCATCCGAAGATTGGCGACGGTGTACTGATCAGCGCCGGCGCCAAGATCCTGGGCAACATCCGCGTGGGGGATGGCGCCAAAGTCGGCGCGGGCAGCGTGGTACTGGAGGACGTTCCCGCCCACACGACCGTCGCAGGCGTACCCGCCCGGGTGGTAGGTCGCCCCGCGTCAGCCCAGCCCGCACTGGAAATGGATCATCACTTTTGCTGCGATGAAGCAACGGTGCAACAGGAAGACCTGAAAACCCGTTAATCCGCCGCGTGGTACTGCGGCGACAGCTCCTGCACCGCGTCCACGAACGCCGTAACATGATCCGGATGTACGCCTGGTGTAATACCGTGGCCGAGATTGAAAACATGCCCGCTGCCGTGGCCATAGGCCGCCAGGATCGCGCTGACCTCGGCACGGATTCGCGCCGGTGACGCATACAGCATCGCCGGATCCATATTGCCCTGCAGCGCCACCCGGTTGCCTGCCTGCGCGCGGGCGACGCGCATATCCGTGGTCCAGTCGATTCCGACACAGTGGGCGCCGCAGTCGGCGATGCAGTCCAGCCACTGGCCACCACCCTTGGTGAAGACAATGACGGGCACCTTGCGCCCTTCTGCCTCGCTTGGCAGGCGCGCGATCACCTGTTGCATGTAGCGCAGGGAGAACTCGCGGTAGCCTTGCGCGCTGAGGCTGCCGCCCCAGGTATCGAAAATCTGCACGGCCTGCGCACCCGCGCGCACCTGCGCCGCAAGGTAATCCGCCACCGCCTCGGCCAGCAACGCGAGCAGTTCATGCATGAGCGCGGGCCGGTCGTACGCCATGCTCTTGACCTGGGTGAAATCGCGGGAGGAACCGCCCTCCACCATGTAGGTCGCCAGCGTCCAGGGACTGCCGGCAAAGCCGATCAGAGGCACCGATCCGCCCAGTTCGCGACGTATCGTGCTGACCGCGCGCATCACATAGCCAAGATCGTCCTCCGCACGGATGTGATGCAGGCCTGCCAGATCAGCTTCGCTGCGCACGGTCTTGTGAAAACGCGGCCCCTCGCCCTCTTCGAAATACAGGCCCAGGCCCAGCGCATCGGGCACCGTCAGGATGTCGGAGAAGAGGATGGCCGCATCCATCGGGTAACGGCGCAGCGGCTGCAGCGTCACCTCACAGGCCAGCTCCGCATTCTTGCACAGGTCGAGAAAAGAACCGGCGCGCTCTCGCGTGGCGCGGTACTCAGGCAGGTAGCGCCCGGCCTGGCGCATCATCCAGACCGGAGTGCGGTCAACAGGCTGGCGCAGCAGTGCGCGCAGGAAGCGGTCATTCTTGAGTTCACTCATGGCCGCACGGTACTCCTCGCGCATCGCAGCAGATCGCGCAACTCGGCTTCGGTCGCGTCATCGACGATGCGCGCCGCGCCGATGGCTTCGAGCAGCACCAGGCGCAATCGCCCGTTGACCACTTTCTTGTCGCGCGACATCAGCGCCAGAAAATCATCCGCCTGCAGGTCAGGCGGCTGCACCGGCAGATGCATACCGAGTAGCAGCTCCCGGAAATCCGCCACGTCCGAGCTGCTGATCCAGCCGCGCCGGGCAGACAGTTCAAGCGCCAGCAACATGCCCGTGGCGACCGCTTCCCCGTGCAGCCATGCACCGTATCCCTGGCCGGTTTCAATCGCGTGGCCGAAGGTATGGCCGAGATTCAGAATGGCGCGCACACCGCCTTCGCGCTCATCCGCGGCGACCACCTGCGCCTTGATCGCGCAACTGCGCTCGATCGCCTCAGCCAGTGCGGCTTCTTCGCGCGCCAGCAACCGGGGCATGTGCTCCTGCAGCCAGCGGTAGAAAGCCCGGTCGCTGATGAGTCCGTACTTGACCACCTCGGCCAGCCCCGCGCTCAACTCGCGTGCGGGCAAGGTATGCAGTGTGTCGATGTCGATCAGCACCGCTTGCGGCTGGTGGAAGGCACCGATCATGTTTTTTCCGAGCGGATGATTCACACCGGTCTTACCGCCCACGGACGAGTCCACCTGCGCCAGCAGCGTGGTAGGCACCTGTACAAAATTGGCGCCGCGTTGATAACAGGCAGCGGCAAACCCGGTGATATCGCCCACCACGCCGCCGCCGACCGCCACGAACGTCGTATGACGCGAGTGCTTGTCTGCCATCGCCCGGTCGAAAATAGTGGAGAGGGTCGCCAGCGTCTTGTACTGCTCACCGTCCGGCAACACCACATCCGTGACCAGCTGCCGGTTGCCCAGCGCGGACCGGACGCGTTCGACATACAGCGGCGCGACGGTATCGTTGCTGACGATGACCACCTGGCCGCCCGCGATGTGCTGGGCCAACAGCGCCTGGTCCGCGAACAGATCGCGGCCGATGTAGACCGGATAGCTGCGCTCACCCAGGTCGACATGCAAGGTGTGCATTAACAGGGACACAATGATTCCTTTGGGCTGGCCTGGGGGGCGGGTATTCTAACGCGTTGCGGCAGACGCTGTCTTTCCCGGTACTTCGATCGCCCTGCTACTGCGCGGTGAGCTCCTGCACCAGCCGCTGGGCCACGACACGCGGGCTGCAGGCGTCGGTCTCGATGATGTAGTCGGCGATCTCTCGGTACAGCGGGTCGCGCTCCGCCATCAGGTTTCGCAACACCACCTCGGGGTCGCCTTTCTGCAGCAGCGGGCGGCGACGATCGCGGCGCGTGCGCCTGACCTGCTCGTCGATCGTGGCGTAGAGGTAGATGACAAAGCCCCTGGCTGCCAGGGCGTTGCGGTTTTCAGGGCGCAGCACGACGCCGCCTCCGGTGGCCAACACCACATCATCCCACTCGGTCATCTCGGCCACGACCTGTTGTTCGCGATCGCGAAAGCCCTCCTCGCCCTCGACATCGAAAATCCAGGGAATGTCCGCGCCGGTCCGCACCTCGATTTCGGTATCGGTATCGGCGAAGCGCAGTTTCAGGTGCTGGGCGAGATACTTCCCAATAGTCGTCTTGCCGGCCCCCATGGGGCCGACCAGAAAGACTCGATGCAGTGCGGGCATGTCGCTTTGAACAGCCCTAGTCGAGCAGCGTATCCGCGAGAATTCGCGGCGTGATGAAGATGAGGGTCTCGGTCTTGGTGTTGGAGTTGGTCTCACTGCGGAAGAAGGCGCCTATATACGGCAGGTCGCCGAAGAAGGGCACTTTGTTGACCGACTGGATATCCTCGGTCTTGAACACGCCACCGAGTACCACGGTTTCACCATTGCCGACCAGCACCTGTGTCGTGAGCTGCGTGGTGTCGATGGAGGGAATAAAGCCACCGAGTGTACCGCTGGGAACGAGCTCGCCCACCGAGTCCTGGTTGATATCGAGGTCCAGCATGATGCGGTCATCCGGCGTGATGTTTGGCGTCACCAGAAGTTGCAACACCGCATCCTTGAAGGCAACCGTCGTTTCGCCGCTGGCGGAGGACTGCTGGTAAGGAATCTCGACACCGGACTTGATCACCGCTTCCTGCTTATCGCCGGTGATGACCTTGGGCTGTGATACGACCTCACCCTGGCCTTCCGTTTCGAGGGCGGACAACTCCGCAGAGAGGAACAGGTCGCCGCTGGCGAAGCCGACCGCGAAGCCACTGTTGCGCGGCACACCCAGGTCAACCAGCAGGGCGCCGGGATAGTCCACCGTCGGCGTGGTGCCGTTGATGGCCGAGTTATTCAGCCCCACCACGTTTTCGGTGTCGCCGGAAACCGAGACCACATTATTGTTCCCTTTGTTCAGATACGCGCCACCCCATTCGATACCGAGGTTGAGCACGGCGTCGGACTGCGCAATTACGATCCGCGCCTCGATCATCACCTGCCGCACCGGAATGTCGACCAGCGTGATCAGATCGCGAATCTCGGCTAGTTTTGCCGCCGTATCGGTGATGATCAGGGAGTTGGTGCGGCTGTCCACCACCACCGAGCCCCGGGGCGAGGAGAGGCTGCCGCCATCTTCCGAGCCCGCCTCAAACAGCTCCACCACGTCGTCGGCGTTGGCGTACCGGATGCGCACAAACTCGGACACCAGCGGCGCCAGCTCGGAGAGCTGTTTACTCGCTTCAATCTGCTGGCGCTCGCGCTCGGCGATCTCGGCTGCGGGCGCGACCATCAGCACATTGCCGACCTGCCGCTTGTCCAGGCCCTTCGTTTTCAGTACCAGTTCCAGTGCCTGATCCCAGGGCACGTTCTGCAAGCGCAGGGTGATGCGCCCGGAAACCGTATCACTGGCGACCAGGTTCAATTCGGTGAAATCCGCGATGAGCTGCAGCACGGCGCGCACTTCGATATCCTGGAAGTTCAGCGAGATGCGGTCGCCCACGTAGTTGAATTCGTTCTTACGCTTTTCCACTTCCTTCTTGGATAGCGGTTTGACGCTGATGACATACTCATTGTCGGTCTGGTAAGCGAGGTAGTCGAAATCGCCGGTATTTTTCAGCAGCAGCGTTGCGCCACGCTCGGTGGTATTCACGTCAACCGAGTTCACCGGCGTGGCAAAGTCCGTTACGTCATAGCGACGCATCAAGCGCTCAGCCACTGTGGTATCGAGAAATTCCACCTTCACATCGCCGCCTTCGCTGAAGACATTCACATCGACGGAGGGGTCGGTGAGTTGCAATGTGAGCTTGCCTTCGCCTTCGCCGGTTCGCTGGAACTGCAGATCGGTAATCTCCGAAGCCACGTCGGCCACTTCAACCACCTTGGTTTCTACCCGCAGTGGATCGGCGCCCGCCTTGACATACTCCTCACCTTCCTGGCCAACCAGGAGAAACAGGTTGTTGCCTTCCACTCGCGTCTCGTACGGAACCAGCTTGACCAGTTCAACAACCAGTCGCGTGCGATCGCCTGATTCGAGTACCACCGCCTTTGATGCATTGCCGTAGGGCAGCGAAAAGCGCTTCTGCGCGAGGGCGCTGGTCGTTCCCGGGAAATCCACGGCGATGCGCGCCGGCTTCTCGATAGCATAAGTCTTGAAATCCGGCGGCGGCTGATTGAATTCCATACGCACTTCAAACTTGCTACCCGGCCTGGCGCTGAACTCGATGTCCTGTACGGTGGGCGCCGCCAGGACAGCACTGCTCAAAAAGCACAATGACAGCGCAACGACAGCGTTACGCAACCCACTCCTCAAGCACTCTATTCCTTTCCCCACGGCCTTCGTCCCCGCATTTTGTTTTTTAGTGGTCATGGCGCGAGCCACGACTTCGGCTTATATACCGCTCAATTTGATTGTGCGTGGTCGCTCGACCCATCCGTCTGGCGTACCATCGCTCACAATTTCCACCACCGATATGAATGTGTCTGTCATCTCCACGATCTTCCCATGGTGGCGACCCAGATAATTTCCCGGCTTGACCCGGTGCACGCCACCGTCAGGGTCCTTGATCAGCGACCAATGGTTACTGTCGCGCTCCAACGTACCAACCATGCGCAGGGAGTCGAAGGTGAATTGCTCGAGAAACTCCTTCGCGCGATTTTCATCCGGCTTGATCGCCGCGATCGCCTGCAACTGGGCAATCTCCCGCACCTCTATAGGCCGGTCGAACGGACTGCGCAAACTCGTTGCGCTGTAGGCGAACGCTTCGTACGCCTTGAACGTCGGTATGGGAGCGATGATTCCACCCGGCCGAGAGCGCTTCTCCTGCATAAAGCTATCGAGGTCGGAGAAGTCATTTCCAGAACATCCCGCGAGCAAACCCAAACCGCCCAGCATACACAGCAACAGAAGGGAACGAGGCGTATTCATCGCTAGGCGTCCTCATCCTTGTACCGGTAGGTCTTGGCGATAATTTTCATGTCCAGGCTATTGGGATTGTCTTTTATGGCGGAGATCTGGAAGTCGTGCAGCGTTACGATGCGCGGCAGGCCGGCCATACCACTGATGAACGCGCCAAGGTCGTGATAAGAGCCCTTGGCCGAAATGGAAATCGGCAGCTCGACGTAGAACTCCTGGGCTTTCTCTTTCTGCAGGTCGATCGACTTGATGGTCAGGCCATTCAGCTGGCCCTTGTTGGTGATATCCTCCAACAACCCCGGCACTTCTGTGTCACTGGGTAACTGGCTTACCAGTGCACCGAATGACTCTTCCATCTCAGCCATCTGCTGGCGGTACGCCTCGAGATTCGCCGCCTGGAACGCTTTTTTCTCGAAGTCTTTCTTAAGCGTGACTTCCTTGGCTTCCGCGTCCGCCAGAACGCGTTGCAGATCCTTGATATGCCAGTAGTAACCGCCAAACAGAACCGCAATGAGCAGCACCACCCACAAGCTCACCTTGACGGCAAGCGGCCAGGATCCCACATTGTCAAGATCCAGGTCGCCAATGTCGAACTCTCGCAGCGAGCGCAGGGTATCTTCTAAAGCCATTGCCTATTTTTCCTCCGGTTCATCTTCAATAACCGGAGCCTCCACATTGACGGTCAGCTCGAATTTCGTTGCCTGGTCACCGAATTCCTTGGCCTCGCTCACCTTGTCCAGCACGGGATTGGCCAGCCAGTCCGAGGCGTCGAGCCGTCGCATCAGGCTAGAGACCCGATTGTTAGACTCGGCGACGCCACTGATACTGATTTTTTTATCTTTGGTAGTCAGTTTGGTATAGAACACGCCATCCGGAACCGTCCGCACCAGCTGATCCATCACGCGCACGATAATCGGGCGGTTTCCCTGCAACTCCTGGATCACCCGCATGCGGTCCACCAACTGGTTTCTCCGCTTCTGTAGATCGCGTATTTCTGCGACCTGCTTGTCGAGTTCCTTGATGTTATCGGTGAGATACTGATTACGGGCATTCTGGTTGTCGATCTGGCTGTCCACGATGCGATCAGCGAGCAGCACGAGACCTGCAGCCAGCGCCAGCACCAGGGCCACCGTCGCCAGAAATTCCTTCTTTAGCTCCTGACGTCGCGCCTCGCGCCACGGTAGTAGGTTGATCTGCGCCATCAGTCAAAACTCCGCAAGGCCAGACCACAGGCGATCATCATCGCCGGCGCGTCACTGCTCAAGGCCACGGCATTCACGCGCGAGGATATGGACATTTGCGCAAACGGATTGGCGATTGACGTCGGCGTGCCCAGCTTCTCGCGTACCAGATCTTCCAACCCCTCCATCGAGGAGACACCGCCGGCGAGGATGATGTGATCGACGTCGTTGTACTGGCTGGAAGAGAAGAAAAACTGCAGGGATCGCGCAACCTGCTGCACCACAGCGTCCTTGAACGGCTCAAGCACCTCCGGCTCGTAATCGTCCGGCAGGCCGCCCTGTTTTTTTGCGAGCCCGGCTTCTTCCAGCGGCAGGCCGTAGCGGCGCATGATTTCATCGGTCAGCTGCTTGCCGCCAAACAACTGTTCCCGCGTGTAGATTGTCTGGCCGTTATTGAGCACGCTGAGGGTCGTCATGGTGGCGCCGATATCCACGATGGCGACGGTACTGTCTTCGTACAGTTCGAGCTGGTTGCGCAACAGCGAGAAGGCCCGCTCCATGGCATAAGCCTCGACGTCCATGATTTTGGGAATCAGCTCTGAGCCTTCAATCGCCTCAACCCTGGATTCGATGGTTTCCCGCCGGCAAGCCGCCAGCAATACCTCTACCTGTTTATCGCGGTCCGGCGAGGGCCCCTGAATCTCGAAATCGATGGCGACTTCTTCCAGGGGATAGGGAATGTACTGGTCCGCCTCGAGGGTCAGCTGGATCTCCATGTCGTCCTCGCTTAAGCCTTCTGGCATATCGATCAGCTTGGTGATGACGGAGGAACCCGCAACAGCGGCGGCCACATGTTTGAGTTTGGTACGCGATTGGGCAACTACGGCGCGGATGGCATTCGATACACCGGCCACATCGTTAACGCTCTTCTCGATGACCGCGTCCTGCGGCAGCGAACTGACCGCATAACTCTCGACGCGGTAACGGCCACCTGAATAGCTCAGCTCCAGCAGCTTCACTGTCGTCGAACTTATATCCAGCCCCAGAACCGGCGTTGTTTTTCTTTTACCAAATAGCCCGAGCAACTTTTTTCCCTATCAGTATCACTAACTTAGGATATTTTTATTCAACGATACATTAATTACAGATATACCACAGCCCAAAAGTTATCAAAACACAAAAAAAGCATATAATTACCAATCCAATCCTGTCGCCGCTGTTGTCGTTTCGTTTAAGCGCCTGTTTTCTAAAGGGATAAATGAGCTTCCTACGTTTTGTTCTGCGAGTGTCCGTGTTCGGACTGCTGGGCGCGCTTTGGCTGCTCGCTGGCGTCTACCTTTATCTCAGTCCAAACCTGCCGGATGTCGAAACCCTGCGCGACGTCAAACTGCAGACACCGATGCTGGTCTACACTCGCGATGGCGAATTGATCGGGCAGTTTGGCGAACAGAAACGCACGCCGCTGCCCTTCAAGGACATCCCAGAGCAGTTCATCAAGGCGCTGCTGGCGGCAGAAGACGACAATTTTTTCGTACACCGCGGAATCGATGTAATGGGGTTGATGCGCGCGGTTTCCGAGCTGGTCATCACCGGGGAAAAAGTCACGGGCGGCAGCACGTTGACCATGCAGGTGGCGCGCAATTTCTTCCTCAGCTCCGATCGCACGTTCATTCGCAAGTTCAATGAAATCCTGCTCGCCATTGAGATCGAACGCACCCTGAACAAGCAGGAGATCTTCGAACTCTATTTCAACCGAATCTTCCTGGGCCACCGCGCCTACGGCTTCGAAGCCGCTGCGCAGGTGTACTACGGCAAAAGCATCGGCGAACTCAGTCTCGCACAACACGCCATGCTGGCCGGGATTCCCAAAGCACCCTCACGCATCAACCCTGTCAGCGGGCGCGCTGCGGGAATGGAGAGACGCGACTGGATCCTCGGGCGCATGTACACACTGGGCTCGATCACCGCGGAGGAGTACCAAAACGCATTACAGGAAGAAGACAACGCGAGCCTGCACGGCGCACAGTTGGGTTTCGCCGCGCACTATGCCGCCGAGATGGCGCGGCAGGACATGGTCGAGCGCTATGGCATGGAGGCTTACACCAACGGCTACCACGTCTACACCACGATCAGCAGCGAGTTGCAGCGCATCGCCACCAAATCCGTCATCGATGGGCTGATCGCCTATGATAAACGGCACGGCTATCGCGGCCCGGAGCGACAACTGCCACCGGCAGCCTCCAATGAACAGACCATCGCTAACTGGAAGACCGCGCTGGCAGACTCACCGGCCATCGCAAACCTGCAACCCGCCGTGGTCACCTCCGTTGCACCAGAGAAAGCCACGCTGCTTCTCGCTGATGGCAGCACACCTGATCTACCCTGGGAGAATGGTATTCGCCAGGCAAGGCCGTACATTTCCGAGAACGCGACCGCCCCTTCGCAGTTGCCCGTCGCCAAAGTACTGAAGGTAGGCGACCTCATCCGCGTGACGCAGGACGAGAAGGGCGCGTGGCATCTGGCCCAGGTGCCTGCGGCACAAGCTGCGTTGGTATCGCTCAACCCGGACAACGGTGCGATCATCAGCATGGTCGGCGGCATCGGCTTCGAGCACAGCAAGTTCAATCGCGCCACACAGGCACAGCGGCAGCCGGGCTCAAACTTCAAACCGTTCCTCTACAGTGCGGCCTTCGATGTGGGTTTCACGGCGGCTACGATCATCAACGACGCGCCGATCGTATTGGAAGGCGGTGCACAGAATGAGTTGTGGCGCCCGGAGAATGACGAAGGCAAATTCTACGGCCCCACACGACTGCGCTGGGCATTGACCAAATCCCGCAACCTGGTTTCGATACGCCTGCTGCAGCGCGTCGGGGTCAAACGGCTGATCAACTACGTCAATCGCCTCGGCTTCGACACCTCAAACTATGTACCCGAATTGTCACTGGCGCTCGGCACCCAGACCATTACGCCGCTGGCATTGGCCAAGGGTTACGCCGTGCTAGCCAATGGAGGCTACCGGGTGGAGCCCTACATCGTGCAACGCGTGGAAGATGTCGAAGGCAACACTGTCTACGATGCGAAACCACTCACCGTTTGTCGCGCCTGTGAGTCACCTGCGGCAAAATCACCGCCGGATGCGGAGCTGAGCATGGAGGAAATCCTGGCGGGCCACAGCGCCCAACCTTCAGATCTGCCACCGGCGCCGCGTGTCATGGATGAGCGGGTAAACTTCATTACCGACAGCATACTCAAAGACGTGATCACCCGCGGCACCGGCCGCCGCGCACTGGAGCTCAAGCGCAGCGACATCGCCGGCAAGACCGGCACCACCAACGGCCCCCGGGACGTCTGGTTCTCAGGGTACAACCGGGACGTGGTCACCACTACCTGGGTCGGCTTCGACGACTACACACCGCTGGGGCGCAAGGAGTTTGGCGGCACTGCGGCGCTGCCGATCTGGATCGAGTATATGCGCGAAGCCCTGAAGGACAGCCCCGAACAGGAGCGGCCGATGCCGCCTGGCATTGTGACGGTCAAAATCGACCCCGAGACCGGGCAGATGGCCAGCGCAGGACAGCGGAATGCCATATTCGAATACTTCAAGAGCGATACCGTACCCCGGCGGGCGGCGAACGACGACGCGCATCGCTTCGGCGACTCCGGCGCCTATGACCAGATCAACGATATTTTCTAACGCGGAGGAGCCCGCACTAGAGTGTGGGCAGGTAGTTCCGGGGGAGGGGCAGACGCGCCACTCCCGTATCCACCGCGGCGCGAGCAACCGCAGGGGGGATGCGGGTGAGCAGGCGTGAATCCAGCGGCTTGGGTATGATGTAATCCGGCCCGAAAGCCAGTGAATCAATCTCGCACGCGCGCAGAACTTCGGGCGTCACCGGCTCGCGTGCCAGCGCACTCAAAGCCAGAACCGCAGCCACTTTCATTTCTTCATTGATACGCGACGCGCGTACATCCAGGGCGCCGCGAAAAATAAACGGAAAGCCCAACACATTGTTCACCTGGTTGGGATAGTCGGATCGCCCGGTGGCGATGATGAGGTCATCCCGGGTGGCCTGGGCCAGTTCCGGCTTGATCTCCGGGTCAGGATTGGAGCAGGCGAACACGATTGGCCGTGGCGCCATGGAGAGCAGCATAGCCGGCGTGAGAAGGTCCGCGCCGGAAAGGCCGACAAAGACATCGGCGCCTTCGACCGCATCGGCAAGGCTGCGTTTGTCCGTGGTGAGTGCGAACTCCTGCTTAAAGGCGTTGACATCTTCCCGCCCGTCGTAGATCACGCCACGGCGATCCAGCATATAGATGTTCTCGCGGCGCGCACCCATGCTCACCAGCAGGCGCATACAGGCAATCGCGGCTGAACCGGCGCCGAGACAGGTGATAACAGCGCTGTCCATACGCTTGCCCTGTATTTCCAGCGCGTTGATCAGGCCCGCCGCAGTGACGATAGCGGTACCGTGCTGGTCGTCGTGAAACACCGGGATGTTACAGCGCTCGATCAGGGCGGCTTCAATCTCGAAACATTCGGGCGCCCGGATGTCCTCCAGGTTGATCCCGCCGAACG
>CAYWWD010000001.1:0-218936 GCA_964461965.1 uncultured Halioglobus sp. | reverse complement strand
TGCTGCACGGCGGCCATGTTGGAAAAATCCTGCCCGAGAACGTAACACCAGGCCTCTGCGGTCGGCGGTGCATAGACCCATTCCGTTTGCGGCTCTGCGCCCGCGGGGTAGAGTTCATACACGGCGGCCTCGAAGATGCACTGGTCGGGGTTGTAGCCGTGGGGCCTGGCGCTGTAGCACAGCGCGTTGTTGACGGCGTGGCCGATCTGGAAGTTGGGGAAGATCTGCCAGGCGGTGCCGCTCTCGCCGACGTGCTTCGGGTCGACCGTCGGCCAGATCACGCCGCGCGCTGCGTCGTCCCGCCGCGCGCTGGCCAGCCAGTGCTGCAGCACTTCTGTGGCAGGAGTACCTGCCGGCAGTTCGCTCTCCAGTCGCAGCGCCGCGTTGACCAGCGTCTGCGTCGTGTTGGTATTGGCCTTCTCCCAAGTGTAGACCTGCATCTGCGCGGTGGAAATGCGCGGGTCGGCATTGGTGCCCACGCGCAACTTGGCCGACTGGTTCTCGTCCATGCCCTTGGGCGTATCGTAGCCGAGATTGCTGTGCAGCCCGTGCGTGCGCGCCCAGCCGCGGAACTGTCCGTACTGGTTGAATTCCGGATGCGTGGTCGCCACATGGTAGGTTTCGTTGAAGGCTTCGAGTGCCACCTTCCAGTTACAGTCGAAGATGCCCCACTTGCGCCACCGCACGCGCATGTTCTGTAACTCGAACGGGTCGAGCATCGTCGCGGCGGGCTCAAGATACTCACGCAGCGGTTCGCAGTCGTCGCTCATAGTGATCCAGAGCCAGCCACCCCAGGTGTCGATACGGACGCTTTTCAGACTGCTGCACGATTTGCTCAGTGCGCCCTGCCAGTCGTCGTGGTGGGGAATGAACGTGTTCTCGCCGTCAGTGTTATAGCGCCAGCCGTGATACGCGCAGAGGAAATGCTGGCCCTGGCCGCTGGCGTTGCGCGCGCCGGGTGGGGTGTCCACCAGGCGACGGCCGCGATGTGCGCAGACATTGTGGAACGCCTTGATCGTGTCGGGGGCGGTGCGCACGATGAGAATCGAGTCTTCGAGGATGTCGAAGGTGATGAAACTCCCGACCTGTGGCACATCCTCGATGCGCCCGGCCTGCAGCCACACCCTGCGCCACAGCCGGTCGCGTTCGGCCCGGGCGTACGCCGGTGACGTGTAGGCCTCCACGGAATAGGTGACCGGTTGCGCGAGTGCGGCTTCCTCGGGGCTGGCGGCTGGGCGCATGATTCCTCCGTGCAGGTTGGATGCTGGTTTCAGATGTACGGACATAAATCATTGCACAGGATACAGCTGCGATCTATATTTTAAGGAATATACTAACCAGAATGATTTATATGTCCGGACAAATTAATGAGAAATGGAATACTCCTGCCGAAACCGGTGTGCGTTAAATGCCCGCCAAGGCCAGAGCCCGGTCTGACGCGCCGCTGTACATGCAGCTCGCGGCCGCACTGAAGGAGTCCATCGTGAGCGGAACCTATCCGGTTGGGTCGCTGCTGCCGACAGAGGATGCGCTCTGCGGGCGCTTTGGCGTCAGCCGTTACACCGTGCGCAGTGCATTGCGTCTGCTGCGCGATGATGGCCTGGTGCATTCACGGCAGGGCGCGGGCACGGTGGTGACGCCACTGCATGCCGCAAGTGCCGACGCGCGGCAGGTCATGTCGATCAATGACCTGGTGGCGTTTGCGAGCAGCACGCGCCACAGCATTGCAGGCATCGAGACCATCAGGATGAGCAGGAAACTCGCCGCGCGCACCGGTCTGCCGGTCGGCAGCGACTGGCTGCAGGTGCTGGGTCGCCGCCTGGCGCAGAAGGATGAGGCCGTCGAGTGCCTGACGGCGTATTACATTCACCGCTCGTTCGCCGCTGTGGGCCGGTTGCTGCAGCGGCACCACGGGCCGGTGTTTCCCCTGATCGAGGATATGTTCGGGGTTACCATCGTGGAGGTGCAGCAGCAGATTTCCGCCGTGCTGGTTGCGTCGAACCAGGCAACTGTACTCGGGGTGGAGGCTGGATCGGCGGCGCTGGAGGTGCGGCGCACCTACACGACGCGTGAGGAGAAGATTGCCCAGGTGACGATTAACACGCATCCCGCCGCGCGTTTCCAGCATGTGATGACGATGCGGCGCGTGAAAGGATGAGCATGCGAAACGCGAATCTCGCCAACCTGCTGGTGCGCGCCAGCTCCATCTGGCCCGACCGGCGTGCGCTCTCTTCCGGCGCGACCGTGCATGCGACGTACCGTGAGTTCGCCGCGCGCGCCCGGTGCATCGGCGGCAGTCTGCTCAATGACTACCGCCTGCGGCCGGGAGACCGCGTCGGCATCGTCATGGCGAACCGGCCCGAGTATCTCGAAGTGTTGTACGGTATCTGGTTTGCCGGCTTGATCGCGGTGCCGATCAACGCCAGGCTGCACGCGCGCGAGATGGCATTCATCCTGCGGGACAGCGGGGCGAGTTTGTGTTTCGCGTCGCCGGAACTGGCTGGGCTCGTTGCAGATTCTGTGACCGTAATCGTAACGCCCGGTTCCTCCTGGCGGCAGATGCAGGCGGCAGCGCCGATAGCGGTCAGCGAGGTCGGCAGCGATGAACTTGCCTGGCTGTTCTACACCAGTGGCACGACGGGGCAACCGAAAGGCGCGATGTTGAGCCACGGCAACCTGCGGCAGATGCTGTTGGCATTCTGCGCGGACGTGGAGCGACTGGAGCCAACGGACACCGTGTTGCACCCGGCGCCGCTGTCGCACGGCTCGGGACTGTACAGCATCGCAGCCGTGCACGCAGGCGCCAACCAGGTGGTGCCAGCGTCGGGACACTTCGATCCGGCGGAACTTTTCGCACTGATCGCCCAGTACCCCGGCGCATTTTTTTTTGCCGCGCCGACTATGGTGAAGCGGCTGGTCGAGCAGCCGGGGGCGGCGCAGGCGAGCAACGCCAACCTCAAGAGTATCGTCTACGGCGGTGGGCCGATGTACGTGACGGATCTTAAAGCTGCGATAGCGCTGTTCGGCAACCGGCTCGGGCAGATTTACGGGCAGGGCGAGAGCCCAATGACCATTACTTCGCTTTCAAGGGCGATGCATCGCGATGCGTCCGATACGCGTCTCGCATCCGTCGGTGTGCCGCACTCGGTGGTGGAGGTGAAAGTTATCGACGAGCAGGGCAGGGCGCTGCCCGCTGGCAAAGCCGGCGAGATCTGCGTGCGCGGCGAGGTGGTCATGAAAGGCTACTGGAACCGCCCGGATGCCACGGCTGCCGCACTGCGCGACGGGTGGCTGCATACCGGCGACGTGGGTGCATTTGACGAAGACGGTTTCCTGACGCTGAAGGATCGCGTGAAGGACGTGATCATCAGCGGTGGCAGCAATATCTACCCGCGCGAGGTGGAGGAAGTGTTGCTGCTGCACGAGGGCGTGGCGGAGGTGTCCGTGGTCGGGCATCCCCATCCCGAATGGGGAGAGGAGGTGATTGCATTTGTCGCGTGCCAGCAGGGCGCGCAGGTGGGAGAGAGAGAACTGGACCAGCTGTGCCTGGACCACATCGCGCGCTTCAAGCGGCCGAAGCGGTACTTTTTTGTCGACTCATTACCCAAGAATAATTACGGCAAGATTCTCAAGACCGCGTTGCGTGAGCAACTGCTGAAGGGTGCATGCTGACCCCGTGTACTTTAAAAGTCTGCGACTAGCGCCGTCCACTCAACCGCCCACCGCCAAAACCGCCGCCGAACCGCCCACCAAAGCCACCGCCACCGAAGCGGCTGCCTAAACCGCCGCCCATGCCACTGAACCGGTCTCCACCACCGAGACGCGCATCGTCTTCGCTGAATTTCCCGGCGTAGTGCCCGTTATTCCCGCCCCACCCGCTGCCCTGGCTGCGCGCCTGCTGTTCCCGGTTCGCCCACGCCGTGTCTTCGCTGCTGTTCACGTGCTGCCAGCCGCTGTCGGTCTGCTTCTGCCAGCCGCTGCCGGTGTTCTGGTAGTTCTGGCCGTTGGCGCTGGCATAGTGGTCGCCATTTTCCGAGCCGGAGTCGAACGTCTTGGACTGGCCAGCCGCGTTGGTGACCGTGGTCTCGTGTGAGCTGGACGTACCCTGTTCACCCCACGAGGCACTGGAATCGCGCGAGACCGAGCCGCCATCCTGCCCCGTGGCCGCCATGCTGCTGTCGTAGCTGGTCTGCCCGGTGTTCGCGTTGTAACTCTCGCTGCGGCTCACATCGCCGCTGCCGCCAGCCTGGGTATTGAACGTGCGATCGTAATTGCGTCCCTCGGTGCCTGCATACGGATTGACGTAGCGGTCGCCGGAATAGGTGCCCGTGGTGCCGGTGCGGTAATTCGTGTAGCTGCCGCTGGCGATGGTGCCGTACTGCCCGGAGGAATTTTCGTACCAGGTTTTCTGCCCCGACCAGGAGGTGTCACCGTAGTGGCCGAACACATTGGCACTGGTGGAACCGCAGCACGGATAGCCGTGGTAGTAGGGGCCGTAGTAGGCACCGGGTGCGTACCAGCTGTCGACCATGGCCGCCGTGGTGAGGCCCAGTGCAAACGCATAGGCGGTACCGGCGTAGGGGTTGTACACCGGCTGCGCCTGCAGGCCGTAGGTTTCCGGCGCGGCGTAGTAGGTGGTGCCGACCCACGGTTCGTAGGTGTAGCCCGTGCCATAGACCACCGTGCCGTCAGGCGCCTCCACCGTGCCGAGATAGCCCGGCGTGTAGCCGCTGTACACCACCTTGTCGGTGTAGCCGTACACGTGCACGAAAGTCACATAATACAGCGATGAACTGGCGGGGATGGTGTAGATGATATCCGGCACCGCAGTGGCAACCGACCATGCGCCCTCCAGCGACGCCGCTGTGAACCACACGCCTGCAGCGAGTGCGTACAGCGAGTGGTCGGCGAGCCGGATGATGGGCGCCTCCGAGTTGACCAGCTGCTCAAGTGGTGTGCCGCTGATGGCGCGCCACTGCGGCGCACCATCGATTACCGGCTTGAACGCAGGGCCGCCCGTGCGCGGGATGGTTGCGGTCTGCGGTACGGTGTTGGCGATGACCGCCTCCTTCGCCTGCGGCGTGCCTGCGACTGAGGTCAGCACGACAGCGGCGGGGGAGGTGGCCGGGATGCGTTTGAAATCCGCCGGCAGGTCGTTGCTCGCCACGAAGCTCCAGGGGCCGGCCTGCAGGGAAGTCGTGCGGAACCAGCGGCCGGCGAGCAGCAGGTAGTAGCGGTTGTCCGCAGTATCCACCAGCACATCGGCGGTAGTGTTCGCGGCCCATAGCAGGTTGGTGCCGCTGACCGGCTGGAAATCCGGTGCGCCCTTGAACACCACCAGTTCGGCCGGCCGCTCGCTGACGTAGACCACCGGTGCACCAGCGGCCAACGCGGGCTTGTGCTGGGCGGTACCGCCATCGAGCAGGTCCGCTTGTCCGGCTTTGGCCAGTTGCTCCGCGAGTGCGTCGAGCCCGTCCGGCGTGCGCGCGGTGATCGACCAGGCGCCGTCGAGCGATGTGGTGCTCATCCAGCCGTCGTACACATGCAGGTACCAGGTGGTTCCCCCGTGCTCGCGCACCAGCAGCGCCCGCGTGTTGATCACGCGTTCAAAGCGCGTGTCCGGCACGCTGCGAATAACAGGTGCGCCGGCGATAGGTACGAGGATGGCCGGCGTCTCGTTCACAATGATGACCGGCGGTTCATTGCGTACCGTTACCGGCGCGGGCCTGATGGTGCCGGACGCCGCGAGCGAGGCCTGCAGCCGCGACAGCGCTATCGTGCTGCTGCCGCCGGGGAAATGCTGCTGCAACTGCGCGCGAACACTCGCGCCATCATCGGCGAGAGTGGGGAAGTTGACGCGCGTGAGTGCGACATCCTGCAATGTGACCGTGCGTCCCGGCCTGTCCACGGCGGTGCGCGCCGTGCCCCAGATCACACCGAAGGTTTCCGTTGCAGCATCGGCTGTCGCAACGCCGACGGCGGCGCGGAAGGTGAGCTGGTTGCCCTGCCAGCTTTCCACCTGAGGCTGGTAGATGCGCGCCGTGGCGTTGTCGAGCCTGACGGTTTTCGGCCAGGCGTCAGCAGGCATCTCGACTGTGGTGGCGGCGCCTGACCCGGCCTGGGCCAATGTGCCCGGTGTGAACCCTGTGCTCGCGCCGAACGACAACCCCAGAACTACCGGCAACCATCGATATATTTGCATAACCACTCGCTGCGGCCCCGTGTGCGGTGACGAGGCCTGGAGTATAGCAGCCAGGGTGATCGCGTTACGGGTTCGCGGTGTCCGTCACCGGCGCCATCAGCGCAGGCGGTGCGGGGAAATCCTCCAGGGGCGCGGTGACCGGCGCGGACGGCATGCGCAGACTGGCGCCAGCCGACGCGCCCTGCGCGCCATCCGCATTCACAGGCTGAGCATCGCTCGAGTGGAGTTCTTCATCCGTGGGCTTGCCGCTGATCCAGCGGAAGTGGCGCTCGGTCACGCCACCCATCTGGAAGGTGTACGTCGCGAGGCTGCCGTCGGCGTTGGCGGCGCGGGTGGCGACTTCGCCCAGTGACAGGTCGACGAGGCGCAGCCGCCGCAGCCCCTTGTTCCGCGCGTCCAGCTGCGTATCGAAGCGCGCACCGCGCCGGGTGATGAGGTGCAGCCCATCCCAGGAGAGCGTGACCGTGTCGTTGGGATCACTGGTGGTCACGGTGAAGTCCCACACTTGCTTGTCCTTGCCGGGCGCGCGGTAATCGCTGAGATACTCGCCGGCGTGTTCACCCCAGCTCTCGCCCTGGTGGAAGATCACCGCCACCGGCGCGCCGATGACGCTGGAAAACGCGGGCACATCGTGTTTGTCGAAGCCTGCGGCAGCGTCGTGAATGTGGCCGATCACGCCGGACCGGTTGTCCACCGCGCCGCTGCTGTTGGTGGCGATGGTCTGCAGGTACCAGGTGTCCACGCGTTTGGTCCACTGCGCCGCTGCAACGGGTAATCCTGTTGCCAGGAGCAGCGGTGCTGCGAGCGCCACGGACAGTCTGCGTATCGAGTCGATGGTCATCATAGTCAGTTCCCTACTCCGGCTGCGGCATGATAAGGACGGGATTGCTGGTCGCGTTCGCCTTGAGTCTCACCCAGAAGCCTTCGTAACCCTGGATGCGGTCCTCGAACGGCGGCGTGCCGTTTGGCGTGATGGCGCGATAGTTCTGGCCGCTGGGAATGATGGAGTTCGGGTCGTAGACGTAGAGCGTCTCCGAAAGGTAGTTGGCAGCGTCCGCCGCCTGCAGCGTCTGTGCCGTGCCCGGGGCCGGTGAATGCATGAACCGGATGTCCGCCGCGCGCACGGCGCGCGGGAAGGGATTGTTGAGCATCAGCCGGGCGCCGGCCTCATCGACGTAGGCGGGCAGGGCAAGGTTGCGCTGCGCCATGATCGTATCGAGGAATGGGACGCCGCCGGTGACCACGGCCCCTCCCGTGACAGTTGGAGCGGTGAAGCCGTTGCAGCTTGCGATGGACACATTCTGCGGATCCTTGACCGCGATGAAGATAGAGTATTTCGCGTCCGCCGCAGTGAACACGTAGCTATCGGCCAGTTTCTTGTAGGGCTGCGCATTCGTGCGCTTGGTCTCATCGAACAGGTACACCACGAAATCCGTGTTGTTCACGCCGAGGTAACCGAATACCTCTGAGACTGTCCTGCCCACCGCGTTGCAGGGAATGCTGCGCTGGGCGAACTGGTAGGGCGTGCCCATGCGTGCCCCGAGGCCGGCCGGGTACTGGTAGAGCAGCGCGCGGTCGTTGGCGGGGTCGGCAAACCAGAGCGCCTCGCGTGTCAGGCGCATGTCGTCGCCCACAAGGGAGGGTGAGACCAGTCCGTAATCCACACCCGGGTCGGCAACGACTGCATCCGCAACCGGTGTGTCGGTGGCGACGTTGCGGTAGAGTTCAGCCTGGTAGATGCCAGGGTTGTTGATGCCGACTGCGGCGATGCCGTTGTCCTGGGAGACGTCGCCGCCCCCGGCTGCGAACGGGCCGCCCGCGGCGATGAAATTCCAGGGCACCGACGTGTTCTGCAGCGAATACGCGCTGGTGTCACTGGTGACGAGCGCAAGCTGCTGGCTGAGTGACACCTCACGTCCGAAACTGTCGGAACCGGTCTGGGTGATGGTCTGTCGCAGTGGTACGGTATTGTCGGCGAGCAGTTCGTACAGGAAAGCAGCCCCCGGCGAATCGTTGACGCCGCCTGTTCCCCGGCCCGGCGCGCCGACGAGGATATACGAGCCGCTCACCATCACCGAGTAGCCGAGTTGATCGCCGGCGACGAGGCCCTGTGTGCTGACGACCAGGGTCAGGGTGTCGGTCGCGGCGTTGAAGCGGTAGATATCCACCTTGCCCCGATCCGCAGCGCTGCCGCCGTCGAAGTTGGGCGCGCCGACCGCGATGATGTAATTGTTGGAGTTGCCCTGGCGGGCCACGGACACCGCAAAGCCATAGTTGGCATTGGCCTGGTTTGCGGTGTCCACGCGAATCTGGCCGAAGGCGCAGTTGCCGACATTCAGGCGCGGCCAGGCCGCGCTGCCATCCCATTCGTAGAGGCTGAAACCGCCGCGGTTGGCCAGGTTGGGCGAGCAGGAGAAAAAGCCGCCCACGCTGTCGTAGTTGGGAATACCGACGATCATGACATTTCCGGAGAGGGAGGTGGATGCGCCAAAAGCGCCCGTGCTGCAGGTGGCCGGCAGCACCGAACCCACGGTGTCGTACAGACTCCAGGTCATGTTGGTGTAATTCTGGCGGTAGATGTACACCGGGCAGTTGACGCCCCCCACGGTCTTGTCGTCGGTGGTCACCGACCATTGGCCGTTGCCCGAAACCGTTTTGCCGCCGTTTGCGGGAATCGGCGTGTGGGTCACGGCCGGGCTGTCCGCGTACACGCAGGTCGCGGCCAGCAGCGTGGCGGCAGCCAGTGTGCGGTAGCTGTTCAGGGTTCTCATCACACCGTCTCCAGATCGACGCGGGGAAGCGACGGGAGCACCGGCGATTATTGAAACTTCATGTGCCCCGACCGCATTCAGTATAGGGAAAGAGCACCGGCAGGGCGAGAGGCTTTCCCCCGGATTTACAGTGACTTAGCGCACAAAGTTACGCGTGTTTGAGGCAGCGTATCAGCGCACTGTGAAGTGTGTGGACGCCAGTCGCTGGCGTCAGGCGAACGCCTCCTCGCCCTGCAGCTTGGTGCGGTGCATCATGCGCCCGCAGGCGGGATCATAGGGCGTGGCGCGGTGCATGGTGCCGGTATTGTCCCAGATGACGGTATCGCCCACCTGCCAGCGGTGCTGATAGAAAAACTGCGGCTGCGTTGCCCATTCGCGCAACCTGACCAACAACTCGGAACTCTCCCGGTAGCTCTTGCCGATGACCTGGTAGGCCGTGGCGCCGATCACCAGCGATTTGCGGCCGGAGCGGTGTGTCCACACCAGCGGCAGTTCGTTGTCGCCGATCGACATCATCTCCCTGAGCTTGTCGAGCGCAGGTTCCGGGTCGTAATAAAAGAGCGTGTTCCACGCCGAGTGCATGACGCGCAGGCTTTCCAGCGCCTGTTTGTCGGCAGCAGGCAGATCGTCGTACGCCGCGTAGGTGTTGCAGAACTCGGTGTGGCCGCCGGTGGGTGAGAGCACTTTGCTGGAGAGGATGGATGCCAGGATCGGCACCTTGTTCATGGTGCCATCGATGTGCCAGTACCACGAGCCTTTCAGGTAATCGGAACGGGCATTGGCCGCACTGTCGAGGGTGACCTTGTAGATGAGTTCGCCGGCCATCTCCGGGGCGAGGTCGCCGAGGGTGCGGGTGAAGGCTACCTGTTCCTCATCGGTAAAATGAATCTGCGGGAAAACCAGCACGCCGCGGCGTTCCAGCAGGTCGCGGAGGGTCGCGGCGTGCTCCCCGCTCAATAGCTCGCGTTTGTCCGCCACGATTTCGGTGGCGATTTTCGGCTGCAGGTCTTTCATCTTCAATGCCATGGCTGTTCTTCCTCTCTTGCTCCGCGATGCGCCCTGCGGCGCTTCGCTTCGGGTTGTATGGGTGCGATCAGGCGTGCGCCAGCCGGGCGGCGGCGATACCGCGCAGTTCGGTGCGCTTGATCTTGTTGCTGCCGGTCATCGGCAATTCCTCCGCGGTAAAGAACAACACCTTGCGCGGCACCTTGAAGCTCGCGAGCGTCTGTTTCGCAAATGCGCGAAGCGCATCCTCGTCCGCTGCATGGCCTTCGCGCGGCACCACGCACGCCACCACGATCTCGCCCAGTGTGGCGTGTGGCACGCCGACGGAATACGCGCTCTGCACACCGGGGTGTGCGCACAGCACGGCGTCGACTTCGGCCGGCGAGACGTTGGCGCCGCCGGTCTTGATCATGTCGCCGAGCCGACCCTTCCACCACAGGTGGCCATCTGCCGTCAGGTAGCCGGCATCGGCCGTGTGGATGAAGCCCTCGCGATCGAACAGCGCCTCCGGCAGGGCGTGAAGATAGCCGGGTGTCAGCGTCGGCCCCTTGGCAATGATTTCGCCGGTTGCGCCCAGCGGCAGTATCGCACCGGTGTCGGGATCGATGACGCGCACGGTATTGCCGGGCAGCACCGGCCCCTGGCTGCCGTCCGCAATCTTGCGGCCCGAGCAGCCACTGACGAAAGTGAACGTCTCCGTCAGGCCATAACCAGTGGGCTGTCGCCAGTCGGTGTTGATCGAGGGATGCGTCGCCAGGATGAGATCTTTGTCGACATAGACCAGCGCCGAGAGATCGGCGGCATCCCAGCCCGGGCACTCCTTCAGGCGCGCTTCCTGGTGCGGCCAGGCGATGGCCAGCGACACCTTTTCCCGCTCCAGCAGGGCCAGCGACGCGTCGGGATCGAAGTAGCGCTGCAACACCAGGCATCCCCCCACCGTCAGGGTGCTGCCAAACGCCATCGCGAAATTGCCGGACCAGAAGAAGCCATTGGCGCTCCAGGTGCGCACATCGTGGTCCACCTCATACCAGTGGCCGAAACGCCAGCACTGCAGCGTCGCCGCCCGGTGTGTCTGCTGGATCGCCTTGGGCTGAGCGGTGGAGCCGGAGGAGTAGAAAATCAGGCCGGTGTCGATCGGGCTCGTCGCGTTGGCGGCGGCCTCGCTGATCGCCTCCGGGATCCTCCGGCCGAGCGCGAGAAAGTCATCCCAGGCCTGCACGCCAGCGCGCGCCTTGTCTGCATCCACGCACACCACGCGGCGCAGGAAGGGCAGGTCGTGCTGCAGCAGCTCGCCGGGCGGTGTGGACGCAAGCGCAGGGCACAGCGTGAAGATGTCCGCGATGAAATCGTGGGAGGCGACGCCCGCTTCCATGACCAGCACTTCGACATCGGCCTGGCGTAACTGGAAAAGCAGTTCCTGTGCGGTGGAAAACGTATTCAGCGCTACCGTCACGCCACCGGCGATCGCGGTGCCGAACATCGAGAACAACCACTCGGGCCGGTTGCTGACGAGCAGGCCGACGCGCGTGCCGCGCCCGACGCCGCAGGCGAGCAGTGCCTTCGCAACAGCGACGCTCTCCTGCTGCAGCTCGCGGTAGCTCCAGGTGCGCATAGCGCCGGCAGGATCGCGCCAGCACAAGGCCGTGCGCTTCCCGTACCGTTGTGCGATCTCGGCGATGAAGCCGGGGAGGGTAAGCGCGCCGAGACCGGTTTCGTCCTCGAGGGGCGGCCCCTGGATGTCGGAGAGTGCAGTCATGGGCCCGGTCACTGCTCGCGCCACATGCGCGCGCGCGTGGCGTCATCCAGCGGCGCCACGCCAGGCTCCAGCGGCACGCGAAAGCTCTTGATCGCCATCGCCAGCACCTCGTACACGCCGACGAGGAAGATGATGTCCATGATCTGGCGGTGATCGTAGTGTGCGGCCAGGCGCGCCCAGGTGGCATTGCCGAGACAGGCGTCCCGGCACAGATCGTCGGCGGCCTGCAGCAGTGCGGCGTCGACGGCGCTCCACAGCGCAGTGTCCGGCCCGGTTTGCACACCTGCGATGTCCTCGTCAGTGAGTCCGGCCCTGCGCCCGAGAATCACATGCTGCACGTATTCATACTCGGCCCTGCGCAGCCAGCTGATGCGCAGGATCAACAGCTCGCGCTCGCGCGCACCGAGCGTGCTGTCCTGCGCGACATGTTTGTTCAGCGTCAGGAAGGCCTTGGCCAGCGCGGGGTGGTGGGCGAGCAGGCCCAGTGTGTACAGGCCGCGCGCATCGTCGCCGCCGGCGTTCCAGCGCTGCTGCACGAACGCAAGTCCGCTGGGAAAGGCGCCCAGTGCATCCAGCTCCGCGTCGCTCCAGTCCGGTGGCAGCAGCGGGGCGACGCGAGCGACGGTATCGATGGGCATCCTGTGTTCTCCCGCCTGGTTGGAATTCATGCTGGCCGCGCCGTCAGGGCATGACGCGCCCACCGTTCACGCCGAGCGTGTGGCCGGTGACATAGCCCGCCGCGTCGGACACGAGGTAGGCGCAAGCGGCGGCGATATCCTGCGGCTGCCCCGCCCGTTTCATGGGCGAGGCAGCGGCCTGCGCCTCCACATCCACCGGCGAGGCGCGCAGCATCGGCGTGTCCACGAAACCGGGCGGAATGTTGTTGACGGTGATGCCCTTGTCTGCGTACTCCCGCGCCAGCGTCTTGGTGAAGGCGATGACCCCGCCCTTGGAGGTTGCGTAGTGCGCCATCATGGGCGCGCCGGTCTGCGCGGAGGACGAGGAGATATTGACGATGCGTCCCCACCCTGCGGCCACCATGTCGGGAATGACGGCCTGCGAGCAGAGGAACGGCCCTTTGACGTTGATCGCCAGCATGCGATCCATCTCCGCTTCGCTGATCTCCTCGAAGCGTTTGAATCCGGTGATGCCGGCATTGTTGACCAGGATGGTGATCGGCCCGAGTTCGCTGCGCGTGCGCGCTGCACTGGCGGCGATCGCGCTCGCCTCTGCCGCATCGCCGACGCAGGCGATGGCGCGTCCGCCCGCCTGCCTGATCATGCTGACGGTCTCATTGGCGCCATCGGTGGAAAGATCCCAGACCGCGACTGCGGCGCCGTCTGCGGCCAGCTGCAGGCTGATGGCGCGACCGATGCCGCTGCCCCCGCCGGTGACGACGGCTACTTTTCCATTCAGTGACATCGCTGCCTGCCCTCGCTGCGCCGTAGTGGTGGCAAAAATCGCTCCCAAATTAACCCAGCACCCTGCTATAGTCAACAATGCTGTCTACTAAGTCGCCCCCGCGCTGCCCGCGGCTCGGGACGGGCACACGACGGCTGGTAATCAACATGTGTGTTACGATCAAAATTTCCGGGGAGCATGCCGCATGGCCCAGCCGACGAAGCCGCCGCGACGCAACAATACCGACCCCGCGTCCACACGCCGGGACATTCTGCAGGCGGCGCTCGAAGTGCTGGCCAAGGACGGGCCGGAGAGCCTCAGCGTCGCCGAAGTCGCGCGCAAGGCGGGTGTGAACCGCGGCACGGCCTACCAGCACTTTCCCACCCGCGAGGATCTCACGCATGCGACGGCGAGCTGGGTGGGTGAGCGTATGTACCAGGCGTTCTACGGTGATTTCGAAGCGGTGGCGGAGGCCAACGACGTCTATCCGCCGGACCTTGCCATGGAACGGCTCTCGGATTTCGCGATGAACAATCCGGAGCTGAGCCGCGCCTGGCTGTTCGACGTGATGTCCAGCCAGGGCAGTGTCACGGACAAATTCTGGCAACGCTATGTCGAGGAACTGGGGGAGTTCGTCCGCTCCGGGTACGGTCGCGACGATATCGATGTCGAGGTGTTTGCCTTCATCACGCTCGCCAGTTCCCTGTTGTGGCCCATCTGGGTGGGTGCGCATGCCAGGAGCAACAAGGCGCGCGACAAAATGCAGCTGCGCTTCGTGGATGAGATGCTGCGCCTGGTGCTGTTCGGTTCACTGGTGCCGCAGAAGCACCCCAAGCTGCTCAAGCGCTTCCGGAAGCCCGACGGCCAGCGCGAGTAGTGTTCCTGCGCTCTGGCCAGTGCGCCAGCAGCGTGTCGAAAATTTCTTTTGACGCGCCGAGGCCGCCGAGGTGGCCTTCGCCGGGGCGCACGCGCAACTCGGCATTGGGCAGGCGCGCCGCCAGGTGTTCGCCGTGCCGCAACGGCACGATGTTGTCGGCGTCGCCGTAGAACAGGTACACCGGCGTAGTGATCTCGGCCAGCTCGAAGCCCCAGGCGCGGCCGAACAGCGCCACGTCGTGCAGGATGGCCTGCATCTGTGTCTTGCTGCCGAGCACGATATCCTCCACGAACACGGCGCGCAGCGCGCGATCTTCGAACATCGCCTGGTCGCCGGGCGGCATGAAACGCGCAAACACCTCCACAGCGCGATCGGCGTGCCGCTGCAGGCGTCGCACCAGGCCTGTCAGCAGGCGATTAACCGGGGGGCGCAGGTGTTTCATGCGCGGCCCCAGAAACCGGACCAGCGGCCCGACACCGCCGTCGATGGCATCTGCTCCTGCTGCGGGCGCGACACCGCCGAGCACTGCGGTCGCCACTACGCGATCCGTGAGATAGCGCGCGCAGGCCAGCGCATACGGTCCGCCGCCGGATAACCCGCAGATTGCCACCTGGTCGATGCCCTTGGCAGCGCAGAAAGTGTTGATGTCGTCCGCCCACTCGGCGAGCGAACGGTAACTGTGTGACGTCGAATCGCCGATGCCGGGCCGTTCCACCGCGATCAGCCGCACCTTGCGCTGCGCGGCAAGCGCTCGCGCCTGCGGCGCGATCTGGCGCTTCCCGCCCGGCGTACCGTGAAACCACAGAATGGTTTTACCGTCCGCGACTCCGTATTCGGCGTACCCCAGTGCGCGACCGTCCGGCAGGCGAAAGGTCCCTTCGAAGCGGGGCGGGAGTGTCTGGTTCATGCAAGGGTCTCCAGGATGGTGTGATGCGCAGCATACCCTGCTTTAATAATAGACAGCAGTGTTGACTGATGTTCGGGCCGCTAGTAGTCTGGTGTGCCGCTTCCCTCCCCTGTGCCGGAGTCGCCCCGCAGTGAATGATGCCCTGTTCGAAGACCAGCGCGTGATGTGTGGGTTGTCTGCGCGACTGAGGAGAGGCGTGCATGACTGACGCACCGCATCTGTTGACGCAGGACGAAGGGATGATCCTGGTCGCGACCCTCAACCGGCCCGGAAAATTGAATGCCCTGACTCCCGAGGCCATGGCCCTGTTCGAGGCGGCGCTGCACCGCTTTCGCGATACGCAGGCGTTGAAGGTGATGCTGGTGCGCGCGACCGGCCGCTACTTCTGCAGTGGCGTCGACTTGCGCACGGGCTCGCCCGCGATGCCCAAATCCGGCTCGGCGATCCGCGAGCAGCACCGGCTGCAGACGCTGGGCATGCACCGCATCTACGACGAGATGGAGGCGATCGAAAAACCCATCGTGGTCGCGCACCACGCGCCCTGCGTGGGTGGCGGGCTGGAACTGTCGCTGTCCTGCGATTTTCGCCTCGCGGCAAAGAGCGCGTCGTATTCCTTTCCCGAGGGCAGGTTCGGCGTGCTGCCGGCGTCGAACGGCGTCAGCCGGCTCGCGCGACTCATCGGCACGCACTGGACGCGGTACATCATTATGGCGGGCAAGGCGGTGGACGCCGACCGGGCACTGATGATGGGCCTGGTCCACGAGGTGTTCCCGGATGATATTTTTGAGGCGCAGGTGATGCAATTCTGCCAGCATCTGGCGGCACAGAACGGCGAGGCCATGGGCATGGCGAAGATCGCGATCGAAATGGCCCGCGATGTCGGTCTCGCGCAGGCGCGCAATGTCGAGCGCATGGCGAACAGCACGCTGATGTTGAATCCGGAGTATCTCGAAAGCATCCAGCGCCATATCCAGGGCATTGGCGGCAAGGGCGAGTCCGGCGACACGCCATGAGCACCCGGGCGCGCACTCACAGTTCCTCTGCTGCGGTCACATTGACGTGAACTTCGCCTGGACACCGCAGCAGCAGGATTTTCGCGCCACCGTGCGCGCTTTCCTTGCCACGCAGCTGCCGGACGATTGGGAAGCTATCGCGCACGGACCCGGGTCCGTGGCGCAGACCAATTTCTCCAAACAATTCTGCGCTGCGCTCGCCAACGCAGGCCTGCTGGTGCCGCACTGGCCGGTGCAGTGGGGCGGGCGCGACGCCGATCCCTGGACCGCGTTCATCCTGGCGGAAGAGATGTGGGCGGCCGGTGAGCCGCGCGGCGGGCAGTACATGAACGTGAACTGGATCGGACCCACGCTCATGCGCTTCGGGACGGCCGGGCAGCAGGCGCGCTACATACCGCCGATGGCGGCGGGTGCGACGCTGTGGTGCCAGGGTTTTTCCGAGCCGGAGGCAGGATCCGATCTCGCATCGCTGCGCACCAGTGCGCAGCGGCACGGCGAGAACTATCGCATCACCGGCCAGAAAATCTGGACCTCCTATGCTGGTCAGGCCGACACCTGTTTCCTGCTCGCGCGCACCGCCGCGGGCAAGGCGGGCATTTCCATACTGCTGGTGCCGATGGATACGCCGGGCATCACGGTGCGCCAGATACCGAGCATCATCGGCGAGGGCGACATCCACGAAGTGTTCTTCGACGATGTCGAAGTGCCGGTGAGTGCGCTGCTGGGCGCGGAGGGGCAGGCCTGGGAGATCGTGCGCACTGCGCTCGCCCTGGAGCGCGTCGGTATTCCGCGCTTCGCGCTGGCCTCGCGCATGCTGCACCGCGCGGTGGCGCAACTGAAAACACAGCAGCGCTTTGCGGCAGGAGCAGCGGAACAGGCGGCGCGTGCGCACGCGGCCTGCGAGGTCGCGCGGCTCTACAGCTATAACATTATCGACCAGCGCTGCAAGGGCCAGCCGCCGGGGCCGGAGGCGAGCGCCGCGCGCGTCGCCACCGTAAATGCGGAGCGGTTGGTGAGCGAATTCGTGGTCGAGCATCTCCCCGAAGCCCTGTCCGGCGGCGACGCACTGCTGTTGGCCCACCACCAGCGCGCCATCGTCGCGGGCATCGCCTCCGGCGCTGCCGAGATCCAGCTGAACCTGGTGGCCAGTGAACTGCTGCAACTGCCCCGGGAGCCGCGCTGATGGACTTCGCACTCACGCCCGACCAGGCCGCGATCACGACCGCCGTCGAAAAACTCGCGGTGCGCTTCAACACCCGGCCCACGGACTTTCACGGCTTCGCGCTGACCGGCGATGCGCTGGAGCAGGAACTGGAGAGCGGCCAGTACTTTGATATCGCCGCCATCGAGGAGTTGGGTCCTGCCTGCGCCGCTGCCGTGGTGGAACGTCTGGCGCGTCTTCCATGCACAGTGGAGATCGCGCTGTCCATGCTGCTGCGCCCGCAGCTTGGCATGGAACTGCCGCGACCGCTCGCGGTGGTGGAGAACGGCAGGCCGGGGCGCTTTGTGGCGAGCTGTAAAACCCTGGTCGTGATCGACGGCGATGCCATCGGTATCGCGCATCCACGCGCGGAGGAACGGGCTGCGGTGGAATCCCTGTACGCCTACCCGATGGGCAGATTGACCGGTAATCCCGCTGTCGAATGGCTGGTGACGGACAGGGCCGCGCAGGTGCGCACCTGGCTGCGTGTGGCCTGCGCGGCAGAAATGGCGGGGCTGATGCAGGCGGCCATCGATTCCACCGTCGAGCACCTGAGCGTACGCCAACAGTTCGGCCGGCCGCTCGGCACCTTCCAGGCGCTGCGCCATCGCCTCGCGGAATGCGCGGTGCTCACCGGCGGCGTGCGAAGGCTCGCGTTGAAAGCGGCCTGGTCCGGCGCAGCGGGCGATGCTGCACTTGCTGCGCTGCATGCACAGGACAGCGCCACGCGCGTGAACTACGACGTGCACCAGATGCTGGGCGCGATGGGCATGACGCTGGAAGCCTCGCTGCACCTGTGGACCTACCGCATGAAGGCGTTGCAGTCAGAACTCGGCGGCCGAGCGGGGCAGGCCGAGGTGGTGGCGCGGTATTGTTTCGATGCTTCGTCGGGGGACTGAGTCCCGTTGTTTTCCTCCTGAAGGCAGGACATCGACTGTGCTCGACGCTGCCTGAAGTGCGTCGTCACACCCACCAAGACAATCACGTACCAACACAATGCACTGGGCAACCCGGTAGCGAAGCTGGTCAACGGCGTGGTGCAGGAGAAATACCTGTGGCTGGACAAGACCACGCTGCTGGCGACGTACGATGCGAGTGATAATCTCAAGCAGCGGTTTGAGTACAGCCTTGGAAACACGCCTTCGAAGTTCACGCAGGGCGGGCAGACGTACTACATTGTGACAGATCACTTGGGTTCACCCCGAGCCATCACCAATGCCAGCGGCAACGTGCTCAAGGCGATAAAGTACGATGCCTGGGGCAATCAAACCGTCGCAGGCGGTACCAATCCAGACCTGGAGATTCCCTTCGGCTTTGTGGGCGGGTTCCACGACCGGGACACGGGGCTGATTCGGTTTGGGTATCGGGATTACGATCCAACGACTGGACGATGGACAGCGAGGGATCCGATTGGGTTGGAGGCAGGGCCGAATGTTTATGCGTACGTTGCAAACAATCCAATTAGCTATATTGATCTCTCGGGGCTCGAGCTTAGAAATGGACCCGGTAAATTGGACAGCACGATAAGTGCATTCCCGCGTTATGCCGCCAGTCTGGCGGCGGGTTCATAGTACACGCTGTCCGGTGTCCGCCGGTCAAGTGCCTGATGTCGCCGTTCGCTGTTGTAGAACTCGAAATAGCGCCCCAGTGAACGGCGACATCAGAGAGTCTGGTTCAACCCTCTGTAGTCGCCCTGCTGGAGAGACGGCAGGCAGCCACGAACAACACGCCCAGCATCGTCAGAACCAAGCAGTATACCGGCATGGTTGGAACCTTTGCAGCCCCCGAACCTGAATCGGGCGCGGTGACCCCGGGAAAGAACGTCAACGCTAAAGTCGAAGGGCCGCCGTTAACGAATGCGTAGCTAGGATCGACGCCCTCCATATTGTATGGGGCTTTGTAACACCAAAAGTTAATTTCATTGGTAAAATCGGGAGTATTCGTCAGAACTGCGCCGTTGCAATCCGATTTATCGAACACTATAGGACCACCAATGATGCTACCGCCGGATATTTCAATATGGATAGACAATACGTTGGGTGAAAGAATGTGGGGGAGACCGTTCAAAATTGAACCGTCAGGTACTGTTGCGTCATCCCAGGTAAAGCTACCAGTTCCAGTCTCTCCGGTATCCCCGGAAATATTGAAAGTGTGCTTTTGAATTGTTGCCATCGCCAGTGGTGGGACAGAGAGCAATAGTGAAAAAATAAAAGCCCCCATCAACTTAATCTTCATAGCTGACCTCGTCTCAAAAGAAAAAAAGTAGAATACCCAATTGGTTAGGGTAACGTTCGGGGAAACACCTAGGGCCAGAGACTTTACTCAAGGCAGAGGCTGTCGCCATCGAAAACTGATGGAGAAAGCTCATGCCCGTAACCACAAAAAACGATAGCAGGAGTCGAGCGCAAGCCCGGCATCATCCATTGGCAATTTGGCACTCGTGGCGTGCGTTACCGAGGCCTTTAATTGCATACTTATCGGCTGTTTGTCGCCGCGTACTGCGCAGTATATCGACGGATCATGAGCGACCTTCATTGTAACTAACACCCCAAGCCACCGCAGGCCACAACAGTAGTGATTGGATCAGTTCTGGGATACCCAAGTACCTCATCGCCATCAGAGAGTCCGTCATTGTCGGTATCTGCATCACTCAAACAGGTACCGATCATACTTTCAAAGCCGTCAATTAATTTGTCATTGTCTGTATCGGAGTTTGTGTAGACATAGCCAATAAAGGAATTTCCTGATGTCTGTGTATATCCAGCAGCTGTCATTTCACTCAGCTTGCTCGCGGGGAAAATCGCATGGTCATCTCTCGAAGTGTTGTAGCGCCGATACAGCTTCTCGGTCAGATCCGGCTGCGGATAGTCATCGTCGAATATGTAGCCCTCTATTCCTTCAAGTTTGTAGCCTACACTTTCATACGTTGTTATACCTGTCTGATCCGTTGTGTATACATGATCAACATTGTTGGAATTCGCGCCGTTCGCACCTACATAGCTAAGCCGATAAAGGGGAACCAAGGGTTGAATTGGTTCAATAGGATTGTGTTCCGTGGTAAAGATGTACACTTCTGCTTTAGGTGTTGGATAAGGCCCAAAATCCACTTCGTGTGGGAATTCTGGATAAGACGCGATGGCTGTGCCATACGCTGGAAGATAGGTTATCAGGTTCTCACGCCAGCAAGATGTCATGCTGCCGCAAAACCCTGGCCCCCAAGCTCCAAACTCTCGCGGACGGGGACGGAGTGTGCCTTTGATGGCAGGAGCCCCCATTTGTGGAACTGTGGTGTAAAAGCTATTCTCGCCAATATCACTATAAAAGCTAAATAGGGGTGTCAATCGATTTCTGATAATCGATGCATTCACTGTCCCCAGTACTTTATCAACCGCCAATTCTGCATCTGGTAGTCCATGGCCTAACTGTGCACTGGGCGAACCCGACAAATGGCCTGAGGACAGCAGCACACCTGTTACCGCAGTTCTGTTTAGAAGAGGATCTACCGATCGAATTAATCCTAACAACCCAGTGATAAAGGGAGCGGACATCGATGTACCGGTACACTTCCCATAGCGTGTACTGCCCTCGGTGCCGACATCGTGCGCACAATTCCAGGCAGGGGACCAGGCGTATCCGTAATCAAATGTCGAAAGTATCCCAACACCCGGTGCTACAAGATCAAGTTCAGGCCCATAATCTGAAAAGAACCCGCGATTGCCACCACTGTCTACCGCCCCAACAGCAATTACTCGACTATCCCTGCCCGGAAATTGGACAACATTGCTGCGACCCACTGAAGTCGCCAAGGCTCCGTTGTCAGGACCGTTTCCAGAAACCGCTGCTATCATCCCACCACGAGCAATCATGAGCGAAATTGCTTCACATATAGCATTTTGAGAGGTGTTGGTGGAAGGGCACCCGCCATAACCATCATTGCCAAAGCTAGAGTTGGTAGCCTGAACGCCGATCTGAGCAAAGTATTCATATGCTTTACTGACTTTGGTATTGTTATTTTGATTTCCCATTTT
This sequence comes from uncultured Halioglobus sp., assembly GCA_964461965.1. Classification (GTDB taxonomy): domain Bacteria; phylum Pseudomonadota; class Gammaproteobacteria; order Pseudomonadales; family Halieaceae; genus Marimicrobium. The sequence continues at coordinate 197,775 of CAYWWD010000001.1, read as the reverse complement.
CCCGAAAGCCACAGAACAATACCAACAGACGCCCGCAACGCCAAGGCTATTATTTGATCTCGCGGCAATAACACCTGTTGTGTGAGTCCCATGTCCGGCATATCCAACGCTTGTGTCCGAGCCAACGTTATCGTAGCCCGTACCCACGCCCGGAAAACTTGGTATGTCCCGGGACAGACTGGGACGGAAGTTTGCCACTAGATCCTCGTGATCGGTTTGCAGTCCGGAGTCTGGATTCCCAATGTACGCATGGCCCTTTGCCTTATCCCAAGCCCCCTCAAGGTTTAAATCAAACAGTCCCCACTGGCGATTCACGTTGTCAGCGTAATAAGTGTCGTTCGGGGACGCGGCGTATTGCGATGGCGAATCCACGCCAACACTCTCAATATCGGGATTGGATTCAAGCGCTGCCAGTGCAATATTCATCGATGCTTCATCGGCATATTCCAGGACGAGATACCGCTGTAATTTTGCTTCTACCGAGTCGGGATGCAGCAAGCTCCAATCCCGCACTGGATCTTCACCTTCTTTGGCATTCTGCTCAGCTGAGTCCAATACACCGATCATCCTGCGGTCACCTATTAGGTAAGTAGAGCTCACCACAGGACCATAAAGATCAATAGAATTTGAATCGCCAGAAGCTATGGCTCTCAAAATATCTTGACTATCTACTTCCGGGTTCGGCAGGAGTACTAGCGCGAAATGCCCTTCGGTGCCTTCGGATATCCCTTCGGCGCTCACAAATGGTAAACCAAATGCTATACACAAACCGTAAAGACCAATGAACCTGATTACAAGCCGCATCATGTCGGTTACCTCCCTGTCTATACCAAGCACTTTTACTAAAAAACCTATCGAGCAGTAGCAACTATGTGCGAGACCGCCAAATCAGTTTGGCTATCTCCCTGCGACTAGACTGCCAACACAGCCCACAACTATAGGAACTATTATTCGTACGCAACTTCAATGGAACGATTTGAGTGTAGCTGCATTTGAAGGTTACACAACTGGCGTACTCGCCACGAAATTCCGGCTGCCGCTGCTCTTTAAAGGCCCTGGAACCCTCTCTCATATCCTTACTCCATCACACTACCGGCCTGCTCCATTTCAAGGATGAACGCTTCGGCCCAGCGCGTGTATGGTAACCGTCAGGTAAACCCATCTTTCCGATCACCGCGAACGCCGTAAGCTAGGTGCCCACCTAATGTTAAGTGGGCACCTGCCATGGATAACGAAGTGTCTTTACCAAGAGTCATCAAGCGTCGGCGTCGCCACTCACCCGCCTTCAAGCAGCGCGTGGTGGATGAATGCGGGCAACCCGATACTTCGATCGCGGAAGTGGCGCTGCGTCACGGCCTTAACCTCAACCTGGTGCACACCTGGCGGCGGTCACTGGGTAACGGCAATGCCGGGGGCTTTGTGCGGCTACCCCTACCGGACAAACCCGGCTACAGCGTAGCGCGGGCCGACACCTCTGTCAGCATTCACTTGAAGGGTAGCCATGGCACCATCACCGTGGACTGGCCCCTGCCCGAGATCGGCTGTTCAGTCGCATGGCTCAAGGCCCTCCTGCAGTGATTCGTATCGATGAAGTCTGGCTCGCACGCGAGCCCCTCGATATGCGGGCAGGCCCTGAGACGGCGCTGGCGCGGGTGATCAACAGTTTCGGTGAAGCCCGGCATCACTGTGCCTACGTCTTTGCCAACAAGCGCGCCAACCGGATGAAGGTGTTGGTGTGCGACGGGTTTGGGATCTGGCTCGCAGCACGCCGATTGCACCAGGGGAAGTTTATCTGGACCGCTCTGCGCACAGGCGCTGCGGTGCCGCTGGATGCCCAGCAATTGCAGGCACTGGTGGTCGGATTGCCCTGGCAATACGCAGCAGCAAACCACGTGATCGACCGGCAGTAGATCACACCAAATTATACGCGGCCAGTCTACGCAAATAGTCCATCTGGCCCCGCAGCATGATCGCTGGCACAGTACCGGTCATGAACTCACACGTCGATCTCAATCAGCTCTCCGAGGATCAGCTCCGCCATCTGACGGTGCAAATGCTGGCGACTCTGGAGGAGAAAGACGCGGCGTTGCATGCACGCGACGAAACCATCCGCCAGTACCGTATCCGCAACGAACACCTGACCCACGAGATCGCGCTGCTCAAGCGGCACACGTTTGGCAAACGCAGCGAGTCAGGTGGCGGTTTGCAGTATCGCCTGCTCGATGAACTCGTCGACGAAGATATTGTGGCGGTGGAAACCGAGTTGGAGTTGCTTGCCCAGGTCGATAGCGAAACACCGCCCCGGAAACGCACACCCAAGCGTCAGGCCTTACCCCCGCAGCTGCCGCGCACCGAGATTTGCCACGATCCCGAATCGACACAGTGCCCGTGTGGCTGCACCCTGACACGCATTGGCGAAGACGTCAGCGAGAAGCTCGACTATGCACCGGGGCAGTTCACGGTAGAACGCCACATTCGCAGCAAGTGGGCCTGCAAGGACTGCGAGACGATCATCCAGGCGCCGGTAGCACCCCACGTGATCGACAAGGGCATCCCCACGACGAACCTGCTGGCGCAGGTCCTCATTGCCAAGTACGCCGATCATCTGCCGCTGTATCGCCAACAGCAGATCTACGCCCGCGCCGGTGTTGAACTGCCACGCTCCACACTCACTGCATGGGTTGGCCGCTGCGGTGTGGAGCTGAGGCCGCTGGTGGAGCACCTGCGCAGCGAACTGCTCAAGCAACCCGTGCTGCACGCCGATGAAACACCGGTACCGATGTTGTCGCCGGGCAACAAGCGCACGCACCGTGCGTACATATGGGCGTATGCCACAACCAGTCACGCCGAGACACAGGCGGTGGTCTATGACTTCCAGCCGGGCCGTTCGGGCGAGGCCTCCAGGGCGTTCCTGGCGGACTGGCGCGGCCAGCTGGTCTGCGATGATTACGGGGGTTACAAGGCAGGCTTTGCGAACGGCATTACCGAAGTGGGTTGCTGGGCGCATGCCCGGCGCAAGTTCCACGAACTCACCGAGCGCAACGATAGCCCGATAGCCAAAAAGGCGCTCGGTTACATCGGTACGCTGTATGAGATCGAGCGCCAGGGCGCCGAACTATCGCCGGAGCAGCGTCAGCAACTGCGGCAGTCCAAAGCCCGGCCCCTCATTGAGAACCTGCGTGACTGGCTAAGCCATCAGCGCGCACAGATTACCTGCGGCACCCGCACCGCCAAAGCCATTGATTACACGCTCAAACGCTGGGCGGCATTGATCCGCTACCTCGATGACGGCAACATACCCATCGACAATAATTGGGTGGAGAATCAAATAAGGCCCTGGGCATTAGGCCGCAAGAACTGGCTGTTTGCAGGCTCATTGCGCAGTGGTGAACGCGCGGCCAACGTGATGACCCTGATCCAGTCGGCGAAGCTCAACGGCCTTGAGCCGCAGGCTTACCTGCGTGATGTGCTGGAGCGTATGCCCACGGCCAGGCGATCAGATCTGGACGATCTCCTGCCGCACAACTGGAAACCGCCGGTCAAGGTGTGATGGCTGGACGGTTACGTGTTGGCGGTGCGGTTGGCGGGTTAATAAATGGGGCTGCTACCGGTTTTACATCAAGAGGTCTACCTGGCGCGGCATTCGGAGCAGTGGGTGGCGCATTAGTCGGAGGAGCTACTGGTCTTGTAACATCTGCGTTTAGTCAGCTGGGAGTAGGCGGTGCGACTTTGGGTACTGCCGTAACAGGAGGTGGGGTTTTAGGTGTTGGTGGGGCTCTGATCGGTGAAGGGGTAACGCAGGTCCTACCACCTCCAGCCGGATCAATTGCAGGAGGAGCTATAGGTGGAGCAATCGGTGGAGCCGCAGGAGGCGGTTGGGATGCATGGGGAGCGGCCATTGGGGGTGCAATAAGAGGGATACTAACTGAAGCCTTGTGCACGGGAAGTGCAGAATGCAGAGCTGAACGTGAAAAGTTAGAGGCGTGTAAGTAATGCGGAAAGTCTTTTTTCGAAATTTTATTATTTTTGTCCTCACTCTTGCTTTGGTATACATGGTAATCGGAGGATTGTTCTTAATTTTATTGGTCTTAATCAAAAACCCGTCAAGCTTTGGCTCCTCTTCTTTATATAACGTCCTTAATGTCCTGGTTGTTGTATCTACTATAAGTTTTGTCTACTGGATTCTTCCATTTACAAGTAATTTGGACGAACGCGGTTTGCGCGTAAGTATTCTGGATAGAAAGATTCCTTGGCGTAGCGTCGAAAAATAGGAATTTTTGGTGTTGGTTCGATTAAAACACTGAACCGTATGAAAATATACTATGGTTCGTCCGAAAAGGTGCTTCATTTATATCCTTTTGCTGATCAAAGTCATCTTATTGGTGAATTGAAACAATATTTACCGTGGATTGAGGGAATTGCACTCCATTCACTTCCTCAAATTAGAGTAAAAAACGAAAATCACTAACGAGAATGAACTCCGGGATCAGAGCCCATTTGTCGGAGAGTTTAGGGGGCAGAGCCCTTTTTCGGACCGCGAGAGATGAACAAGAAGATTAAACTCGCTCCGCCACCAGCGCCTCACGGCACAGGTACTTGGTCGTCGACCAGCCGCCGTCCAGCGCGATGGACTGGCCGTTGATGTAGCCGCCCTCGGGCGAGGCGAGGAAAAAAATACAGTTCGCCACGTCCTCGACCGTGCCCTCGCGATCGCACGGTGTCGTCTCCAGGTTGATGCGCTGGAAGGCCGGTGCATCCCAGGCGGCGCGCGTCATGTCGGTCTTGATCACCCCGGGCGCCACCAGGTTGCTGCGAATGCCCTCTGCGCCGTATTGCGCGGCCATTGTCTGCGTCAGCCCGACGAGCCCCGCCTTCACCGCGCAGTAAATGCCGCCGTCCAGCCCGCCCACGTTCCCGAACACGGAACCCACGTTGACGATGGACGAGCCGGGGCGCATCACCGGCAGCGCCGCGCGGCAGAAGCGGAAGGGCGCTTTCATGCTGACATCGATAACCTCATCCAGCATCGCATCGTCGGTTTCATGCACCGGTGCCCAGCGGCCGGAGCCGGCGTTGTTCACCAGGCAGTCGAGGCGGCCGAAGGTGTCCAGCGCCAGCGAGACGGCCTGGTCCGGGATGCCCGCGGCGGCCACATCGCCGGCGAGGATCGCCACCTGCGTCGTGTCCGCGAGTTCCCTGGCGAGTTGCCGCAGCCGGTCCTCGCGTCGCGCCACCGCCACGATGGCGTAGCCGCCGGCCGCAAAACGCCGCGCTACCGCGTCCCCGATGCCGGCGCTCGCGCCGGTGACCAGCACCACGGGTTTTTGCGAAATTGCTGTCATGTAATCCTCGTCGTATTCGATGTTGCAGCGATGCGCGAAATCTTATCGATATTCCCCGCATCGGCGATCTAAATGGCGGCGTCGGCATTCCCCAGTTCGCTTCGAGACATGTACAGGCACCTGTCTGGACCATTATTGTCGCCGAAAAGCCTGCCCGCGCCCCGGCCGTGGAAGTATCTTGCGCCAGGTGTCCATACTATCTGGCAATTGTCGTAGCTAAACACCAGTGTTGTATTCTAAACTCTCAAACCGCAAACCCCGGGGACAGGCCGCGATGAAGAATTTCGAGACGCTGAAAGACGAGGCGAAACCGTTCATCCACTACCGCAAGGACAAGGCCAACAAGATCGCCTATCTGACCTTTGCCAAGCCCGAAGTGCAGAACGCCATGAACGCGGGTATGCGCCAGCTGTATGCCGATCTCGTGTTCAAGGCCAATATCGATGACGACGTGAAAGTGCTGGTCATCCGTGGCGAAGGCGACAACTTCGGCTCCGGCGGCGATCTCTCGGAGCAGGCCGACATGCTCTCTGCATCCGGTGAGGACATCGATCTCACCTGGGAGTTCGGCATCTACGACGAAGATGTCAAATACCCGCCGCGCGATTCGTACCGCTTCCTGCATGGGCTCACCGACCATTACGCGAAAGCCCGCGCCGGCAACCGGCCGCTGCAGGAGTTCAAGAAGATCAGCATTGTGGAAGCCAAGGGCTACTGCTACGGCTGGCACTTCTACCAGGCGGCGGATGCCGACCTGTTGGTGTCCTCCGAGGACGCGCTGTTCGGCCACCCGTCATTCCGCTACGTCGGCTGGGGCCCGCGCATGTGGACCTGGATCGAGATGATAGGCCTGCGCAAATTCGAGGAGATGCTGTTCACCGGGCGGCCTTTCACCGCGAAGGAAATGTACGACTGCAACTTCGTTAACAGCGTGGTGCCGCGCGCGCAACTGGAGCAGGAGACCGAGAAGTACGCGCTGGCCTGCTCGCGCACGCGGCCGACTGACACTGTGCAGGCGCAGAAGACGTTTATCGAGGTGTATAAGCAGTACCGGGGCGAGTACATGGGCAGCCTGCTCACCGGCTGGCTGGAAGGCATGCTGCCCGCAGTGCGCAACGATCGCGCCGGCGACGTGGCACTCGGCGACAACGTGTTCAATGAGGGCCTGAACAACGTCGTCAAGAACAACGATATGAATTACCCGCCGGAGTGGCGCCTCAGCCACGCCGGGCGCAAGAAGCCCTGAGCGAAGGCGCTGCCGTATGTCCTTCGAACTGAACCGGCGGCTGGCCGCCAGACGCGAACCGCTGGCGACAGCGACCAGTATCGACCCGGTCACTGCCGGCATCATCCGCGGCGGCATGGAGACCGTCTGCTTCGAGGCGGCGACGCATTTAGGCCGCGCGGCGTCCTCGGCCATCATCAACCAGTCCAACGAACGCAACGGCTGTATCGTCGATGCCCACGGGCGGCTCGCGGCGGGGGCGATCGGCACCCCGCACCTGACCTTCGTCAGTCCGCTGACCGTCCGTTACGGCCTCGAGTATCAGAGCGAGTACGACTGGGGCGATGGCGATGTGTTCCTCGGCAACGACCCCGACCACGGCGGCGGCCACCTGCCGGACTACAACGTGTACGCGCCGGTGTTCGACGATGCCGGCGAACTGATCATGATCCAGTGCCTGCAGGCGCACCAGGGCGATACCGGTGGCAAGGACCCGGGTGGCTTTACACTGGAGGCGACGGATATCTTCACCGAAGGGCTGGCTATTCCCTGCCTCAAGCTGGTCCACCGCGGCGAGAAACGGCCGGATGTGATCCGGCTGCTGGAGCGCAACAACCGCTTCCCCTCATTCACCGGCGATCTCGCGGCCATGATCGGCGGCGTGCAGCACGCCGTGCGGCGGCTGCAGGGGTTGATTCGCAAGTGGGGGAGCGAACGCGTCAAGGCGGCGATCAACCACGCCATAGAACACACGGAGAAGCGTGTGCGGGAGGAAGTGGCGAAGTGGCCGGATGGGGCCTACGCCGCCGAGGTATTCATAGACCACGACACACGCGGCACCAGGGATATCCGTGTGCAGGTGACCTGTACCATTGCCGGCGACCAGCTCACGGTGGATCTCACGGGGACTGACGCCAGGCCCGACCTGGTCGGCGTGTGGAACACCTTTGGCAATTCGCGCAGCTACATCATGGTGCAGGTGGTGGCCGCCATGGACCCAGCCATCGTCAAGAACGAGGGTTTTTTCAACGCGGTAGAGATGATCATCCCCGAGGGCACGATCGCCCACCCGCCGCCGAACAAGCCCGCCGCGCTCGGCTCATTCCACCCGGCGTGCGAGATCACCGAGGCCGTGTGCGTGGCGCTCTCGCAGGTGGCGCCCGCGCGCTCGGCGCCGCAGGTGTACAAGATCGGCATGCCCAACGCCGTGATCGGCGTCGACAGCCAGGGGCGGATGTGGATGGACCAGGGCGTGGATGCGCGCACCATGGATACCTCCGCCGTGCAGGGCATCGACGGCTGGGGCTCCTGCCCGGTGAGCCTCGGCAACCTGCTGCTGTCGCAGGTGGAGGATGCGGAGAGCCGCTTCCCCATCATCAACGTAAGCCGTGAGATGACGACGGACTCCGAGGGCGCGGGGTGCTGGCGCGGCCAGCCCGGCAGCCTCAACGTCAAGCAGGTGTTGGAACCGGTGACCGCGATGGCCTGGATGGTCTCGGCGACGCACACGCTGAGCGGCCTGTGCGGCGGCGACGCCGCGAGCGCCTATTCCAGCCGGTTTGAGGTGGGTTCGCCCAATGAATACACGGTGGATCTCATCGCGCAGGCCGCGCTGCCGGCGGGTGCAATCATCGCCTACCAGCACGGCGGCGGCGCGGGGTTCGGGCCCGCGCTGTCGCGCGATCCGCTTGCGGTGCGGGACGACGTGCTCGATGAACTCGTCAGCGTGGCACGCGCGCAGGACAAGTACGGCGTCGTCTTCACCGGCAGGGTGGACACTGGCGATCTCGACGTCGACCATGCCGCAACGACGGCGCTGCGCGAGCGTATGAAGAAGGCGAGGGCGGCATGACCTATCGCGTCGGCATCGACATCGGCGGCACGTTTACCGACTTCGCGCTGCTGCACGGCGCCGAAGTCCTGCTGTACAAGAACCTGAGCACCGCGCAGGACCGATCGCTCGGCGTGATGCAGGGGCTCGCCGTGCTGGCGGAGAAAGTCGGTGTTTCCCTGCGGGATTTCATGGCGCACTGCGACGCCATCGTGCACGGCACCACGGTGGCGGACAATACGCTGATCGAGATGAACGGCGCCGTGACCGGCCTGATCACCACGCAGGGCTTCCGCGATGAGATGGAGTACCGTCGCGGCTACAAGGAGGATATCTGGGACGTGCGCCTGCCGCCGCCGCCGCAGATCACGCCGCGCCGCCGGCGGTTGACCGTGCCGGAGCGTATCCTGCACGACGGCGCCGTGCACCAGCTGCTGGATGAGTCGGCGGTGCGCGAGTGCTGTCGGCGATTCAGGCAACAGAGCGTGGAATCGGTGGCGATCTCGCTGCTCTTTTCATTCGTCAACCCGGAGCACGAGCAGCGCGTCGCGCAAATCGTTGCGCAAGAGATGCCTGGCGTGCACATTTCCTGTTCGCACCAGGTGCTGCCGCGCTCGCCGGAGTACGATCGCACCAGTACCACAGTGGTCAACGCCTACGTCGCGCCGCGTGTCACCGCCTACCTCGAAAAACTGGTTGAACGACTGGCCGAGGCCGGTTATCAACACCAGCTGATGGTGATGCAGGCCAGCGGTGGCGTGATGACGCGCGAATACATCATCGGTGCGCCGGTGCGCGTGCTGGCCTCGGGGCCGGCCGGCGGTGTGGTCGGCTGTGCGCATCTGGGCGTCGCCAAAGGTCACGCCAACCTGCTGTGCGTGGACATGGGCGGCACCTCGTATGATATTTCGGTGGTGCAGGGCGGAGCCGCGCCGGCCGTGGCCGGCTGGAACATGCACCACCGCTACCTGGTGGGTGTGCCCATGGTACAGGTGGAGACGCTCGGCGCTGGCGGCGGCTCGATCTGCCACATCCACAACGGCGAGTTGCGGGTGGGCCCGGCATCGGCGGGCTCCGAGCCCGGCCCGATCTGCTACGGGCGCGGCGGCACGCAGCCGCCCATCACCGATGCACTGCTGATGCTCGGTATTCTCAGCGCGGAATCGGAATTCGCCGGCGGCAGTTTCTCGCTCACCAGGGCCGGTGTGGAGGAGGCGTTCGCCCGGCTCGGCGCGCAGATGGGGTACGGCGCTGAGGACGCCGCGTTCGACTGCTGGCGCATCGTCAACGCCAACATGTCGCAGGGCGTGCGCCGGATTACGGCCGGCAAGGGCATAGACCCGCAGGAGATGTGCATGCTGGCCTACGGCGGCAACGGGCCGGCGTTTGCCGCCATCCAGGCCGAGGATCTCGGTATCGACCGGGTGCTGGTACCGAAGGCGTCACCGGCGTTCTCGGCGCTGGGCACGCTCATCGCCGATCCCAGTATCGACGAGGAGCGCTCCTACCTCGCGCCGGCGGACCAGATCGACACGCACCGGCTGCGTGCGCTGTGGGGCGAACTCTCTACGCGCGCCGGGCGCTTTTTTGCCGCGGCGAACTTTGCGGACGGGCAGGTGACCGCGCGCTACCAGATGGCAATGCGCTACCCGGGACAGAACTGGGCGCTGGCGTTTGACCTGCAGGTGAACCGCGGGCTTACGGATCTCACGTTCGTGGATGACTCGCTCGCTGCGCGCGCCATCGCGCTGTTCAACCAGCGCCACAGGGACGAGTACGGCCACATCCGCGAGGGCGAGATGCCCGAGGTCACCGGCGTGCGGCTGGCCAGCACGGTGCAAACGCCATCGCCGGTAGTCGCCTGCGGTTTTACCGCGCCGCGCAGGCTGGTCAAAGCCACCAGGACGCGCCGCGCGAATCTCGGTGCCGGTTTTCAGGCGACGGACATTCATGCCGGCGCGGAGCTCGCTCCCGGCAACCAGGTGCCGGGGCCGGCCATCATCGAGGAGACGTTTACGACGATTGTCGTCTACCCGGGCTGGCAGGCGGTGGTCGACGATGCGGGCGACTATGAACTCACCCGTGCGCCGAATCGCGGTGCACACTCCGGCGCCACAGCGGGGGAACTGGCATAGATGTCAGCGCTCGCAGGGTTCCGTGTGCTGGAATTGTCCGAATCTGTCGCGGGTGAATACTGCGGCAAGCTGCTCGCCGATTTCGGCGCCGAGGTCATCAAGCTGGAGCGGCCGATCCTCGGCAGCCCGACGCGTTACCTGGGGCCATTCGCTGCCGCAGGCAACGATCCCGAGCGCAGCGGCCTGTTCGCCTACCTGAATACCAACAAGCGATCCGTGGCGCTCGATGTACATTCGCCAGGTGGGCGCATTGCTCTCGAACAATGGCTCAACCAGGTGGATGTGGTGATCGATGATCACGCGCCAGACTGGCTGCGCGCCATTGGAGTGGACCCTGCGGGCATCGCGACCACGTACCCCGCACTGGTGCTGTGTTCGATCACGCCGTTCGGGCAGGATGCATCAATGCAGCGAGCCACGGACCTCACGGTGTTCCACGCCAGCGGCTGGGGCTATCACACCCCCAGCGCCGCCGATGACAGTCTGCCGCCGCTGCAGGGCGCGGGCCGCTTTCTGCCCAGTTACGAGGCCGCGCTCGATGCGGCGGTATGCATCACTGCCGCGCTGTATGAGCGGCACGACACGACGCTGGGTCGCGTTATCGACATCTCCATGCAGGCCGTACTCGCCTCGCGCGCCGACTACGTGTTCGGGCAGATGGCGGCAGGCGATATGGACGTGGGCAGCGCGCGCACGGCGCTGGACCTGCACGGGCCGGCGGGAATTTTCCCGTGTCGCGACGGGTACGTGTATCTCTGGATGTCAGCGCCCGCGCACTGGCAGGCACTGCGCGAACTGCTCGGCGCGCCGGCGTGGATGGACGACTTTCCCGGGCACTGGCTGGAACGTGAATGCACTCCCGCGCGTGTGGGCGCATGCCGTCGGTATATCGGTGAATGGCTTGCGACCCAGGACAAGCACACTGCGGCGGCTGCGGCGCAGCAACTGGGATTGACGCTGGTGGCGGTAAACAACGCGCAGGATTTGATCGATTCTCCCCAGTACCGTTTCCGCCATTATTTCATGCAGGTCGAGCACCCGGTGCAGGGGACTGCGCTCTATCCCACGGTGCCGTACCGACTGAGTGCGACACCGGCCTGCATCCGTACGCCGGCGCCCCTGCTCGGCGAGCACTCGCAGGCTGTGCCTGCCCGCAAACCGCGGGCCCAGATACGCCCGGCGACGGCACAGGCTGCCCCGCACGCAGCGCACCCGGCAGGCGCAGTGATGCGCACTGCGCGTGGCGGCCCGCTGCAGGGCGTGCGCGTGGTGGAGCTGACCAAGGTCTGGGCCGGGCCGTATGTGGGCAAACTGCTCGCCTTCCTCGGTGCCGAGGTGATCCGCGTGGAGAGCGAGGGTGCCATCGACGTCACGCGCATCTACGGCGTGTCCGACATCAACAATGCGCCGGGCTTCCAGGCGGTGAATCCGCAGAAACTCAGCGTGCAGATCGATATGAAGACACCGCAGGGTGTGAGTCTCCTGCTCGACCTGCTGCGCGAGTCCGACATCGTGATCGAGAACCTCCGTCCCGGCGCGGTGCGCCGCCTCGGGCTCGATTACGAGGCAGTGCGCGCGGTCAAGCCGGAGATCGTCTACGTCTCCATGGGGATGTATGGCAGCGCGGGCCCGCTCAGTTACCAGACCGGCTACGCACCCTGTTTCGCGGCGCTCGGCGGCCTCAGCGCACTCGTGGGCTATGCGGGCGCTGCCCCGAGCGGCATGAATATCCGCTACGCGGATTCCACGTTCGGCGCGAGCGCGACGTTCGGCGCGCTGGTTGCACTGCTGCACCGGCGGCGCAGCGGAGTCGGCCAGTTGGTCGATGTCTCCGCCGTCGAGAGTATGAGCAGCATGATCGGGGACAGTCTCGTCGATTTCGCGCTGCACGGCACGGCGCATTACTGCGACGGCAACCGGCATGCGCAGATGGCACCCCACGGCGTCTACGCCTGCGGCAATGGTGAGTGGATCAGCCTCGCGGTCGCCTCGGATGCGCAGTGGCGAGCGCTCGCGGCACTGATGGGCCGGCCTGAACTCGCGGGCGATCCCGCCTTCGCCAGCCTCGCGGCACGCAAGGCGCATGAATCCGAACTGGATGCGCTCATCGCGCAGTGGGTCGCCGGCGAATCGGCTGCCGAACGGGAAGCAGCCCTGCAGGCGGCAGGCATTGCCGCAGCCCGCAGCCGCAACTCACTGGATATCGTGGCGGACCCGATGCTGTGGTCCCGCGGTTTCTACACCCAGGTCACGGATCGCGCGCAACAGACGAAAACCATCCTCGGGCCGGCGTGGATCATGGACCGGCCGGCAACGCTGTGTGACGCCGCGCCGCAGCTCGGTGAACATAATGACTATGTGCTGGGGACGATCCTGGGTCGTACCAGGCAGGAGCAACAGGCACTGATGGATGCCGGTGTCACGCGCTGACTGCCGCTGGCGACAGGGGCGCACGTCAGACTGTATTGAAGGGCGTAAGCAGGAAAGGAAGGCGAAACAGAGAGAGTGACGGGGAGGCAGGTGATGACGGAGACACTGTTTGTATTCGACCAGGCCAATTACCGCGAGTGCCAGAGCGCCTATCGCGGTGAGCGCAACCAGGAATACTACCTCGGCGATTATGTGATCGAGGCAGGGTCGGTGATCGATGTGCGGGCCGACAAGAAGGCGGTGGGTTCGTGTTCTATCATCCGCCTGCGGTCGCGCACGCGCGTCTCGTTCCGCCGCACCTGGTCGCATATCCGCGAGGATGCCACTGACGTGGTGGTGCTGTGGTTCGTCAAGCGCGGCCGCCTCAGTATTTCCCACCAGAGCGGCCAGAGTGTCGCGGCAGCCGGCGAGTTCGCCTTCACCCGGTCGATGACGCCCTTCTATATCGAGTGCCAGCCCGACGGCGAATTACCGCACGAGGTGCTGCATGTCGTCGTGCCCGCCCATGTGTTCCGGCGCTTCGTGCCGCACGATATCAAAACTGGCTTCACGGTGCCGGGCCAGCGCCGCGAGCTGGGCATTGCCGAGCGCATTTTCTTTGATGTGTTCGAGGGTGGGGGTGAACTGCGCGAGTCCGTGGAACAGCTGTTGGTCGAGAGCGCGCTCGCGGTGGTGGCTGAAGCCGTCAACGACAGCGCCAGCGCTGCGCCCGCGCGGCAGTCCCTGCCGGACATCCGGCTGCAGGACGCGCTGCGGTACATCGATCTGCACCTGTCCGATCCCGGGCTGACCATCGCCATGGTGGCGCAGGCGAACGACATATCGCCGCGCTATCTCTCCTACCTGCTCAAGCAGCACGGAGCGCCGTTCTCGGAGCTCATCTGGGACAAGCGCATGGAAATTGCGAGTCGCTGGCTGGCGTCCACTGCGGCCGGCGAGATATCCATCGCGCAGATAGCGTTCCGGGTCGGCTTCAAGAGCCCCGCGCATTTCAGCCGCATGTTCAAGCGCGTCTTCGGGAAGGGGCCGCGTGAATACCGCGCGCTGGGCCAGGGCGATGCGGCGCACTGCGACAGGTCTTTTTTCAACGGCAGCAACTGCGGCACCCTGCAGTGAGAACGGCGGGTATCACACCGGTAACTGAGCGCGAGGCACGACAATGGTAGCAATGGACGTAAGTACGCAGGGCGGTGCGGCGTGTCCCGCCCACGCCCAGACAGAGATCCGGCTGGGGGAGACATCGCTCTCAGACCTGCCCATCCTCTCCCACCCCAACGCGTTCTATCGCCGGCTGCGCACGGAGCAGCCGGTGTACTTCGACCCCAGGCTGAATATGTACCTCGTGTCGCGCTATGAGGATCTGCAAACCGTGGTCAAGGATCCGGCGACTTATTCGCTGGAGCGCGGTTACCAGGCGCAGTATGCCAAGGGCTTCCACGAGGAGTTCCAGGCGATCGTGAAGCGCGACGGCGGTGGATTCTTCGGCGACCCCATCATGACCGATCCGCCGTACCACACGCGCATTCGCAGGCTGATGGAAAGCGCGTTCACCGCGCATCGCGTCAAGGAACTGGAACCGAGGATTGCGGCCATCGTCGGCGAGGTGATCGAAAGCTTTGCCGATAAAGGGCAGGTCGATGGCATCAGCGGATTTGCCGTGCCCATGACCATCAAGGTGATCTGCGAGCAGCTCGGGCTGGGCACGCAGTACGAGGACAAGATCCAGCGCTGGTCGCTGGCGGTGACCGCGCAGATCGGCCGCATGCAGACGCACGAGCAGATGCTGGAGAATGCGCGGGAAATCTGCGACCTGCAGAACACCCTGATCAAGTGCATTCGCGAGCGCGAGCAGCAACCGGGTGAAGACATGATCTCCGACCTGGTGCATGCGCGCGCGGATGATTCCGACAACCCCACGCTGTCCTTCGAGGAGGTGGTGCCGCTGGTGCGCGCGCTGCTGATCGCGGGTAACGAGACCACGGCGACCGCGCTCGGCAACCTGCTGCTGATCCTCGCCACCGAGCCTGCCATCGCGCAGTTGCTCGCGGATGCCGTGGACGACGACCGCCTGCTCAACCGCTTTGTCGAGGAACTGCTGCGTCTGGAGCCACCGGTGCGCGGACTGGCGCGCATGACGACGCGGGAGGTGGAACTGGGCGGCACCCTGCTGCCGGCCGGGGCGCACCTGTTGCTGCTGTTTGCTTCCGCCAACGACGACGAGAGCGTCTTTCCCTGTCCGCGCGAGTTCGACCTGAATCGCAACAACCTGGTCAAGCAGATGGCGTTCAGCGCCGGTATCCACCGCTGCGTGGGTATCTCGCTCGCGCGCATGGAGCTGAAAGTGGCAGCGCGGGAAATCGTGAAGCGGCTGGACAATCTCAAGCTCGCGATCCCGGTGGAGGAGATCGCCTACCTGCCGACGATCGCGACGCATTCCATCGAGCGCCTGCCCCTCACGTTCACGCGCCGGTTATGAATCTCGTATCCCGCGGCGACGTGTTGGCCTGACAACTGAACAGGAGGGCGAAGTGGCTAAGGAACTGAAAGGCAAGGTGGCGATCATCACCGGCGCGGCCAGCGGGATTGGCCGGGCGACCGCTGAATTGTTCGTCGCCGAGGGTGCGCGTGTGCTGCTGGCGGATATCGATAGCGATCGCGGCGCGGCGCTGGCGCGGGAACTCGGCAGGGCGGCCCGCTTCCGGCACACCGACGTCGCCAGCCCCGAGCAGATGCAGGCGCTGGTGGACGAGGCAGTGCAGCGCTTTGGCGCCCTGCACATCATGTTCAATAATGCGGGGATTTCGGGCGCGCAGCACCCGCGCTTCCTCGAGGATGATCTGGCCGATTTTCACCGGGTGATCGACGTCAACCTGTACAGCGTGCTGCTCGGCAGTCGCTGTGCCGGCAGATACATGGCGCAGCACGGCGGCGGCGTCATCATCAACAATGCCTCCATCGCCGGCATCGTGCCGGGGCAGGCGCTGGTGTCGTACCGCGCCAGCAAGGCCGCGGTCATCCACCTCAGCAAATGCATTGCCATCGACCTTGCGCAGTACAACATTCGCGTGAACTGCCTGGCACCGGGCCATATCCGCACGCCGCTCACTGCGTTCAACCTGCCGGGCATGAGCGAAGCGCAGATGGTGAAGATTCGCGAGGCGCTGGCGCCGGTCTGGGATTCCAACCAGCCGCTGAAGCGCCACGGCCATCCGGCGGATGTGGCGCACTCGGTGCTCTTTCTCAGCACCGACAAAGCAGCGCAGATCACCGGTGTGGTGCTGCCCATCGACGGCGGCATCACCGCCGGCGACCCGGTTAACCACCTGCGTGAACTGTTCGAGGCGCGTGCGCGGGCGCTGGCGTGAGGGCGCGCCCGGTGTCTCGGTCTACCAGAATTCCAAACCGCATCGGGGGCAGGGCATGAGCGCAAACGAAGTGTACGACGTCATTGTGGTGGGCTCCGGCGCCGCCGGCGCGATGGCGGCATTGCACGCCGCCGAACGCGGCCTGTCCGTGCTGGTCGTGGAAAAAACCCACAAGTTCGGCGGCACGTCGGCCACCTCGGGCGGCGTGATCTGGATCCCCAACCACCAGCTCACGCCCAGCGACGACAGCCCCGAGCAGGCGTTGGCCTACCTCGGCAGCCTGATCACGCGGCCTGTGCAGCGCGACCGCCTCGAGGCGTATGTGAAGCACGGCCCCAGGATGATCCAGTTCCTGAAAGCGCTCGGCGTGCCGCTGGTGCCGGCGGCGTGGCCGGATTACTTCAGTGAAGCGCCCGGCGCGCGCACCGACCGCTCCATCGTCTGCGACACCTGTGACGGCCGCACGCTGGGTGACAAGTTCGTGCTCCTGCGCCCCCAGTACACGCGCTTCAAGCTCATGAACCGCTACTCGATGGACCTGCCGGAGTTCTTCGCCATCTCGACACGCGGGGCGGGCTGGATCAAGGCCGTGTTGAACATCCTGTGGCGCTACTGGACCGACGTCGGCACGCGCCTGATCGGCGCGCGCGATCGCCGCTTCACCACCGGCGGCGCGCTGATGGGCCATCTGTTCCGGTGTGTGTTCGAGCGCGGTGTGGAAGTGCGGCTGGAGACGAAGCTGGATGAACTCATCGTGACCGACGGTGTGGTCAGCGGCGTGCAGGTCAGCCACTTCGGCCGCGGCTATCAGATACAGGCGCGGCACGGTGTAGTGCTATGCGCTGGCGGTTTCGAGTGGAACCAGGCATTGCGCGAGCGCTATTTTCCGGTGCCCGGTCTTACGCGCCACAGCAGCACGCCGGAGGATGCCAATCGCGGCGAGGCGCTGTTGGCCGGCCTCAAGATTGGCGCGGCCACCGAGCACACCGATGGCGGCTGGTGGATTCCCACCATGCACATGCCCATGCCGAAGGCGTCCAACTTCGAGGAGATTCACCAGGCGGCGTTCGACGTGGGGCGGCCGCACAGCGTGTGCGTCAACCGCAATGGGGAGCGCTTCGTGGACGAGGCGTGCAGCTACGACCTGTTCGGCGAGGCCATGATTGCCGATCAACTCAAGACTGGGGCCAACACACCCTGCTGGCTGGTGTTCGACGCGACGTTCCGCGCCCGCTATACCGCCGGCGGCTACATGCCGACCGCGCTGATGCCCGACTGGATGATCCCGGCCGATCAATGGGATCACTATATTTTCCGGGCGGATACCCTGCATGCGCTGGCCGGCAAGATCCAGGTTCCGGTCGATGCGCTGCGCAAGACGGTGTCGGCGATCAACGACTACGCCAGAACGGGCGTG
Organism: uncultured Halioglobus sp.; assembly: GCA_964461965.1. Classification (GTDB taxonomy): domain Bacteria; phylum Pseudomonadota; class Gammaproteobacteria; order Pseudomonadales; family Halieaceae; genus Marimicrobium. The sequence goes on along the minus strand of CAYWWD010000001.1, from coordinate 180,030 downwards.
GACCCCGAGTTCGGGCGCGGCGGCAACGACTACGACCGCATGTTCGGCGATCCCACCGTGACCCCCAACCCCTGTCTCGGCGCCATCGAAACCGCGCCTTTCTACGCCGTCGCCATCAATCTCGGCGACCTCGGCACCAAGGGCGGCCTGAAAGCCGATGCCTGTGCCCGCGTGCTCGATGCCAACGACCAGCCGATCCCGAACCTGTACGCCGCAGGCAACAACGCGGGCAGTCCCTTCGGCAATCTGTACCCCGGCGCCGGGGGCACCATCGGGCCTGCGCTCACGTTCGCCTTCGTGGCCGTCGATGCTATTATGCAGCGCGCCCGCCCAACTCAATAACATCCTCGAGGAGGTCGCTCCGCCATGTCATCACCGGAGAATTTTCCCGTTCCGCAGTACGAGACGCTCGCACTGACTCGCAGAGGCCGCCTGCTGACGATTACGCTCAACCTCCCTGAGACGCTGAACGGCGTCACCGATGCAATGCACGAAGAACTGTCGGAGGTGTTCACCTACGCGGGCAGGGATCCGCACTCCGACGTGCTGCTGCTCACCGGCGCGGGGCGCGCATTCTCCGCCGGCGGCGACGTGATGCACATCGCCGCGCACGCCGACACGCCGGAGAAGTGGGACCGCGAGCTGCGCCTGGCCAAGCGCATCGTGTTTTCGATACTGGACCTCGAGAAGCCGCTGATCTGCCGCCTGAACGGGCACGCCATTGGCCTCGGCGCGACGCTGGCGCTGTTCTGCGATGTCGTCTTCGCGGCGGAGAACGCCAAGATCGGCGATCCGCATGTCGCCATTGGCATGGTGGCCGGCGACGGCGGGGCGGTGATCTGGCCGGCGCGCATCGGTTTTGGGCTCGCCAAGGAGTTCCTGATGACCGGCGAACTGATCACCGGGAAACGGGCCTACGAGATTGGCCTGGTCAATCACTGCCTGCCGCCAGATGAGCTCGACGCTGCGGTGGATGCCTTCTGCGAGAAGCTGCTGGCCGGCGCGCAGAACGCCATCCGCTGGACCAAGGTGCTGATCAACATGGAGCTGAAACGCATTGCGACCGCCGTGATGGACACCGGCCTCGCCTATGAGGGCGTTACGGTGCGCTCCGCCGATTACCGCGAGGGCGTCTCCGCGCTGCAGGAAAAGCGCAAGCCGGTGTTCGGGCGCCCGACGCCCGATGCCGCTGCCTCCAAATCCGGGCACAGGGAATAAAGCCATGCCGCGCTACAAACTGGTGGTGTACAGCCGCCCCAACCCCGGCCGCGAGGACGATTACAACGACTGGTACCAGAACGTGCATTTGCGGGAATTGCTGGCCTTGCCGGGTTTTGTGTCCGCCAAGCGGTATCGCCATGCCCGCAACCTGGTGGAGGGGGAGGCCTATCCCTACCTGTCGATCTACGAGATCGAGACCGACGATATCGATGCGGTGTTGCAGGGGCTGCGCACCACCGCGGCGCAGGGACTGTTCAATATGTCGGATGCCATCGACCTGACCGACACCTCGGCGCTGGTGTATGAGGAGTTCGGGGTCGAGGTGCGGGCGAACTAGCAGCAGGGCATTTCACTCGATAGCCACTGACGCAAGCGAAGACATCCCGATGTTCACTGCCGCGCACAAGCTCATACCCCGCCTGCTGCTGGCCATGGCGCTGGTGATCGCGGGCTGCTCCGACGGCTCCGACCAGGTGTCCATCCCCGGCCCCTGCGCGGCGTGGATGGATACCAGCTTGTCACCACAAGAACGGTCGCAGGCGCTGGTCGCTGCCATGACGCTGGCGCAGAAGATCGACCAGACCCACGGCGACGCCGTGCCGGATGACTTTCGCGTGGTGCTCGGCATCGAGGCGCTGTGCATTCCCGCCCTCACGGTGACCAACGGCCCCGCCGGCGTGGGCCCCGGCCCGCAGGTTCTCAACAACGTACCGGCGACCGCGCTGCCATCCCCGCTGTTACTCGCCTCCACCTGGGACCCGGCGATGGCGGCGCGGTACGGCCATGTACAGGGCACCGAGATGCGCGCCATCGGCCGTAACCTGCTGGAGGCGCCGGATGTCGATCTCGCGCGCATACCGATCAATGGGCGCACGTTTGAAGCCTACGGCGAAGACCCCTGGCTGATTTCGCGCCTTGGCGTCGCCAATATCGACGCCATCCAGTCGCACGACATCATCGGCATGGTCAAGCACTTTACGGTGAACAACCAGGAAAAGGACAGAAACAGCATCGATGTGCAGGTGAGCGAACGCGCCCTCCGCGAGTTGTACCTGGTGCCGTTCGAGGCTGCGGTGCGGGAGGCGAAGGTCGCTTCGGTCATGTGCGCGTACAACTCGGTGAACGGCGCGTTCAGTTGCGAGAACGCGCGGATACTCACCACGCTTCTGCGGGAGGAGTGGGGCTTTGAAGGGTTCGTGCAGTCGGACTTCTTTGCGATGAAATCAACAGTGGACTCAGCCAATGCCGGCACGGACCTGGAGATGCCGACGGCGATTCACTATGGCGATACCCTGCAGGCGGCCGTCGAGGATGGGCAGGTCCCCGAGTCGCGGCTCGACGAGATGCTGCTGCTGCGCTTCACGCAGATGTTCCGGTTCGGCCTGTTCGATGTGGCGCCGGCGCCGTTCCCGATTCCCGAACTGGAGCACGCGGCCATCGCCCGCGAGATCGGCGCCGCCGGTTCCATCCTGTTGCGCAATGAAAATGCACTGCTGCCGCTGGACGCTACGCAACCGCTGCGCATTGCGCTGCTGGGCCCATGGGCAACGCAGGCGGCTACCGGTGGCGGCGGCAGTTCCAGGGTCAACCCGATTCGCGCGATCACACCGGCCGAGGCCATCAGCCGCCGGGTGGAAGGTACCGGCATCGAGCTGACGATTGACGCCAGCGCAGGCCCGGTCGAAGCCGCGCGCCTGGCGGGTGACGCGGATATCGCCGTGGTGGTGGTCGGCAATTTTGAAACCGAGGGCGCAGACCGCCAGACGATGTCGCTGCCGGACGGGCAGGATGCGTTGATTGCCGCGATCGCCGCCGCCAATCCGCGCACCGTCGTCGTGGTGCACGCAGGTTCGCCAATCACCATGCCGTGGGTGAACGCGGTGGGTGCCATCCTCGAAGGCTGGTACCCGGGAGGCGAGGACGGCGAGATCACTGCCGCCCTGCTGTTCGGGGATGCGTATCCGGCTGGCAAACTGCCCATCACCTTTCCCGTCGAGCTGAGCGACGGGCCGGCGAACACCCCGGAGCGTTACCCCGGCGTGAATGGCAGGGTGTATTACGACGAGGACCTGCAGGTCGGCTACCGCTGGTTCCAGTCACGGCAGATTGCACCGCTGTTCCCGTTCGGCTTCGGTCTTTCCTACACGCAGTTTGCAATCTCCGACCTCGAGCCTACGACTGCGCGGGTGAACGCGGGCGAGCCGTTGACGCTGCAGGTGCGCGTCACCAACACCGGGCAGCGCGAGGGCGCCGAGGTGGTGCAGGCCTATGTCGCGTTCCCCGCCGAACTGGGCGAGCCACCGAAGAACCTGCGGGCGTTTCACAAGGTGACGCTGCAACCGGGTGCGTCGCAGGTGGTGGACCTTGCGCTGAACGCCCGTGCGCTGGCGGTGTGGGACACAGGGCGTCACGACTGGGTTGTACATCCCGGCACCTACCAGGTGCTGGTGGGCAGTTCCTCCGAAGAGACGCCGCTGGTGGCGACGGTTACCGTGCGGTGACATTGCCATGAGGATACCCCAGCGTTTGACCAGGTTTGCGAACTGACTGACTGTTGCAGTTTCTTCACTGACTGGTGCTGTCATTTCTGCATGCGGGTGAAAGCCTGTTCAGGTTGTCCAGGGTCAATCGCCTTCAGTATCTCAAAGGGCATCAGTTGCTCTGCCAGAATCTGACGTACTTTTTCCTGCTCAGCGGTGTACATTTCGGCGAGAGAGTTTAGTCCCGACTCCTGAAGGCGATTATCAAGATGTGCCGACCACTGCGGGTCGATCCGCTCGACATGCAATGCCCTGTCTGAAATCTGGGTCGGAAAGAGCTGCGGTACAAGAACCAGAACTTCAAGATGTCTGAGTGCTTAAACCACGTTTTGCACGACGATCGGTCTGGTGCCCGGTTTGTCGAAGTCGTTAAGCAGAGCCGGCAGCGCAGCCTCGTACCGGGCCATCGATGCCTTCTTCACCGGCCCATAGCCGCCAATGTCGTGAGCCGCGCCCGCGATCTCAATTGCAGTTTCGAGAGTGTGCAGCTCCAGCCGGTCCACAAGGCTTTCAATCAACGCGCGGTACTCCTCGATCAGGCGCCGCTCCCTGCGACGTTCGGGGAAATAGCCGAAGGGGTCGAAAGGCGTGCCGCGCAGGCGTTTCATTTTCCCCAGGAGCCGAAAGGCGACCATCACCCAGGGGCCGAAGCAGCGCTTCTTCGGCCGGCCCGCCGCATCGCGCCCCGGCAGCAAGGGTGGTGCGAGGTGAAAGTGCAGGGTGAAATCGCCTGCGAACTGCGCGCGAAGCTGTTGCGCGAAACTGGCGTCAGAATAAAGTCTCGCCACCTCGTACTCGTCCTTGTAGGCCATGAGCTTTGCCAGCGTCAGCGCGACGACGCGCACGAAGTTTTCACCACCGGCGAGATGGCGCACCGCCACCCGTTGGCGAATGTCTTCGATGAAATCGCGGTAGCAATTTGCGTAGGCGACATTCTGGTACGCCGTGAGCAGACGCACGCGGCTGGCCAGCACAGCATCGACGGTGTCGAGCGTGGCGCTGTTGTCGTCGGCGCCATCGAGTTCCGCTGCCAGCGCGGTCTGGTCATGCGCGGCCAGCCGTCCCAGCGCGAACGTGCGCAGGTTGCTGTCTACGAAGCTGCCATGCAGGCGAATGGCCTCCTCGATCGCCGTGAGCGACAAGGGCAGCACGCCTTGCTGTGCGGCGTAGCCGAGCATGAACAGGTTGGTGCCGATGCTGTCGCCGGTGAGCTCTGTCGCGAGCCGGCTGGCGTGGACGTCGCAGACCGTGCCACCGTCGATCGCCGCAACGATGCTCTCGCGCAGTCGCGCCGCGCCGAGATCGAGGTGCCGGTTGCTCTGGAAGGCGCCCGTGGGTGCGACATCGGTATTGAGGATGGCAGTCGTGCGCCCCGGTTTCACAGTTTTCAGTACCGCCTGACCCGCGCCGACGACCAGGTCGCAGGCGATGAGTACATCGGTCATGCCCTCGCTGAGTCGCGAGGTGAAGATGCGTGAGGGGTCAGCATCGATGCGGATATGGCTGGTGACCGCACCGCCTTTCTGTGCCATGCCGGTCATGTCGAGCACGCTGCAGCCTAATTCATCGAGGTGCGCGGCCATGCCGAGCAGCGCACCGACGGTCAATACGCCGGTGCCGCCGATGCCGGCGACGAGAATGTTATACGGCTCGGGGCCAAGCGGTGCCACGACCGGTGTGGGCAGGTGTGCGATCTGCTCCGCGAATCGTGCCGCAGCGCCGCTCTCGCGCACGGCGATGGTCGCGCCGGTCACGGTGACGAAGGACGGGCAGAAGCCGTTCACGCAGCTGTAGTCCTTGTTGCAGCTGGACTGGTCGATGCGGCGCTTGCGCCCGAATTCGGTTTCCAGCGGCAGCACGCTGATGCAATTGGACTGCACCGAGCAGTCGCCGCAGCCCTCGCACACCTGCGGGTTGATGAACACCCGCTGCTGCGGTTCCTCGATCAGCCCGCGCTTGCGGCGGCGGCGCAGTTCGGCGGCGCAGGTCTGTTCGTAGACGATACCGGTCACTCCCGGCGTTGCGCGCAGGGCGCGCTGGATACTGTCCAGTTCATCGCGGTGGTGCACGCTGGCATGCTCGGGCAGTGAAATGCCGGCGTAACGCTCGGGGTGGTCGCTCACCAGGTGTACGGGCCGCACGCCCTCCGCCAGCAACTGCCGCACCATGTCCACCGGCGTGATAGCCAGTTCCACCGGTTGCCCGCCGGTCATGGCCACGGCGTCGTTGTACAGCAGCTTGTAAGTGATGTTGGCGTTCGCAGCCACCGCCGCGCGGATGGCGAGAATGCCGGAGTGGGAGTAGGTGCCGTCGCCCATGTTCTGGAACACGTGCGGTGTGTCGACGAACTGCCCCACGCCGCTCCAGCCAGAACCCTCGTGCCCCATGGGCAGGAACTGCATGGTGTTGCGGTCCATCACCACCGCGACCAGGCCGTGGCAGCCGATGCCGCCAAGAGCCTGCGAGCCGTCCGGAATTTTCGTGCTGGTGTTGTGCGGGCAACCGGAACAGAAATACGCCGGGCGCGTGGCGCCAGCGCCGAGTGTCTGCGCACGTGATTCCCACTGCGCGAAGCGCGCGAGCTCTGCTGCCAGCAAGTCGTCGCCTATTCCCAACTGTTGCAGCACGGTGACCACGGCGCGGCGAATGCAGGCCGCGGTCAGCTCGCCCACCGAAGGTAGCAGCGGTGCGCCCCGCAGGTCGCGCTTGCCGGCGAGGGCAGGGCGCCGGTCGCCATCCAGTGCGTACAAATGGCGCGCGACCTGGTCTTCCATCACTGGTCGCTTTTCTTCCACCACCAGCACCGCGCGGCTGGAGGCGGCGAACGCGAGCAATCCCTGCGCATCCAGCGGCCAGATCAGGCCCGGCTTGTACAGGCGTATCCCGAGCCGTCGGCAGCGCGCTTCGTCCAGCCCCAGGTCCGCCAGCGCCTGTCGCACATCGAGATAAGCCTTACCCGCACTGACGATAGACAGATTGCGCAGCTCGCCGTCGATGATGACGCGGTCCACGCCGTTGGCACGGGCAAATGCGGTCGCGGCGGGCAGTCGGTAGTTCACCAGCAGCGCTTCCTCCTCCAGCGGTGGCAGGTTCTGCCGCAGGTTGAGTCCCTGCGGCGGCAGTATCACATCGGCGGGAAGGTGAACGTGGCGGTGCGGGTCCGGCAGCTCGATACAGGCGGACAGGTCCAGCGTATCGGTTACCGTCTTCAGCCCCACATAGCAGCCGCTGTAGCGCGACATGGCCCAGCCGAGCAGGCCGAACTCGATGATCTCGGCGACGGTGGCGGGGTAGAGGCAGGGGACCATGGCTGCCATCAGCGTGTGTTCGGACTGGTGCGCGCTGTCGGACGATTTGCCGCCGTGGTCATCGCCCGCCACCACCAGGAACCCGCCCTTGGCCGCAGCACCTTCGAAGTTGCCGAGCTTGAGCGCCTCACAGGCGCGGTCGACACCGATGCCCTTGCCATACCACAGGCCGAAAATCCCCTCGAAGTCAGACCTGCCGAACCACTCCAGCTGCTGCGTGCCGCGAATGGCACTGGCGGCGAGTTCTTCGTTCAGCCCCGGCCGGAACACGATGCGGTGTTCATCGAGCAGCCGCTGCGCGCCCCACAGCGCGGCGTCGTACACGCCGAGCGGCGAGCCGCGATAGCCGCTGATATATCCTGCGGTGCGAAGTCCCTGCGCGCGATCGCGCCGTGCCTGGTCCAGCGGCAGGCGCACCAGTGCCTGGTTGGCGGTCATGAAGACCCGCCCGCTGCGCTGGAGGTATTTGTCGTCGAGGGTGGTGGTGAATTTCGTCATCGCGCGGCTCGGTGCGCCTGCAGTTCTGACACGGCCGGCGGTGGGACTAGCGCGCCAGCGGTGGCAGTGCCTGCAGCGGAAACTCGCAGTGATCGGCGGTCTGCTGGAGCTCGATGAGGTTGCCTTCGGGGTCGCGGCCGTAGATCGTCTTCACGTGGCCGACGTCGATCGGCGCCTCCTGGCTGAAGGTCATGCCGAGGTTTTTGAGCCGCGTGTACTCCGCGTCGATATCCGTCGCGTCGACGCAGAAATGCGTGTAGCCCTTGTCGTAAGGTTGCAGCGGTGTGGCGGACGCCGGCAACGGGGCGCTGTACTCAAACATCTCCAAGTAGCAGGTGCCGGCGCGCAGCATGGCGCCGCGCGCCGCCGAGTGCGGGACGTCCACGATCCTGTCGATGAAGGGATTGTCGCTCCAGCTGAACGGCTCGCCGACCACTTCGAAGCCGAATGCCTCGCGGTAGAACGCGATCATGCGGTCGAGATCGCGCACATGGACTGCGACGTGGTGTATGCCTCGTATCATCGGCCTCGCCTCGTATGACGGCGCCAGAGCAACGCCCCGGGCAGTGTAGCCGCCCCGGACAAGCGGCGGGAAGCGGGCGGCGCGGGGCAGGCAACTGGGGGTGCGCATCCAGTCATTTTGAGCCTGCGGGGCGGGTGGCATACTGTGGCCACAATGGGAGGAAAGCCATGAGCAAGCAGAGTTCCGGAACTGCGCGCGCCCTCGCTCCCGGCGCCGCGCGCTGCCCCGACGAGCCGACGACACAGGAGATTATCGCCCGCGACCGCGTGGCGGCGCCCGCGTGGGTGCGCTCGGAGTCGTATACCTTTCTCGGTGATGAAGATGTATCCATCGACCGCTACATCGATCCGGATTTCGCGCGGCGGGAATACGAGACGCTCTGGAAGCGCACCTGGCAGTTCGCCTGCCGTGAGGAACACATTCCGGAGGTCGGCGATTATTACGTCTACGACATCGGCCGCCAGTCCTTCATCATCACCCGCGTGGCACAGGATGAGATCCGCGCCTACTACAACGCCTGCCTGCACCGCGGCACGATGCTGCGCGCGGCCGGCACCGAGGGCTGTACGCAGGAGTTCCAGTGCAGTTTCCACGGCTGGACGTGGAACCTCGACGGCACTCTGAAACAAGCGGTGTGTCCGTGGGATTTCCCGCACGTCGATGCGAAGAATTTCTCGCTGCCCGAGGCGCGCGTCGAGCGCCTGGCCGGCTTCGTATTCATCAACATGGATCACGGCGCGCCGTCACTGGCTGAGTACCTAGGCCCCGAGTTCATGGCGCATATCAACGCGTGGAAGCTGGAGGATCGCTACATCTACTGCCACGTCGCCAAGGTGTTGCCGGCGAACTGGAAGCTGAGCATGGAGGCCTTCATGGAGGCCTACCACGTGATCCATACCCACCCGCAGGTCGCGGTGTCCAATGCCGACGCCAACTCGCAGTACGACGTTTACGGCGAACACGTGGATCGCTTCATCTCCTCGCTCGGTGTGCTGAGCCCGCACCTGAAAGGGCAGTACACGGAGCAGGACATCCTCGACCAGTTCACGCTGGGCGACAGCTCAGTGGTGGCGGGCGCGAACCGCAAGCTGGCGGGCGGTGAAACCGCGCGCCAGCGCATGGCCGATATGATGCGCGGCATGTTCGAGGAGGCGATGAAGAGCGATCTGTCCGGCGTGTCGGATTCCGAGCTGCTGGATTGTTTCTCCTACACGGTGTTTCCCAATACCTTCCTGTTCCCCGGCATATCACTGCCCATGGTGTATCGCTTTCGCCCGGTGGCGGGCGATCACCGCAAGACCTTCTATGAAGTGTTTTTCCTGCGCCCCGTGCCGCAGGACGGCAGGCGTCCGTACCCCGCCGCGATGGTGCGAATCGACGAGCACCAGTCGTTCACGGAAGCCGACGGTATGGACCCGGGCTTCGGCACGATTCTCGACCAGGACACGGACAACCTCGTGCTGCAACAGGCCGGGCTGGAAGCAGCGCTCAAGCCGGGCATCACGCTGGGTAATTATCAGGAGATCCGCGTCCGCCACTTCGAACGCACGGTCGACCGGTATGTCAGTGGCGGGTGAGTTCACGCGCTTCTGCCGGTTGTCTGAACTGCCCCCGGAGTCCAAAAAGGCCGCGAGAATCGACGATACCTGGGTGCTCGTGTGCCACAGCAGCGGGCGGCTGTTTGCGGTGTCGAATATCTGTTCGCACCAGCTCAAGCCGCTGTGCAATGGGCGTATGCGCAACGGCGCGATCAGCTGCCCGGTGCACGGCGCGCGTTTCAGCCTCGAAACCGGTGCGGCGCTGGACCTGCCGGCGACCCGACCGATCGCCACCTATGAAGTACGCGTGGTGGATGACTGGATCGAGGTGCGCCTGTGACGTCCGACCCGGGCTCTGACGCGTTGCGCCGCGAGGTGCGCGCCTGGCTGGCGGCGAACGTGCCCGCCGGCTGGCGCGAGGCGATGACCGGGACTGACCAGGCCGCCTTCGTACAACTGCAGCGCGACTGGTTCGGCAGGCTGTCGCAGGCCGGTTACGCGACACCGCACTGGCCTGCCGGCTGGCCGGGGGGCGGCAGGAGCCTGGCGGAGCAGAAGGTCCTGTTCGAGGAAATCGCGCGCGCGGATGCCCCCAGGCTCATCCTGTACTTCGTCGCGCTCTACCACGCCGCCTGTACGCTGTTCGAATGCGGCACTGACGCACAGCGCGAAAAATACCTGCCGGGCATTCTCGCCGGCGACATCTGGTGCCAGGGTTTCTCGGAGCCCAACGCCGGTTCCGATCTCGCCGCGCTGACCACGCGCGCCGTGCGCCAGGGCAACGTCTACGTCGTCAACGGGCAGAAGACCTGGTCGACCATGGCCCAGTACGCCGACCGCTGCCTGTTGCTTGCGCGCACGGACCGCTCCGCCGTGCCACAGGCGGGCCTGACCTATCTGCTGGTCGACATGCGCGCCAAAGGTGTGACCGTGCGGCCCATCCACCAGATCACCGGCGACGACGAGTTTTCGGAAATCTTTTTCGACGACGTGGAAGTGCCCGTCAGCGAACGCGTGGGTGAGGAGGGTGCCGGCTGGGCGGTTGCGCAGGCCACCCTCGCCTCCGAGCGCGGCCTCACCCTGGTGGAGCTGAGCCAGCGCATGCGCTTTGCCCTGCTGCGGCTCGCAGCCGGGATGCGCGCCTGCAGTCGCGCGGACGACGCGGCGCTTACGCGCGATCTCGGCCGTCTGGTGGCACAGGTCGATGCCGCCTGCGCGCTCGCCGATCGCTACCTCATGCGGCGGATCAGCGGTGTAGAAACGCCGGGCGACGCTTCCATCGTCAAGCTCTATTACGCGCGCACGCTCCGCCAGTTCACGCAGCTGGGGCGGCGCATCGCCGGTCTGGATGGGCAGTACCATCGCGGTTTCATGCGCGGGGCGACGCAGGAGACGGGCCACTGGATGCTGGACTTCATGAACTCCTACAACTGGTCCATCGCCGGCGGCAGCGACGAAATCCAGCGCAACATCATCGCGGAACGCCTGCTCGGAATGCCGCGCGAGCCGCGCGACTGGCAACTGGCGCCGCGCTGATGGATGCCGCCGTGAGTGAGCTGCGCGATGCCGCGCGACAGGTACTGGCCGGGCTCGGCCTCGCGGCCGAGGAACGCAGCGCCTGGCGGCAGATGGCTGAGCTCGGCTGGCTGCTGATCGCCACGCCCGAGCCTTTGGGCGGTCTGGGCATGGGCCTTACCGGTGCCTGTGCGCTGCATCGGGAGCTGGGCAGCAGCCTGTCCACGGTGCCGTTCCTGCCCGCGCTGCTGGCCATCGATGCCGTGGGTGGCAGTGCGCTTGCCTATCGCGACGACTGGCTGGCCCGTCTCACCGCAGGCGATGCGTATGTCGCGACCGCGCTGGCGGACACGTCGCTGTGTGTGCAGCGCGTCAGCGGACGCGAACTGCGCCTCGATGGCGTGGCTGCGGCGGTACCCTCAGCGGATGACGCGAGCCACGTGCTGATCAGTGCGCAGGGCGGCGAGTATGTCGCGCTGGTGCCCATGCAACACCCCGGCGTGTCCTGCACCGCGCGGCCGACCTGGGATGCGACCCGGCGGTTGTTCGATGTGGCGTTCACAGAGGTCGCTCTGGAAAATGCCCTGATTCTGGCGCAGGGCACGGCGGCGCGAGCGCTGACGGCCCGACTCGCCGCAACGCGCGATTTCGCCTTGGCGGCGGACGCCGTTGGCGGTGCGGACGCGCTGCTGGCACTGACCGTCGACTATTTACAGACACGGCGGCAGTTCGGCCGGCCACTGGCGCTGTTCCAGGCGCTCAAGCACCGCTGCGCCGATCTCAAAGCGTTGATCGAGGGCGCCGATGCGCTGTTGGCTGACAGCCTGGGCAAGTACGGCCCACAATGGGAAGCCGATGGTGTCAGCCGCGAGGCCGAGTTGGCGGGCATGGCGGCCAGGCAACTGGCCTGTGCCGCGTACACTGCCGTCGCGGAAGAGGCGTTGCAATTGCACGGCGGCATCGGCATGACGTCCGAGCATGTGTGTCACCGGTTCCTGAAGCGCGCGCTGTTGAACGAGCACCTCGGCAGGGGCCCGGATGAGACGGAACGGGCACTCGCCGGGCAGTACACTTAATGCAGGAACAGACATAGGAGTACCACCGACGATGGCGAAGGCCAAAAAACCTGCGGGCGTGAAAGCCGGTGCCGCCGGCAACACCGATCCGGTTCATCTCGACCTCAGCGACCTCGACCAGTGGGTGGGCAAGCCCGTGGTGTTCGCCGAGTTGTGGGACCCGTGCAGCGCCACGGACATCCGCCGCTGGGTGCAGGCGATGGACTATCCCAACCCCCTCCACTGGCACGAGGAGTTCGCGCGCGCCTCGCGCTTCGGCGGCATCGTCGCGCCGCAGTCCTTCGCGGTGGCAATGGATTACGGCCACGGCTGCCACCCCACCTGCGTCGGCAAGATCCCCGGCTCGCACCTCATCTTCGGCGGCGAGGAGTGGTGGTTCTACGGCACGCCGATCTGGCCGGGCGACAAGCTGGTGCAGGCGCGTCGCTTCGACGGCTATAGCGTGGCCGAGACCAAGTTCGCCGGCCCGACCGTATTCGCGCGCGGCGACACCGTGCATCGCAATCAGCACGGTGCGCTGGTGGCCAAGGAGCGCTCGACCGCGATTCGCTACCTCGTGGAAGAAGCGAGAAAGCGCGGCATGTACGATAAACAGCAGCGCATGCCCAGGCGGTGGACGTCGGCCGAACTGGCCGGTATCGAAAAAATCCGGCTCGACTGGATTCTCTCCAACCGCGACGGTGCATCGCCGCACTTTGAGGAAGTGAACGTGGGCGACCGACTGCCGCGGCGCGTCGTTGGCCCGCACTCTGTGGTCACCTTCGCGCTGGAGCGCCGCTCGCCGCGTGAAAACGTGTGGGGCACCTGGCGCTGGAACGTGCCCGAGGGTGTGCGCGACCCGGCGATGGAAGATGCCGGTTTCGCCGCGAACATGACGTACGACTACGAGGCGCGCACGATCGACCCGCGCATGGGCGACGGCCTGTTCCACGGCCCCTCCAGCGGCCACATCAATGCCGACAAGGCGGAGGCAGTCGGCATGGGCGGCGCCTACGGCTATGGCATCTCGATGAGCGCCTGGTTCCACGACTACGTCGCCTACTGGGCCGGCCACAATGGCTTTATCTGGCACTCCAAATCGCAGTTCCGCAGCCCGGCGTTTGAAGGTGACGTCACCTACGTCGACGGCGAGGTCATCGAGAAAGTGGCGCTCTCGCCCTACGGCATGCCCGTGGTGGTGGTGAAAGTGAAGCAGACCACGCAGGACGGCGAGGTGATCCTCACCGCGACCGCCGAAGTAGAGTTGCCGTACTGATGCCGGCACTGTGTTGGCAGGGTATCCCGCGCTGACATGGTGCAGCGAGGCGCCGGCGTGAATACCCGCAACGCGATCGTGGAGGATCTGGCGGTCTCGTGCGTGCGGGGCATTGCGCTTGCCGACGAACCGGGCATCGGCGCGCTGACCATTCCCGGCTACCTGCGCGAGGTGTGTGAGCGCTACGGCGAACGTGAGGCGGTGGTGCTGCACGGCCCCGACGGCGTGGTGCGCTGGACCTACCGGGAGTTGTGGGAGCACTCAGTTGCCGTGGCGAAAGCATTGATCGCCGCTGGCGTGGGCAAGGACAGCCGCGTCGGTATCCTGATGACCAACCGGCCGGAGTATCTCGCGGCAGTGTTCGGCACGGCGCTCGCCGGTGGCGTCACGGTGGCACTCAGCACCTTTTCCACGCCGCCGGAGCTCGAATACCTGCTCGCGACGTCTGCCGTCTCTACGCTGCTGTTCGAAGACCGGGTGCTGAAAACCGATTTCTCCGCGATGCTGGCGACGCTTGAACCACGGCTCGCGCACAGCGCGCCCGGCGCGCTGGCCTCGACACGATTTCCCTTCCTGCGGCGCTGCGTCCTGCTCGACGGCCTGACCGCAACCGGCAATGCCGCCGCGCATCCCGGCGCTTTTGAACCCTGGGAGACGTTTCTCCGGCACGGCGACACCGTGCCCGATGCCGTGGTGTCGGCGCGAGCGAGCGCCGTGATGCCCGGTGATGCGGGCGGCCTGTTTTTCTCCTCCGGTACCACCAGCGTGCCCAAGGGCATACTGCACGCACAGCGGGCTTTCGCGATCCAGTGGTGGCGCTGGCCGCGCGTGCTGGCGGTGAAGGAGCCGGCCCGCGCGTGGACCGGCAACGGTTTCTTCTGGTCCGGCAATATCTCGATGATCGTCGGCGTCGCCCTGTCCACCGGCGGCGCGGTCATCCTGCAGCCATTGTTCGATGCCGCGGCCGCGTTGACGCTGATCGAGGCGGAGCGTGTCACGTTCATGAACGGGCGCGAGCACCAGTGGGCCAGGTTGCAGGCGGCACCGGGCTACGCGCGCGCGAACCTCGCCAGCCTGCGGTATATCACACGCGGCCAATTGCTCCATGCACACCCGACGGTAGCGACGCGGTGGCAGGTGCCCATGTCGTATGGCACCACCGAAACCATGACCATCAACACCTCCTTCGATGGCGACACGCCACCTGAGCAATACGCCGGCAGTTGCGGTGTGCCGCTGCCGGGCAATGTGCTGAAGGTCGTCGATCCGCTCACGCACGTGGCGGTGCCGGTCGGCGCGCGCGGCGAAATCTGCATCAAGGGCCCGACGCTGATGCTGGGCTACATCGGCAAGTCACCCGAGGAAACGTTCGACGGCGAGGGCTATTTCTGCACCGGCGACGGCGGCTACGTGGACGCCGAGGGCCGCCTGTTCTGGGAAGGGCGGCTCAACGCCATCATCAAGACTGGCGGCGCCAATGTGTCGCCGGAGGAAGTGGATGCGGCGATCGCGGGCTACCCCGGCGTCAAGCGCACACAGACGGTGGGCGTGCCGCATGAGACGCTGAGTGAGATGGTGGTTTCCTGCATCGTGCCGATAGACGGCGCCGTACTGGAAGAAGACGCGATTGTCGCGTACCTGAAACAGTCACTGGCCAGCTACAAGCTGCCACGGCGGGTGCTGTTCTTTCGTGAAGAGGAGTTTGCGCTGACGGGGAACGAGAAGATCAAGACTGCGGAAATTAGACAGCTTGCGACCAGACGACTCGGGATTGCAGACGCTGCACCTTCGGCTGGCCGCTGAATTTTTTAATGGTGAGTACTTCCGACGGCCGGTGCGGTGAAGCCCCCCACGACTCAGAAGGCTGAGATATTCGCCGTGGGGGGCCTCACCGCACCGGCCTCGCAGCGAGTGGGTGCAGCGAACGAACGAGTTCGAGTAGAGCGCGATGGCAGTCAGGGCGGGGGCAGGCCTCTCGGCGAATATCTTTGCAGTTTGAGCAAGAGAGGCCTGCCCCCGTCCTGACTGCCGCACACAGCCCGACGCGGTTTTTCACACCACCTGCAACACGGCAAGACATCCGGGCGGAATAATCCATCTTGCCTGAATCTAAATGCGCTCCAGTTCGCGCAGTACTTGCGCCATGTCGTGCGTTTCCCAGAGATTGAGAAATACCGTCATCATCTGCAACGGTGCGCGAACTGCTTCGTTGTCACTGATCCGTGTATCGAAGCGGTTTCCGACCTATGCCAGATCGGGAACGAGGCGGCTGAGCAACGCCGGTACGTCCAGCAGCCAGGCGAGGCCCATGGAGATGGCGTACAACTGCAGGTGGTGTGTCAGTTCTGTCACGGAGATATCCGGCCCGCCGCTGGCCCGGTACTCGCGTGCGAAGAGATCCAGCAGCGGGGACAGATGATCGTCCCACAGTGATATCTCCGCCGCGCTGAGGCA
Source organism: uncultured Halioglobus sp. (assembly GCA_964461965.1). GTDB lineage: Bacteria > Pseudomonadota > Gammaproteobacteria > Pseudomonadales > Halieaceae > Marimicrobium. Next base: position 164,102 of record CAYWWD010000001.1, on the reverse strand, counting down.
GCCCCACAGCGCCATCGCGAGATTCATCTGGCTGACGTTGCCCCAGTCCAGCAGGCCGCATTCGAGTTCGCCCGTGGCGTTGCGCCAGAACCACGCGTTGTCGACGTTGGCGTTCCAGTGGCACAGCGCGATCAGGTCGCGCTGGCTGGCCAGTGTCGCCATGGCGGCGGGAACCACGGCCATGAAGCGGGGCGCCTCGTCTTCGAGTCGCGCGATGAAACCCGGTGCGCGGAGATTCGCCGGCAGCAGGTGGGGATGCGCCAGTGCAAACTGCGCGAAGCGGTCGACCCGGTGACGGATCTGCTGCGAGGTATACGGTTCACGGCTGCTCACCGCGAGTTGACTCACGTCGATGGGAAAATCCTGCCCGATCGATGCTGGCAGCCGTCCCGCCTGGTGCGTTCCCGCCAGTCGGGCCAGCGCCCGGATCAGTGCCGCGTAGTGTGCCAGCGGTTCCGGCATCCGGTAGTCGAGACATTTGCCGTAATGTGGTTCGACGCCCTCGCTGCCGAAGCCGATGCGCTGGGTGATCAGTATCCCGGTGCCCGATGAGCGGTGAAAATCGGCGAAGTAACACGCGGGTACGGGGATAGGGAAGGCAGGGTGGCGTGACAGCAGGGCAAATCGCACCTCCCGCGCCATCTGCATTCTGCCGCGATCGCGCAAAGCGTCGTCGAAGTCGCGGGAGAATTTGACGAACAGGTCCTCATGCAGTGCGGGCGACGGGGACGCATAGCGCACGGACAACCAGAGCTTGCGCCCTGTGCTGCCGCCCGGGCATTCCTCGCACCGGGTGATCGCGGTGACATGATTGCCGTCGCCGAGTACGCCGGTGGCGTGGAACGCGCGTGTGAGAAATTCCTCGCCTGCGCTTTTCAATGCGTTCGCGTGGGCTGGTATGTCGAGGCCCAGGGAGTCGCCCCTGGTCCAGTCTGTCGACGCTGACATCCGGATTCCTTGTCTGCATGCGTGCGGCGGACAGTGTACCCAATGCAGCCCCTGGCATGCGCTGCGGCTTGCGGTACCACCCTGTGGTGGATAGATTAGACCGGGTCGATCGAATGGCAACAGTAGATCGCCGCGTATCACGCGGCTCACCGATAAGGACAATCCTGTGAACGAGTTCGACGAGAGATTTGATTTTGTGATCGTGGGCAGCGGCGCCGGCTCGATGGTGGCGGCGTTGTACCTGCGGCAACAGGGCAAGCGGGTGCTGATCCTGGAAAAGACCGACCTCATCGGCGGCACCACGGCGCGCTCTGGCGGCGTGATGTGGATACCCAACAATCCCTTCATGGCGCGCGACGGGGTCAAAGACAGCTACGAGCAGGCCAGCGCGTATCTGGAAGCAGTCACTGGCGACCAGCCCGATGCACCTGCGGCCACGCCAGCGCGGCGCCATGCCTTTCTCACGGAAGGTCCGGACATGCTCCGCTTCCTGCTGTCGCAGGGCATCGCGCTGGATCGTTCGCGGTATTGGCCTGACTACTACGACGAGCGCCCCGGCGGTTCACAGGCTGGCCGCACGGTTGTCGCCAAACCGTTCGACCTGAACGAACTGGGCGCGTGGAAGGCGCGCCTGCGCCCCAGTTACCTCGCACTGCCCGGCAACCTGCCGGCGTCCCTTGAGGAAATGAAATGGCTGCCGCTGATGAAGCGCTCGTGGAAGGCGCGACGCCTGATGTTGCGCCTGCTGGGCCGCGGCGTGGTGGCGCGCCTCACCGGCAGTCAGTACGTGACTGCCGGCGCGGCGCTGCAGGGGCGCATGCTGAAGGCCTGCCTGGCGGCCGGGGTGGAGTTGCGTACGCAGTCCCCGGTTACTGAACTGCTCTTCGACGACAGCGCGGGCAGCGGCAGGATAAGCGGCGTGCTGACGGTTAAGGACGGGCGCCCGTGGCGGGTGAGTGCGGAGCTCGGCGTGCTGGTGAATACCGGCGGCTTCGCGCTCAATCACGCCATGCGCGAGCGCTACCAGCCTGGCACGTCGGTTCAGTGGAGCAACGCGGCGCCTGGCGACACCGGCGAGATGATCGAGACCATGCTGGCGCTCGGTGCCGCGCCGGCGCAGATGGAGGAATTCGTCGGCTACCAGGCGACGCTGCCGCCGGGCACTACGAACGCGCGCATGATTCCCGGTGTGCAGGGGATGACGGCCGCGCCGCACTGCATCCTGGTGGACGGCACGGGTGTGCGTTACCAGAACGAGGGCGGTTCCTACATGGCCTACTGCCAGAACATCCTGAAGCGCAACCAGGTCGCACCGGCCATCCCGAGCTGGGCGATTTTCGACAGCCAGTATCTCGCCACCTACATGCTCGCCGGCACCATGCCCGGCACTCCGAAACCACAACGCTGGTACGACGAGGGCTACCTCAGGCAGGCCGACACCCTCGCGGCGCTCGCAGCTGCGATCGGCGCGGAACCGGCGACGCTGGAAGCCACCGTCCAGCGCTTCAACGGGTTTGTCACCAACAATCGCGATGAGGATTTCCAGCGCGGGGCACGCGCGTACGACAACTGGCTGGGCGACCCGCTGCACACGCCCTCCCGCACGCTGGGCCGTATCGACCAGCCACCGTATTACGCCATTCCGGTGGTGCCCGGTGACGTCGGCACCTTCGGCGGCGTGCTCACCGATGAACACGCCCGTGTGCTGCGCGCGGATGGTTCGGTGATCAACGGGCTCTACGCCTGCGGCGTGGCGACCGGCTCGGTGATGGGACGGTTCTATCCCGGCGCCGGTTGCAGCCTCGGGCCGGGTTTCACGTTCGGGTACATCGCGGCCAGGCATGCGGCGGGTGACCGCTAGCGCGAGCGTTTGATGAGTCAGGAGACGGCGAATGTTTTCTTTCAGTAAGGCCAATGCACTGGTAGTCGGCGCTGCCAGCGGAATCGGTCGCGCCCTGGCGATGGAGTTTTCACGACGTGGCGCGCGCGTTGCCATTGCGGACCTGGACGAAGCGGGAGCAGGTCGAATGGCTGCCCGCATCAACGAGGCCGGTGGCAGCGCCGTCGGCATCCCGTGCGATGTCACCGACGCAGCTTCGGTGGATGCAGCCGTGAACTCGGCGGAGAAGTTTCTCGGTTCGATCGATGTCTGCGCCAACGCGGCGGGTGTGCTCCTCAGCGGCAATCCCGAGGATATCCCGGTGGCGGAGTGGGAGCGCATCTTCCAGGTCAATTTCTTCGGCGCCGTGCGGCTCAACGAGCGCGTCCTGCCCGGGATGCTGGCGCGCGGTACCGGGTACATCGTCAACACCGCATCGGTCGCGGGACTGCATCCTTTCGCCATCACCCGCGTTCCCTATGCCGCATCGAAGGCTGCGCTGATCTCGATGGCTGAAAACCTCGCCATTTATCTCAAGCCCAGGGGTGTCAGGGTCAGTTGCCTCTGCCCGGGGCCGACGGCCACGCCTATCGGGGGGCGATCGAAAGAGTGGACGCCAGGGCTTCCCTATGTGGGGCCGGGTCGCGACTATGCGCTGCTGACGGCCCAGCGTACCGCGCAGATTTTCTGCGATGGCATGGAGCGCGAGCACGTGATCATCCCGTCGCAGGAGCAGGTGTCGCTGGACTACATGCGCCGCCACGCCGCTTCCCCCAACCAGTTCATTCATGAACGGATCGGCCAGTACGCCAGCGGCGATGATGGCCTGCCAATCTTTGATTTCTCCGATCCCGAGATCGCCGCGGCCATGCGCGACGTCGAATCGGGCGCGTAATTCCGGTACCTGCCGCACCGCTGCGTCGCAGAAGGGCAGCGGTTGTTATTCCAATTGCCTCTAGCGCGTGCCGCGTGGGCATTGTCATTTTTCTTGTAGGGTCGTGAGCGGGTGAAGGCGATCTCCCTGGGACGGTCGCTGAAGTAGCGCTGCAGGTGAAAGTTGAGAAACTCGGAACCGTTGTCGCAATCGAAGCCCTGCAGGGCAAAGGGCAAGCGCGATTCAACGGACCGGATCTGGTCGCAGACGCCGCTCGCGCCTTTATTCAGATAGTCGGCGCGTGCCAATGAGAAAAAAACGTCGGCAGCCGGCGCCAAGCCTTTCTTTGGAAACAGGTCGGCTTCGCGGAGAGCTTCGTGCGGCTGGGCCTCATCCTCGGCGATGTCGGGGTGTGGCTGTTGCAACGCGTAGTGGGGTATTCCAGGGCGGCGGAGATGGCATTTACTGGAGGCCGGCCGTGCGCTTTCGGTGCTTTCATTATTCGTAACTAATTACGATATAAGACATGAAAATATAATATATCGTCTAATATTACGACTTGACTATTTATTAGCCATGTACTATATATCGTTATATATTGCGATTTATAGCTCATATCGTATACAACTAGTCACTAATGACGACTATGAAAATCACGCCTCAACTCACCGATGACGCCGTGCTCGCCGAACTCGGTACGCGTCTCACCCGCCGCCGTATCGACCTGCAGCTCACACAGGAGGCGGTAGCCGAGCAGGCCGGTATCGGCAAGCGCACGCTCGAACGCATGGAGGCGGGCAAGGCCGCGCAGCTCACCACCCTCGTGCGCGTGCTGCGGGTGCTGGATGCGGTGGCCGGGCTGGAGAGCCTCATACCGGAAACCGGGCCGCGGCCGATGGAGCTGTTGCAGCGTAAAAGTAAACCGCGACGCCGCGTTTATGGAGTGCGCGGCCAAGTCAAAGGACGGGTGGCAGAAGGCAAGCCGTGGCAGTGGGGCGAAGACACATGAACGGCGCAACCGTTACGCGTCCGAGCCCCAGGCGCCAGCCGCTGATCAGCGTCGCGCGCCGGGCCAGGGACATCAGACTATGACCGCCTGCGCACACCGGGCCAGGAATCACTGTCCATGACCACCGTCGCCGAAGTACGACTGTGGGGCCGTACCATCGGCGCGGTATCGCTGCCCGATGGCGACGATGTCGCGGCCTTCGAGTACGACGCACAATTTGCGCAAAGCGGCATCGAGATCGCGCCGCTCACCATGCCGCTCTCGCGGCGTGTGTACCGCTTCCCGGAGCTTGCGCGAGAAACGTTCCTCGGCCTGCCCGGCCTGCTCGCCGATTCGCTGCCGGACAAATTCGGCAACGCGCTGATCGATGCGTGGCTGGCCTCGCAGGGTCGCCGGCCGGACAGCTTCAATGCGGTGGAACGGCTGTGTTACACCGGTGCGCGCGGCATGGGCGCGTTGGAGTTCGTCCCAGTCATCGGCCCGCCGGCGCGCCAGTCCACACCCGTTGAAGTGGCGAAGCTGGTGGCGCTGGCGTCCGAGGTGTTGGCCCACCGCAACGAACTCGATACCTCGTTGGGCGGTGACGGCAGTACAGGCGACAGGGCCGATGCGCTCCGGGACATCCTGCGCGTCGGCACCTCCGCCGGGGGGGCGCGCGCCAAGGCCGTGATCGCCTGGAACCCCCAAACGAACGAAGTGCGCTCCGGGCAGGTAGATGCGGGTAAAGGCTTTGAATACTGGCTGTTGAAGTTTGACGGTGTCAGCGGCAACCGCGACAAGGAACTGGAAGATCCGACGGGTTACGGGCTGATCGAGTACGCCTACTCCCTGATGGCGCGCGCCTGCGGCATCGAGATGAGCGACTGCCGCCTGCTGCGCGAACACGACCGCGCGCACTTCATGACACGCCGCTTCGACCGTCTCGACGGTGGCGGAAAATTGCACATGCAAACCCTGTGCGCGCTGGCGCATTTCGACTTCAACCTCGCCGGTGCCTACAGCTACGAGCAGGCGCTGCTCGCCATGCGCCAGCTGGGCCTGCCGATGCAACAGATCGAGCAGCTGTACCGGCGCATGGTGTTCAACATCGTCGCGCGCAACCAGGACGATCACGTGAAGAACATCGCCTTCCTGATGGACAAGCGCGGCGTATGGTCGCTGGCCCCCGCCTACGACATGACCTACGCCTTCAACCCCGCCGGCGCGTGGACGGCGCGCCACCAGATGACGATGAACAACAAGCGCGGTGATTTCACGCTGGCGGACTTCAAGGCCTGCGCGCGGGTGGCGTCGTTGAAGCGCGGCAGCGCTGAGCGGATTTTGGGTGACGTGCAGGCGGTGGTGAAACGCTGGGCAGAGTTTGCCGCCGAGGCCGGGGTGGGGGAGGAAGTCAGTCACCGCATCCGGGGAGTGCTGAACACAGCGGCGTACTGACGCGTTACCACCGCGTCCTGGCACCAAATCATCACTGGCGCGGGCTCAGCGGCTTCCACGCGGAACAGGAATTCGGGTGCTACCAGCAGCTGACCAGGGCCAGTTGCGCGCCGGCGTAGAAATCACGCTGTGCGCCGTGGCGATCACGCGCGGCGTAACGCCTTCGTTCGTGAGGGGGCGGCGCATGGCGACAGGCCCGCCGGTGGCGCTGCTACTGGTTGTAGCGGAAGCACAAGTGGAACCCAGGAGGTGGCTCTTATATTCACGCCTGCGGGTGTGAGCGGCAACGTCAATACATTTCAACGACACTATGCAGCAGCACTCGCAGGAGTGCTAAACAATATCACCGTCACAGTAACTACACATAGCAACTGCCAACCGTTTTCCATATTAGTAGAAAGCAATTGAAGCGAATGACTGGCGGGCTTGCAGTGGCTTCAATGGGCATTTGTTGTCCTGAACTCTATTGGAGGCGCGGCGGAGGCAGTGGCGAATTGGTCGTGAGCAGCACAGTGACAGTTGCATGATCAATCGCAGCGGACCGAGCTTGGCAATAGCGCGGAAAACCGCCGCAGTAAGCCCAAGACCCATTCCATGAAATCTGTTGTGTTCAACAATATCTGGGTCCCAATTTTATTGATGCCATGCTTTTCGTCGCTCCCGTACGGAAAGGGCTTTGATGACGGCTATCGTGCATCGCTGTGAACCCATGAAAAGGTGCTGTATTCTTCTATACTCCGGCAGGTTCCCCTTAAGCCCCTAAGCAAACAGGATATCGAGCACCACGCCGGTCAGGAACAGCACGGTGAACCGCCGTGTGTGGAGAAAGGCGTACGCGGAAAACCACAGCGGCCATACACTGGCGGGGTAAGCCGCAGGGGGCGAGTCCGGTCTGGGTTGCCGGAATGCACGCCACAATCCGGGCAGCATCCAGAGGTTGACCGTCACCAGCAGCAGGGTCCAGCCAAATCGGCCCGACAACACCAACACCAGGCACAGCAGGTACTGGGCGAGGATCATTCCCAGCGTCGTGAACCGTGCCAGGCGCTCACCGAGAATGACGGGAAGCGTGTGTACGTCCTTGCGCCTGTCGGCTTCCAGCTTGTCCGTGTGCTTGCCAAACAGCACTGTGGTCGGCCCCAGCGCAAAGACGAGGCTGAGCCAGATGACGTCCCAGCTCCACGCTCCGGCCAGCACATAGTAGGTGCCGCCGACCATCAGCGGTCCCCACACCAGCAGCACGGCGGGTTCTCCCAGGCCGTAATACTTCAGGGGCCAGGTATAGAACAGCAGGAAAAATCCGCCGGCCAGCATCAGGTCCAGCGTCAGGCCGCCGCGCTGGACCGTCAGCCACGCGCCCAGCGCCAGCGCAATCGCGGCCGTCACGCCCAGGTAGCACCAGAACTGGCGCTCGCTCATCAATCCGTCCTCCAGCACATGCACGCCATACTGGTTGCGGAAATAATTGTCCCGGTCGAGGCCACGCCGTGAATCGGTATAGTCGTTGAGCAGGTTGTTGGCTGCGTGGGCGAATACCAGCGCGGTGACCGTCGCCAGCCAGAGGCCCCATTCAAATGCATCCGCCCGCCAGGCCAGCAGGCCACCCAGCGCCGCCGCGGTGAAGGTCATGAACAATACGGAGGCCCTGCAGGCAACGAGCCACTTCGCCACCGGATCGAGCGTCTGCCACTCACACTGCGAGAGCCTGGGCATCCGGCTCAGGGCGTGACCCCACATTTTTACGTCCAGCATTCTTCGGCAGCGCTCCTGCGTCATGTCAATGCCACAACATACTGCGCCAGGACATGGTTCGGCAGCATTGACCGGGGTTAACATGATGCCAGATCAGTCGACTTCGGGAAGCGTTATCGATGCCGGGAAAAGTCTCCGTCTGGCCCGCGCGCATGGACGTGCTGCAGAGTCTTTCGGGGTTGCTGCTGGTGCTCTTCGTCTGGGCACATATGTTTTTCGAGTCCAGCATACTGCTGGGCAAGGATGCCATGTACTGGGTGGCGCGGATGTTCGAGGGTGAGCCGTTGTTCGGCCGCCCCTATCCGCTGCTGGTGTCGCTCGTCGGCGTGATGGTGCTCCTGCTGGTTGTCGGCCATGCGGTGCTGGCATTGCGCAAGTTCCCCGGCAATCAGCGGCAGTATGCGCAGTTCCATCGCCATATGGCGGGAATGCGACACCCCGATACGACACTCTGGTATGTGCAGGTGGTGACGGGGTTCTGCCTGTTTTTCCTCGTGCCGGTGCACTTGTACATTGTTATTGCGCAGCCGGGCAATATCGGTCCCTATGCCTCGTCCGATCGCATCTGGAGCGGAAATTTCTGGCTACTCTACGCACTGCTGCTGGTGGTGGTCCATGTCCACGCCGGCGTCGGCGCGTACCGGCTCGCCATGAAGTGGGGCCCATTGACCAGCGCCAACACCCGCGTCATGCGCGCCCGCCTGAAAGTCGCCACATGGTGTATCGTCGGGTTCTTCCTGTGCCTTGGAACCGCCAGCCTGCTCACCTACATGAAGATCGGCCATGACCATGCCGATCGCGTGGGTGAGCCTTATATACCCGCCACTGAATCACCAACCCGGGAGGGCGTCTAGGCAATGCAGGTGATCTACACGGACGCGCTGATCATCGGTGGAGGACTGGCCGGGCAGCGCGCGGCCATCGGCGTCAGGCGGCGCGGGCTTGATGCGATCGTGCTCAGCCTGGTCCCGGCCAAACGCTCTCACTCCGCAGCGGCCCAGGGCGGCATGCAGGCGAGCCTCGGCAATTGTGCCGGCGGTGCGGGCGACAATGAGGACAGCCACTTCGCGGATACCGTGCGCGGCAGCGACTGGGGCGCGGATCAGCAGGTGGTGCGCATGTTCGCCCACACCGCGCCCAAGGCGATCAGGGAGCTCGCCGCCTGGGGCGTACCGTGGAATCGCGTGCAGCGCGGCGAGCACGAGATCACGGTGGACGGCCGCAAGCAGACCGTCGCGGAGGCGGACGGGGCCCACGGGCTCATCACGGCGCGTAATTTTGGCGGCACGCAAAAGTGGCGCGCCTGCTATGTGTCGGACGGCACCGGTCACGCCATGCTCTACACGATGAGCAACCAGGCCATCGCTGCGAACATTCCCGTGCACGAACGCATGGAGGCGCTGGCGCTGATCCACGATGGCGAGCGCTGCTGCGGCGCGATCGTGCGCAACCTGGTGAGTGGCGAACTGCTCGCCTACGTCGCGCGCGCGACGTGCATCGCCACCGGCGGTTTCGGCCGGCTCTATCGCGTGTCGACCAATGCCGTCATCAACGAGGGCATGGGTGCGGCCATTGCGCTGGAAACCGGTATTGCCGCGCTGGGGAATATGGAAGCGGTGCAGTTTCATCCCACCGCCATCGTGCCTGCGGGAATCCTGGTCACCGAAGCCTGCCGCGGTGACGGTGGCCTGCTGCTGGACGCAGCGAACCGGCGCTTCATGCCCGACTATGAGCCGGAGAAGCAGGAGCTGGCCTCGCGCGACGTCGTGTCGCGGCGCATGGAGGAACATATCGCCGCGGGCCACGGTGCCCCGAGCCGATTCGGGCCGCACCTGTGGCTGGATATTCGCCTGCTGGGGCGCGCGCACATCGAGCGCAACCTGCGTGAAGTCAACGAGATCTGCCGCTATTTCCTCGGCATCGATCCGCAGCGCGACCTGATTCCCGTCCGGCCCGCGCAGCATTATTCGATGGGTGGCGTGCGCACGGATCACCGCGGCCAGAGCCCCCGGCTCATGGGCCTGTTCGCGGCGGGAGAGGCGGCCTGCTGGGATCTGCACGGTTTCAATCGCCTGGGCGGCAATTCGGTGGCGGAGACCGTGGTGGCGGGCATGATTGTCGGTGACAGCATGGCGGATTTCTGCGAATCCGCGGAGGGAGCGCTGACTGTCTCGACAGCGCTGGCGGAAACATTCGCCGCCCGCGAGCGGCAGCGACTGGCGGCGATCGCGGGCCACAGTGGCGGCGAAAGCGCCTTCGAACTGATCCGGCTGATGCAGGAAGCGATGACGGAACACGTGGGCATCTTCCGGCACGGCGACCGGCTTCAGCACGCGGTTGCCACGTTGCAGGCGCTGCAGCACCGCGCGAAAAATCTATCTTTGCGAAGCAGCGCGCCGGGCGCCAATCTGGAGCTGGTGGCCGCGTACCGACTGCCGCGTATGCTCAAGCTGGCGCTGTGTATCGCGCTGGGTGCCCTGCGGCGCGAGGAGAGCCGGGGCGCGCACTACCGCGCGGACTACCCGCGGCGCAACGATCGCGACTGGATGCGGCGCACTCTCGCGACCTGGGGCGATCCACGGGCTGAACTGCCCGAGCTGACGTATGAGCCGCTGGATATCATGCGCATGGAACTGCCGCCGGGCTGGCGCGGCTATGGCGCCCGGGACTATATCGATCATCCCGACACGAGCCGGCGCCAGAACGTCATCGACGGCATTGTCGCCCAACTAGGGAGCGCGGACCGGCACCAGCGGCAGGCGGCGCTGATGCCCTTTACCCACCTGTTGCCCGAACACCTGCGCGGCAGAAACCAACGGCTGGGAGAACAATAATGCAGCGAATTCCGGCGAAGGAAGCCAACCGCACCCTGCGCATCCAGGTACTGCGCCACAATCCGTACGATGCCCGGAGCCTGCCAGCGTTGCAGGTGTTCGAGCTGGAGGAGGCGGACGGGATGACACTGTTCATCGCGCTCAACGAGATTCGCCAGACGCAGGATGCGTCCCTGCAGTTCGATTTCGTCTGTCGCGCAGGTATCTGCGGCAGTTGCGGCATGATCGTCAACGGGCGTCCCGCGCTGGCCTGCCGCACCCTAACGCGCAGCCTGCCGGACGACATCGTACTCGCCCCGCTGCCGGGCTTTGAATTGATCGGCGACCTCTCCGTCAACACCGGCAAGTGGATGCGCGGCATGTCCGAGCGGCTTGAGACCTGGGTACACCGGCAGCGCCTGGAACAGGTGGATATCGACCGCCTGGAAGAGGCCATGGAACCGGAACTGGCGGAGAAAATTTATGAACTGGAGCGCTGCATCGAGTGCGGCTGTTGCATTGCGGCCTGCGGCACGGCCCGGATGCACGAAGACTTTGTCGGTGCGGCTGGGCTCAACCAGATCACACGCTTCAGGCTGGACCCACGCGACGAGCGCACCGACGCGGACTATTACGAACTGGTGGGCGATGACTCCGGCGTGTTCGGTTGCATGACGCTGCTGGGCTGCCAGGATACGTGTCCCAAGGACCTGCCGCTGGCCGCGCAAATCGCCTTTCTGCGCCGGCGCATGGCGGCGGCGAGTCGCTGATTAGCTCCAGGGCGTGGTGCCGCAACTGGTGACCGCACTGCAGGATTCCCCGCGCAAGCCCGCGCCGGGTTTTGCGAAATTCAAGAACGACGGCCAGGCGGAACTGGATGCGCTGGTCGAGGAATCACTCAGCAATAGCGACGGCACCGGCAAACTGCCGATCCACACCTCGCGCTTTCTGGTCGAGGCGACGCAGGCCTTCCCGAAAAACGGCATCCTGATCCGCGACGGCGGCGCCACGGTGATCTTCCAGTGGACCTATTCGCAGTGCAAACCGCGCGACGTGATCTGGAACCAGAATTTCGGCCATACCGGCACCGGCCTGCCCTACGCCACCGGCGCGATGCTGGCTGACCAGGCGGCGACCGGCAAGCAACGCCCGGGCATGTTGATCACCAGCGATTCTTCCTTCATGTTCCACATCGCCGAGCTGGAAACCGCGGTGCGGTGCAAGCTGCCGCTGGTGTGCGTGGTGTGCGTGGTGTGTGTGGTGTGCGTGGTGTGCGTGGTACGCGGAGGGGACGCAGTAACCCAACCGAATTTCACTGGGGGCCTCCAGCCATTCGCAGGCGAGAGCACTTCAGTCGAACACGATCGTCTTGTTCCCGTGGACGAGCACCCGGTCTTCCAGATGGGCGCGCAGGCCGCGCGCGAGTACTCGTTGCTCGGCGTCCTTGCCGAGGCGAACCATGTCGAGCTTGCTGTGACGATGGCTCACGCGGATCACATCCTGTTCGACGATCGGGCCCTGGTCGAGATCGCCGGTCACATAGTGGCAAGTCGCGCCCACCAGCTTCACACCGCGCTCGTAAGCCTTGAGGTAGGGATCGGCGCCGATAAACGAAGGCAGGAAGGAGTGATGGATATTCAGCATTCGCCCCGCGTAGCGGTCGCACAAAGTCGCCGGAATGATTTGCATGTAGCGGGCCAGCACCACGGTGTCGGCATCCGCTGCGGTAATGAGCCTGTCCACTTCCGCAAAGTGCGGTTCCTTGTTCGCCTTATCCACCGGCACGTGGTGGAAAGGTATGTCGTGCCATTCCACCATGGAGCGCAGGTTCTCGTGATTGGCGATCACGCAGCGGATGGCACAGAACAATTCGCCGCTGTGCCAGCGATGCAGGATATCCGCCAGGCAATGTGAGGCGTGGCTGGCCAGCAGGACCACGTTGCGCCGCTCGGTGGAGTCTCGCAGCGCCCACTCCATGGCATACTCCTTTGCCACGCTCGCGAACATCTGCCCGAACTCCCGCATGCCAATGCGCAATGAATCCGCCTTGATCTCATTGCGCATGAAAAACCACCCTGTTTCTGTATCAGAATGGTAGCTGGCCTCCGTCAACCAACCGCCATAATCTGCGATGAGTTGGCTGACACGGGCCACGATGCCAACTCTGTCCGGGCAGGAAATAACAAGGCGATAGGTGTGTTCCATAACGTGGGATGCTGGTGAGTTGCTGGCGTTGTGTTAGCTGCACACTTCCTGCACAAGAATACCAGCTACAAACGGATATGAAAGCAATTCTCACCACAAAGTTGCCGCCATCCGCTCGAACCACGGACCGATGCGCTTGAGGTCCGAATTAAACGGCTGGCTGTTTTCCTGGCCAAAGTGCAACCATACATAGAGCCAGATATCCGCTGCGCTAAAACGCTTGCCGCACAGATAAGGTGCATCCGTCATCAGGGTATCCAGCCAGGCCAGACGATCTTGCGCCACGCCGCATCGCCCGACCAGTTCATCCATGAGCGCGTAGGGCAATACGCCTGCGGTGACAACGGCCTGCTGATTTTCGATCTCTCGGATCCGGAAATTCCGGCGGCGTTCAAGGGGCTCTAATCTGAGAATTAGCGCGCCGGTTACCGCGCGGTGGCCCCTGTCGTTCGTGACATCGACGAAGCAGGTGGACCGCCCCGAGGTCATGGGCCGTGTACTAGGCATTGTCTACGGCTCCATCGCCACGCTCAGGCAAGGCTCAGGAAAGGCTTCCCGCTGTGAACCCATGAAAAGGTGCTGTATTCGAGCGTGTTCGCCCCATCTGAATTAGGTACCCCATCGCTGGCAGTCAACTTTTTCTATTCAGTAAACATCCTCCCGGTAACGACCCTCGGCCTTGAGTGCCTGTACGCTGGTCTGTAGCGGTGTGATGATGGCGTCGATGACACTTCTCACGCCCTGTGCCATTTCCCGCCCGCCGCAAACCAGTATCTGGGCGCCGTTGCGAATCAGATCGCGTAGTTCTTCGGTGTCTGCGTTGATTCTGTCCTGTACATAGGCACGATCGTTAGTGCGGGAAAATGCGGTGCTCAATTTGGTCAACCGTTTGTCGTCCAGGTAATTTTGCAACTCGGGCTGATACAGAAAATCCGACTGCGGGCTGCGTCCCCCCCAGTACAGGTACATTGGATGGTGCGGTGTGTTGTGTTTGATGAATCCAGCCAGCGGGCCGATGCCAGTGCCAGCGCCGATCAGGATTACGGGAGCCTTGCCCGATTCGGGACGGAACGCGGGATTGGCGCGAATGAAGGCTTCAATGCAATCACCGATTTGCAGGTTGTGCAGATAGCCCGAACACAAGCCATCGATGTGTTTGCGCACACAGATTTCCAGCATGCCTTCTTTTGAGGCCGATGCCAGCGAATAAAAGCGTGGTACATGGGTGCCCGGCGGCAGAATGCCAGCCAGATCGCCCGCTTGGAAATTGGGCAGCCGGTGTCGGCGCTGAAGTCGGTGCAACATGCCGGTTTTCGGTTGCGGTGGCGCTGCAGTGAAACGGAATATGGTAGTCGGAGTGTCGGTATCCGTGCCATATTCCACCCGCTCCGCCAGTTGCAGGAGCGTGGTGTGTGGATGTTCCGGGATGTGTTCCAGTTGCAGCGTGGTGCCAATGGCGTCGCCCAGCGCATTACCCCAGCGTGCAAATTCCTGCGGTGATTGCCGGTCAATCATGTCGAGCGGAATCAACGACTGCCAGCCTTTGGCAGTGAATGCGGCGTCAACTTCCAGGGCAAACTGGCAGAAGCGTGGAAGCTGACGATCGCCAAAACCCAGCACGGCAAAACGGAATTCAGATGTGTTCCTGAATGGGTGCAGCTTTGTCATGAACTGGCTGGCGGAAGCGGGTGCGGCGCCATCACCATAGGTTGCCGTCAGTATCAGCAGCCGTTTTGCCGCGCGGTAGTCTGATGCCAGTCTGTTCATGGGTGCGGTATGCACGCGGTAACCGGCCTGGGTAAGTGCATCATGCAGCGTTCGCGCAAAGCCCCACGTGGTATTGCCCTCACTGCCTACCAGAATCACGGTATCCGCCGTCGCCTCTGCAACATTGTTGCCCAGTCTGGGCAGGCTGCTGCGCCGCTTCCACCAAATTTGAACGCCGGTTACCGCCAAAGCGGGTACCGCAAGTGCCGATAGCCCCAGCAGCAATCCCAGCCACCACAGTCCTTCGCCGGTGTGCAGCATGTAAATGATTTCGTAAAATTTGCGCGCGGTGCTGTGTTCTTCAAATGCAATTAGCTCGCCACTGGATGCGTGGACAAAACCCGAGCCCTGGTGTGTGCGCACCGAAAAGTTGTCGGCAGGATCGCCCGGATAGGGATAGACCAGTTCGCGCAGGTCGTTCAGATCAATAACCTTGAGTGCGGCCAATGTATGCGTGGGCAGCGGTGGTGCCAGTGGTCCTTCTGGTGGAAATTCCGGTTCAGCTTCCAGTGCTTCGGGAATCAGCTCAAGGCTTCCGGCCGACAGGTAGAGCCCGCTCAGTGCCGACAGCATGATTCCCAGCAGTGCATAGCGGCCGAGTATGCCATGCACTCGTTGTGAAGTTGTGCCATGTATTGGCCCCAGTATATTGCGCCAGCCACCCTGGCGTGTGGCCAGCATCAGCAGGCCGGTAATTGCCAGCAGTAACATCAGGATAGCACCACTGCCGCTGGCGATACGGCCTTCGGTGTCGAGGAAAAACGAGCGGTGCAAATTCTTCACCCAGCGCATGAAGGCCGATGTTTCGTAGGGATGGATGACCTGTCCGGTCAGTGGGTCGATCACGTCTGCTCCGGCAGAGTCGCCCGATCTGAAATACACAATGATGGCGCCAGAGGGTGTGCGCTCGATCTGTTCAACGTGGGAGTAGTGCGCAGCAATGTTGCCCGCCAGATCGGCCACTGATATTTTGCCGTCGGCGGGTATTACGGTTTTCAGGCGTTCGCTAACAGGGCCAACCGCCAGAATGGAACCCGTTATCGCCATCACGATGACCAGCAGTGCAGCCACCAGTCCGGGCAGGGAGTGTAATTGACGTAGCATGGCGCACCGGCTGGATTAGAACGAATAGGTGAAGGATTTGACGTAACCCTTGCCGGTGGCGGGCTTACCTGCGCCTTCAGTGGTGAGTGGCACTACCACTTCGGAACGGATCTCGCGTTTATCTTCCACTGCCGTGTCGATGTGTATCTGGTAGCCGGCATCGATCAGCGTGTCGGCAACTTCCAGCGTCTGAGTCAATGTTTTTCCGCTGAGCACACTGGCGCCGGTCATGCCGTCATACTCTGCTGGACGCAGGCCGCTGCCACGGGCCCAGTCGGTCAAGTGTTTGTAGTACTTGGGCTTTTTACCGGCGATCCACAGGGTTTGCTTGTACTGGCCTTGAGCATCCGTCAGATACAGCGCGATATAGGCGCCGTTGCCGCCATAGGATGTGAGTTCGGTTATGAAGGACACCGGGCGGGCCTGCGCAATGATAGGCAGGGCCAGTGCGATGCTGAGTGGTAATAAGAGATATCTGGTTGTCATGGTCGGTTCACTCCATCACTCGGATTTGCTGGCGTCTGGATTCGCGCGCTGGTCGGCCCCGGGTGTCCCTGGCGATGCATCGTAATCAGGAATGTCCAATTTTTGGCCATGACGGTGCTTGAAGTGAATTTCCAGCTTCCTGATTTCCAGCGACGCCGGTGCGAACTCGGCTTCTACCCAGTTGCCGTTGTGATCAGTTCCATGCACTTCATAGCAGCCGTCATCCACGCGTATACGCTTGACTGTCCAGCCCTTGCTTTCCAGTCGCTCACGTAATGTGTCGCGAGTTTGCCAGTTGGCGACAGGGTCCTCGCAGTCGGCATCAGCCTGCACGGTATTGATAAACATGCATGCAGCTATGACCAGGACACGCAACCAGGATTTCATAGCCTGTCTCCTGCTTGGATATGTGGGTTGATAGTAGCAGGTGTTTGTGAACTGAGTATTAACTCATGTCGCTTTCGCGTGATGATTTTGTCGCAGGCCTGACCTGCGGCGGCTGCACTCGACGCTCGGCTATATCAGCCCCAAGGATTATGAATCAATGACAGTTGAACTGAAGAAAGCGGCTTAACCGGGTTGTCACAAAATGCTTGACCACTCCAAGTTCACCCATGAGCGCGTAGGGCAATACGCCTGTGGTGACAACGGCCTGCCGATATTCGATCTCTCGGATCCGGAAATTCCGGCGGCGTTCAAGGGGCTCGAATCAGGGAATTAGCGCGCCGGTTAGCGCGCGGCGGCCCCTGACCGGCGCGCTATTTGGTCGCGCCGCAGGCGATGGCCTTGGAGTCCAGAAACTCCTCGATGCCCGCGCGACCCCACTCGCGGCCCACGCCGCTGCCCTTGACGCCGCCGAACGGCAGGTCGCCGGTGATGGACATGCCGCCGTTCACGCTGATGCAGCCTGCGCGCACGCGCCGCGCGATGCGCATCGCACGTTCCCTGTCGCCGGAGAGCACGCCGCCGCCGAGGCCGTAGGTGCTTTCATTGGCAATACGGATGGCGTCCTCGTCGTCCTCGAAGGGAATCACCACCAGCACCGGCCCGAAGATCTCCTCCTGCGCGATGCGCATGTCGTTGGTGACATCGACGAAGCAGGTGGGTTCGACGAAAAATCCCTTGCTCTTGTCTGCGGGAATGCCACCGCCCGCGATCAGGCGCGCGCCCTCCTGTTTGCCGAGCTCGATGTAACCGAGCACACGTTCCTGCTGTTTCTTCGAGATCACCGGGCCCATTACATTGTCCGGGTCATCGAAATTACCCCATTTCCTGCTGAAACCGCCGTACGAGAGTTGCAATGCCTCCACCGCCTCCTGATAGTGGGAGCGGGGCACCAGCAGTCGGGTGGGCATGGCGCAACCCTGGCCGGCGTGGAACACCGCCATGGACATCATGCAGGCGATGGCGAAATCCGGTGTGTCTTCGAGGATGATCTTTGCCGACTTGCCGCCGAGTTCCAGGAAGATGCGTTTCAAGGTTGCGGCACCTTTTTCCATGATGCGCTTGCCGACGGCGGTGGAGCCGGTGAAGGAGATCACGTCCACGCGCGGGTCGGTCACCAGCATCTCGCCGGCCATGGCCGGGTCGGCGGCGCTGATCACGTTGAACACGCCGGGCGGGAAGCCGGCTTCTGCGGCGAGCTCGCCCATCGTCGCGCCCATGAGCGGTGTGTCGGGTGCGGATTTCAGCACCACGGTGCAGCCGGCGAGCAGCGCGGCGATAACCTTGCCGATGTTGACGTACAGCGGCACGTTCCACGGCGTGATGGCGCCCACCACGCCCAGCGGCTGGTGCACGACGATGCGGTCGCTCACCGCGCCGTGTTCGTCGCGGCGGCCGTAGTCTTCCTCCCACACCACCTGGTCGAAACAGCGCACGAGGTCGTCGCCGCCATCCAGTGCCCAGTCCACCACGGCGCGGTTGGTGGCGCCGAGCGCGGCGCCGGATTCGATGCGTGCGATGTCCGCAAGGCGCGATTTGTTGGCGCGCAGCACTGCCATGTAATGCTGCACCAGTGCGCGGCGCCCGGCATGGTCCGTCGACCAGTCGGTGCTGTCGAAGGCGCGGCGCGCGGCGGCGATGGCCTCGTCAACATCGGCGGCTGAAGCATCGGCTGCTTTGCCGACGACTTCGCCCGTCCAGGGCCCGACGTTGTCGTAGGTTTTGTCGCCCTGTGCCGGGCGCACTTTGCCGTCAATGTAGAGCAGCGCGTCAGGTAGTGTGTGCATGCAGTTTCCTCCTGGACAATGGGTTGAAGACCGTTGTGTTCAATCGAGACGAGGCTTGCAGGTCATGCGCGTTCTTCGGCGCTGCCGGCGGCATGCTGCGCCGCCACATAGCCCCAGGTGAAAGACGGACCGATACTGGCCCCCGCGCCCGGGCTGGTTTTTGCCAGCACCGAGGCGGTGGTGGTGCCGGTGGCGTACAGGCCGGCGATGACCGTGCCGTCGGCGCGCAGGACACGCGCGTGCTCGTCGGTGACCAGCCCGCCGTAGGTGCTGACATCGCCGGGGTACACCGGTATGGCGGCGAACGGCGCCTGCTCGATGGTGCCCAGTGTCGGCGCCTGCGGGCGCAGTGAGTCGCCCAGCCAGCGGTCGTAGGCACGGTCGCCGCGGTGGAAATCCTCATCGCGCCCGGCGCGCGCAAAGCCGTTGAAACGTGCCACGGATGCGTGCAGCGTAGTCGGGTCCATGCCGCAGGACGCCGCCAGCGCGTCCAGCGTCTCGCCCTGGTGAAAAAAATGCTGCTCGGTCCAGGCTCTGGGCTTTTTCTTTCCCGCCATCGAACCGGCCAGCATGTAGGTGTCGAGGTACTGGCTGTCGACCACCAGCCAGCTCGGCACGCAGGGCGATTGTCGGTTGTGCGCCAGCATGGCCTTGCACACTTCGACGTAGGAATCCGATTCGCGCAGGTAGCGGGCGCCGGACTGGTCCACCACGATGGCATGCGGTTTCGCCAGGTCGCCGTGTACCACCACGGGCTTTAACGGTGTCGCGGGCGGGAAGGCCATGGGGTTGCCGACGCGTTCGTCCATCTGCGCCGCAGCCGCGCCGATGCGCATCGCCTCCTCGATCATCTCGCCGGTGTCGCCGGGCGCGGTGAGTGTCCATTCAGACCGGGTGCCGGGAATGTACGCATCCAGCATGCGCTGGTTGCGTGAGAAGCCGCCGGCATTGAGCAGCACGCCGCGGCGTGCGCCGATCAGCCAGTCGGCACCGTTCTTTTCGATCACGACCCCGGTGACGCGATCGTTGTCGACGCGCAGTTGCTTTGCGCCGGCGTTACAGCGGAGCTCGACACCGGCCTGCACCGCCGCATGCAGCATCTGGCCCTGCAGCGCCTGGCCTGCGGTGGCCAGATGCCGGCCGCGCAGACGTGTGCTCAGCGTGCGCCAGATGACCTTGGCCAGCGTCTTCTTCGCGGCGCTCGAGCGCTTCATGTAGGGCAGTTGCATGGCTTCGTCGAGGTTGGCGGCCAGCGGCAGGAAACCGGGTCGCAACCGGGCTTTCCAGCTGCCCAATTGGTTGATATCGAACAGCTCCGAGACCACGGTGCGCCCCGGCTCGCAGGCGCCCGCTGCTGCGTGGTAGTCCGGCCACGACGGTATGCGGCGCAGGCGGATGCCCTGTTCGATGAGGAAGTCGAGCATGCGCGTGGCCTGTTCCACATAGGCGATGCGCCGCGCCCGCGTGGAGCCGGGTGTGATGTCGCCGATGGTTGCGTCGAGGTAGTGCAGTGCCGCCTCGCGGCTGTCCTCGATGCCGGCGGCGTGCATGAAGCGGTTGTCCGGAATCCACATCACGCCGCCGGACATGGCAGTGGTGCCGCCGAGCAGGTCGGTTTTTTCCAGGATCAACACACTGTGGCCGGCAGCGCGCATCACCAGGGCTGCGCACATCGAACCGCCGCCGCTGCCGACGATCACGAAATCGAAGGTCTCGTTCACGCGTCGTGTTCCCTGTTCGACTGCGGGGTGGGAATCACTGCGGCTTGCGGGCATGCAGGCCGATGCTCACGGCGTGCAGGTCCGGCGGCAGGTCGATCAGCGCGCGGAAGATGCCGGTGACCGAGGTGAATTGCGAGATCGGGCGTTCGCCGAGATTGATACCCGCCGCCAGCGCCGCCTGATGGAATGCGATCGCCGCCTGCGGATCCACGTCCCAGGATTTGCCGGCCTCGAACATCTGGCCGGCGCGCACATAGGACACCCGGATACCGGAGGCGTCCAGTTCGCGGTAGAGGCTGAGGGAGAAGCGTTCCAGTCCCGCCTTGGTGCTCTGGTAGACCGAGAGGTGCGGGAACGGGAGGTCTACGGATTCGCTGGTGACGTTGATGATATGGCCGCCTTCGCCCAGCAGGGGGATGGCGGAACGCGCGCACAGCATGGGGCCGGCGAGGTTGGTGGCGACGGCGTTCATGATCTGTTCGTCAGTGGCGTTGACGATCTGGAACGGTTCGAAGATCGCGGCGTTGTTGATCAGCACGTCGATGGTGGGATGGCGTTCTGCAATCCTGGCAAACGCGGTGCGCACGGAGTCGGGCGAAGCGACGTCGCAGCTGACCGCGATGGCGCGCTCCCCGATCTCCTGTGCCACGGCGTCAATTTTCGCAGCGGTGCGCCCGAGCAGCACGACGCTGTCGCCGTCGGCGGCAAAACGTCGCGCCAGTGCGCGACCGAGGCCCACGCCGGCGCCGGTGATGACGATAATCCTGGGCATAACACAGCTCCTTTACGCGCGACGATTCACGCCTTTTCGGGGTACACGGAGAGGTCACCGGCGTAGGCCACGCCGCCCGGCCAGAACCGCGTGCCGCTGATCTTGCTGAAGTAGTGCACGGTGCGCGCGGTAGAGCCGGAGGATGAGCGCGGCTGCATGGCGATACCGCTGGGGCTGACGCCACGCGCGCGCGCGCTGAAATCGCGAATCGTGAACAGCAGGTCATCGCTCTGTTGCGCACAGAGCACGAGCTGGTCGCCCGGGCAGTAGTGGCGCGGTTCGATCTGGATCGCGGAGAGTTCACCGCGCTTCATCGCCACATGCCCCGGCACATTGATGACTTCCACGCTGTGCACATCGTCATACCAGGTGTGGTATTCGCGGGCACGGCCGGGTATGTAGTTGGCGAGGATGATGCTGACGCCGGAGAGCGGCTGATCGCGCTGCCAGTTCGGACTGGCTTTCCAGTCCGAATACATGCGGTAGGTGTAGAGCCGTTCGGTTTCATCGTCGGCCACCAGTTCTGCGTCGCGCGCCACCGCGATCAGCGGACCGAGCGCGGGAATATCGATGGCCGGGGAGGGCAGGTCGAAGTCGTAGACGCTGAGGTAGCGCCACGGCTGTGGGATGTCGGGCATGATCTGCTGCGGCGTGACTTCATACCGGTCCGCGCCGGTAAATCCGCGCAGCTGCGCCAGCGCGGCGCGGTGCGCACCATCGAACCAACTGGCGAAATCGGCCTCGCGGCCGGCGGTGACATTGTGGAGGTGAATGCTGGTATAGAGGGCCATGCGACGATCCCCGGCGTATTGTTATTGAACACCATTGATGTATAATACCGTAGGCCCGGTGCATAAGGCCAGCGCGGCGAAAGCACCCTGCGGCCGGTCTCGGAGTTAACTATGAAAGTCCGGATAAATAAAGCAGCCTGTGTCGGCAATGCCCGGTGCTGGGCCGTATCACAGACGCTGTTCCCGCTGGACGATGACGGCTACATCGAAGTGGAAGAAGTAGACGTGCCACCCGGCATGGAAGTCCTCGCCCGGCGAGGCGCACGCGCCTGTCCGGAACGTGTCATCGAAGTGATCGAAGACGAGATCGAAAACGACAAATGAAGAAAATTTAATACGGGCAGGGCGCCGCTTGCGGCGCGACCCGGGACGCAGTCGACCGCAGCGAAGGTGAGCCATGGATTTCCTCGGATACAAGAACAAGCGTGTGATCGTCAGCGGCTGCTTCTCCGGCATGGGCGAGGCGACGGCGAAGTTGCTGTTGTCGCTCGGCGCCGAAGTCCACGGACTGGATTACAAGCCGACTGCGCTGGAGCTTGCGTCATTTACCCAGGTCGACCTGCGCGATCCTGCAGCCATCGATGCGGCGATCGCCGGTATCGGCGGCAGGGTCGATGCGCTGTTCAACTGCGCGGGCCTGCCGCAGACCGCGCCGGCGCTGGATGTGATGAAGGTCAACTACGCGGGCACGCGCCGCGTCACTGAGCAGGTGCTGCCGCTGATGGCGGAAGGCGCGGCGATTGTGAGTATCTCGTCCAACGCCGGCCTCGGCTGGAGCCGCAAGATACCGATGCTCATGGGCCTGGTTGGAATCGACAGTTACGACGCGAGCATCCGCTGGTGCGAGGAAAACGCGGAGACTGTCCAGGAAGGCTATTCCCTCTCCAAGGAGGCCATCATCCTGTGGACCATGCTCACCTCCGCCACGCTCATCAAGCGCGGTATCCGTATCAACTGCACCATGCCCGGGCCTACCCAGACGCCGATGATGAATCACTTCGAGGCCGCGACCAAGGCCGCGGTGCTGGATGCGTTCATCCAGCCGATCAACCGTCGTTCAACGCCGGTGGAGCAGGCGGCGCCGCTGGTCTTTCTCAACAGCGACGCGGCCAGTTACATCAATGGCATCGCCCTGCCGGTGGACGGGGGTTTCATGGGTGCGCTGGCCACGGGGCAGGTCGACCTCTCCGCGCTGATGCCGGCGGCCTGAAGGATGGGCATGGCGCAGGCGCGCGACCGTATTCGACACCCCGTGTAACAACCCGGAACTCCTATGAAAGAAGCAGCGCCGTTGAGTGAAGCCGTAACCAGGCCCGCGCATATCCCCGACACGCTGGTGTACGACTTCGACATGTTCCTCGACCCGTCCTACCTGGCCGATCCGCACCAGCGTGTGCTGGAACTGGGCGAGAAAGCCCCGCCCATTTTCTGGACGCCACGCAACGGCGGGCACTGGATACTGCAGGGCCACGCGGCGAATTTCGACGCGGCGCGCGATACCGACGCCTTCTCCAGCGAGATGATGCCGCACGAGATGATAGAGAAGATCCTCTCGCAACTGCCGCGGGATATGCCGCATATCCCGCGCGCCTACCCGATCAACCTGGACCCGCCGCTGCACGCAAAGTATCGCGCGCCGCTGCAGCGGGTGTTCTCGCCGAAAACCATCAACGCACTTTCCGGCAGCATCCGCGAACTGGCGGGGGAATTGATCGACGCGCTGCGCGGCAAGGGCGGGTGCGAGTTCATGACCGCAGTCGCCGAACCGCTGCCGGTGCAGGTGTTTCTCAAGATGCTGGGTCTGCCGCTCGAACGCCTGCCTGAGTATCGCGAACTGGTGCGCGACCACCTCGGCCAGGCGCATGGCGACGCCGCCAGCGCGATCAGGAACCTGCAGAAGGTCGCTGCCGCGATGCGCGACACGATACTCGAGCGGCGCGCGCGTCCCCGGGACGACATCATCAGCATGCTGTGGCAGGTCGAGATTGACGGCCGTCCGACCACGCTGGAGGACCAGGAGAACTACGGCGTGTTGTTGTTCATCGCCGGCCTCGACACCGTGATGCAGGGTATCGGCCACGGCGTGCGGCATCTCGCCCTGCATCCCGCACTGCAGGATGAGTTGCGCGCCGATCCGGCGCTGATCGCGCAGGCGACGGAAGAATTGCTGCGCCGCTATACCTTCACGGTCCCGCCGCGCCGCGTCAACCGCGACCTCGAGTTCCAGGGCGTTGCCATGAAGAAGGATGAGCGGGCCATGCTGTTCCTGCCGGGAGCCGATCTCGATGCGAAAGAGTTTTCCGACCCGGCGCATTTCGATTTCCGTCGCGAGGGCAAGCCTCACATCGCCTTCAACGCCGGCATCCATCGCTGCCTCGGCTCTCACCTTGCGCGCGTCGAGCTGAACATCGTGTACGAGGAACTGCTGCGGCGTATTCCGCGCTTCAGGCTCGATCCCACCCGGTCGCCTACCTTCAAGGGCGGCCATGTGATCGGTGTCGAGCAACTCCACCTGGTGTGGGATGACTGACGCCGTGACCGCGCCGCGCCCACTGCCGCGACTGGATGAGAGCAACCGCGCGTTCTGGACCGGCGGTGCGCAGGGTGAATTGCTGCTTGCGCGCTGCGCGGACTGCGGTACGTTCGTTCACCCGCCCCGGCCGGTGTGCCGTCACTGCCGTTCGGAAAACGTCGCGCCGGAAGCCGTGGCGGGCACGGGGATCATCGACACCTTCACCGTGAACTACCAGAAGTGGCATCCGGCGATGGACGTGCCCTTCGTCATCGCGCGCGTCGCCATCGACGGTGCGCCGGGTGTCTACCTCACCACCAACATCGTGAACTGCCCGGTAGACGCAGTCGAACCCGGCGACCGCGTCCGTGTCACCTTCCTCCGGCAGGACGATATTTTCCTGCCGCTGTTTGAAAAGTTCGACTGACATGCCCGCCGGCGACGCCTATTTTTCCGGAATTGGCATGTCGCAGGTCGGTGTGCGGCTGGAACGCCATCCGCTCCTTCTGACGCTGGATGCGGTGCGCGAGGCGCTGGCCGAGGCGGGTCTTTCGATCGAGCAGATCGACGGTGTCTCCACCTATCCGGGGCGCTCCTCCGGTTACCTGGGCTTTTCGCCGGTGGGCGCCGACGAACTCATCGATGCACTGGGCATACGCGCACGCTGGTACGCCGGCGGGGGCGAGATCACCTCGCAACTGGGCGCGGTGGTGGCCGCCGCCGCAGCCGTCCGCACCGGGCTCGCCCGCCATGTCATCTGCTTCCGCACGGTGTATGAAGCGGCCGCGCTTTCGCGACCGGAGGAGTACCCGCCGCTGCGCCGCGAGCGCGTCGACGGTTTCTCGCAGTGGACGGTGCCGTTTAACGCGCTGTCGGCGGTCAACTGGACCGCACAGTATGCGATGCGCCATGTCAAACAGTACGGACTGACACGCGAGCAACTGGCCCAGATCGCGCTCACCGGCCGCGCACACGCTGCGCTCAATCCGCGCGCGCTGGTGCAGGAGCCGCTGACGATGGAGGAGTATCTCGCGGCGCGCATGATCTCCACGCCGCTGTGCCTGTTTGATTGCGACCGCTTTACCGATGCCTCGACCGTGCTGATCGTGTCCGCGGCGGATGCGCTGGATGAAGTGAGCTGTACGCCGGTGCGCATCGCCGCGATGGCGGGCAGCGTGGAACGGCACAGTTGGGACCAGGCCGACTGGATGGCCTGCTACGCCACCGGCGCCGATCTGTGGGCGCGCTGCGATTACGAACCCGCGGATGTCGATACCGCCCAGCTCTATGACGGCTTCAGCTTCCAGGCGATCGCGTGGCTGGAGGCGCTGGGCTTCTGCGCAGTCGGCGAAGGCGGGCGTTTCATCGAGGGCGGCGAGCGCATCGCTCTCAATGGCGAGCTCCCGCTCAACACCTTCGGCGGCCAGATCGGTGCCGGCCGCCTGCACGGTTTCGGGTTTGCGCATGAAGCGGTCACGCAATTGCGCGGCAAGGGCGGGGCGCGGCAGATTGCGGGCGAGCCGCGGCTCGCCGTGTGCACCTCGGGCGGTGGGCCGCTGGCCACCGCGCTGCTGCTGGCGCGGGATTGATCGTATGACCGCTTTCACGGCACAGCAGGCAACGGGATTCAGGCGGCGTTTCAGGATCACACCGGCGCCCGGCCATGTGCTCAGTGAGGTGGAGGATGATTTTCATCGCATGAGCGTCAGCATCCGGCATGACACGGTCGTGGCCACGCAGGTGGAGGCGAGCCTGGTGCGTGCCCCGTGGAGCACCTGCCCGGGTGCGGTGCGCGTGTGCGAGCAGACCTTTACCGGCGTGGCCTTGCGTGAGTTTGGTGCGATGAAGGGCAAGTTTTCCAACTGCACGCATCTGTTCGACCTGGCGCAACTGGGCGCGGCCCACGCTTTCGATGACGCGGCCCTCGTGTACGACATTTTCGTGTCTGATCCGGTCGATGAGCTTCGGCACTCGGTACTGTGCCGCAACGGCGAGCCGGTGCTCAACTGGTCGTTTGCGAAGTATGCGTTCATCGAGCCGGCGGAGTTGCGCGGGACCAGACTCAATGATCTGCGCGCGTGGCTGGAAGCACTGCCGCCGCAGCGGCAGGAGGAGGCGCGCGTGCTACGCTGGGCGAGCATGATCGCGCACGGACGCACCATTCCCATGGAGCAGCAGTCGGATGCCGGCGCCATGCCGCCCACCTGCTACAGCTTCCAGCCGGAGCAGGCGAGTGTGGCGCACCGCACGGGCGTGGCGCGGGATTTCAGCCGGGGGCAGGCGCAGCCGCTGGCGAATTGATTTGAGCGTGCCGATCCCGGCACGCATGAGGTAATGGCAGGCAGTGCACAGCGGTGCACGCGAGCAGGAGGAGATGAGTATGAAAATGAACGATATGGTGATCGTCAGCGTGGACGACCACATCACCGAACCGCCGGATATGTTCGACAAACACCTGTCGAAGGAACACCTGGCGACGGCACCCAAATTCGGCACCGATGAAAACGGCAAGAGTTTCTGGTCCTACCAGGGGATGTTTATGCCCTCAGTCGGCCTCAATGCCGTGGTCGGCCGCCCACTGGAAGAGTACGGCATGGAGCCGAACTCCCTGGAGGAAATGCGCAGGGGCGTCTACAACGTGCACGAGCGCATCAATGACATGAACGTAAACGGCGTCGCGGCCTCGCTGAATTTCGGCACCTGCGTCGGTTTCGACGGCGGGCGTTTCCATAAGGCTGCGGACAAATCGCTCTCACTCGTTCACCTGCGCGCCTACAACGACTGGCACATCGATGAGTGGTGCGGCGCCTATCCGGGCCGCTTCATTCCCTGTGCGCTGCTGCCGACCTGGGACATGCAGGCCACGGTCGCGGAGATCAAGCGCATCGCCGCCAAGGGTTGCACTGCGGTATCACTGAACGAGAATCCCACCAAACAGGAACTGCCCAGCATACACAACGAGTACTGGAACCCGATGTGGAAAGCGATTGCCGATCACGACATGGTCATGTGTCTGCATATCGGCGCCGGGAACCCGGTGCCGCACGCGTCGATGGAAACACCGATCGAGGCCTGGATCACCACCATGCCGCTGTCGAGCTCTGTGGGTGCGGCGGACTGGCTGCACCTGAAGGCACTGCACGACTTCGATCTGAAGATTGCGATGTCTGAGGCGAGCATCGGCTGGGTGCCGTACTTCCTCGAGCGGGCCGATTTCGCGCACTCGCGGCACAAATACTGGACGCACAATCATTTTGGTGGCCTGCTGCCGAGTGAGCGCTTCAAGAAACATTTCATGCTGTGCTTCATCGATGACGCCTACGGCCTGAAGAATCTCGACCAGCTCAATGAAGACATGGTCGCCTACGAATGCGACTACCCGCACTCCGACACATTGTGGCCGGAGTGCCCCGAACACCTGTGGGCGCAGTGCAAGCACCTTACGCAACAACAAATCGACAAGATCACGCACCTGAACGCCATGCGTTGGTTCAATTTCGATCCGTTC
Organism: uncultured Halioglobus sp.; assembly: GCA_964461965.1. Classification (GTDB taxonomy): domain Bacteria; phylum Pseudomonadota; class Gammaproteobacteria; order Pseudomonadales; family Halieaceae; genus Marimicrobium. Next base: position 136,296 of record CAYWWD010000001.1, on the reverse strand, counting down.
AGGCACCACAGCAAAGCAGACCTCACGGTGGGCGCGCTGCGCGCGAGGGCAGCCGCCGATGGCGTGGACACCACGCCGATCTCCATGCCGGGCGAAAAACCCCTGGCCGAGGGCGAGGCACTGCGGCGCATCACCTCGGGCGACCTGGCCAGGATGTTTGCCCACCACGCGCAGCAGGGTGCGCCGGCCGGGCGCTAGGACCAGGGCCAATGTACATGAGCATCGCCGCGCCGCCGATGGTCGAGCGACGCGGCCAGGAATCCAGTGAATTATCGAGTATCCACATAAGCCTAATGAGAGATGACGCCATGAAAATCACACGACACCCGCTGCACAAACCCCTTCACCCGTCGCCCCGTCGCATTTGGCAACGCGTGCCGCTGGCAACCGCCGTGGGCGCAGCGCTGTACGCCGGCGCGGCACTGAATGCGCAGGCACAGGAGACGCCACCACCGGTAACGGAGCGCAACCTGGTCACACTCGAGGAAGTGGTGGTCACGGCCCGCCGCCGCGAGGAACTGGTGCAGGAAATCCCGATTGCGGTCACCGCGTTTGACAATGACTTCCTGCGCGACCAGAACATCACTGCGATCGCCGACCTCGGTATCTATGTGCCGTCATTCCGGATCTCCGATTCCGCGCCCGGCACCAACAGTCCGCTGGTCACGCTGCGCGGGCAGCGTCCCTCGGATGTGGGCCTCACCGTCGACCCGGCCATTCCGATCTACTTCGCGGAAATTCCCCTGACGCCGAACCAGGGCACCAACCTCGCGATGTACGACCTCGCTAGTGTGCAGGTACTGAAAGGGCCGCAGGGCACGCTGTTCGGCCGCAACAGCACCGGCGGTGCGCTGCTGCTGATGCCGGTAGCGCCCGGCGAAGAACTCGGCGGATATGTGGACGCCAGGGTCGGTGACTACGACTTGTACCAGTTCGAGGGCGCAGTCGACCTCCCGGCCAGCGATACCCTGCAGTTCCGGCTCGCAGGTCGCAGCATCGATCGCAACGGTTACCAGGATAACGTGGCGAACAATGCACTGGCCGGCAGCGAGCAGTACTGGGACGAGGATTCCTACGGCCTGCGGTTCAGCGCGAACTGGACGCCGACGGATCGCCTGACCAATTACTCGGTGCTCAGCTACGATGAGAACGATATGCTGGCGCGCGTGCCCGTGCCGCAGATGTACAACAGCAGCGTGCGCATCTCGACCCTGGTCGAGGCCGTGCACAACGGTGGCGCGCTGTCACCGCCCGCGCTGACCGGCGTCACCTCGGTCGACGACGCGGTCGCCCGGCAGCGTGCGCGCGACGACGCCACCAGGATCGAAACCGACATGCGCGCACGGGAAAAAGTCGAGAACACCCTGTTCGCCAATACCACAGAGTACGAATTCAACGACCAGTTCACCTTCAAGAACATCTTCGGTTACCGCGACCTGACGTTCAATTCATCGACGGATGCCGACGGCACGGCCGTCCCGCTGTTCGGCGCCATCCATTCCACAGTCGACACCATCACGCGCAATCCGCCGCAGGGTGATATGACCTCGGACCAGTACAGCGATGAAATGCAGGTGATCGGCAATTCCTTCGATGAGCGCCTGGAATGGATCGCCGGCGCCTTCTGGATGGAAATGGACGGCTCACAGAAAGATTTCCAGAACATCGTGGGCCCCAACGTCAACTGGCCGACGCCCGGATCCCCGGTGCCGCTGTTCAATACCATCGCTGCCAACGGTTCACCCAATTTGCCGAACTTCGATGTGAACAACACCGCCTACGCGCTGTTTGGCGAGGGTACCTGGACGTTCGACGAGCGCTGGGCACTGACCGGTGGCGTGCGCCAGAGCTGGGATGAACGCGAAATGACTGTCAAATCCTTCCAGTTCGATGCAGGTGCCGGCAAGGCGATCTGTGGGGTGTTCGACGAGAACAACGTGCGCTTGCCGGATGACAACTGCTCGCGCAAAGTGGATGAGAACTTCGACAAGTTAACCTGGCGCACCGCGCTCAGCTTCACGCCGGTCGACAAGATGTTGATCTATGGCAGCGTCTCCACTGGCTATCGCACGGGCGGATTCAACTCCCGCGGCAGCAATAACTTCAACCTGCAGCCGTTCGCCGAGGAAACCGTGCTCACCTACGAGATCGGCCACAAAACTGACTGGGAACTGGGTGATCTCGCCGCGATGCGCACCAACCTCGCCATCTACCTGCAGGAGTACGACGATATCCAGAAGACCGTGTCGGGCAACAACCCTGACACCGGCGCGTTCGAGACCTACGTGATCAACGCGGCCAAGGCCGACATTCCCGGCGTGGAATTCGATGTCATGGTGGCGCCCGTTGCGGAACTGATCCTGACGTTTGGCTGGTCGTACGTCGATCCGGAGTACAAGGAGTGGCCGCGCGCCATCGACTCCGGCCCCAACCAGGGGCAGGTCGTCGACTACTCGCAATCGAAGTTCGAATGGATCCCCAAGAACTCATTGACGACCTCGGTGGCCTGGACGCTGCCGCTGGATGAAAAAGTCGGCGAGGTGGTGCTCGGTGCGTACGGCTACTGGCAGGACAACATGCACACCAACGACGATGCCTGGATCTGGCCGCAACTGGGCTGGAAACCGGAGGATCTGGCAGCCGCGCTGGAATCTGCGGAAGTGGACGATTACACGGTGTGGAATTTCCGCGCGGACTGGCGCGGTGTGATGGGCTCCACCTTCGACGTCTCGGCTATCGTCAACAACGCCTTTGATGAAGAGTACCCGACTGGTGGTCTGACGGTGCCCGAGAGCCTGGGCTGGGTGGGGTTCAGCTATGGCGCGCCGCGTACCTACAGCGTCGCGCTCAGGTATAACTTCTGAGCTAGCCGAGTGCGTCTGCGTCCGCCACCACGGGGTTCTTCTCCCGTGTGGCGCGCAGGCGCCGGTCCGGTTCGCCGTAGTCGCTGATCTCGATGTGATCCTCGTACACCGCCTTGATCTCGGCGGCGAAGGGAAAGTCGCCGAGCTTTGGCACGCGGTAGCTCACGGTGTCGCCCACCTTGAAGGTGGCGGGTTCAAAGTTGAATTTATACGGACAGCTGCCGTCGCCCATCCCCATCATGAGCGTACCCCCCTGCGTTGCGCTGCCGCCTGAGTCTCATTGCGGTGCGCACCATAGTGCGTGCTGAGCCACTGTGCGATCTTCTCCACGGCGTCACGCTGCATAGGCACCGGAAAGGTGGCGAAGCCGTGGATCGCGCCGTCGTAGCGCAGCAGCGTGGTATCAACCCCAGCCTGTTTTAATTTAGCGGCGTAAGCCTCGCCCTGTTCGCACAGCGGATCGTACTCCGCAGTGATCATCAGCGCCGGTGGCAGCTTGCGCAGGTCGTCCGCCATCAGCGGTGACACATACGGCAGTGTGAGCTGCGCCTCATCGCGCAGGTAAGCGCCGTTGAAGAACGCCCGGGTTGCCGGGCTCAGCATGTAGAAGTTGCCGTCGGGCGCCGGTTTCATTTCCGCGCTCAAATCCACCGCCGGGTAAATCATGACGTGTGCGGCCAGCGCGGGTGCCCCGGCGTCGCGTGCGCGCAGCGCCATCACCGCCGCCAGGTTGGCGCCGGCGCTGTCGCCGATCACGGTCAGCAGGTTGACGTCCGCGCCGAGTTCCGCCGCATGGTCCGCCGCCCAGTTGAGCGCCGCGTAGCAGTCGTCCACCGCAGCCGGGAACGGATTTTCCGGTGCGAGGCGGTAGTCCACCGCGACGGTCACGCACTGCAATTTCGCGGTCAGCCGCCGCGCGAGGTCGTCGTGGCTGTCGAGGTTGCCGAGCACGAAACCACCGCCGTGCATGAATACCAGCAGGGGCAGGGCATCGCCTGCGCCGCTGCGGTAGATACGCAGGTTCAGTTCGCCGCCTGGCCCTGGTATCGTGCGGTCGCTCACCGCATCCACCGCTGCGGGATCAGGATTCACGGGCGTCGGCATCGAGCGCAGCAGGTCGAGCGGCAGCTCGGTAAAGGCCGGCAGTGCGCCCAGCTGGTTGATGATCTCGGTGAATTGAGGGTCGAGTGGCATGCGTGCGTCCTTCGTGCTGCAGGGAAAGTGGTATACACCATGCCGCAACGCGCAGCGGGTGTCCAGTGAGGTGGTGGTGTTGAAGCAGCAGTACTCTGCGCTTGGCTCCCTTGCCGGGCAGGCCTGCATGATGCGGCGCCAGATTTGGAGCGCCCCGCTGCTAATGACAGCGTGATCTCTGGTTGAGTGTGTGGTACACAGCTCGAAGCAGTACACGAATTTCTGTCGCCAGGGGAGTCATTGAGGTTTGCACAGCGCACATACTACGTTCGGCATTTATATTCTGACCTACCCGGGCGATTTTCATCTCTCGACGGTGCTGGTTCGCAGTATCCAGGCGGTCAGCCCCGAGATTCCCATCATGATAATTCCGGGTGAGGGTTTCGATCTCGAGGATCATCCGTTCGAGGTCAGCATTGTGCCGCCGCCGACCTCCGGCTTCTGGGCCGAGCTCGGGCACATCGACAGGAAGTTCTGGGCATTCCAGGGGCCCTTCGACGTGTTTCTGTATCTTGATGCGGATACGATCGTGGTCAGGTCACTGGATGCCCTGGCGAAGCGACTCGTAAGGCAGGACGGCGATTTCCTCATGGTGCAGTTCCTGATGGACGCCGGGCAATGGCGTCAGGTGATGGAGACCCCGGCGCACGACGATTATGAAATTTACCGGGGTTTCATCGCGCGGGATATTGGGCGCGGGCCACTGGCGCGATTCGATCCTGATCACGATTTCTACGCACACCAGCCGTTCAATGCCGGTGTGTGGGCGAGCCGCCGGTTGGCGATCAAGGAATCCGATCTGTGTGCATTGGTCGACGCGGAGCGCAGGTTCTACCGGCAGGAGCTTGGCATCGACCACTGGACCTGGCACTGCGGTGAGCTGTTTTTTCGCGATCAGGGGCGGCTGAACTACCTGGCCCACAAATTGCGGCTCGCCGTGCTCCCCTTTGGCGAGGAGTTCCGCTGGGTGAGCGGCGCTGCCTGTGTCCACGTGTCGCTGGCGGATGTCACGAACCAGAGCTGCCCGTTTCACCTCATCCACTGGATGGGGTCCAAGAGTCCGTCGCCGTCCTGGTTCTGTGCGAAGCCCCTGTTCCCGCTGTATGCCTGGCTCTGGGCGTGGGTGGGCCGACGGACTGGCCGCTATGTGGAGCCGGGGTACGAAGCGCTGCCGGAGTGCGCCGGTTACTCGGTGTGGTGCTACCACCACCTGCGACTGTATGGAAAGTTTCGTCTCTCCGATCGATTGCGCGCATTCTGGAAAGACCTGCGCCGGGTAGCCAAACTGACCACGCGGTGGATTCGAATGTCGGTAACGTCTGTGATTGCCCCGTCGACAAAATGACGAGCGTGGTCAGTCAGATCGGCGCGGATTCCGCCCCCGCATCCTGCTGCGGACAATCCCCGGCGCAGAATGCCGTCCCGTCCCGGCAGGTGACATGATTGCAGAGATTCAACCGCCCGCAATCCTCGCGATAAACACAACCTCACTGTCGTCGGTGAGCGTCTCCAGTAGCGGCATCTGGATGATCACGCCGTTAATGGCAACTGTATATTTTGCGAGTACAGCGTTGGTCAGCGCGGGAAACCGCAGAGACAATCTGCCGATCAGCTCCTGGTAGTTCAGCGCGTCGATCTCGACCTCGCGCACGTCGCCGGTGTGGCGGCGCAGCTCGGAGTTGAAGGTGATCCTGGCCATGCGCTATCCGCGCGCCGGACGCGCGCACGCGCGGCGGCAGCGCGTGCACATCACACCGCGTCAATCGCCGCCAGCAACTTCGGCGGCGTCAGCGGCAGGTCGCACACGCGCACGCCGGCCGCCTGGTTGACGGCGGTGACCACGGCGGGCATCGGCGGGCAGATCGGCACTTCGCCGACGCCGCGCACGCCGAAGGGGTGCAGCGGGTTGGGCACTTCCACGATCACCGTGTCGATCATGGGCAGGTCGGAGGCGACCGGGATGCGGAAGTCGAGGAAGCCGGCGTTATCGAGTTCGCCTTTCTCGTTGTAGAGATACTCCTCGTTCAGCGCCCAGCCGATGCCCTGCACGGCGCCGCCCTGCATCTGGCCTTCCACGTACGCCGGGTGCACGGCTTTGCCGGCGTCCTGCACGCAGGTGAAGCGGACGATATCGACCTTGCCGGTTTCTCGATCCACCGCCGCGTCGCAGATATTCACCGCGAAGGCCGGTTGCGCGTTGTGCGCGTGCAGCGTGGCGACCGCGCTGAGCGGCCCGCCGGTCGCGCCAGCCATCGCGGCGAGTTCCGCCAGCGACAGGCTTTTGTGTGTCGCCTGTGCGGCGGCGCCTTCCATCAGCACATCGCCGCCGGTGCGCGCACTCGCGCGGCCGTCGAACCACTCGACGTCTTCGAAATTGACACTCCAGATCGCCGCCGCGCGTCTGCGCAACTCGGCCACCAGCATCTCCGCCGCCTGGATGACGGCGCCGCCGGTGGCCAGTGTCGTGCGGCTGCCGCCGGTGGTGTCGCAGTAGCCGACCGAATCCGTGTCCACGATGGCCGGGTGCACGGTGTCCACGGGAATGCCCAGCACTTCGGCGGCGAGCAGCGCCATGGAGGCACGGGAGCCGCCGATGTCGGGGTTGCCGGTGAGGATGTGGAGGTGGCCATCCGCCGCGACGTTGATGGTGGCGCTGGACTGCATGCCGGCGTTGATCCAGAAGGCGCAGGCGACGCCGCGGCCCTGGCCGCTCTGCAGAGGCACGCGGTAGTTGGGGTGGTTCTTCGCCTCCTGTAGCGCTTTCTTCAGGCCGATGGCGAGGAAGGGCAAACCAAACAGCGGCACATCGCCTTCCTCCACGGCGTTCTTGAGGCGCAGGTCGATGGGGTCCATGCCGAGCAGTTCGGCCACTTCGTTGACCGCGCATTCCACCGCCAGGATGGACTGCGGCGCGCCCGGCGCGCGGTAGGCCCACACCTTGGGTTTGTTGGTGAGCACCTCGCGGCCCCGGCTGCGCATGTTGGCACAGCGGTAACAGGCCGACGCGAACATCGTGGAGGGCATGATGGGGCTGCTGGAGTACGCGCCGGAATCCATCAGGATGTCGGTTTCGATGGCGGTGATGTTGCCGTCCCTGGTCGCGCCGATCCTGACGCGCGTCTCGGCGGAGGAGACCGGGCCCGTTGCGCGGAACACGTCCTCCCGGCTCATGACGATCTTCACCGGCCGGCCCGATTTGCGCGCGAGTACCGCCGCCACCGGTTCCACATAGACCGTCGTCTTGCCGCCGAAGCCGCCGCCGATCTCGGAGGCGATGACCTTGATCTTGCCGAGTTCGATACCGGTGATCTCGGCAGTCATGCTGCGCACCATGAACTGCCCCTGCGTGCAGCACCAGATTTCCACGCGACCGTTCTCGTCCGCGCGCGCCACGGCGGCGTGCGGCTCGATGTAGCCCTGGTGGCACATCGGCACGCGGTAGGTGCGCTCCACGATCACGTCCGCAGCGGCGAAGCCGGCGGCGAGGTCGCCCATGTCCAGCGCGAAATCCACCGAGAGGTTGGACGGTTGGGTCGCAGGTGGATTGACACCCTGGGTGAAGACATCGTCATGCAGCAGCGGCGCGTCGGCGCGCATCGCGGCGTGCACATCCAGCACGTGCGGCAGCACCTCGTAGTCCACCTGCACGAGTTTGGCCGCGGCGGCTGCGAGACTGGCGGAGGTGGCGGCCACTGCTGCCACAGCCTGGCCGTGGAACAGCACTTTGCCGCGGGCCATGATGATGGGGGAAATGTCCTTGAGCTTCATCTCGATCTCCGCGCCCGGCAGGATGCGGTCGCCGGGGTCAGGGAAATCCTCGGCGCACAGCGTTGCGAGTACGCCGGGCAGTGCCAGCGCTGCGCTGAAATCGATGGATTTGATGCGCGCATGCGCGTGCGGGCTGCGCACGATGTGGCCGAACAGCATGCCCGGCAGGTTCAGGTCGGCGCCGTATTGGGCGCGCCCGGTCACCTTGTCCGGCCCGTCCGGGCGGATGGGGCGGGTGCCGACGTATTTGAAATCGGTTTTGACCGGTTTGACGGGCTGGTTCATGACCTTGCCTCCGCGCGCATGGCCGCGCCCGCATCGAGCACGGCGCGAATGATCTTGTCGTAGCCCGTGCAGCGGCACAGGTTGCCCGCCAGCGCGTAGCGAACTTCCGTCTCGCTGGGGTCGGGATTTTTTTCCAGCAGGGCCTTGGCGGCGATGACGACACCCGGTGTGCAGATGCCGCACTGCAGTGCCGCGTGCTCCAGCAGCTTCTGCTGGATCGGGTGCAGCCTGCCTTCCGCGCCGATGCCCTCGATGGTTTCGATGCTCCGGTTTTCCACTTCCACCGCCAGCACCAGGCAGGAGCAGACCAGTGCGCCGTCCAGCAGGACGGAGCAGGCGCCGCAGTCGCCCGTGGTGCAGCCCTCCTTGGTGCCGGTCATGTTCAGGGTGGTGCGCAGGACATCGGACAGTACCTGCAGCGGTTCACACAGGAACTCGCAGGGCTCGCCGTTGATGGTGGTGCTGACGTGGGTTTTTCGCTGCATGGACATGTCCTGTGGCTTTTAAGCGTTGCCTTCGATGCGTGACTTTGCAATCAGCGCGGCGCGGCGCACCAGCACGCCGACCACTTTTTTGCGGAACTCGGCGGTGCCGCGTTTATCGCTGATGGGTGAGGCGGCGGCGCTCGCAGCGGCTGCGGCCTGGTTCAAGGCCGTTTCCTCCAGAGTGCTGCCGATGAGTGCGTCGGCGGCAGCCGGTACCAGTAGTGCCGTGGGGGCCACTGCGCCGATAGCGACCCGGGCAGCGGTGCAGGTTCCCGCTGCGTCCAGCGTCAGTGCCACCGCAGCGCCCGCTACCGCGATATCCATCTCCGTGCGCGGGATGAAGCGCAGGTACGCGTCGCTGCTGCGCGGTGCAGGGCGGGGCAGTTCGATCGACACCAGGATTTCACCCGGCGCAAGACAGTTTTTACCGGGCCCGAGGTTGAATGTCTCCACCGCGACCGAGCGTGCACCACTGGGGCCGACGATGTTGCACACCGCGCGATTGGCGATCATCGCCGGCACGGAATCTGCCGCCGGCGAGGCGTTGCAGAGATTGCCGCCCGCCGAGCAGCGGCCCTGTACCTGGCTGGAGCCGATCAGGCCGAGCGCCTCGATGAAGCCGGGGTACAGCGCGGTGAGTTCCGCGTCGGCGGTCACTCTCGCGCCAGACACTGCCGCGCCGAGCCGCAGGCCGGACGCGCTCAGCGTGTAGTCCATCAACTCGGGGATGCGCTTGATGTCGACTACCAGCGCAGGTTCGCGCAGGCCCAGCTTGATCTGCACCAGCAGGTCGGTGCCGCCGGCCAGGATTTTCGCGTTGCTGCTGCCGTGCAGCGCCTGCGTGGCGTCGGCTACGCTGGTCGGCGCTGCGTACTGCGCTGGCTGCATAAACTCCTCCTGTAGGAAACCTGGATTTGCCGGGAATTGGCCTTCCCGATACCTGCGCTGCGGGGCGGCCACAGCGGCGAAAAAATGATGTCAACATGGTGACACGAAATGTCGGGATAGACTACAGTCGCGAGGGAAAAATGTTCCGAGCGGACAGACCCACAAACCAGGTGACGACGAGGTTGCGGTGCAGGCGATAGACCACGAGGTATTGCGACACGCACTCACCTGGCTCGCAGACACCCGGCCCTGGCTGTGCACCATCGTGCGCACACTGGGTTCCTCGCCACGTCCGGTCGGCTCGGTGGTGGTGATTGCGGATGACGGGCGGCAGGTCGGCTCTGTCTCCGGTGGCTGCGTAGAGGACGATCTGCTGGAGCGCCTGCGCGCGGGCGCGTTTTCCGGCGCGCGCCCGCAGCTGCTCGAGTACGGTGTCAGCGCGGAGGAAAACGAACGGCTGGGTCTGCCCTGCGGCGGCCGGCTGACGCTGTTGCTGCAACGACTTACCGAAGCGGATGCGTTGTGGCTGCAAGCGGCCCTCGCCGCGCTCGCGGCACGCCGGTGCCTCGTGCGTCACCTCGACCTCACCACCGGCGTCACCACCATCGCAGCGGTCGAGCACTTCGCGCCGCTGGTGTTCGATGAGCGCCGCCTCTCCCAGTGCTTCGGTCCGCGCCAGCGCATGCTGCTGGTGGGCGCCGGGCAGCTGGCCTGCAGCCTCGCCGAGCTGGCCCAGGCCATGGACTTTGACGTGATCGTCACCGACCCCCGGCAGGCATTGCTGGACCAGTGGGAGGGCCCCGCAGTGCAGCGGGTGCAGGGCATGCCCGACGATGTCATCCGCGCGCATGGCGCCGACCGGCATAGCGTCATCATCACGCTGACGCACGATCCGCGCATCGACGATATGGCGCTGATGGAAGCGCTGGCCACCGACGCCTGGTACGTCGGCGCGCTGGGCTCGCAGCGCACCACCGACAAACGCCTCGCACGCCTGCGCCAGCTCGACATCCCCGAGGCGAGTATCGCGCGGCTGCACGCACCGGTGGGCCTCGATATCGGCAGCAAGACACCGATCGAGATCGCCGTGTCCATCATGGCAGAGCTCACGCAACTGCGGCGCGCGCACGCGGACTCTGGCGCGTGACGGCAGGCGTGCTGCTGCTGGCCGCCGGGCGCGCCCGGCGCTTCGGCACCGACAAACGCCTGGCACGTCTGCCCGATGGCCGATGTATGCTCGACGCGACGCTGGCCGGTCTCGCCGGCAGTGGCCTTCCCCTGCTGGTGTGCGTGGCAGCGGACGATGCCGCGCTGGCGCGTGAACTGCGCACGCGCGGTTTTCGCTGCCTGCGCTGTGAGCGCGCGGGGGAGGGGATGGGCGGCACGCTCGCCGAGGGCATCAGTCGGCTACCGGATTGGCGCGGCGTGCTGGTGGCGCTCGCCGACATGCCGTGGATTGCGTCCTCGACCTACCGGCAGATCGCGGAACAGTTGTCAGAGGATACGATTGTCGCCCCGGTCTGCGCGGGCCGGCGCGGCCATCCGGTCGCTTTTGGTCGCGCGTTCTTTCCCGAACTCGCTGCGCTCGCGGGCGACAGCGGCGCCCGGCGCCTGCTGGACGCGCATGAACGAAATGTCATCGAACTTGCGCTGGCAGATCCCGCCATCCTGTGTGACATTGACGTCCCCGACGATTTGACGCCTGCTACACCCTGAGCACGCGACTGGAGAATTTATGCCCTTTGCGACCCGCCACTTCGAGATGGACGATGGCGTCATCCTTGTTGCCGATGCGCACGGTGATCCCGCGGATCCGCCGATCCTGTTTGCACATGGCGGCGGCCAGACACGGCATTCCTGGGGCAGGACCGCGCGGACGCTGGCGCAGCACGGCTGGTACGCGCTGTCCTACGATCATCGCGGCCACGGCGACAGCGGCTGGTCCAGCGACGGTGTCTACGACCTCGAACGGTTCGCGCGCGACCAGCGGACCATCGCGCAGCAATTAACGCAACCGCCGGTGCTGGTGGGCGCATCGCTGGGCGGTTTGTCCGCCATGCTGGCGCAGGGTGAATCCGATGTTGCGATATACGCTGCGATCGTGCTGGTGGATATCACCCCGAACATGAGCGCCGAGGGCGCGATGAACATCATCGGTTTTATGTCTGAGCGTATGGATGACGGGTTTGCCTCGCTGGAGGAGGCCGCTGACATTATTGCCGTGTACACGCACCGCCCGCGACGGGGCGATGTGTCGGGGCTCGCGAAGAACCTGCGCCTGCGCGACGACGGCCGCTACTACTGGCACTGGGATCCGAATTTCCTCACCTTGAGCCGCGATGCACTCGGCGCCCCCGGCAACCTGATCGCGGCCACGCAGCGCATACGCCAGCCCATGCTGCTGGTGCGCGGGCAGATGAGCGACCTGGTGACGGAAGCGGTCGCGCGGGAATTCCTGCAACTGGTGCCGCAGGCCGAGTATGTCGATGTGGCGAATGCCCGGCACATGGTGGCAGGCGATCGCAACGATATTTTTACCGCAGCCGTGCTCGAGTTCGTCGAGCGGATTGCACCGGGTGTGCGCAGGTAACACGCGACAGGTTCACCGTCGCTGTCACAACGGCTTCGCCGTGCGAGCGATGTCGCTACGGCTTCAGTTTGTACGCCACCACCGCATCGCCCAGCGTGCTGCGGTACATGGTGTGCCCGCCGGCCGGAATGACGATGTACTGTTCGCCGCCGGCTTCATAGCTCACCGGCACCGCAGTGCCGGCCGCCGGCAGGTCGGCCTGCCAGAGCTCCTCGCCGGTTTTCATATCGAATGCGCGAAAGCGGTCGTCCAGCGTATAGCCGATGAACACCAGCCCACCTGCCGTGACCAGCGGGCCACCGGCGCCGGGCGTGCCGAGCGCCAGATCCAGTTCAAAGGGCAGTTTTACCGGCAGCATCTTGTCGATGCTGCCCAGAGGCACTTCCCATAGGAGTTCACCTTTTTCCATGTCCACCGCGCTGAGGGCCGCCCACGGCGGTGCAGAGCAGGGCGAGCCGAGCGGGGAGAGCAGCGGTTGCACGCGGTAGTGGTATGGCGATCCGGCGATGGGGAAGGTCATGGCCATCAGGCTCTCGCTGCCGCGTTCCTCATTGGATGCCGCCTGGTCGGCCGGGATCAGCGTGATCACCATGGGCACGCGGTTGGACGGCACTACCATGACGTGGGTATCCGCATCGTAGCCGCCGCCACCCCAGTTCGGGCCACCGCCCGCGGACGGTGAAAAAATCGTGCCTCGTTCGCTCACCGGCGTGTAGATCGGGCCGTAGTTGAAGCGTTCAACCTGTTTGCGGCACAGCCATTTGTCGATGAAGGTGAAGCCCCAGGCATCGTCCGGCGAGAACCCCTGCGGCGCCAGTGTGGGCATCTCCACCGGGAAGGGCTGCGTCAGCGCCAGCACTTCACTCTCCACCTTGCCGGCCTGCGGCACCGGGCGTTCGACAATGGGCGAGAGCGGCTCGCCGGTGGCGCGATTGAAGGTGAAGATCAGGCCCATCTTGGTGTTCTGCACCAGTGCCGGAACCAGCTGCCCATTGTGAGGCAGGTCGACCAGCATCGGCTGGGCCGGTGTGTCGTAGTCGAACACGTTGTGGTGCACGAACTGGAAATGCCAGGCGACCTCGCCGGTTGCGCCGCGCAGCGCCACCACTGAGGACGAGTACAGGTTGTCACCGGCGCGATCGCCGCCGTAGAAATCACCGGAGGGACTGGTGGTCGGCAGGTACACCAGGTCCAGCGCCTGGTCGACCGCCATGTCCGCCCAGACGTTGCCGCCGCCGAAGCCCTCCGCCGTGCCCTTCGCCCAGGTTTTGGCCGCAGGGTCCGCGGGATCGCGCGGCAGGGGGTCGAATTCCCACACCTGCGCACCGGTGCGGGCGTTGAAGCCCAGCACCCGCCCGCTGGGTGCGTCCACGCGCTGGTTGTCCGCAACGGCCGAGCCCACCACGACCACGTCGTTCACCACCGCTGGCCGGGAGCTGATCAACAGTTCGCCGGGAAAGATTTCCGGCTTGGTCGGCGCAATATGCACCGCGCCCTGTTCGCCGAAACCGGCGCAGGGTTTGCCGTCGCGGGCATCGATGGCGGCCAGCGTGTTATCCGAGGTGCCGACGAAGATGCGTGTTCGGCAGACGGCGTCCGCAGGCGCGTCCGCGTCCGTCCAACTGGCGACGCCGCGGCATTTCTGCATGCCGACCTTGCGCGCTTTCGGGTCGAACACCCAGCGCTCCCGCCCCGTTTGCGGGTCCAGCGCGATCACGCGTCGCGACGTCGTGCAGATCACCAGGTTGCCCTCGATCAGGCTGGGCTGGTCCTCGAAGGCGATCAGGGATTTGGTCGTATCCTCGGGTGTTTCACCGGTGTGGTACTCCCAGGCGACGCCGAGTTTGCCGACGTTGTCCCGCGTGATCTGCTTGAGCGGCGAATACTTGTCGCCGAACTGCAACTGGTCGGTCGTGGAGCGCGCCGCGGCGGTGGCCGCGACGCAAAGACCGGCTGCCAGCAGCGTGACCTGCCCGAGACGGCCGGCGCGGTGTACGGATAAACGCATGGTTTCGTCCCTTCGGTGGGTGCGCGGTGGATTCAGATCTGGGTGGCGGGCAATCTGACGACGAGTCCATCGAGGTTGTCGTCGATCACGATCTGGCAGCTCAGGCGGCTGTTCGCCTCCGGGGCGAGCACGAATTCGAGCATCTGGGCTTCCACCTCGTCGGCGCTGCCGGTTTTTTCCACCCACGCCTCGTCGATATAGCAGTGGCAGGTGGCGCAGCTGCAGGCGCCGCCGCAGTCGGCGAGGATGCCGGCGACGCCGTGGTCGGTGGCTGCGTGCATGAGCGTGGTGCCGGCGGCGACATGGACTTCAGTTTCGCGGCCGTCCGCGGCGATGAATTTCACTAGTGGCATGGCGTGGTTTCCTTGGAACCGGGGATCAGGGGGTAAAAGCCTGCTGGATCTCGATGCTCTCGTCCGCGAGCGCTGCCGGGTTAGCGGTCTGGCCGGCAGTGAGCGCACGACGCACCGCCATGAATTCCTTCGGGCGGTTCACGGCATCCACCGCGAGCAGGCGTTCGCCGTGGAAGTAAAACGCGGCGAACGAACGCCCGGTGGCGCTCTCTCCGCGCAGCACGACACGATCGAAGCCCTGCGACAGGCCGGCGATCTGCAGCTTGAGATCGTACTGATCGGACCAGAACCAGGGCAGCGTGTCGTACGCTTCGAGTTTGCCGCACAGCGTGCTGGCTGCGGTCTTCGCCTGGTCGGTGGCGTTCTGTACGGACTCCAGCCGCAGCCGGCGATTGTACAGCCGGTTGTAGTGGTTGGTGCAATCGCCCGCTGCGACGATGTCCGGATCGGAGGTGCGGGCGAACTCATCGACCACGATGCCATTGTCCACGGCGAGACCGGCCGCTTCCGCGAGCGCCGTTTCAGGCTGCACCCCCACGCCGATGACCACGATGTCCGCGGGCAGTTGTGTGCCGTCGGCGAGCTTCACCGCAGCGACGGTGCCGCTGCCCTCCAGCGAGTCGACTGCCACCTCGGTGATGATGCGCACGCCTTCTTCGGCGTGTACCCGGCTGTAGAACGCGGACACCTCCGGCGCAGTGACCCGTTGCAACACGCGCGGCAATGCCTCCAGCACCGTGACCTGCATGCCCAGCTTGCGCAGAGAAGCCGCGGTTTCGAGGCCGATATAACCGCCGCCGACGATCACGGCCGATTTGCCCGGCCCGATGAAGCCGCGGATGCGGTTCACATCGTTGAGGTCGCGCAGGTAGAACACGCCGTTGAGTTCATGCCCGGGCAGGGACAGTTTGCGCACGCGGGCGCCGGTGGCGAGCGCGAGCTTGGTGTAGGGAATCGCGCCGCCGTCGTGCAGGCGCAGGCGCTTGTTAGCGCGATCGATGGCGGTGGCCCGGGTGCCCAACAGCAGGTCGATGCCGGATTTTTCGTAGTACGTCGCCGGGCGGATGAGGAGTTCATCGCTGTGTTTTTCACCCGCGAGGTAGGCTTTCGACAGCGGCGGGCGGTGGTAGGGCGCGATGGCTTCGTCACCGACCAGTGATATGGCGCCCGTCCATCCGCCCTGGCGCAGGCTGGTGGCGAGTTGCGCCGCGGCGTGACTGGCGCCGACGATGACGGCGTGTTCGTTGGCCATTCAGGCTCCTGTCGGGTGGCGGGCGCTCTCGCCGGGGGGTTATCTAGACAACACTGGTGTTGAACAATACCGGCTTGCCAGGGCCCGCGCAAGCGCACTGCGGTGAACCCGGCGCGGGTGCGCGGCTGGATGACTTGCGCCGCCCGACGCCGGATGTCACTCGTTGAGCGGGGGGCGCTCGCCGTTGCGGATGGCGGACTCGATCAGGCCGATCAGCCAGGTCAGGGCTTCACTGGCGCGCGCAGGCGTAAAACCCCAGGTGGCGATGAGGCGCTCGTAGGTCGGCGGATTCCAGATGATATCTAGCACGGACGCAGCCACGCGCTGCTGCTGCGCGTTCCACTCCGGCGTCTCATCTTCCACGGCTTTGAGCATGGCGGCGCAGCGGCGCTGGTCCATGGACAGGAACGTGGGGTCGCTGGGCACCTGCGCGGTGGTAGCAAAGGAGGAGAGATAGGCGAACAGGCGCACGGTAATGGCCGCGAAATTCTCGA
The DNA here is from genome assembly GCA_964461965.1 of uncultured Halioglobus sp. Taxonomy (GTDB): domain Bacteria; phylum Pseudomonadota; class Gammaproteobacteria; order Pseudomonadales; family Halieaceae; genus Marimicrobium. Next base: position 120,115 of record CAYWWD010000001.1, on the reverse strand, counting down.
GTTGCATATTCTCCAGGCCGATACCCGACTCCTCGTACACGCGCTGCAGCACGGCGTCGCGCAACAGCCGCTCCGTGGGGAAGTGGCGCTGCACGGTGCGCTCACTCACGCCGGCGCGTTCGCCCACGGCGAGGGCGGTCAGGTTGGTCCAGTCCCAGGTGGGATAACTGCGCACGAGGTTCGCGCCGGCGGCGATGATGCGCTCGCGGGTTTCGAGCGTCTGCTGCTGGCGCAGCGGACTGTTGTAACGCCGCTTGGGCGCGCTCGATGCCGTACGCCCGCCTGCTGGTTTTTTATGCTTCATGATGCCCGGTTTCATAATGCTGCCCCGGGCGATGATAGCAGACGCCGGCGACTCAGGGCGTGCCATCCACGGTGTCGCCGCTGTCGTCGCTATCAATGGTAGTGTCGCCGTCTAGATCGATGGCGCAAGTATGAGCCGGAGCCGGACGCGTTTCCCCGTTACGGTGGGGCTACATGGCTGTCGACCCCCGCCCCTCTACCCGGATGTTGGCTTTTGGGCGTGTTCCGGTGAACCGCTTCCGGCTCCGGCTCATACGATACCCTGCGATAAACTTCCAACCGAGACACTCCTTTATAAACAACATTGTTGAGTAACAAAAATGGCGGGTGTATAGTCGCCCACGGCCTTCGCACGGGGGCTCTGGCACTCACCGAGGGAGGCAGGAACATGTCGGAAGCGTACATCATCGACGCGGTGCGCACGCCGCGCGGCAACGGCAAGCCGGGTAAGGGCGCCCTGGTAAATCTGCATCCGCAGCACCTCGCCGCCACCGTGCTCGGCGCCCTGCGCGAGCGCAACGGGCTGGACACCGCCGACGTGGACGACATCATCTGGGGCACCAGCGCGCAGAAAGGCATGCAGGGCGGCGACATGGGCCGCATGGCCGCGCTCGATGCCGGCTTCGATATCCGCGCCAGCGGCGTCACACTGGACCGCTTCTGCGGCAGCGGTATCACGGCGGTCAGCCTCGCGGCGGGCCAGCTCATGTCCGGCATGGAAGACCTGGTGATTGCCGGCGGCACGGAGATGATGTCGCTGATCACCACACTCGGGATGGAGGAGGCCCAGGCCGGCTTGAAGCGCCTCGGCGTGGGTTCGGGCAACACGAGGCTGCAGCAGCGCCACCCGCAATCGCACCAGGGTGTGTGCGGCGATGCGGTCGCGTCGCTGGAAGGCATCAGTCGCGAAGCGCTGGACGCACTGTCATTGCAGAGCCAGCAGCGCGCGGCGCGAGCTATCAGTGAAGGCCGTTTTGATCGCTCCATCGTGCCGGTGGTTGATGATGCCGGCAAGATCGTCCTCGCAAGGGACGAGTATCCCCGGCCGCAGACCACTGCGGCGGATCTCGCGGCGCTGGAGCCGAGCTTCGCGCGGGTTGCCGATATGCCGGCGGACGCCAGCGGCATCACCTTTCGTCAGTTGATCAACCGGCGCTACCCTGACCTCGTGATACAGCACGTCCATCACGCCGGCAGTTCATCGGGCGTCGTGGATGGCGCAGCAGGCCTGCTGCTCGCCTCCGGCCGTTATGCGAGCAGGCGCGGCTTGAAACCGCGCGCGAAAGTGGTCGCCACCGCCAACATGGGAGATGATCCCACCCTGATGCTGAACGCGCCGGGGCCGGCGGCGCGCAAAGTGCTGGCGAAGGCGGGTCTTGCCATCGCCGACATCGACCTGTGGGAAGTGAACGAAGCGTTCGCGGTCGTTGTCGAAAAATTCATCCGTGACCTCGGTATCGACCGTGAGAAGATCAACGTCAACGGTGGCGCCATCGCGCTCGGCCACCCCATCGGCGCCACCGGCGCCATCCTGATCGGCACCGCCCTCGATGAACTGGAGCGTCGCGGCCAGCAGCGCGCGCTCATCACCATGTGCGCCGCCGGTGGTATGGCACCGGCCATCATCATCGAACGGGTCTGACTGCGACCGCAAAAAAAACTTTCGATCACGCCAGCGCGGAGCACACCGCATGACCGACACGCCACCGCCGCTACTGCCCTGGCCCGCCCAGGACTATGCCCTGTTCGGCCCCGTCGAGGCGCAGCCTCTCGGACGTGTGCAACAGCATGTCGGCCGCGTCATGCAGCGCAATTGGGCGATGATTCCGCATGTGACGCATCACGACGAGGCCGATATCACCGACTTCGAGCAGCGCCGCCAGACGTGGAACGCGGCACACCCCGAGAGCAAGCGCGCGTTGCTGCCCGCGCTGGTGAAGGTGTCCGTCGCCATGTTGCAGCGGTATCCGCAATTCAATACATCGCTAAGTGCGGACGGCACCACGCTCTACACCAAGCAGTACTACCACATCGGTATTGCCGTCGATGTGCCCGGCGGCCTGCTGGTGCCGGTGGTGCGCGAGTGTGACAAGAAACCCATCGATGACATCGCTGCCCAGATTGCCCGTCTGTCGGAGAAGGCGCGCGGCAAGGGTCTGTCGATGGACGAGATGTCCGGCGGCTGCTTCACGCTGTCGTCGCTCGGCCACATCGGCGGCACAGGTTTCACTCCCATCATCAACGCGCCGGAAGTAGCAATCCTCGGCATCTGCCGCACGCAATCGCGGTTTGTGCCCGATGCACAAGGTAGGCCCGTGTTGCAACAGCGGCTCCCGCTTTCGCTGAGCTATGATCACCGTGTGATCAACGGCGCCGATGCGGCGCGTTTCGTGCGCGCGTTTGCCGAGGAACTGGAGGCGTTTGAGTTTTGTTAGTGCGCCAACGGCTCACACACCGAAGATGACTGGTGGGTAGACGCCGCAAGTGAGGGCTGCTTCCGCATTCCTCGATACTCGCCTCGCTGCAGTTGGTCAGCGCGCGCCAGTGGAATTTGATCGGCTGTTGCAGCAGCTGTCCGACTAGGTGAGTCAGGCTTCCATCAGCCGGCGCACCTCACGGCGCAGCAGCTTGCCCATCTCGTTGTAGGGCAGGGCATCCACCACGAGGATGCGTTCCGGGACGCGGGAGGAGCGCAGCCGGTCTTTGACCAGGGCGCGCAGCACTTCGTCGGCGGGTGCGGTGTGGCCCGGCCGGATCACCAGCGCGACGCCGACCGCTTCGCCCCATTCCACCGAGGGCACGCCGACCGCGACCGCCTCGATGATGGCCGGGTGGGCGGCCAGCACATCCTCGATTTCGCCGGGTGAGATGTTCTCGCCGCCGCGCACGATCACATCGTCAGCGCGACCGGCGAGGAACAGGTAGCCCTGCGCATCCAGCCATCCGGCGTCCCGTGTGGGGAACCAGCCGTCGGCATCGATGGCCTTGCGCTCGCGGTATTCGCCACAGACCTGTTCACCGCGCACATAGATCTCGCCGCGCTCGCCCGCCGGCAGCGGCTGACCCTGGTCGTCGCGAATCTCGATCTCGACCGTGGGCAGTGGCTGTCCGACCGAGCCGAGGCGGGCGCGCACGGTGGGGTCGCTGGAAGCCAGTGCGGCGCGGTGATCTTCCGGACCCAGCAGGGCGATGGTGGAACTGGTCTCCGTGAGTCCGTAGGCGTTGGTGAAGCCGGTGGCTGGGAACAGCGCCAGCGCGCGTTCGATGAGTTCCTGCGGCATGCGCCCGCCGCCGTAGGCGATGGCCTGCAGCGCTGACAACTGCGCGCTGGCGCCTGCGTCCAGCCGGGCGATGATGCGCGCGAGCATGGTCGGTACGACGAAGGCATTGGTGACGCGCTCGGTGTCCGCCAGCGCCAGCCAGGCGTCGGGTTCAAAATTGGGCAGCAGCACGATGCGGCGCAGGGCGTAGATCGAACTCAGCAGCGCCGCGATGCCGGCGATGTGGTAGGGCGGCACGCACACCAGCGCAGCTTCCTCCTCGCCGGCGGAGCAGAACTCCACGGTGCCGAGAATATAGGAGACGAGGTTGGTGTGGCGCAGCAGCGCGGCCTTCGGTGCGGCAGTGGTGCCGCTGGTAAATATCTGCGCGGCGATGCCTTCGCCCTCGCGCTCCACGCCGGGGTCGACCTCCTGTGCCGCCGCGACGAATGCGGCGCGGCTGAACAGTGTGTGCCCGGCCGCAGGTGCCAGCTGCAGGGCGCGGCCGGTGTCGCCGATCACACAGGCCGGTGCGATGCGCAGGAGCAGTGCGGCGAGGTCGGCATCGGCCAGGCGGTAATTCAGCGGGACGTAGGGAATGCCGGCATAGGCGGCGCCGAACAGTGCGATGGCCGCGGCCTCGCTGCTTTCATCAAGCAGGGCGACGTAGCTGGCCCCGCTGCCTGCAACTACCTGTGCCGCGCCGCGCGCCGCGCGCAACAATTCGGTATACGTCCAGCGCCGCCCGTCGCAGACCAGGGCGGTGCGCTCGGGTGCGGCCTCCGCCGCCATTTCCAGCAGGAGCGAAATTTTCATGGCGACTCAGTCAGGGCAGGTTCAGTCACGGCAGTGTGAGGTTGTTGCGTTGCGATCCGCTTTGCATCGCAGTGCCCGCCTCAGGCGATCGCGCCGGCGGCTTTGAGCTGCTCGATGCGATCCCAGTCGAGGCCGAGTTCCATCAGAAAGGTCTCCGTGTGTTCCGACGCCTGCGGCGCGCGCGTGGTGCTGACCGGCTGGTGGTTGAACTGGATGGGCCCGCGCACCAGTTTCATCGGCGGCCCGCCGTCGACGGCCTCGACCTCGAACAGCATGTCGTTGGCCAGCGCCTGTTCGTCAGTGGCAAGGTCGAGCAGGCTCTGCACGGGCGCCCACTGGCCCTTCAGGGTTTTCAGGTGCTGCCGCCAGTAGGCAAACGGCTGTTTGCCGATGGCCTCTGCGATGAGTGCGCTCGCCGCCTGCCAGTTGCTGAGCAGCGATTGCGCATCGGCAAAACGCGGATCGTCCGCTGCCTCCGCAATGCCGAGGTGCGTGAAGGTGTCGCGGATCAGCGGGCCGGGCGTGAGTATGCACAGGTTGATCGTGCCCTTGTCCGAGGTGTAGTAGTTGCCGTTGAAGGGGTTGCCCGGATTGGCGCCGGAGCTGGGCATGCGGTTGCGCATGGTCTTGCCCTGCTCGATACCGAGATCCACCGACGCGCCGGCTGCCCACCACGCGGTACTGAGCAGGGAGACGTCGAGCTCCAGCGCCTCGCCGGTGCGTGCGCGGTGAAACAGCGCCGCGGAAATGCCGCCGGCGATATTCATGCCGCCGATGGAATCGCCGAAGGCGGGGATGCCCTGCGAGAGCGGACCGGGCAGTTCCTCGGGCGACATGGAATGCCCGATACCGCTGCGCGACCAGAACGCGGTGCCGTCGAAGCCGCCGATATCGCGCTCCGGCCCTTTGTCGCCGTAGGCGCTGCCGCGGGCGTAGATGATGTCGGGGTTGACCGCGCGAATGTGCTCGATGTCGAACTTCAGTTTCTGGCGCTGTGCCGGGAGGTAGTTGGTGAGGAAGACATCGGCGGTCTTCGCGATCTCGTAGATGAGCTCGATACCCCCGGGCGTGGAGACGTCCACGCCGACACTGCGCTTGCCCCGGTTGGGGTGTTCCATCAGCGTGTTGCGCACCGGGTCGAGCTTGATGCCGCCGAGATTGATGAAGCCGCGCTGCGTGTCGCCGCGCACCGGGTGTTCGATCTTGATGACGTCGGCGCCCCAGTCGGCGAGGATGCCGCCGGCCGCGGGCACAAAGGTAAATTGCGCGATCTCCAGGACCCGGATGCCCTTCATCACCTGCGTCATAACCACTCCTGCGTGTCAGTGCAGCGGGCAGTATACAGGTCAACAACACTGTTGCATAGTTACGAGGGCTGGGCTATAACAGCCCGGGCGCCGAGGCCCCGTGCCGCCCATCCAAATTTCCCCTGGAGATCACCCTATGAAAATCGATTCATCGCTCAGTGCCGTGGTCACCGGCGGCGCCTCCGGGCTCGGGCTCGCGACCGTGCAGGCACTGCGGGCGCAGGGTGTCGCGGTCGCCATCTTCGACCTCAACGAGGAGACCGGAGAACAGGCAGCGGCCGCTACCGGCGCGGTGTTCTGCCAGTGTGATGTATTGTCCGACGCGAGCGTCGATGCGGCCTTTGCCAAAGCGCGCAGCAAACAGGGCCAGGAGCGGGTTTTGGTGTGCTGCGCCGGCGGCGGCAACGCCATCCCGACCGCGCGCCGCGACAAGAAGACCGGTGAAATTACGATTTTCCCCAGCGACAAGTTCGAGTGGGTGCTGCGCCTCAACACGGTCGGCACCTTTCGCTGCATCACGCGGGCCGCGGCGGGGATGATGGAGCTCGAACCGATCGACGGCGAGCGCGGTGTGATGGTGAACACTGCCTCGGCGGCCGCCACGGAGGGGCAGATGGGGCAGGCGGCCTATTCCGCCGCCAAGGCGGGGATCATCGGTATGACGCTGACCATCGCCCGCGATCTTGCGCGCGAGGGCATTCGCGTCAACACCATCCAGCCCGGTATCTTCAACACGCCGGCGATGGCCAGGGCGACGCCGGAGATGCTGCAGGCCCTCGGCGCCATGGTGCCCTTCCCCCGGCGCCTCGGCGCGGCCGGCGAGTACGCCAGCATGGCGCTGGAACTGATCCGCAATGGTTATGTCAATGGCGAAACGGTGCGTCTCGACGGGGCAATTCGCATGCAGCCGCGCTGAGCGCTGCAACGAGTGAGTGTGATGCGTGAGTGTGATGCGCTGAGCCCAACTGCCCCCGGGCGCGTCACACCCGGCCGCTCACCTGCGCACAGGGTCAGTTTTCCAGTGCGGCTTCGGTCGCGGCAATGTCCGCTTTCAGCCACATCACTTCGCTGAGATTGGTGCCACCGCTGGCGGCGAGCAATGCCTGCAGCGCCTCGCGCTTGGCCGCAAGCGCCTGCGGGTTCTGAGGCTCTGCGCCGAGCGCAATATCCAGCAGGTGCAACGCTTCCAGCGGCCGCTGTTGCGCGAGTTTCGCGCGTGCCTCGGCGGCGAGGTTGTCCGCGCCGCCGGCGAGACGGCACAGGTCGGCGTCGATACTGGCGCGCGGCACGGCGTACAGCGCCGTGGTGGAGTCGAAGTGAAACCAGCCGGAGTACTCCTCCCAGATCGTTTTCACCGCCCACGAGACCTTGCCGTGGTATTCGCCGAGGGCGAGCGCTTCCGGGAGGCGGATGTCGCGCATCAGCGTATACACGTCCTTCCCTTCGTTCATGCCTGCAATGGTGGCGTCGTTGATGAACGACACGGCGGCATGCAGTTTGTCGAGGTCGGCGCGGATATTCGCAGCCCCACGGATCGGTTCGCCGTGACCGGTGATAAGCAACTCGGCGCCGAGGTCGCGCACCGTGTCCAGAGAGCGGAGAAAGCGCTCCACGGAGCGCGGCTTGTCGCCGCGCAGGGTGCAGAGGTTGGGCACGGACATGAATACCGGGCCGAACAGGTTGCCGGTAAAAACGGTGCGCTCCTGTGGCAGCCACACCGTGAGCGAATCCGGTGACTCGCCGCCGGGTGTCGAGATCAGTTCAAAGCAGCGCGTACCGAGCGTGAGCGTGAGGCGGCCGTCCACGGTGATATCCGGCTCGACGGTCGGCACCGGAGTGCCCTTGCGCTTGAGGGTGCCGGCCCACAGGCGCGCAGAGCGCCGGCCGAGATAGGGCATCAGGGTCTGGAAAAACCGGCAGGTTGCGCTGAAGCGCCGCTCGGCAATGATCTCGGTGCCGGTTTCGCGCAGCACCGGCACGCCGCCGTAGTGATCGGCGTGGCCCTGGGTGAGGATGATGGCGCGCAGAGGCCCGGTGCGCACGGCTTCGAACAGCGCGCGGTTGCGTTCGGCGTTGTCCATGAAGCCTGCGTTGATGAGCACGTCGCCGTCGTCACCGGTCACCAGGTAGGCATTGGAAATGTCCTTCACCATGAAAATACTCGCGGTGATCGCCTGTGCCGCCTGCTGTCCCTCGCCCGCCTGCACCAGTGAGGCGAGCAGGGGCTTGTCGCCGTCGCTGCCCGCGCTCACTGCTGCGCTCCTGCATCGAAATCTATCATCACCTTGGCCGAGGCCGGTGTGCTGGCTACGTGCAACGCATCCAGCACCGCGTCGAATGCGAACCGATGCGTGATCAGCGGCGCGGCTTTCGCCGCGAGCCGGGGAAGGGCTGCGAGCACCTCGGGCATTTCCGTGGGGTAGCCGACTGCCGTGGTGATGGTCATCTCCGTGGTGAGCATGGCGCCGAGATCCAGCGGCACCGGCTGCGTATAGGCCGCCGTCACCACCAGGCGCGCGTGGAGCTTCGCCATCCGCACCACATCGCTGAGGATACCGGGCGCGCCGGCGGCGTCGATGAACGCATCGGTGCCGACGGCTTCGCGGCTGAACACGCGTGCGGTGCCGTGCAGTTCGCGCAGCCGCGCCGGCACGTCCTCGCGCGTGGGGTCCAGCACCGCGCGTGCGCCCAGCGCCTGCGCACGCGCGAGTCGCTCGGGTGAGAGATCCAGCGCCACTACGTCGTCGATACCGCGATCCACCAGCCACAGCACCATGCCGAGGCCGATCGGCCCGCAGCCGAACACCACCACTTTGTCGCCGGGTGTCACCTGCGCGCGGTTGACGCCGTGCAGGGCGACGGAGAGCGGCTCGGTGAGGGCTGCGATCTCGTAGGGCAGGTCCTCCGGAATCGGCAGCAGGCTGTCGCCGAGGCGGGCATCACGCACCAGCAGTTCTTCCGTGAATGCCCCCTCCGGGCCGCCGCTGCCGATGTAGCTTGGCGTCTGCATGGGGTTGATCACCACGCGCTGTCCCACCTCAACACCCTCGACGTCGCGCCCGACGTGGATGATCTCGCCGGCAGCCTCGTGGCCCAGCGGCGTCGTGCCGCCCGGCTTGCGGTGAATGCCGCCCAGCTTGATGTAGGTGAGGTCGCTGCCGCAGATGCCGCAGGCCTTTACTTTCAGTACGACGTCGCGGCTGCCGGGCGCCGGCGGCGCAACCGGATCCAGCCTGACATCGTTGACGCCGTGAATATTGAGTACGCGCATCGGAACGCTCCGGTATTACAGGTTGATCAGGCTGGCACCGTCGATAACGATGGTGTCGCCGCTGTGGAACGCGGAGGCATCGCAGGCGAGGTAGGCGGCGATGGCCTCGAAATCGGCGGGGTATCCCGGTCGCGGAATTGGCGACTTCGCCGCGAAGTACTGGTCGATGGGCGACAGTTCCTCCGCGCTGCCGGTCATCTCGGTCTTGATGTAACCCGGCGCGATGCTGTTGGCGCGGATGCCGTACTTGCCGAGTTCCACGGCCATGCAGCGGATCAGGGCGCCGATGCCGGCCTTGGCGGCGGCGTACTGCCCCTTGCCGGCAATGCCCTGGAACATGGACAGGCTGCCGCAGAACACCAGCGAGCCGCCTGGTTCGCCGGCTTCGGCGCGCGCCACCATATGGCGGGCGCCCTCGCGTAGCGTGAAAAACGCGCCGTGCATGTTGATGTCGAGCAGGCCGTGGTAATCCGCGCTGGTGGTCTGCAGGATGGAGCGCGTCGTCGCCGGTATACCGGAGTTGGCAATCACGCAGTCGATGCGACCGAAGTCCTGCAGCAACGCGGCAAAGCCCTCGACTACCGCAGCCTCGGAGGCCACATCCACCTCGCGCGTGGCGACGCGTACGCCGAACGCCTCGAGTTCCTCCCGCGCGCGCGCGTTCTTGGTGGCGGAGCGGCCCCAGATCACCAGGTCGCCACCCTGTTTGGCGATGCCGCGCGCGAAACCAAGACCCAGTCCGCCGTTGCCACCGGTGACCAGCGTCACCTTGCCGTGAAGATCAAAAAGTGAACCGGCCATCATGTGCTCCCATGTGTGTCGCGAAGGTGTAGGGAATTTTCGGTTCCGGCCGGACAGTGTAGGAAAGCCGGGCGCTGCGTTCAATCGGGCAGTGCGTTTCCTGCCTCCCGTGACAGTGCGAGTTGCACAGCGCGGCAGCGGGATTGCCTGTGTTTGCCCGTACGTGCCACGATGGCCGGCAGCAGATCTGCGCACGCACGCGCAAATGGGCAGCGGGCGGGTGAATCGATAACGGCGGAGTGGATGAATGGCACTGGTAGCGGAGGAACTGATCGAGCAGGCGCGGCAGGTCACCGGACTTGCGCGTTTCGACAGCGAGACGTTTCGAGAAGGACTCGAGATACTGTTGCGCGACATCGACGCCGGGGGCGCGCCGGCAGCGGCGCTGGAGCGCACGCGGGCTAACGTCGTGCAGGCGCTGGCCAACCGGCTGAAAATCACCGACTACCTCGAACGGCGGCCGGAGCTGCTCGAGCGGCCCATAGCGCGGCCGGTGTTCGTGTTCGGCATCCCGCGCACCGGCACCACGCTGCTCAGCAACCTGCTGGCGGCGGACCCCGCGCGCCGTTCGCCGTTGACCTGGGAAATCGACGACCCGGTGCCACCGGCGCAGGGCGACCAGCTGCGCAGCGATCCGCGCGCGCTCGCGCGTCTGGAAGCCGAGCGCCAGATGCTCGCGGCGCGCCCTGAGATGGGCAAGTACTACCGCAATTCCGCCATCTACCCGAACGAGTGCGTGTTCATCATGGCGCACGATTTCAAGACGCTGATGTGGGAATCGCGCTGTAACCAGCTCATCTACCGCGACTGGCTGCTGCAAACGGACATGACCTCCGCCTACGAATACCACAGGCGTTTCCTGCAGGTGTTGCAGGCCGATGCGCCGGGGACGTGGAACCTGAAGATGCCCTCGCATGCGTTGTGGCTGCCCACATTGCTCAAGGTCTATCCCGACGCACGGCTGATCTGGACCCACCGCGACCCGTTTGCCGCAGTGGGTTCCTTCTGCAGCATCATTGCGCTGGCGCAGAACATTTTCTCCAGTGGCGCCGACCCGCTGTTCGTCGGTCGCAACTGCGCCTATCAGGCGCGCGAGCACGCTGAACGCATCATGGATGCGCGCGACGCATTGGGTGCAGGCCGTATCATCGATGTGCACTATGCCGATCTCCTCCGCCAACCGATCGAAACGATGCGCGGCCTGTACCAAAGCCTGGGTGATGACTTCACGCACGCGGCGGAATCTGGCATGCGGGCGTGGCTCGCGGACAACCCGCAGGACAAGTTCGGCAAGCACGAGTACACCTTCGCGCAATACGGCCTGGATGAGGCGGGCATCGCCGCAACGCTGGAGCGCTACCTGGCGTGTTACGACGTCGAGCGCGAGCAGTAGGCCCGCGCCCCGCCATCAGGCGGCCAGCAACGGCGGCGACACGCGATGCAGCGCGCCGTCTTTCATCACCAGAAGCAGCCGCGCCTGGTCCGCCAGGATGTCCACATCGCGCAGCGGGTCGCCGTCCACCAGCAGCAGGTCGGCCAGCATGCCCGGCTGCAGAGTGCCGAGGTCGCCCTCGCGCCGCATGGCCAGTCCGCCGTTGCGGGTGGCGCAGAGCAATGCCTCCCTGGGTGAATAGCCGTAGTAGTCCACGAAGTGCCGGACATCGCGCGCATTGCTGCCCTGCATGTTCCAGGTGAAGCCGTAGTCGCCGCCGATGAGGTGGCGGATGCCGCGCTTGCGCAGTTCGGTGTGCGTGCGCACGGAGGCCTCGATCAGGGCGGGGATGCCCATACTCTCGGCGACCGCGCGCGGCATGCCGTGCGGCTCGCCCTCGAGCAGCATGGTGTGAAAAAGGCTGATGCTCGGCGCGACGAAGACGCTCTCGCGCGCCGCTTCGAGCAGGTCCAGCGTTTCCTCGTCCGTGTACTCGGCGTGGTAGATCATGTCGACGCCGGCGCTCAGGGCGCGCCGCACGGACTCGATGGAACGCGCGTGTACGTTCACGCGTTTGCCGAAGCTGTGGGCCGTCTGCACTGCCATCTGGATCTCGTCCAGCGACATGGTCGTGCAGTCGGCGGGCGTAGCGGGATAGAACGGATCGCCGGAGACATCCAGCTTGATATTGTCGCAGCCCTCGCGGCAGCACAGCCGCACCGCCTTGCGCATTTCCTCCGGCCCGTCGATCACCAGCGAGGGCGCGCGCCGCGGGTTGTGCAGGCGGCTTTCATCGCCCAGCCCGCCCGTGACGGTGATCTCCAGCGAGCCGGCGCGGATGCGCGGGCCGGGAAGCCGCCCCGCGTCCACCTCGTTGCGCACCGCGACGCCCAGGCGCAACTTCGCCTCCGAGGCGCCGTAGGCGCTGGTGAATCCGTGGTCCAGCAGGGTTTTCGCCACGCGCGCGGTGAGCAGGGTGTGCTCTTCCGGCGGCGGTGTGATGAGGTCTTCGGTTGCTGTGACGCAATCGAACGACAGGTGCGCGTGGCCCTCGGTCATGCCCGGCATCAGGAACCGGCCGCCGGCGTCGATGCGGATATCCGCCGCCACGGCCTGCGCGTGTGCTCCGCGCGTCACACTGTGGATGCGGTTGCCGGCGACGAGCAGGCTGCCGGTGAACGTCTCGCCGCCGGTGCCGTCGAAAATAGTCGCGTTGCTGATGAGTGTGGTGGTCACGGTGCCTGTCCTGCGGTCGCGTCAAATGGAGGATGTGGAGTCGTGCCGCGTCTGCGGCAAGCATAGGGTCCGCCGGATACGGCACCAATGCCTCCGGCGGTACCCCGCCTTGCCTCTGGCGGCTTCACTGCGCGAAGGAGTAGCCACCGTTGACCGGATAGGTCTGCCCGGTAATCCACGATGCCGCGCCGGAACACAGGAAGAGCGCCATGTGCGCGACATCCTCCGGCGTGCCAAAGCGCCGGATGACGTAGCGCGACAACTGCGCCTGCGTGCGCTCGCTGGCGTACCACTGCGCCTTTGCCGCTTCGTCGAAGGCCGGCTCCAGCGTCGACAGAGAGATGGCGTTCGCGGTGATGCCGAAGCGGCCCGCCTCGCGGGCGATGGCGCGCACAAATCCGGCGGCGCCAGCCTTGGCGGCCGAGTACGCCACCAGCCGCGCCTCGCCGATGCGCCCGGCATCGGAGATGAGGGTGACGATGCGGCCGCGGCCGAGCTTCACCATGCCGGGCAGGGCGACGTGGCAGCAGTTCATCACCCCGGTCAGGTTGGTGGCCAGGTACGGCGCCCAGTCATCCGGCGCGGTTTCCCAGAACGGCGGCGAAAAACCCATGGTCGCAGCGGGCCCGGCATTGCCGGCGTTGTTCACCAGCAGTGACACCGCACCGAGCGCCTGCTCGGCGTGCGCCATGGCCGCTTGCACCGCCGCGTAATCGCCCACATCCGCCTGCACGGCCACCGCCGGCGTACCGAGGAGTTCGATCTCGGCGGCGACCTGTTCCGCGCGCGCCAGCACATAGTCGTTCACGGCCACGCCGCCAACGTTGTGGCGCGCGAACGCCAGCGCGATGGCGCGGCCGGCGCCCTGTCCGGCGCCGCTGATGAACGCGACCTGGCGGTCGAGGTCCAGTGGATCGTCTGCTGTCACGCGGATTTACCTCCGTTTCAAATCCCTGTACCGTCGCCGGACAACGCCGCGCGCGATCGTTGCACACCGATGTGCATTGCCCGCGCCAGCATAACAAACAACGGGGCCTGTCAGCGCCTCACGGGTGGGGGGAAGCGCATGGCGACATTTGTGCTGGTGCACGGCGGCGGACACGGTGGCTGGTGCTACCAGAAAGTGGCGCGCATTCTCAGCGCGGCCGGGCAGGTGGTGTACACACCAACCCTCACCGGCCTCGGCGAGCGCGAGCATCTGTTGAGCCCTGCGGTAGACCTCGACTTGCACATCACCGATGTGGCCAAGGTGCTTGAGTTCGAGGACCTGCGCGAGGTGATCCTGGTCGGGCACAGCTACGGCGGCATGGTGATCACCGGTGTGGCCGACCGCAGCACGGATCGGGTCGGGCATCTCGTTTACCTGGACGCCGCGACGCCACTGCACGGGCAGTCGCTGATGGATATCGCGGGCCCCTTGATGGAGGCGGCGCGCGCGCAGGGACGCATCGTCGATGGCATGGAACTGGTGCTGTACCCGGGTACCGACCCGATGAACTATTTCGGGCTGACTGACCCTGCCGACATCGAGTGGGTGAAGCCGAAACTGACGCCGCATCCGTGGCGGTGTTTTGAGCAGCCACTGCTGCTCGGCAACGAAGCCGCGCTGCGCCGGCTGCCGCAGACGCACATCGTCTGTTCGGCGACCCTGCCGTTTCGCGATATCGAGGCATTGAAAGCGGTGTCGGAAGGTCGCGTGTGGGATGTCGACACCGGCCACGACCTGATGATCTCGGAGCCGGAGGCGGTGGCCGAGCTGCTGTTGCGCCTGGCCTAGTGTCTCGCGCATCCAGTCCTTGCGGATAACTGACACCCGCTACCGCGCGACAGTGACTTCGCCGGAGTTTTCCTGCGGCAGCACCTGCAAGAGGTAGTCGCGGGCGCTGTCGCGCGCCGTGGCCTCCGGGGCGAACACACTTTCCAGGAACGCGTACACCGCGAGCGTGGTGAACATCTGCTGGCGCGCGGGTGGCATTGCCACCGCGATCGGAGTGTCCGTACACAGTTCGATGCGCACGCCGGGGTCGATGCCGTTCTCCTGCCCGCCGAGCACGGTCAACAGCGTGTTGCGCTGGTCATCGAGTTGCCCCTGCAGGGCCCCGAGCACCGCCCGGCAACCGAGTACATCCGGATTGGCCATGAAGCGCATCAGCGTGGCCGCCGGCTGTGCGAAGCCGGCATGCGAGGCGTCCTTCAGAGTGACCAGCACCGTGCCCGGATGTTTTTGCACGATGGTCGCGGCGTTGGCGGGGTAGGGCACGATCACATCGGCATCGCCGAAGATTACCAGCAAGGGAATCTCGCTGGTGGTGAAAAAATCCGCACTGAGCATGCTGGCGGGGCCGGCCAGCGAGATCGCGGCACTGATGCGCGGATCGCGCAGGCGGCGATGGAACGCAGTGAGCATCGAGGTCAGGCCGCCCAGCGAGGTGCCGGCCACGGCGATCCTGGCGGGATCGAGCGTGTCGTGCAGCGGATCGGCGGGGTCGGCATTGCGTGCCAGCAGGGTATCGATCAGGAAGCTGATATCGCCTGGCTGGTTGACGACGTCCCGCATCAGGGGCCCGTCGGGGGCGCCGTAACCGGTCAGCGGGTAGTCGACTGCCAGCACGGTGTAGCCGTGGCTGGCGAGAAACCGGGCGAGGTACACGCCTTCGCGATGAAACGACATGAAACCGTGGCTGTAGATCACCAGTGGCCCCGGCTGCGCAAGCCCGGCGGGTCGCCACAGCTCACCGGCGAGCGTGCGTGCCGACGCGCCGGCGTAGTCGTGGTACGCCTGTTGCTCGCGGAGCGCATCCGTCGCCTCGAAGGCTTCGTCCTGAATCGCAAACGGCCCCGGCGCCAGGCGCGCGGCGCTCTGTGCGCCGGAGGGCACGGCGGTTTCAGGAACGTTGAAGAACCAGTAACCGCCGGCGGCCAGCGCGAGCAGCAGGGGCAGGAACAGCCAGCGTTTTTTCATGCGTGCGCCATGCTTACGCCGGCGCGATCACGCCGATTTCGGTGCCGACCGGGTAGGTGGCGCCAGCCGCCGCCTTGTGCGTGAGCCGACCGGACTCCGGCGCTTCGATTTCCTGTACCGCCTTGTCGGTTTCCAGGCAGTAGATGGGCTGGCCGGCTTCCACCAGCTCACCGTCTTCCACCAGCCATTCGGCCAGTGTGCCCTCGGTGGTGGACATCTGCAGCTTCGGTATGGTCAGTGTCGTCGACATACAATTCCTTGGTGAGGCTAGCGTAACAGTTCGCGCACTCGCGCCGCGATGGTTCCTGCGTGCGGTATCTGCGCGGTTTCAATGATCCTGGAGTACGCGATCGGCGCATAGGCGGCGCCGAAACGCGAGGCGGGCGCCTTCAGCTTTTTGAACAGCGCCTCGTTGATGGTGCTGGCGATCTCGGCGCCGAGGCCACAGAACTCGGTGGCGGCGTGCACGATGAGCGCGCGCCCGGTTTTTTCCACGGAGGTGAAGATACGGTCGTAATCCAGCGGCAACAGGGTGCGCAGGTCCAGCACCTCGGCACTGATGCCTTCCTTTGCCAGTTCCTCCGCCGCCATCAGGCAGTGCATCACCTGCCAGCCATAGGTGATCAGCGTGACATCGGAACCTTCGCGCTTCACCTTGGCCACGCCGAGCGGGATGCGGTAGTCGCCGAGCGGCACTGCCTCACGCAGCGCATAGGTGAGCATCATCGATTCAAACTGTATGCACGGGTCGTCATCGAAGATGCAGCTCAACAGCAGGCCCTTGGCTTCCGACGGGGTGCTGGGATAGACAATCTTCAGCCCCGGCGTGTGCAGCAGCAGGGCCTCGGTGGATTGCGAGTGCTGCGCACCGAAACCGCCGATGCCGCCGCCGGCAATGGTGCGCACAGTGAGCGGGACATGCGTGGCGCCGCCGGACATATAGCGCTGCTTGGCCGCGTGGTTGACGATCTGGTCGAGGCAGACGCCGACAAAATCGCAGAACATGATCTCGGCGACCGGGCGCATGCCCACCAGCGCAGCGCCGGTGGCGGCGCCGATGATGGCCTGTTCGGCAATCGGTGTCGGTCGCACGCGCTCGCCCCATTTTTCCTGCATGCCCTTGAAACACTTGAACACGCCGCCGGACTCACCGATGTCCTCACCGAGAAAGAACACCGCATCGTCGAGTTCCAGCGCCAGCTCCTGGGCGTCCTGCACCGCCTCGAACATGGCCATCTCGCGCGTCTCGCCGCTGTGGGGAAGTTCCGCGGCGCGCTTCTCGCGCTGGCCGCGCCTCGGCACCACGGTGGGATCGGCATACACGTCCAGCAGCATCTCCTCCTCACCGGTTACGCGGCTGGCGAGTGCAAACTCGACAGCGTCTTTCACCTCGGCCTTCGCGTCGCTGTCGATCTGCGCCAGTTCCGCTTCGCTGCAGATGCCGCGTTCCAGCAGCAGGGCGCGGGTGCGCGGCACGGGCCAGGCGGCCTTGGCCGCCGCCAGTTCCTCTTTCGTCAGGTGGTTGGTGAAGCCCACGCCGGCATGCAGTCCCAGGCGCAGCGTCACCGCCTCGACGAAGATCGGCCCCTTGCCCTTGCGCACGGCGGCGATGACTTTCTTCATGCCGTTGTAGAAAGCAACGGGATCATTGCCGTCCAGCTTGACGCCCTTGAAGCCGTAGCCGGCGGCGCGGCTGGCGAAGTCCTTGCTGGCGGTGTAGTCCGCAATCCGCGTGTACTCGCCCATCTGGTTGTTCTGGCAGAGGAAGATCACAGGCAGACGCCACACGCCGGCGAGGTTCATAGCCTCGTGCACCGCGCCGATGCTGGTGGCGCCATCGCCGAAGTTCACGATGGTGACGGCCTGGGTGCCGCGCATCTTGCTCGCCAGCGCCAGCCCGTTGGCGATGGGCGCGCCGGCGCCGACGATGGCTGTTGTCAGCATGGAGCCGGAGGCGGGATCGGAGATGTGTGGCGAGCCGCCCTTGCCCTTGTTGACGCCGGTCTCGCGCCCCAGTGCTTCGGCGAACAGGCCGCGCAGCGGAACGCCCTTGGCGACCTGGTCATGGATGCCGCGATAGATAGTGACCATGTAGTCGCGCTCGCTGATGAGCGGGGCGATGGCGGCGGGTATTGCCTCCTGGCCGGTCATCGGCCAGTAGGTGAACTGGAACTTGCCACTGGACAGGCCGGCCTGTATCGCCTTGTCCACTTCGTGGATGCGCGACATCTGGCGGTAGATCTCGCGCAGCGTGGCGGGTTTGATAGCGGATTGCTTCGAGCGGGCGGCAGCTTTCATCTACACAACTCCTGCGGGCTTCGCCCCGGCTTTGCACTATGCAACAATGGTGTCTATTATGGGCATTCCACCGCGTGTAAAGCAAGGCTGAATCGTATGCATGCCCCCACGGGAGTTACCGAGGCCGAGTGGCCCGAGAGCTGGCGGGTCCTGAGCCACGGACTGCGCACTGGCCGTTATATCGACCCGGATTTCACCCGCCTGGAGTACGAACGCCTGTGGAGCCGGGTGTGGCAGTTCGCCGCACGGCTCGACGAGCTGCCCGGCATCGGCGACTACACGCGCTACGATATCGGCGACCAGTCGGTGTTGCTGGTGCGCGCAGGCTCCGATTCCGTCAAGGCGTATTACAACGCCTGCCCGCACCGGGGCACGGAACTTGCGCTCGGCGCCGGGTGTTTCGAGGAGGGTGTGATCCGCTGCCCCTTCCACGGCTGGCGCTGGGATCTGCACGGCAGGAATGAGTTCGTCATGGAGCGTCATGAGTTTCGCGACGGCAACCTGAAGGACAGCGATGTGGCGCTGCGCGAGGTGAGCGTCGAGATCTTCGCCGGCTTCATTTTCATCAACTTCGATCGTAACCCGCCGTCGTTCGCTGAATTCATCGCGCCGGTGCGCGGCTTCATCGAGGATCTGGCCATCGGCGATATGCACCACTACTGGTGGCGCCGGATGACTGCGCCGGCGAACTGGAAGATTGCCCAGGAAGCGTTCTTCGAAACCTTTCACGTCGCGGCCACACATCCGCAACTGGACGATGTCGGTCGTGAAATCGTCTACGCAGGCCGCCACGGCGGCGACTGCACGCACACGCACGTCGCCTATGACACCTTTCCCGGCGGGCATGGGCGATTTTTCTCGTCGAAGCCTCCAATCACCAGCCACGCCAGCAACCCCGACGCTGCGGAGCTCGAGCACATGATCGACCATCTGGCCCACCTGTGGCGGGAGATGGATGCCATGGTGCTGGAGGAGGACGTGGCCGTCGCGGCCTCCTTGCGCGGCAAGCCGGTGCCGGAAGGCTCCTCCTACGGCGCGGAATTCATCAAGGCGATCTATGCCAAGGCGGCTGCCGAACAGCGCCCGATGCCGGTGCCGCGACCCGAGACCGCGGTGATGTGGGGCGGGATGATTTTCGTGTTTCCCAACCTTCTGATCCTCCCCAACCTCGGCAACGCGATGATCTACCGCGTGCGCCCGGACAGCATGAATCCCGACAGCTGCATATTCGAAATCTGGTCCACCCGCAGCTACGGCGCGGCGGAAACCGTGCCGCGCGCCGAGGTGATTCCCGTGAGCGATCCGACGGACCCGGAGCAACTGCTGCTCATCCCGCGCCAGGACTTTTCCAATATCCCCCGCGTGCAGCGCGGCGTGCACTCGCGCGGTTGCCGGCAGGTGTGGCTGGCGAGTCACAACGAAAAAATCATCATGGGCATGCACCGGGAGCTCGATCGCTACCTCGAGCGCTCGAATTAGCGAACCGGGGTGTCCCGCAGACGCGGGCCAGACGGGCCCTGCATGCGGTCAGGCGGCGCGTACCAGGTCGGCCAGCGAGGCAATCTGCAACAGATTGCCGAGTTCAGACGATACGCCGGTGAACCGGCAGTGCTTGTTCGCGGCGGCGGCGAGCCGCACGCAATCGAGCATGAAGACGAGCACGGCGCTGTTGAAGTCGGTGAGCCCCGCAAGTTCGACGGTGAACGACGCTGGCAACCCGGCGATGCAGTGTTGCAGTTGCGATGTCATGCGGGTCGCGGCGGTGAAATCCAGGCTGCCGGTGACGCAGAGCTGGTCGCCGGCAACTGTGAGCGTGAAGGGCTGCGAGTTATTCATGGCCTTCCATGATCTGCGGCCAGTTCTTGATGACTTCGTTGACATCGCCCTTGTAGCGTTCCGTCGCGGCTTCAAACTGGGCGCGGTAACTCTGCCCCATGTTGACCCCCTCGACGATCACGTTCTGGATTTTCCAGCCCGCATCGCCCTGCGTGTTGAGCGTGTACTGCAGCAGGTACTGCTCGCCCTGCGGATCGACCACCAGCTGGGTGACGGAGGCCCGGTCGCCCTTGCCAAGCAGCTCGGAGGACTTGATGGAAAATTTGCTGCCCTTGTAGTTGTAGAAAATCTTCCCGTAGCTCTTGATCACTGTGTGGTACAGCACATCGCGGAACTGCGGCACCGTGGCGCGCGCCGCCTCGCGCTGATCCTCGGGCAGGCTCTGGACATACCGCGCGCTGGCCATGTTGCCCATGACCCCGCGCGCGAAGGTCGTGAAATCGACCACCGGGTCCAGCACGCTGGCGATCTCGCGGTGATATCGCTCGCGATCGGTGTCGTAATACGCCGAGGCGCCTTCGACGATGGCATTGATCTTCTCGGCAGACGTCGTGATCAACGCTTCCGCGTCTTTGGCGGTGGGGGCCGCTACAGCGGCGGTCGACAGCAGCAAGCCGGCGAGCAGCGCAAGTACTGAATGTGTCACGGTGTGCTTCATGGTGGTGTCATTCCTTAATAAGGTGTGGTTGATCGCGCAGGTGAAGGCGGGTCGTGCGTCAATCCTTGGCGGCGATGTTGGTGACCAGCTTGCCGACCATGTCCTCGAAGATCATCGAGGACTGGGTGTCGTAGATTTCCGCACCGGCGGTAAGGGGCTGGTCGGAGGAACCGGGGTAGATGGCGACGTATTTTTCTCCCAGCACGCCCGAGGTCTGGATGACCGCGCTGCTGTCGTCGGAGAGGTAGTCGACATCCTTATTGATAGACATATCCACCCTGGCCTTCAGTGTGCCGGGGACGATCTCGATGCCTTTGATGTAACCGATGGTCACGCCCGCGAGCGTTACCCTGGCGCGGTCGGTGAGGCCGGCGACGTTGGTGAAATACGCGCTGACGTCGTACCCGTCCTTGTTCTGGCCGAAGCCGCGTGAACTGACCTGCAGTGCGAGAAACGCCAGCGCCGCGATACCAGAGAGCATCAGCAGCCCTACGGAGATTTCAACAAAACGTGATTGCATACCCTCAGTCTCCAAACATCAATGCGGTAAGAACGAAATCGAGGCCCAGTACGGCCAGCGAGGCGATCACGACGGAGCGGGTAGTGGCGCGGTTGATTCCCTCGGTATTGGGCGCGGCGGTATAGCCCTGGTGCAGCGCCACCCAGGTGATGACGAAACCGAATACCACCGCCTTGATCACGCCATTGACCACATCCTCGCGAAACTCCACGACCTGCTGCATGTTCGCCCAGAATGAACCGCTGTAAACGCCCAGCAGTTCCGTGCTGACCAGCCACGCCGACAGGATGGCGATGGCATTGAACACCTGCGCCAGTATCGGCATCGCGATGATGCCGGCGAGAAAGCGTGGGCGCAGTATGTGCGCCATCGGGTCGACGCCCATCATCTCCAGCGCGGACAATTGTTCGGTCGCCTTCATGAAGCCGAGTTCCGCCGTAATCGCCGAACCGGCGCGGCCGGCAAACAGCAGACCTGCGACCACCGGGCCGAGTTCCCTGATCAACGCCAGCGATACCAGCTGCCCCAGCGCTTCCGAGGCCCCGAAGCGGCTGAGCACCGTGTGGCCCTGCAGCGCGAGTACCATGCCGATGAACAGCCCGGACAGCGCCACGATCAGGACCGAGTTGACGCCGATAAAATACAACTGCCGTACGAGGCGCGAGAACTCGCGCGAGAAGCGATCCGGCGGCGCGGTCAGCGCCCTGGCGAGCAGCAGCGCCGATTGCCCGAGGGATCGCGTGATCGCAATCCCCATGTGCCCGAGCCGGGCTATCTGCTCCATAGTGCGCCCCTGTCGATGTCCAGGTCCTGCCAGTATTCCTTTCCCGGGAAGTGGAACGGTATCGGGCCATCGGCCTGGCCGGCCACGAACTGGTGCACCATGGGATTTGCCGTTTCCCGCAGCTGGTCTGGCGTGCCGCTGGCGACGATGCCGCCGGCGGAGATGATGAAGATCTGGTCCGAGATCAGCGAGGTTTCGTGGATGTCGTGCGACACCACCACGCTGCAGATACCCAGCACCTTGTTGATCTGCGCAATCAGTTCGCACAGTACGCCCATGGAGATCGGGTCCTGCCCGGCGAAGGGTTCGTCGTACAGGATGATGTCCGGGTCCAGCACGATGGCGCGGGCCAGTGCCACGCGCCTGGCCATTCCGCCGGAGAGTTCGTTCGGCATCAGCGCGCGGGCGCCACGCAGTCCCACCATGTGGAGCCGGATCAGTACCAGGTCGCGGATATGCCGCTCCGACAGCCGCGTGTGTTCGCGCAGCGGAAAGGCGACGTTGTCGAATACATTGAGGTCGCTGAACAGCGCGCCATTCTGGAACAGGACGCCGATGCGCTTGCGCAGGCCGAGGATTTCCTGGGCGGAGAGCTGGTCCAGTCGCTGGCCGAAGACGGTCACGCTGCCGGCACTGGGCTGCAGCTGTCGTCCCAGCAGGCGCAGCAGCGTGGTCTTGCCGCAGCCGCTGGGCCCCATGATGGCGGTGATCTTGCCGTCGGGAATTTCCAGGCTCAGATCCTTGAAAATGCTTCGATCGCCGCGTTCCAGTGACACGTGATCGAAGCTGGCGATACTGCTCATGCGTGAACTCGTTCTAACCCAGGCGGGCTGGCGCGGGGATTATATAGTACAGGCGATGCTTTTGCTCCCCGCAGTATCGTGATGTGTGGTCGGCGCCGAGGCAGTGCGGCGCAATCGTTAGAGGGAGGAGGTGCAGTTGGGGCAGCGCGTCGCTTTGATGGCGATGGTGCTGATGCAATACGGGCACTCCTTCGTGGTCGCCTCATCGGTGGCGGTCGTCGCCGCAGCCTGTAGTTTATTGATGCCCTTGATCAGCAGGAACACCGCGAAGGCAACGATCAGGAAACTGATGACGGCGTTGATGAACAGCCCGTAGCTGATGGTTACCGCGCCCGCCTGCTGTGCCGAGGCCAGCGTCGCGTAGGGGCCGGCGGTCGCGCCATCCTTTAAGGTGAGAAACAGGTTGGAAAAATCGACACCGCCGAGCAGCAGGCCGATAGGGGGCATGATGACGTCCGAGACCAGGCTCTTGACGATCGTGCCGAAGGCACCGCCGATGATGATACCTACTGCCATGTCGACGACGTTGCCGCGCATCGCAAACTCTTTGAATTCTTTCAGCATGGCGCTCTCCTCGAGGATGAATGAATATCGCACGCCCGGCACCACCGGGCTGCCGGTAGCATCGTCCAGCGCCGTAGACAAGTCAATCGCGCCGGCGCCGGGCACGCGAGTTCCGCTCTTCTTCCCGGCGTGCAGCTTCTGCCGCCTCCTGCCTTCACCTATACTGTGCCGTGCCTGCGTCCGCTTGATCCAGCGCGACCCAATACCCTGCAAGGAAGGCAATACTGATGCCCCATTCGTTGGCTCCCGGTTGCTTGCGGAGCGCATGCATACTGCTGTGCTGCAGCGCGCTGCTGTTCCTTCCCTGTGTGACACCTGCCGCGCACGCCAGGGGCAAAGGCCCCGTCGGTGTGTGGCCTGCGTCCGAGCGTTATGTGCTGGTCGCGGACACCAGCCTGCCCGGACTGGTGCTGGTCGATCTTGAAACCGGCGCTGCCATCGAGCGCCTGCCACTTAAGAATGTGCGGCCGGTGGGCATTGCATCCTGCCCCACCTGCAACTTCGCGCTGATTTCGGGCGGCAGGTCGGATTCCGGCATCAGGGCCAACGTGTGGAAACTGCAGTTCAACGACACCGTGGCCAATCTGCTGGCCACCCGTGGCAGGTTGGGGCTCGATGAGGCGCGGCTGGAAGTGCTGACGGTCGCCCCGGATGCGCAGAAGCTGCAGGACGGGCGCATGTGCCTGGTCAGCGACGACGGCAGCACGGCGTTCATTGCATCCTCGGAGGACCGGGCGCTGGTACGGGTGGCGCTCGGCGACCCTCCCGTGTCGAAATTCCTGCTGCGGCATCCCAAAGCCAAGCCGTTCGGACTCAACTGGGGCCGCGATGGCAACCTGCTGGTCACCATGCACAAGAACCAGGTCTGGCGGATGACGGTCGATGGCGAGGTGCTTGCGGTGTATGACACCCGTAAATCGCGCTGTCCCGGCGAGGCAGAGTTGAAGCCGAATCTGCGTGCGGCGGTTGACGATCCGGTGCATGCCGACAGCCTGCTGGTGCTCGCCTCCAATCCGCGCTCCTACGATGCGGTGGTCTGGCGCCTGCGTATCGATGCCCAGGGCGGGCAAAGTTGCACCGCCGCGGCGGGAAAAATCGGCTTCGATTCCGGCTGGATCGACGCTGCGGGCGAGGCGATCGAGTTCAGCCGGCCGCATTTTTTTGCGCTGCGCCCGGGCAGCACTCCAGCGCAGCTGGTGATCACCGATATCGACAACCGCGCGTTGCGCCTGCTCGATCTCACCACCGACACCTCTACCTCCGTGATGTACGACCGCGATCGCATCGTCGGCGCGTTGCCACCCGCGGCGAGATTGAGCAGTGCCAGCTGTGCCGCGCTCAACTGGCCGCTGACTGCCACAGTGGCGGGCGCCACCGCCTGCGTCAGGCAGGCTGCCGGCGCCGCGCTCGAGATGACGCTCGCGCAGGCCGAGGAATACTGTCGGGCCGCGGGTGCGCGCTTGTGCGAACCCGCCGAATTGCTCTCGTCCCATCCCGTGCAATCCGGCAGCGCGTGGACCGCCGCCGAGTGTGCGAGCTGCTGGCAGCGCACGGAGGGGGAGAGTTGCACGATTGCGGAGCAGGATCACAAGACGCCCGACCGCGTGCATGCGCACAAAGATTTTGCCCAGAGCTGGCGTTCAGGGCATGCACAGGTGATCGGCGGGGCGCAAGGTGGTGTGACGCGGTGTCTGCCGGTCGACGAGGTGCAGCGAGCCGCGGCGCCGTGCTGTGCCGATCCGTTGGTGCGCGCGACTGAGGCGGGAACCTGATCGCGTGGCAGGGGACAGCGACGTGAACAGTGAGCGAAGGGACGCCGCGCGGCGCGGCGCCGGTACTGTGCGTTCGCTCGCAGGGATCAAGCGGCAGCTTTCGCAGCTTGGGCAACTGGCGGTGGATTTGTTCCGACAGTTTCCCGGCGACTGCCGCGGTATACTCGCGGCGGCGGCCGGCAGCCTCGGCTGTCAGGCCATCGCCCTCGTGGGGCTGTATGCCTACCTGAAAGCGCTGGAGCAGAACCAGCCGTTGCTGGGTTTCCCGGCGCGCGAGTCCGTGCTGCTGTTTGCGTTCATCGCGAGTATCACGCTGCTGTTGCTCATCGGTTTTGCCCTGCTGGAGTACCGCGCGAACATCGCGATTCTTAGGGTCACGCGCCAGTATCAACACCGGGGCACCCAGGAGGTGCTGGCGTTGGCCAGCCAGTTGCCGCAGTGGTTCGCGGTCGACAATGATCCGCACATCTCCACCCGACACCTGCGTCAGCTCGTGTCGGTGGATGTGCATCACCGCAGCCGGCTGGCCCGGGTGCTGCTGCTCGGGATCATTCCCTGCGCGCGGTTGCTGCTGTGCGCGCTCGCGCTGTTTTATCTCAACCCGCAGTTTTCCGTGTTGATCCTGTTCGCCGTGGGTCTGCCCGTCGCCGGGCTCTACTCCGTCGGCAGACGGGTCGCGGACACCGTCTCCACCCGCGAGGCCGGCGGCGCGCCCGCATTCCTGGCGCAGCGGGAGCTGCTGGTGAAGAGTTGGGAGCAGAGGCAGCCACTTGCCCCCGGTGCGATCGACTGGAACTGTGCGCTCGGGCAGCCGGAGTCCCGTTACCGGCAGTATTTCAGGCGGTTGTTCGCCAAGACCTACGGCACTTTCCTGATCAATATCGCCAATACCGTCGGCATCACCGTGCTGGTGCTGGCACTCGGCGTCTTTACGTTGCTGGCGGGGAAGGGCAACTGGAGCCTGTGGCTGACGTACCTGATCGTGTTGCGCTATTTTCTGGCCAGCCTGCGCAGCACGGCCCAGTCGGTCGTCACCGCCACGCGGTTTCTGCGTCAGAGCCAGCGCTACACGGCCTTCATCGCCGCCGCGACCGCCGCGGTACAGAGTACGGACCCGCGCGCGGCTCGCTGTCCCGAGGCGATTGCGCGCGCGTACAAGGGGTCAGGCGGTGTGCCGGTCGGCGACGAGGAAGACGACGACGATGACTGAGTGACGGTTACTGCTCGAACTGGTAGCCGAAGTACTCGATATCCTGCCGGCAGATATCCGCCACGATCGCCCGAGTCGTCTCGTTGTAGAACTGGGCGTAGTGTCCTTTGCGGGTGCCGTTCACGTACGGCATGGTCATCGGCGCGATCCCGACCCTGCCCGATACCCAGTCGAGTGTTGCCTGTACGTTTTCCAGACGTCCGACATGATCGACCAGCAGGTTGCCGTCGAGGTCTACCAGTTTCGCGAGCTGGCTGTTCTTTCTTACCCCCGATTTGTGGCTGGCCCAGATCTTCTCGATCCATGACGCGAAATCCTTGTCGTGGAAGGTGCGGGTGGTCCCGCGTCGCCGTTTTTCGTCGGTATCCGGTTCGGCTTCGACATGCGTGAAAAAATAGCGCGATACCATTCGCGCCCAGGGGTTGCGCACCACGGAGAATTTGGTGCAGCGGTTGAATTCATCCTCGCCAAGAATGTATTTGAGCTGTATCGCGGAGAGGTGTTTCGCGCGGCCGGGCTTTTTGTCGCCGATTTTGTCGAGCCGGTATTTCTTCCGGAACGCCGGGTCGATCGCTTCCTTGACCAGCTGCACCTCGTGCCCCGCCGCGGACAGACTGTGCAATGCCCGGGTCACGCTGGTGGTGCCGGTCTTGGGAATGGCGACATAGACCAGGCCCAGGGAAGGCAGGTAAGGCATGGTTGATAGTTCTCCGTGCGGTACGTTCGGCAGTGTATACGGACTGGGTCCGCGCATTATATCGCCTGCTCCTGCGGCGTACAGTGGATCGTCCGCTGTGGAACGTATCAGGCAGGCGGCACGAGATACGCGCCGTAG
This sequence comes from uncultured Halioglobus sp., assembly GCA_964461965.1. Classification (GTDB taxonomy): domain Bacteria; phylum Pseudomonadota; class Gammaproteobacteria; order Pseudomonadales; family Halieaceae; genus Marimicrobium. Next base: position 93,447 of record CAYWWD010000001.1, on the reverse strand, counting down.
TTCACGCCCTCGATACTCACGGCTTCACTGCGCAGCCGTATGAGCGCCTGTTCAATCAGTTTCCCTGCCTGCACCTTCTGGGTGCCGGTGAAGCTCAGGTCACTCTCCGCAAACAACAGGATTTTTCTTGGCAGCTTGTAGGGGGCGAGTCTTGCCTTCAGGAAGGCGAGTATGTGTGCTTCGTCGAGGGAATGCCCTGCCATCGCCACTGCACACAAGACAATGACCTCGCCCAAGCTGGGGTGTGGCGCGCCGAAGGGAATGCCGATGCGCATATTCGGGTAGCTCTGCAGCGCCTCCTCGATCTCCAGCGGTGAGACGTTGGCGCCACCGGTCTTGATCAGGTTGGACAACCGGCCCGTCCAGTGCAGGAAGCCGTCGGCGTCGAGATGGCCGCCGTCCTGGCTGTGGAAGAAACCGTCGGCATCGAAGGTGGCTTCGGGTTCCACCTTGTAATAGCCGCGCATCAGCGTGAGTCCCTGCACGGCGATCTCACCCGGCTCGCCGGTGTCTTTTCGTGCGCCGGTGTGCGGGTCGACGATACGCACGCGCATGCCCGGCAGCGGCCTGCCGGCAGTGGCGTTGCGCAGCGCAACGGGCGCGTCGGCAGGCAGGTTCGAAGTGAGGGTAAAGGTTTCCGTCATGCCGAAGGAACCCTGCGTGCCCCACACGTCCAGCGCGGGGTCGATGTCGGGGTGCATGCGGCAGACCTCCTTGTCGATGTGCGACAGGTCCAGCGTGGCGTACGACGGGTGCTCCGCCAGCGCCTTGGCCTGGTGCGGCCAGCACTGGGTGACGTTGGCGCGTTCCCCGGCCAGGCAGCGCAGCGCCGCGCCCGCCTCGAATGTCTCCTGCAGCACCAGCGTCGCGCCGGCGGCGATGGTGGCTCCCAGCGCCATGCAGATCCCCGCGGACCAGAAGAACGGGTAGGTGGTCCACACCCGGTCGGCGGGTGACAGGCGCAGGTCGTCGGCGAAACGCCAGGCCTGTATCACCGCCGCGCGCTGCCGGTGCACCACGCCCTTGGGCTGCGCCGTGGTGCCGGAGGTGTAGATGATCAGGCTGTCATCGGCGGGATGGACTTCGGCAATCAGGGCGTCGAGCAACACGTCTGGCACGGAATCGCCCGCAGCCAGAAATTGCTCCCATGCCTGCACGCGACCGCGCGGTTGATCGAGGTCGAAGGCCACGGCGCGGCGCAGGAACGGCACGCGCGGGTTCAGCAGCGGCGTGCCGCCGTGTTCACCGAGGTCAGGGAACAGGCTCAGCAGTTCCTGCAGAAAGTCGTGCTGCAGCAGCGTGCGCTGGAACAGCAGCAGCGCGCTGTCGCTGTGGCGCAGGATATGCTCGCGTTCCCCGGGCGTGGCGAAGGTGTTGACCGGCACCATGACGGCGCCGAGCATGGCGATGGCGAATGAGGCCACGGCAAACTCGGGGCGATTGGCCATGTGCACCGCCACGCGCGTGCCCTTTCCCACACCGTGTACCAGCAGCGCACGGGCGAGGCGGCGCGCATCGGCCTGCAGTTCGCGACTGCTGATATCGCGGCCTTCGAAGCGGATGGCACAGCGTTCGCCGTGGCGCGCGACGACATCTTCCAGGAACCTCGCCCAGGTATAGCGTGATGCGTCCGGCTGCAACCGCAGTTGCGCACCGCCGGTCATGTCAGGGGCGCTCAGGCCGCGGCAGGTCACGGGTGGGCAGGCGCACTTCCGCGCCGCCGCTGGCGAGCACCGCGTCGTTCTGGTTGGTCATGCGCACCTGCACCACCGCCAGTGGCTGGCCGGTCATGGGGTCTTCGCGCACCGCGCTGACCTCGCCGTTCAGCACCGTGAGATCGCCGGTCATGGCCGGCGAGCGGTAGGAGAACTTGCTGTGGATGATGTCGCTCCAGATGCCGCCCCAGTTGCCGATGTAGTCCAGCATCCACGCGCCCATGGACGCTCCGTAGCCATAGGCGCGCGGCAGGCCGATGAGCTGCGCGAATTCCTGCTGCACGTGACCGCGCGACGGACCGTGGTACAGCCCGTCGAGGTGGGTGGGATCGATCGCGCCTTTGTCGAAGTCCCGCGACATTTCCGGCAGCCAGCCCGCTTCATAGAGAGAGGAGGGCAGGCCGTTGGGCCGGAACGTGTGCCAGATGGTGAATGGGTAGGCGCGCCACTCGGTGGTGAAACTGGCAATGGTATGCGGGCCGATCAGCCGCTCGGGCAGCTTTTCTCCCGCCTGCACGTCGAGCTTGCGCAGGTTTAACCGCGACTGAATCTCCTCGAAGTACGCCATTTTCTTCCGCTCGATGGCCAGCAGTTGTTCCTCGGTCCACGTCGGGTCCTTTTCCTCGGTGAATTGCGCCCGCTTGCGCGCCTCCTCGGCGAGGTAGCGTATGGAGGTCGAGCGCTGCTTGCAGAGGAACTCGCCGCGCTGGTTGACGTACTCGGTGTCCCCGCGCGAAAACATGGTCGGGCCGGCGAATCCGGTCTGCGTCACCTTGTAATCGAACAGCATGCTGCTGCGGCTGATCTTGTCTCCCGGCCGGATGCGCGGCCCGTAGAACCACCATTCATCGCCGCCGAACAGCATGTGTGTGCCGGGTATATTGCCCTGGATGGCGGGGCCCGCGCCGTGGCTGTCGTCGGTGCACACCGCGAACGATTGCGGCGCCACCAGTTCGCCAAAGCGGCTGTCCGGCGCCTCGGCTACGCTCTCGTCGAAGTACAGCGGGTTGCTGTTCTGCATGCCCTGCGCCCAGCGCCGGATATCGTTGGGCGCCACCGGGTCCTTCATCTGCCCGCAACCGAGCGGCACGCCGACCCAGACGTCCACCGGTGAGGTGTCGAGTGTGAGTGTCTCCTGGTCGACCTTGTTCATGCTTCGTCTCCGTTCCGGGAGCCGTCCGCTCCCGGTCTGTGTGCAGTGTGTTGGCGCGCTCAGCCGGCCGCGCGCTGCAATTCATAGTCACCGGCGTCGTCCACCCGTGCGTTCCAGCCCGGGTAGACCACGATGGTGGTGTAGCTCTCCTCGATGATCGCCGGGCCGGGAATATAATGCCCCGGCACAAGATCGCAGCCGTGGTAGATGTCGGTGAGGCGAAATCCCTGTCCGAGATTGGCGCGTCGCTGTTTCGCGCGTGTCGCAGTGAGGCGCGGTATGGTGTACCCGCCGCCGAAGCGGGGTTTGGGAATCGCGGTGGAGGCGATCAGGCGCACCCCCGTGATTTCCGGCATCTCTGAATTCCTGTCATGGCCGTATTCGGCGCAGTGCAGCTGGTGAAAGCGCGCCGTCATCGCGGCGGCAAGCCCGTCGTTCACGAAGGACAAGTCGCGCGCGCCCTGCTGCTGGCCCGCATCGACCGTGAGCGACCAGTTCTGCCCGGGGTAGCGGAGGTTCAGCTGGTAGCGGCAGTGGATGTCAGCGCGCGTAAACCCGGCCTGCAGAAAGAAGGTCTCGGCGCGCAGGTCCAGTTCTTCCCACAACCGGCGCAGCTGCGCGGTATCCACCTGGTCGGCCGGGACGAGGTAGGAGCGTTCCTCGTCGATGCAGGGCTGGGCTGCCAGTGCGCCGGTGGCGGAAAACCCGGGCGAGGTGCGCGGCACCAGCACGCGCGTGATGCCGAGTTCCTGCGCCTGGATGGCGGCGAACACCGGGCCGTTGCCGCCGTAGGCGAGGAGGGCGAGGTCTTTCGGGTTGCAGCCTTTTTCCGCCGTGAGGCGCCGCACCGCCTGTGTCATATTGGCATTCACCACGCGCCAGCAGTCGAACGCGGCCTCCTCGACACTGCACTTGAGCGGCTCGGCGACGTGGGTGCGCATGGCCGCGTCGACGCCACTGCGGCAGAGACGGAAGCTGCCGCCGGCGAAGGTGGTGTCATCGGACAACAGGCCGAGGATCAGGATGGCGTCGGTCACCGTGGGCAGCGTGCCCCCTCGGCCATAGCAGATCGGGCCGGGGTCGGCGCCGGCGCTGGCCGGGCCGACCTGCAGTATTCCGGAGGCCGCGCTGCAGAGCGAGCCGCCGCCGGCGCCCACGGTTTCCACCTGCACCATCGGTGTTGCCACCAGGTAGCGGTGGTGCCAGTTCCAGCCGGACTGCGCCGGCGCCGCGCCGTGCCGGATGACCGAGACATCGTAGCTGGTGCCGCCCATATCGACACACAACAGGTTCGGTGCGGCCTTGGCCGCGCCGATCGCAGCGCTGCCGATCACACCGCCGGCCGGCCCGGACGCCAGTACGCGGATCGGGCTCTGCGCGAGGTATTCGCGCGTCATGACGCCGCCGTTGGATTGCAACAGCAGCAGGCGGCGCTGGTAGCCGCTGTGCGCCAGGCGCTCGCAGAGCCGCTCGATGTACTGGCTGACGCGCGGCCCGACGTAGGCGTTCACCGCTGTGGTGCTGACCCGCTCAAACTCGGGCGATTTGGGCAGCACCTGGTGCGAGAGCGACAGGAATGCATCCGGCATTGCTTCAGCCACGAGTTCCGCGAGGCGCAGTTCATGCGCCGGGTTGACGAAGGAGAACAGTGTGCAGATGGCCACCGATTCCACACCCTGCTGTGCGAGGCGATGGATTGCCGTGCGCGCGGCGTCTTCATCCAAAGGCGTGTGCACCGAACCGTCGAAGCGCAGGCGCTCCGGCACGCCGAGGCGACGGCGGCGCGGGATGATGGGCGCAGGCGGCGGCAGGCGCACGTCCCAGATGTCCTCCTTGTAGCCGCGGCGCAGTTCCAGCTCGTCGCGAAACCCCTGCGTGGTGAGCAGCCCGGTGCAGGCTCCGTTCATTTCGATGAGGGTGTTGTCGGCGACCGTGGTGCCGTGGATGATCGCCTCCACCTGGCCGAGGAACTGTGCCAGGGTTTTTCCTTCCGCCTGCGCCAGATGCTCAAGGCCTGCAATCACACCGAGCGAGCGATCCGCGGGAGTGCTCAGGGTCTTGTGCAGCGTGAGCGTCTCACCCTTGTGCAGTGCGAAGTCGGTGAACGTGCCGCCGATGTCGATGCCGATGCGGTAGCTCACCTCGCGCTGCCTGCGGCCCTGCGCTCGCGGCGCAACCGCGCCGTGGCATCCCGGTCGATCTCGATATCCCAGTTTTGCAGCGAGCCGCGCAGCACCACGCCGTAGCGCTCACTGGCGGCGTCTATGCTGACATATTCATCGAGCACATCTTCACGTACCTGTTCGGGTTCGCGCAGCAGCGGATCGTCGAACCCCGCGCCGCCGCCGTACTGGTAACAGGTGATCGCGCCGGCCGGTAGCTGTGCGTTGAGCGCATTTTCCACCTCGTAGGCTCCGTTCGTGCCGTAGAGGAAAATGTTGCTGTAGGGCCCGGCGTCATCACCGCCGTTCAACCCGCGCAGCGGGTGCTTGCGCGACACCATCCAGGTCATGGCCGAAGCAGGCTCCAGCACCTGCTTGATGTTGCGTGTGCCGGGCTGGCCGCGCCAGCGCCCGGCGCCGCCGGTGTCCGTGGTCAGCTCGCGGCCGAGGTTGAGCACCGGGAAGCGGCTCTCGGCGTCTTCCGCCGTGGCGAGGATGAGGTTGCCGAGCCCGGCGCACATGGCGCCCCAGCCGTCGAGCCCCTGCGTGGCCGAGGCGTCGGAGGCGCGCACGTCCACGCCCTGGTCCATCCACATCTCGCCGGCGTCGTTGAAGCCGATCACCGCGTTGGGCATGCCGAGTTTGTACACCTGGGGTGCCGAGCGCTGCGGCAGGATCGGCGACAGCGCAATGCAGATCGCTTCACCGACCTCCACCGCAGGGTGAAATGAGCCAAGTGCGGCGGGCCGGTTCGGCGCCGGCTGCAGGATGGACCCCTCCGGGATCACCATGTCTACCGCGTAGAACAGGCCCTCGTTCTTGTTGATGGCCGGGTCGACCATCGACGCCAGCTGCGCAATCGCATAACCGCGTGTGTTCGCGTAGGTGTTCCAGACGTTGACCAGCTCCGGCCGCATGTCACTGCCCGTCATGTCCACGGTGAGCTGGTCGCCCGCAACGCGGCAGGTGACCTGCACATGCACATCGGGATTGCCCGCCGTATCCTGGTCAATCCAGACATGCGCCGGGTAATCGCCGTCCGGCCACTGCGCAACCGCGTCGCGAAAACGCGCGTTGGTCTGGTCGATGTTGTAATTCACTGCGGCCTTCACGGTGCCCACGCCGTAGCGCGCCACCAGCGCCTGCAGCGACCTGGCGCCCGCCTGCACGGCGCTGATCATGGCGGCGATATCGCCGGCGAAGGAAGGGAAGCGGTTGTTGCGGATCAGCAGGTCGATCACATCGCGCCGTGCCCGCCCGCGATGCACCAGTTTCAGTACGGGGATGCAAAGACCCTCGCCGAAGATGTCGCGGCTGTCCACGGAAAAACCGCCCGGGTCCTTGCCGCCGGTGTCGCCCTGGTGCGCCTGCAGCGCCTGGATGAGGACCAGTGCACCGCTGTCATCGAACAGCGGCGCGTACACCGTGTAGTCTGGCAGGTGGCCGCCGCCGTAGTCGGGGTCATTGCCCACGAACACGTCGCCCGGCCCCCAGTCGTCCTGCGTGAAATTTTCCAGCCCCCAGCGCACGGCCAGTGGCGAGACGAACAGCAGTTGCGGGATGCCTACGGACACCGCCGCGAGCCGGCCGTTGGCATCGATGATACTCGCGTTGCGTTCGTTCGACTGGTTGATGATGGCGGACGACGCCGCACGGCCCAGGTGCGTCGCCACCTCGAAGCAGACGGTTTCAAACGCACCATTGATGATGGCGGCGGTGACCGCGTCGACGGTGTCACCGGTTTGCAGCGCGGGGCGCTTCGCGACCAGACGGCGGTTCAGTTCAAAGGACACGTCGACTCACCTCTTCGCCGGGGTGCGGCGTTTTATTTAAGCCACCTACCTTGCAAAGAGTCTAACCCAGCTGCGCCGGTGTGAATAGGTCGGGCCGCGCAGGTCGGGCCGCGCAGGTCGGGTCGCGCAGGTCGGGCCGCGCGGCACGGGTAGGGGAGGTCAGCGCCCGAGCTTCACCAGCGTATGTCCGGTCATGCCGCCGGCGAAGAGTTTCTCCAGCGCCGCCGGCACCTGCTTCAGTGTGATCTCCGTATTGAGCTGCTTGATGGCCGGTAGCTTGGCGCAGCGTGCCAGCTGTTTCCACGCGGTGAGTTTTTCAGCGAGTGGGATCTCCACCGAATCGACGCCCAGCAGATTCACGCCGCGCAGGATGAAGGGCAGCACCGTGGCATCGAAGTTCGGCGCCTGCACCAGTCCGCAGCAGGCCACGCTGCCGCCCGCCTTGAGCGACTTGATTACATTGCCAAGCGTGTCGCCGCCGACCACATCCACGGCGCCCGCGAAACGCTCCTTGAGCATCGGACGCTTGTTGGGCTCGGCGAACTCCGCGCGGTCAATTACTTCCCCGGCCCCGATGGCGCGGAGGAGGTCAGCCTGGGCCGGCTTGCCGGAGCTCGCCGCCACCTGGTATCCGGCGTTGGCCAGCAGGGCGACGGCGATGCTGCCGACGCCTCCGGTCGCACCGGTGACCAGCACCTGCCCCTTGTCCGGGGTGACGCCCATGCGCTGCAGTTTGTTGATGCACAACTGCGCGGTGAGCCCGGCCGTGCCAAACAGCATGCTCTGCTTGGGATTCAGGCCGCGCGGGCAGCGGATCACCCAGGCCGCGGGTACGCGGATGTACTGCCCGAGTCCTCCGGCGGTATTCATGCCGAGGTCATAGCCGGTCACGATCACTTTGTCGCCGGCCTTGAACAGGTCGCTGGCGCTGTCTTCGACCACGCCGGCGGCGTCGATGCCGCCCTGGTGGGGGAACTCGCGCGTCACGCCCTTGTTGCCGTGCGCCGACATCGCGTCCTTGAAATTGAGCGAGGAGAACTGAACCCTGATCAACACATCATTGGCCGGCAGCTCGGCGGTTTCGCGCTGCACGATGGAACGCGTGAAACTGCCTTCTGCGGGTTGTTGAATGAAAAGTGCTTTGTACGAGGTCATTGTCCTGTCTCCCTGGTCTGGTGTGTGAGGCATCCGCTGGCGCGAGGATGCGGAAAGTGAAATCTACCGCGCCTGCTGCACCCAGCGCGGCAGTGTGATTGTGTCGTTGATTCTCTCGAACACGACCTGCACTGCGGTACCGAGCGCAATGTCGTCGAAGCGCAGTGCGTTGATCGGTGCGCCGGCCGCCGGCACGAGGTTGCCGACCAGGCGGATGGCCGGGTCTTCCTCCAGCGCCACCACGATGGCGTTGTAGGGCGCAAGCGACGCGAATTCCAGCATCAGCGGCGCATGCGGTTCAATCACCGACCAGATGGTGCCGCGTCCCGACACATCTGTCCATACTGGCGCATGCTGCGGCGACCAGGGATTCACCGGGCGCGGCGGGAAGAAAAGGCGACCGGTGACGGGGCACTGTTGCACACGCAGTCTGCCTTCACGGCAGCCGTTCCAGAACGGCGCATTGACCTCGTCGATGTGCGGCAGCAGGGTGTTCTCGCTCATGTTCGCACTCCCAATCTAGCGCCTCAGGATCAGCGCGCCGGTGGGCACGCCTTCGCCGCCCGTCACCAGGCAGGTGTCTGCAACCGGTACCTGGTTGCGCGCCGTGCCGCGCAACTGCCGCACGCCTTCGGTGAGAAGATTGAAGCCGTGCACGTAGGCCTCGGAGAGACCACCGCCAGCGGTGTTGACCGGCAGCGCCCCACCCGGCCCGAGGTTGCCATGCTCGGTGAAGGCAGCGCCCTCGCCGCGGCCGCAAAAGCCGTAACCTTCAAGCGAGAGCAGTACGAGCGGCGTGAAGGCATCGTAGAGCTGGGCGACATCGATATCCTGTGGCTGGATGTCGGACTGCCGGTAGAGTGCGCGCGCGGTGACCCAGCTCGGGCCGCGCAGCGGATCCTCGCAGAAAAAATTCTGCATGGTCTGGTGCTGGCTGTGAAAACCCTGCGCCCAGGCGTGGATCAGCACCGGCCGCTGTTTGCAGTCGCGGGCGCGCTCGGCGCTGACGATCACCGCTGCCAGCGCGCCGTCCGTCTCCAGGCAGTTGTCGAACAGGCACAGCGGTTTCGAGATCCAGCGCGCTGCCATGTATGCCTCGCGTGTCAGGGGCCTGGCGTACATCTGCGCGTCCGGGTTGTTGTTGGCGTACGCGCGCTGCACCAGCGCGACGTTGGCCAGATGCTCGCGCGTGGCACCGTATTCGTGCATGTAGCGCTGCGCCAGCAGGGCGATTTCATCCACCGGGCGCAGTACGCCGAACGGGCGCGTGTAATTGACCGCGATGCCCTCCAGCAGCGCCGATGCCGGATTTGACCAGGGCCTGCGCACCGCGCCGGAGGCGCGCTTGCGCGAACGCCAGGCGACCCCGACGCGGCACTGGCCGGTCGCGACTGCCATCGCCAGATGGCCGATCACGCCGGGCCCTGCGCCGCCGCCGTAACCCACCTGGCTGAAGTAGGTGATGTCGCCGAGCCCAAGGTTGCGCGCCAGTGCGACTTCCGAGGTGGCCTCCTGGGTGTAGGATGCGAGCCCGTCCACCTCGGCCCGCTCGATGCCGGCATCGTCGAGCGCGGCCAGGATTGCCGCGCAGGCAAGTTCGAGTTCCGATTCAGGCAACTGCCTGTCGAAGCGTGTCTGGCCGATTCCGGCGATCGCTGCTTTGTCCTTGATCATGGCGCGGCGCTGTCAAGCAACTGCATCGCCAGTCGCCGCTTGTCGACCTTGCCGCTGTCGGTGAAGGGAATGTCCTCCTTCGCGCGAAAAAAGATTTTCGCCGGCACCTTGTAGGCCGCGAGGTCGTCCCTCAGGCGCTGGCGCAACGCGGCGACATCGAGTGTGCAGCCTTCGTGCAGCACGACCGCGGCTGCTACCTCCTGGCCGCGTTCGGGGTGCGCCAGTCCGACGACGTAGGAGCACTGCACCTCGGGCTGGGCGTCGATGGCGATTTCCACTTCGCGCGGCGCTACATTGGCGCCGCCGGTCTTGATCAGGTCGCCGAGACGCGCCTTGAAGAACAGCACGCCGTCGCTATCGAAGTAGCCGCTGTCGCCAGTGTGGTAAAAGCCCTGCGCATCGAAGCAGTCCTCACGTTCCACCTTGTAGAGGCCTTGCATCACGCTGTAGCCGCGCACGCAGATCTCGCCCTGTTCGCCTACACCCAGCTGCTCGCCGGTTTCGGCGTCCACCACCTTGTGCACGATGCCCTCCAGTGCCCGTCCAAAGGAGCCGCGCAGGCGCTCGGGCAGTTCGATATCCATGCGGTCGATGGTATGCGGCCCGCAGGTCTCGGTCATGCCGAGTGAGTTGGAGCGCAGTTCGGGGTCGGCGGGCCGTACTTGTGCCGGAAGCAGGGCGTAGATATTGCCGCCGCGAATGGACGAGAGATCGCGCGTGGCGTAAGTCGGGTGATTCACCAGCGCGCCGCCGTAGTGCGGCCAGCCCGTCACCTGCGTGACGCGCTCGGCCTCCAGTAGTTTGAGTGTCGCCTCGGGGTTGAACACCTCCTCGCAGACGAGCGTGCATCCCCGGTGCAGCGCACAGTGCAGCGTAAACACCAGGCCGCCCACCCAGAAGAAGGGCATGGGAGAGAAGATGCGATCGCCGCGCTGCAGATCGCGCGTGTGGTTGAGGTTGTACGCGTGGCGGATCACGCTGCCCTGGGTGTGGATGGCACCCTTCGGCTCGGCCGTGCTGCCGGAGCTGTAGACGATGGCCAGAGGGTCGGCGGGACGCACACGCTGCTCGGCAGCGGCGAGGTGTTCCTCGTCGACGGCGACCGCTGCCGTGATGAGATCTTCAGCGCCAGCGCACCAGGGGCGACGGGCGTCGCCCCACACATACACCTGCCGCAGGAAGGGAAACTCGGGTGCGAACAACGGTGTGCCGAAAGTGGCGGGCACGTTGCGCTCGCGCAGTGCCGGCAGGCATTGCTCCAGTCGGTCGAGGTAGTTGTTGTGCAGCAGCCTGTCTGCGGTGAGCAGCACGTTGACGTCGGCGTGATCCAGCACGAAAGCCAGTTCCTTTGGCTTGTAAAAGGTGTTGATGGGTACGATCACGGCGCCGATCCGTGCGGCGGCGAACCAGGCCGTGACGAAATCCGGGCTGTTCGGCATCAACACCCCGACGCGGCTGCCCTTGCCAACCCCGCTGGCGAGCAGGCCGCGCGCCAGTGTCGCTGACTGCGCGGCAGCCTCTTCGTAGCGCAGGCGCCGCCCCTCATACACGATCAGGTCACTGCCGGCGTAGCGGCGGCACACCGCGTGCAGGAACGCCGGTGTACTGGGCTCGAAATCCGGAAAGGGCATGCCAGGCGCTCTCGTTCAGTGGTACATTTCAATTTACCAGACAGCTGGCATATATAACAGGCAAACGCGGCGCGTGAACCTGTTACAGCAAAAGCCAATCGTCTTATAATCGGCCCATCAGAGAGTGACACGGTTGTACAGGAAAGGACGATGCCAAAAATTGTGGATCACGACGAGAGACGGGAGCGCATTATCGAAATCGTGGCGCAGATGCTGGCCAATGTCGGCGCGGAGAAAACCACCATCCGTGAAATTGCGCGGCAGTCCGGGTATTCGCGCGGCTTTATCGAGCATTACTTCCACAACAAGGAAGAGCTCATCACCAAGACCATCCGCTGGATCAACGAGCGTTCGCTGGCTCGGGCGGCGGCGGCGCTACAGGGCAAGACCGGGCTGGAAGCGCTGCGCATTTTCAATGAGCTGAGCCTGCCGCTGACTCCGGAAGTGCGCGATGAATGGAAGATCCGCATGCAGTTCTGGGGTATGGCGGCGGTGTCCGATGAACACCGGCGCGAGCAGTCCAAACGGATTCACATCGCGGAGAAAATCATCGTCGGTTACCTGGAACAGGCCCAGGAGAAGGGCGAGCTGCGGCGCGGTGTGGAACTGCTGCCGCTGGCGCAGGGCGTGGTGCACCGCCTGAATGGCCTGAGCTGCAATGCCATACTGCGGCCGGCGTATTTCACCCGGCAGCGGCAGCTGGGAGCGCTGGATTTCGTGATGGCGGAACTCGTCGCGGCGTGAGCCACCGGTGCCGCAACGCACGATGGTGACGGACGCTCCCCTCCCGCCGAGTGCGCTGCCCTACGGCGAAGTGATGAGTGTTCTCGCTGCTGCAGCGCCAGATGCCGTCGCGCTGGTCTGCGACGATGCCACGGGCGGCACCATCCTCACGCGCAGCCAGCTCGACAGTTGGGCCAACCGCCTCGCGCGCGCCTATGCACATGCGGGTCTGGCGCAGGGCGACGTCGCCACCGTACTGCTGCCCAACGGCGCCGAATTCTTTGCCGCCTGCCTTGCCATCTGGAAACTGGGCGCGGTTCCCAATCCGCTGTCGCACCGGCTGCCGGTGCCGGAACGTGATGCGATCCTCGCGCGCGCCGATCCCGCGCTCGTGGTGGGCGTGGAAGAGGGCGCCTGCGCAGGGCGCGCCTGCATCGCATCCGGCCTGCCTGTCAGCTCGTTATCACCCGGGCCGCTGCCTCGTTGCATCGCGCCGCACGAGCGCGCCATGGCCTCCGGTGGCAGCACCGGACAGCCCAAGCTGATCGTTGCCGCCAATCCGGCCGTGTACGACGCGCGCACCGCGTCGCCGCTGTTCAAGGGGCGACGCGCCGTGTTGATTCCCGGGCCGCTGTACCACGGCGCACCGTTCAGTGCGGCCTTCGGTGGGCTTTTCAGCGGCTGCGCGGTGGTGGTGATGCAGCGTTTCGATCCGCTGCGCTGCCTTCAGTTGATCGCCCGCCACCGCGTCGACCGCATGACCGTGGTGCCGACCATGATGCAGCGTATCTGGCGCCTGCCCGGTGCGCAGCGCGCGCAGATCGACGTTTCGTCGCTCGAATTTGTGCTCACCGGCAGCGCGCCCTGTCCTGCATGGCTGATGCGCGCCTGGATCGAGTGGCTGGGGCCTGCGGTGATGCACGAGGCGTTCGGGCCGAGCGAGCGCACCGGCGGCACGTTCATTACCGGCACAGAGTGGCTGGCGCATCCAGGTTCGGTCGGCCGTGCCGCCGCCGGCGCGCGCCTGAAAATACTGGACGACGACGGCCGCGAACTCCCGCCGGGGGAGATGGGCGAAATCTACGTGCTGCCGGCGAGTGGCCCCGGTTCCACCTACCATTACGTCGGCGCCGCGCCGCGCAGGACGGCGGATGGCTGGGAATCGTTCGGCGACATGGGTTACCTGGACGCCGACGGCTACCTGTACCTGGGCGACCGGCGCAGCGATATGGTGTTGTGCGGCGGGCGCAACATCTACCCGGCGGAAGTGGAAGCCGCAATCGACGCCCTGCCCGGTGTGCGCTCCAGCGCGGTGATCGGCCTGCCGGACGACGACCTCGGTGCGCGACTGCACGCCATCGTGGATGTGGGGCCGGACGGCGGCGGGATCGACGAGGCGCGCGTGCGCGAACACCTGAGCGCGCGGTTGGTGCACTACAAGATTCCCGCGACCATCGAACTGGTGACGACACTGCTGCGCGACGATGCGGGGAAGATGCGCCGTTCCGCGCTGCGAGCGGCGCGGCTGCACCGCCCCGACCGTCGCAAGTGATCGTCAGCAGGTCATCGCGCCGGAGGAGCTGCCTGTAGTAATGTGATCTGCGAAAAACTCAATGCATGCAGAGACACCGGCACTACACCATGACGCCATGCTGATCACACAGGTACAGATTGCCGGTTGCCGCGAGCTGGTGGACGTGCGTTGTGCACAGGGGCTTGTCTGCGATATCGGTCCGTCGCTGCCGCGCTTGCACGGCGAGCCGGTGATCGCCGGTGAGGGAGGTGTGCTGCTTCCGGGCCTGCACGACCATCATATTCACTTGTTTGCACTCGCAGCGCGGCGGCAGTCGGTATCCTGCGGCCCGCCCGCTGTGTGCAATCGCGATCAGCTGATACAGACATTGCGCGCCGCTCCAGGCACGGACTGGGTTCGCGGCGTGGACTACCACGAATCCGTGGCCGGGGCGCTCAACCGCCGGCAGCTGGATGCGTGGCTACCGCAACGCCCGGTGAAAATCCAGCATCGCAGCGGCAAACTGTGGATCGTCAATTCGCTCGCCGCACAAGCGCTCGATCTCGACGCGCACGCAGGGCTGAGCGGTGTGTCGCTGGACGCCGCTGGCCGGCCCGATGGCCGCCTGTTCCGGCTTGACGACTGGATGCGCGCGCAGCAGGCGCAGCGGTGCCCGGAACCGCTGCCTTCACTGGCCGCAGTCTCCCATTTGCTCGCCAGCTTCGGCGTGACCGGCGTGACCGATGCGTCGCCGCGCAACGATGCGCACACACTTCAGGTCTTTGTGCGCGCCGCTAACACCGGCGAACTGCGGCAGCGGCTGCGGGTGATGGGCGACGACGACCTGCCGGAGTTTCACAGCGCGCAGGTGCAATGCGGTGAGCGCAAGGTCATGCTGGATGACGATGCACTGCCGGCGTGGGACACCCTGCAGTCCGTGTTTACCCGCGCGCACCGCGCCGGCCGGTCGGTGGCGGTGCATTGCGTGACGCCAGCGGAACTGGTGCTGGCGCTGTCCGTACTGCGCGCCACCGGTGCGCTGCCCGGCGACAGGATCGAGCACGCCTCGCTGGTGCCCGACGCACTGCTGCCCCTGTTGCGCGAGGTCGGGGTGCGTGTGGTGACGCAGCCGGGTTTTGTGCACGAGCGCGGCGATGCGTACGCCGCGGAAATTGCACCTGCGGAACAGGGCGATCTCTACCGTTGCCGCGTGCTGCTCGCGCAGGGAATCCCGCTGGCCGGCAGCACGGATGCCCCCTTTGGCGATCCCGACCCCTGGGCGGCGATGCGCGCGGCAGTGGCGCGACGCAGCCGGTCGGGCATTGCGCTCGGCCCCGACGAGACGCTCACGCCCGAACAGGCACTGGCGTTGTTCACCGGCGCGGCGGAGGCTCCGGGCGGACCCGGTCGCCGCATCGCAGTGGGCGCAGTCGCGGATTTATGTTTGCTGGATCGGCCGTGGGAGCAGGCGCGGCTGCGCCTGTGCAGTGAGGATGTGCGCGCGACATTGCGTGGCGGCGAGCCGATCTATGTCCGCGAACCGCTGGAGCAGGTTGTATCGCAAACTACGGCGCAACTAACGCAGCCACTCACGCCGCAACTCACATCGCAACTCACATCGCAGCTCACATCGCAGCTCTCGCCACAGAATGCGCTGCCGCAAGCCGGCCAGCACGCCGCTGATGCCGTTCACGCCCGCTGAACACGCGTCGCCAACCATGCCGGTGACTGCGCTGACATGGCGCGAGTTCGAAACACTCTCAGAATCGCTGCGTGACCTCGAGGTGTACTCGCCGCTACTGGAGCAGCGCTTCCTGCTGCTGGATGCAGACAGCGCGCTGCCGCGCGCTGCTGAAACGCTCGCGCACCGACTGCGACGTCTGCCGGTGCCGGTTATCGCCGTGGGTAACATCAGCTCGCGGGTGTTGGCGTCCGGCGTGGATACCATCGTGACCGAGGCCAAGGAGGCGCGTCTGCTCATCGCGAACATCGTCAACTATCCGCTGGCAGCGATGACCCTGGTGCAACTGCTGCGCCACAACGAGGAGGTGACACCCGAGCAGGGGCTGCTCGCCGAGTCGCTGGCCTACGCCAGCCTGCAGGGTGGCCCGGAGTGCGCGCACGCACTGGCCGCTGCGCCCACGCCTGCACCGACAACCGATGAACCGGAACGTGCGGTGCTGATGGAGCGCCGCGACGCTGTGCTGCACATCGTGTTCAACCGTCCGCACGCGCGCAACGCCTATTCCACCGCGCTGCGCGATGGCCTTTACGAAGCGCTGCAGCTGCTGCGCATGGATGCAAGCCTCAAGCGGGCAGTGGTCAGCGGCGCGGGCAGTTGTTTCAGCATTGGCGGCGACCTGCGCGAATTCGGCATGCGGCCGGACACGGCCACCGCGCACGCGGTGCGATCAAGTCGCAATGTTCCCCTGGCGCTGCTGGAGCTGGGGCCGCGTCTGGAATTTCACCTGCACCGCGCCTGCATCGGCGCTGGTATCGAGCTGCCGGCATTCGCTGCGCGTGTGGTGGCAAACCGCAACACCTTCGTGCAGCTGCCGGAGATCACACTGGGATTGCTGCCGGGCGCGGGCGGTACCGTCAGCATTGCGCGCCGCATCGGGCGGCAGCGCACCGCGTACCTTGCTCTGTCGGCGCGGCGCATCAATGCGCAGACCGCACTGCGCTGGGGATTGGTCGATGCCGTGATCTGAGGTACGGTTACCGCGCCGGTACACAGTCAAACAACAGCAGGAGAGATGACGCCATGCCGCACTACAAACCCGGAACCCGTCTGCACAGCGCGGTCTGCGCGACGGAGGTGGTGGTGATCGCCGCGCCAGCGGAGGACATCGCACTCAGCTGCGGCGGCGCGCCGCTGCTCGCCGAAGGTGAAACAGCGCCTGCCGGAAGCGCGGCGGCGTCAGCTGCCGGCGAGGGCACGCAACTGGGCAAGCGTTACACGAATGATGCCGGCACGCTCGAACTGCTGTGCGTCAAACGCGGCGAGGGCACACTGGCCTGCGCGGGCGTTGCACTGCAGATCAAGGGCGCGAAACCCCTGCCGTCCTCCGATTGAGCCAACTCGCGAAGGGCTGGCAAATTCACGGTGAATCCCGGCCGCTTGGCACCGAACAACCCGGCGTGCAGCCCGCCAGAGCGGCACGCCGGTTCGAATAGTCAAACCCCAAACAGGTTTTCTCCTGCCGTGCGTCGCGTTAGAGCTGATCATGGTTGTCTCACCGTGTTCGGCGCAAAACGGCAGGCCGACTTGGCGTCGAAAACTATTCGTAATAAATTCAACAGCGTACTAGACAATCGTGAGAATTCACGAGAGTATATCCACAACAACAACTCAAGCGCGTCGTAAACGTCAAGCCGGAATAATTCCAAACGGCGTTTGCGGAGGGGGACACGACTTGAAACACCTTATAAAAGTGCCATTTGTGATCGCGTTGCTGGTGTGCGGGGGGCTCGCCCAGGCGCAGACCCTCAAGGGTTCCGCCGCTTCGATCGACAAACAGTACCGCACGGCCATTGCGTACGGATTCTCCTTCGTGAACACCGCGCGCTCGCTGCAATCGCACATGCATTCCAACCAGTTGGTCAAGGTGACACCCGACCGCTATATCGCCTTGCACGATGTGTCGTATCCCTACGCGGTGCAGGGCACCAAGCTGTTCCTGTCGCGCCTGAGCGCGCAGTACTACAGCCAGTGCGGCGAGAAACTCACCGTCACCAGCCTGCTGCGTCCGCGCGACCGCCAGCCGGCCAATTCCGTGGCCCATTCCGTGCATCCCACCGGCATGGCAGTCGACCTCAGGATCCCCTCCGCACAGAAGTGTCGCGTGTGGCTGGAGAATACGCTGTTGTCGCTGGAGCGGGAGCGCGTGCTGGATGTGACCCGCGAACGCTATCCGCCGCACTACCATGTCGCGGTCTATGCGCGCGACTATGAAACCCGCGTGGCGGGCCTCGATGGTACACAGGCGGTGGAACCGGTAGCGGCGGTGGACGCGGTGGCAGCGGCTGAGCCAGTCGTTGCAGCGGTGCCATCCGAGCCGGCTCCTGCGGCGAAACCGGTGTCACGTCTGGTAGGCGCCACACATACCGGCAGCTACAGGCAGTATGTAGTGCGCAAGGGCGATACCCTGTCGGAAATCGCGACCCGCAACCGGGTGCAGGTCGCGCAATTGCGTTCCTTGAACAACCTGCGCGGCAACCGTATCGATGCCGGGCAGAAACTGCGCCTACCCGCTTCCGGCGGATCCCGCGCCACCGACATGGTGGCCTCCAGCGCGATCAAGCACCGCGTCAACCGCGGCGATACGCTGTGGCGCATCGCGAATCGCTACGGCACCAGTGTCACCCAGATTCGTCAGGCCAATGGCAGCAGCGGCGATGTACTGCAGGTCGGCCAGGTCCTGACCATCTCCAAAGGCTAGCGCACCGGCGTCGAGGCGTTGCGCAGGCAGCGCCACGCCCAGCCCGCAAACGCGGGCGGTGTGACCAGCAAGGTCGGAAGCGTGGAATACAGCGGCTCCGGCGTACCCCGCAGACTGTGCACCAGATAAGTCAACACTACCGCCACGGCGGTAGGTATTAGTATCGCCAGCGGCCAGGCGAGGTACAGCGGGCGCACGCGGGTGATGAGGTTTTCGCACAGGCGCACGATGAATCCCGAGGCCAGCAGGGTGTAGGCTGCCTGCTTCAGGGCCGCCGGCAGCGCCGCCAGTGCGCCGTGGGAAAAATTGATCGCGTAGACCACCACGCCGAGCAGCAGCGCCGCTTTCCAGGCGGTGCTGACGTCCACGTACTTGAGAATAAACGCTTTCATGCAGGGGATTATGCCCCCGCCGCCATCCCGCTGCGCAAGCTCTGTTTTATCCACCCCGTAACCAAGGGTTCAGCGCGAGGGCTTGAGCGCGGAGCTGCGCGCGAGTTCACCGGCTCTGCCCGCCATGTCCAGCACCACGTCGCCGAACAGCGCCATTTTCGGATTGTCCGCGCCGCCCTGCACATAGCGCGCGTAACCGGCTTCCAGCACGCAGGCCATCTTGAAGCGCGCCAGCACGATGTAGTAGTCGATGGCGTCCAGTGGCAGGCCGCTGATGCCGGCGTAGCGCTGCATCAGCTCGGCGCGCGACGGCATCCCGCTGAAATCCACATACGCGCTGCTGCGATCCTCGCCCGGGTCGGGCCAGCTCATCAGCACCCAGGCGAGGTCGAGTAGCGGGTCGCCGATGGTCGCCATCTCCCAGTCGACGATAGCGGCCAGTTTCGCCTCCTCGCCGTGGTGGAACATGACATTGGCGAACTGGTAGTCGCCGTGGAGGATGCCGGGCGTGAAGTGATCCGGCGTGTGCACTCGCAGCCACCGCGCGGCGGCGTCCAGCCCCGGCAGGTCCCGGAAGCGGATTTTTTCCAGATGCGCCAGCCAGCGGTCCACCTGCCGTTCGAGGAATCCCTCCGGTTTGCCAAAACCTTCCAGCCCCGCCGCGCGCCAGTCGACCTGGCCCAGGTGGGCGATGGCGTCCACCAGTTCATACGCCATCGCGGCGCGCAGCTCGGGCCGCTCCCGGAACGGGGAGGGTAGTTCCCCCATCGGCGTCCACCCGTCGACGTGGCCCATGATATAGAAGCAGGCACCGAGTACCGAGGTGTCGTCGCACACCGCAATGCCCTGTGGGTGGGGCACGTCGGTGCCGTTCAACGCGGCGATCACGCGGTATTCGCGCAGCATGATCTCGTTGCGGCCCGCCGGCACTTTCGCCGGTGGTTTGCGCAGCGCCATGCGTGAGTCGCCGCGCCGCAGTTCGAAGATTTCATTGGAGGCGCCGCCTGAAATGTAACGCGCCTCCAGCGGCAGGCCGCTGCCGGGCAGTCGCTGCGCGTCCATCCAGCGCGCGAGCGCACCGGTGTCGATGCAGGGTGTTGCGCCGTGGCGCGCGTCGCCTGCCATCACAGGTTGCCCACGGTGTCGTCGAGGTAGGCCGCGAATTTCGCCCGCGCCGCCTCGCGTTTTGCGGGCAGCCACTCGCTGGGCCATAGCGGATCGGGGGACGCCCGGTACTGCCGCAGCACCTGTTTCGCGACGGCCACGCGGTGCACCTCGCTGGGCCCGTCCATCACGCCCATGGTCGGCGCCATCAGCCACAGGCCGGCGAGCGGCGTCTCGTTGGAACAGCCGAGCGCGCCGTGCACCTGTACCGCGCGGCGCACGATATCGTGCAGTACCTCCGCCGCCTGCACTTTCACCGCCGAGATATAGACGCGCGACTGGTGCCGGTCGCCGCGGTCGCACCACCACGCGGCATACAGTACCAGCAGGCGGAACTGCTCCAGCTGGATGAACGAGTCGGCGATGTAGTTCTGCACGGTCTGCTTTTCCGCGAGCAGGCTGCCCTGCGTGTAGCGGGAGAGCGCGCGTTCGCACAGCATGTCGAGCGCGCGACGGCAGTACGCTACCGTGCGCATCGCGTGGTGGATACGCCCGCCGCCGAGGCGCTTCTGCGCGAGTTCGAAGGCCTTGCCGGGCGCGCCGAGCACCGCGTCGGCGCTCAGGCGCACGCGGTTGTAGCGCACCCAGCCGTGGCTGCCCGGCTCGTCGAGGCTTTCGTGCATCAGGCCGACGTGGCGCAGTATTTCGATGCCGGGTGTGTCGCGCGGCACCAGGAACATGGTCGCGCCCTGGTGTACCGGCACGTCCGGGTCGGTGATCGCCATGACGATCAGGAACGCCGCGAAATCCGCGTGCGAGGAGAAATACTTCTCGCCGTCGAGCACCCATTCATTGCCCTCGCGCCAGGCGCGGCATTTGAACTGTGCGGGGTCGGAGCCGGCCTGCGGCTCGGTCATGGAGTAGCAGGAGACGATCTCGCCGTCGAGCAGCGGCTGCAGGTAGCGATCTTTCTGCGCCTGCGTGCCGTAGTGCGCGATGATCTCGGCGTTGCCGGTGTCCGGCGCCTGCGTGCCGAACACGCGCGATGCCCACTGGCTGCGCCCGAGGATTTCGTTCATTAGCGCCAGCTTGACCTGCCCGTAACCCTGGCCGCCGAGTTGTGGCGTGAGGTGGCAGGCCCACAGCCCGCGCTGGCGCACCTGCGCCTGCAGCGGCCTCACCAGTGCGCAGGTAGCGGTGTTGTGGACATCGAACGGGTCGGTGGACTTGCTCCACACCAGGCCGATGGGTTCGATCTCCTCGCGCACGAAGGCGTCCATCCAGTCCAGTTGTGCCTGAAAGTCGGCGTCGGTCTCGAAATCCCAGGCCATGTAGCGCCTCCTGATGCGTTTGCAACTGCCCGCGCGGCTATGTTTGATTTCCCAGCCCCAGCAACTGTTTTGCCACCACGCCGCGCATGATCTCCGAGGTGCCGCCGCCGATGGTCTCGGTGAGGGTCTGGCGCCACAGTAACTCGGGGCCTGCGCCGTTTACCAGTGCCTCGGGGCCGCCGAGGTCCAGCACGGCGCGGGCTATCTCCTGGCAGGTGAGTGTGTGGATGATCTTGTTCATCGCCGCATCGACCGCAGCGTTGCGGCCCTGCGTCATCGCCGCCAGTACTTTCAGGCCCAGCATCTCGGTCTCCAGCACCCGCACCTCGAGTTCCGCCAGCCGTTCGCGCACCGCCGGCTCACCGCCAAGTCCTTGGGCGTGCAGCCAGCCCGCCATCTCCTCGAAGTCGCGGCGCACGCGCCCGGGCGGGAACTGGATATGGCGTTCGTCCGCCAACGCCTCGGCGATCATCGGCCACGCGCCGTTCTCGGCGCCGATGCGCTGCGCGAGCGGTACCGCCACCTGGTCGAAGTACACCGCGTTGAGCTGGTCGCCATCCAGCGTGGGCAGCGGTGACACGGTGACACCGCTGGCGCACTTGTCGCAGATGAACAGGCTGAGGCCGCGCCCCCGGCTGTCCTGGCTGCCGCTGCGGGCCAGTACCCACAGGTAATCCATGTCCTGTGCGTAGGACTGCCAGCACTTCTGGCCATTGAGCACATAGTGCGTCCCCGCTGCATTGCGATCGGCGCGCAGGCGCAGGCTGGCGAGGTCCGAGCCGGCCTCCGGCTCGGAGTAGCACAGCGAGAAGTGAATCTCGCCCGCGCGGATGCGCGGCAGCCACGCCTGCTGTTGCGCCGCCGTGCCGTGGCGGATGAGCGTCTGCGCGACGATGCCGGCGGCGAGCGGGTTGCGCGCCGCGCGCGCATACGCGACCTCGTTCCAGAGGATGAATTCATACGCCGGGCCGCGCGCCAGCCCCCCGCAGCGCTCTGGCCAGCTCAGGGCCAGCCAGTTCTTTTCCGCCATCGCGCTGAACAGCGCGCGCACCCGCGGCCACTTGTGCCCCTGCCCGTAGAAGCCGTCGAGGTCGCGGTATGGCTGCAGGAATTCGCGCACCTCGTCCCTGAATGCCAGCTCTGCTTTTGAAAACTGTGTATTCATGCGCGTGGTCTATATTTTCGCATCGGGGTCCGGGTTCCACACCGGCTCGCGCTTCTCCGCGAAGGCCCGGGGACCCTCCACGAAATCGGGGTGGCGCCAGTGCGCGCGCAGCAGGTCCCAGCCGTGCTCCAGTGCCGCGCCGTAGCCGTCTTCCAGCGCACCCCAGATCGCGCGCTTGGACAGCGCCATGGCCTGCGGCGAATTCTTCGCGATCTGCGCCGCCATGTCCTGCGCCAGTGCGCGCACTGCATCCGGTGTTTCCGCCAGCTCATCCACCAGGCCCAACTGGTACGCGCGTTCGCTGGAAAGCCGGTAGCGGTTGCCCATCAGCGTCATGCGCAGTGCGGTGCCGAGCGGCAGGCGCTTGGCCAGGCCGATGTTCTCGATCGCGCCCACCATGCCCACATTCACGTGAGAGTCGATAAACGCAGCGTTGCGCGAAGCGACGACGATGTCCGCGTCCACCACGAAGTGATGGCCGCCGCCCACGCAGGTACCGTTCACCGCGCAGATCACCGGCTTCCACACGGCGTTCTGGCAGGGCGACCAGAACACCGCTTCGCGCAGGGGTTTGTCGACGAACACCGCGTCCGCCGCTTCCTCGCCGCCGGCTTCGGACACGTCGAACCCGGTGCAGAAGTGGCGCTCGCCGGCGGCGGTGATCACGGCAACGCGCACGTCGGGGTTGTCGCGCACGTCGCTCCAGATGGCGCGGAACAGCGCCTGCATGGCGGGCGCGAGGGAGTTGCCGCGCGCGGTGCGGTCGAGAGTGATCGTGGCGATGCCAGCGGCGATGCTGTAGCGCACGCCGTCCATGGGCTGGTTGATGTCGATGGCGTGCATGCGATCAGGCTCCGGCGGCGGCCAGCAGCACGTCGCGCTCGCGCTGGCCGGCCAACGGTACCGAGGCCAGTTGCCGGATGCGGCGGGAGACGTGGAAGGCCGGCCCTTCGAGTGTAATGCCGATGCCACCGAACACCTGGTGGCAGACGTGTGCGGTGGCGAGGCTGGCGCGGCGCGCGCTGAGTACCGCGCCTGCCCCTTGGTGTCGCGCCTGTTGCCATGCGTCGTCACACTGCGCTGTCGACAGGTCGAACGCGCTGGCGGCGGCGCGTGTGAGCGACTGCGCGGCGCTGAGCGCAATGGCGCAATCCGCCAGCGGGTGCGAGACGGCCTGGAATTCACCGAGGGTCTTGCCGAACTGCCGGCGTGTGGCCGCGTGGCTGCAGGCATCATGCAGCAGGTGCCAACCGGCCCCGCACAGGTAGGCGGCGCTGGCGAGGTTGCCAACGAGCAGGGCGCGCGCCGCGTGCTGTCCTGGCGCTGCCGTGGTGAGCGGCGCGCGACCCCAGGTCTCGCCGCCGAGTGTGGCCACCGGCTCGATGTACTCAGGCGGGTGCGCCATGGTGATCTGTTCGCCGTCGACCGTCAGGAACAGATCGGCGTCGGGTGCGAAGGGCAGCAGCGTCTCGCCGCTTGCGGAGAGCGACACCAGCAGCCGGCCGTCGATAACCCCGGCGGCGGTGTCGGCGCTCAGCACCTGCAGGGCGGTATAGGTCGCTGCGAGGGGGCCGGGGAACAGGTGTCCGCCGAGAGTCTCGAGGATGGCGCACATCGAGAGCGCACCGCCGGCGTCGCCCGGCAGCAGCAGAGTGAATGCACCCAGCTCGGCGAGTTGCTGCCACAGCGCGCGCGGGAATGGCGCGCTGGTGGATCGCGCCTGCTCGCGCACGGCGTGCTGCGCGCAGAAGCGGTCCGCGGAGGCGCGGATGGCGTCCTGCTCCTCGCCGTAATCGAAGCTGAGACCCGAGTCCGTCATGCGCGTACACCCCAGCGCGCCGCGACCACGGCGCGGCGTGCGCCCGTAACACCCTCCAGCTCCTGACGCAGCGCCAGCAGGCGCATGCTCCACACATGCAGATTGAATTCACAGGTGAAGCCGATGGCGCCGGACATCTGGTGCGTTTCGGTGAACACGAGGTCGGCAGCGTCCAGCGCAAACGCGGCGGCCACTGCGGCGGCTTCCTCGGGCGCGCCCTGGAAGGCTGCCTCGCGCGCCAGCCAGCGGCTCGCCTCGACCTGGATTGCGCACAGTGACAGGCGGTGCTGGATCGCCTGGAAGGAGCCGATAGCGCGCCCGAACTGGCGGCGCTGCTTCAGGTACTCCACGGTGTGCGCGAGCGCGGCCTCCATGGTGCCGACGGCTTCCACCGCCAGCGCCAGGCGCCACCAGCGGCGCAGCGTGTGCGCCGCGTCGGCGTCGAGCGTAGTCCCCGCCGCGCGCAGGGCAGGCCAGCGCCCGGTGTGAGCCAGGCGGCCCATGGGATAGCCGAAACTGCTGCGTACCGGCGCCAGCTCGCCCGCCGCCACCGGGATGATGCTGACTGCGCTCTCCTGCAGTACCAGAAGACTCGCGGCATGCGCGCCGAACCGCACCGGCAATGCCTGCGCCAGATCCTCCTGCGTGCAGAGGGCGATCGGCCCTGCTATCGGCTGTTCGCTGATGAACGGCGCCACCAGCAGTTGCGCGGCGCAGGCTACCACGCCGCCGGCGCGGGCGATGGCCTCGACCACCAGCGCTGCTTCGAGGGCGGCAGGGCGCGCGCCGTCCGCGAGATCGCTGGCAATGGTGTGGAAGCCGGCGTCTGCCAGCAGGCTGTGCAGCGCGGTGTCGTACTGCCCTGCGCGGTTGAGTTCGATGGCGCGCGCGGGGCCGGCGTGCTGTGCGAGCAGGCGTTCGACGGCATCCATGATCTCCCGTTGCTCTGCATTCAGCTCAAAATCCATCGCGTCCTCACGCCTTCGGCAGATCGAGGAAGCGCGCGGCGACCAGGTTGAGCTGCACCTCCGTCGCGCCCACCGCGACACCGGCCGTCATGGCCAGGCGAAAGTTGGTGTCGGCAAACGAAGCGTACTCGCGCGACTCAGGCCCGCAGATCTCCAGCGCCAGACGGCCGACAGCATTATCGCAGGTGGTGGAGAGCACCCGCGCGAGCTGTGTATCGGCAGTGGGCGGGCGGCGCTTGGACCTGAGATCGATGACTTTATACACCAGCACGCGCGCGGCTTCGCACAGGGCGCGCGCTGCACCGAGTTTGTCGACGACGATGGGATCGCGCAGCAGACCGCGCTCGGCGGCTATGGCGGCGAGCTGGTCGAGCGTGACGGCGGCGCGGGCATACCTGGCGGCGCCGATGCGCTCATACTGCAGCGCGTAGTTGACCACCTCCCAGCCGTTGTTCTCCTCTCCGAGCAGCACGCCGCAGGGCACGGTGACATCGGTGAAGAATACCTCGTGGAAATAGCGTTCGCCGACCACCGAGGGAATTTCGCGCACTGTGATGCCGGGTGTATCCATTGGCACCAGCAGCACGGAGATGCCGTGGTGGCGGCTGCTGTGTGCATCGGTGCGCACCAGCAGGAAAATGTAATCGGCGTGGTGGCAGTAGGAGGTCCAGATCTTCGAGCCGTTGATGACGTACAGATCCCCGATTCTTTCCGCCCGCGTGCGCAGCGCAGCGAGATCGCTGCCGGCTTCGGGCTCGGAGAAGCCCTGGCACCACAGCACCTGGCCGCTCGAAATCTTCGGCAGGTGCAGTTGTTTTTGCTCTGGCGTGCCGTACTGCATGATCGCAGGGCCGATCCAGTTGACATTCATGTACTGCGAGCCCCGCGGCTCGCCGATTGCCCACAGCTCTTCACCGACGATGGCGTGGCGCCAGGGATCGCAATCGCTTCCACCGTAGTCGCGCGGCCAGTGCTGGGTCAGCCAGCCCTTCTCGGCCATGCGCGCACAGAAGTGGCGGCTGAACGCGGCTTGCGAGTCACCGCCCGGCCCGTGCTGCGATATCTCCTCCCAGTTCGCCGGCAATTGTGCCCGCAGGAACGTGCGGATCTCCTCGCGATGCTGGATGTCGTCTTGCGACCAGTCGAATTCCAACCCGGTTCTCCGGAAGGCGCCAAGGGGTAGAGGTCGGCGCTGCGTGTGTGTCGAAGCGTGAAAAAAAGGATGGCAGAAATGCATGGACATAACAAGGCAGGTGCCTGATAAAGCCAGTGTGTTGCCTCACCGGTGCGATGCTGCCACCATGATGCCCGAGAAAACATTGCAGTCTCGGAGCGAGAGTGAGCACAGCCATCAAACGACCCCTGCCGCAACTGACGGACAGCAACCGTTTCTTCTGGACATCCGGTGCGGACGGCACGCTCCGGTTCCTGCGCTGCATGCAGTGCCGGAACTATATTCACCCGCCGGTGCCCGTGTGCGACAAATGCCTGTCGATGGAACAGGAAGTGGTGGCGGTATCCGGGCGCGCCACGCTGGCAGCGGTGACGGTGAATCACCAGATGTGGATGCCGAACCTGGAGCCGCCCTATGTGATCGGCATCGTGGAGATCGAGGAGCAGGCGAGCGTCCGCCTCACCACCAACATCATCCAATGCGACGAGGCAGACCTGAAGATCGGCATGGCGCTGGAAGTGGCGTTCGAGGCGTGCGAGGACGTCTACCTGCCCATGTTCCGTCCGGCAGGGGTGCACTGATGGTCGCGCGAGTGGACAAGTTTGAACATCGCGCCGCCGTCACCGGCCTCGGCATGTCGCAGATCGGCCGCCGCCTGATGCGCGACCCGCTGGCGTTGACTATCGACGCGTCACTGGCCGCGCTGGCCGATGCGGGCCTTGCGCGTGAAGACATCGACGGCGTGTGCACCTATCCCGGCGTGTTCCCCGGCGCGGGCGGTATCAGTGGCGCCGGCGCCCACGAGG
The DNA here is from genome assembly GCA_964461965.1 of uncultured Halioglobus sp. Classification (GTDB taxonomy): domain Bacteria; phylum Pseudomonadota; class Gammaproteobacteria; order Pseudomonadales; family Halieaceae; genus Marimicrobium. Next base: position 66,727 of record CAYWWD010000001.1, on the reverse strand, counting down.
TGATCGACGCGCTGCGCCTCAAACCGAACTGGCACAACAGCGGACTGGAGCAGGCCGGCCAGCTCGGTTCGGTGGTGGCGGCGGTGATGGCAGTGGCGACGGGCCTGTGCCGGCATGTGCTGTGCTTTCGCACGGTGTGGGAGGCGACGTACACGCAGTTGCAGCGCACCGGGCAGATTCGCTACTCGGGCGGCGGTGGCCGCCTGTCCGGCGGCATGGAGTGGCGTATTCCCTACGGCGCCGCGTCCGCCGCCAACTGGATCGCGCTGTACTGCAGCCGCTACATGCACGACTACGGCCTGACCCGCGAGCAACTGGGGCAGATCGCCGTGAACAATCGTAAGAACGCGGCGCTCACACCCTATGCGGTGTACCAGGAGCCGCTCAACCTGGAGGACTATCTCAGCGCGCGCATGATCTCCACGCCGCTGTGCCTCTACGACTGCGACGTGCCCTGCGATGCCTCGGTCGCTTTTATTATTTCCCACAAAGACACGGTCAAGGACTCGCGCCGCGGCCGCGGCGTGCATTTCGAGGCGGTGGGCACGGCGATCAACGAGCGCGTGTCGTGGGACCAGGGTGACCTGCACTACCTGACGGGCGTCGATGGCGCCGCCAGGATGCTGTGGTCGCGCACCGACCTGAAACCTGCGGACATCGACATGGTGCAGCTCTACGACGGCTTCAGCTTCAATGCAGTGACCTGGCTGGAGAAGCTGGGCTTCTGCGGCGTGGGCGAGGCGGGCGCTTTTCTCGAAGGCGGCAAGCGCATCGCGCGCGACGGCGAGCTGCCGCTCAACACCAACGGCGGGCAACTTTCGGCCGGGCGCCTGCACGGCTACGGCTTCCTGCACGAGGCCTGCGTGCAGTTGCTGGGCGAGGGCGGGGCGCGGCAGGTGCCGGGAAATCCGCAAACCGCGATCGCATCCTCTGGCGGCGGCGTGCCGGGCAGCGCGCTGCTGCTCACCGCGCCCTGAGCGAAGCGTGCTGTGAAGCATGTTTGACTACGCCGCACATGGGTTGATTGCACCGGTTCACAGACTGGACCTGCCGGGCGGCGTGCCGCACACCATCGGTGCGGTGCTGGAGCGGCAGTTGCAGCGCGATCCGGCCAGGCTCGCCCTGGTCGGGCGCAGCGCGCGCTACAGTTACGGGGAACTAGAGCAACAGGTCCAGCGTGCCGCTGCCGTGCTCAACGCACAGGGCGTGTGCCAGTACGATCGCGTGGCGGCCTGCCTGCCCAACGATGTGGATATCGTCATCGCGCTGCTGGCCTGCGCGCGCCTCGGCGCGATCTGGGTGGGCATCAACCGCCCGCTGGCGCCGCCGGAGAAGGCGGCATTGCTGCAGGACTGTGGCGCGCGGATCTATCTCACCGATTCCGCCGGTGGCGATGAGATTGCGCCGCTGCGCGCCAGACTGCCGGCGCTGATGCAGGTGATCCGCGTCGAGCCCGCGTCGCCGGCGAGCGCGTGGCACACGCTGCTCGCCGCGGTGGAATTGCAGCCGCTACCGGCCGTCACCATCGATCCGTTCGAGCCGGCCGCCATCGCCTACACCAGCGGCACCACGGGCACACCCAAGGGCGCGGCGCACAGCCACCACAATCTATTGCTGCCCGGCGCCATCGCCGCGCATGAGAGGCGCTTCGGCCCCGACTGCCCGGTCGGTGCGAAACTGCCGCTGACCATACTCAACCTGATGGTGCTGGCGCCGATGCACGCCTTCCAGGCCGGCGCGGCCTGCGTGTGCATGGACAGCCTGAATCCGCGGGAGGTGGCGCGCTGGGTGCGGCAGGAGCGCATCGGCCACTTTTCTTCCGTGCCCACCGCGATGCAGGACCTGCTGACCTCCCCGGATGTCGATCCACAAGACCTCGCCAGCCTCGGCCGCCCCGATGTCGGCGGCGCCGGCATCGCCGAATCCTTCCAGCGCCTGTACCGCGAGCGGTTCGGCCGCCCCATGACCGTGGCCTACGGCATGACCGAGGCGCCCACCATCGTGGCGAAGACCGATCCCGACCGCGAGCCGGAGAACGAGCTGTGCGGGCGCGCGGTGGCACAGCTGGAGATCGTCATCGTCGACGAGGCGGATCAGGCACTGCCCGCCGGCGAGATCGGCGAGATCTGCGTGCGCCCGGCGCGCAGCGGCCCCTACGCCAACATCTACACACCCATGCTCGGCTACTGGAACCGGCCCGACGCTACGGCGGAGGCACTGGCCAGCGGCATGTACCACACCGGCGATCTCGGCGTGCTGGATGCCAAAGGTGAGTTATACATCCGCGGAAGGCGCAAGGAGCTGATCCTGCGCGGCGGCGCGAACGTGTACCCGGCCGAGGTGGAGCGTCTGCTCGCCGAGCACCCCAGGGTCGCGGAGGCCGCGGTGCTCGGCATTCCCGACGAGCGCCTGGGCCAGCGCGTGGTGGCGGTGGTGCGGTTGGCAGACGCAGATGCCGCAACTGATGAGGTAGAAGTGGCGGCGGAGCTCACGGCGTTCTGCCGAGAACACATTGCGCGTTACAAAGTGCCGGAGCAGTTCCGCTTCGTCGGCAACCTGCCGCGCAATGCGATGAACAAGGTGGTGAAGCCGGAGCTGGTGGGGTTGTTTGAGAAAGAGAAGAAGTGGACCTGAACTGCAGGTATTTAAATCAAGCCAAATTCAACTGCTGTAATTGGAACAAAGATGGTTGTTAGGCGCTTGTTGGCCGCCCCAACCCTGTCGTAGGAGATTTACGACTTTATGGAAAGTTTGCTGCCTCCAACCTACAATGGCCCTTTGCTCTTGCCCGATGTGGAATCGCTACTCGAGATTTTGGCAGGCTATGGATTTACATATCAATCTACAGGTCTGGAAGATAAGACTTTAAATATCTATTTCAATGGCCGACGATGCGCTTACATAAATGCATCTACCGCTCGGTACGGCGGAATTGTTGGCTATCACTTCGCGCCGTGGGGTCGTCCTGCGAACGATTGTCCTACAGAGTTTATAAGCTGTCTTGGCGAAGAATTCCAACGTCGCTACAACTGCAAGTCTGAAGATGTCTTCGTTCAGATTGGTGCGGGTTCGAATTCCGGACGTAGATTCCTTATTATCAAAAACCCAATCGTTGCATTAAAAGTGCTTTGCCAAGACGCTGGTGTGTGCGTCGGCGTCGAAACTGACATTGCGCGATATCACACATCACTTCCTAGAGATTTCACCATGACAGAAAAAATTGTGATTGCTGCTTCGAAAGTTCGCCAGGGAACACTTGTTCTTTATACGACGTCAATCAAGGTTAAAGACTTAGTATCGGAAGGCTTCTATAGCGTAGAGACACTAGATCCGGAAAATTTGAATGACAAGGGTTATCAGCGTCTACTGAATAAAGCGCGGGCTAAGAAATTGGCAGACTATATTGTTAAAGGGCAGGAGAGTCAGGATGCATTTCTCCCAACCTCTGTCTTTCTTGCTACAGACAAACATATTCCTTTCGAAGCAACCTCAAATACAATTGAGATATGCGTTTCGTCCGTGGGTCCATTTAGTGTGGTTGACGGCCAGCATAGACTCGAAGGGTTGAAAATGGCTGCTGAAAGGGACGAGCGTGTCTTGGAGTTTGAAGTTCCTGTAAACATTGCGATTAACTTACCCAAAATCGCCCAAATGTGCCATTTTCTTATCGTTAACACGACGCAAAAAAGCGTCGATAAGTCGGTCGAGCAGCGAATTATTGCTAGACTGAGCGATGCCCTAGATATTGAGGACAATTTACCTAGCCTTCCAAAATGGATTCTCAATACAGTCGAAAAAGGCGAGGTAGAGAAAGCCGTAAAATATGTGGATTATTTGAACGAAAGTGTTGAATCCCCATGGATAGGGAAAATTAAAATGGCGAATTCTGGCTCAGATGACGCAACAATCAACCAGAGAAGCTTCGTGAAGGCAATAGTGAAATACGTTCTTACAGCCAACAACCCGCTTAGTGCAATTGTTAAGGATTTCGAAAAGGAGAAAAAGATTTTCTTAAACTATTGGAAAGCGATAGCCACAATTCTTGATGATGGGAACTCTACAGTTCTCTATAAATACAATGGTGTGGAGCTTTTTTGCAAATTCTCTATTCCATTTTTTATAAAGTTGCAAGACAGGGGAAGTTTCACAGTATCGTCAATGGAAGCTCTGTTACGTTCATGCTTCGAAAATGTGGAAGGAGAGTATGCAGGAGTTGGTCATCCCGACTGGTGGGCAAAGGGAGGGAAGGCAAGTTTTCTCAATGCGGGCGCAATCAATGTTGTATCGCAAGAAATGACGAAGGCGCTCCATAAATCTTCGTCCAATGGTGCAATTGAAATATGAATGTGAAGTTACTCGTTCCTGCACCCACAAGTTCAGACTCATTCCGCAGAAGTCGGGAGAGATTTATTCCAAACAAGTCTGGATGCTATGCCATAACAACAGTCGAGAATGAAATTCTCTATGTTGGTTTAACTGTAGATCTTCGCCGCAGATTCATTGAACACTTAGACACCCGTCAAAAAACAGAACTAACCATCGATGGCAGGGCGGTATTTTTCCACTGGATCGAAACCAATGAGACACACACGGTAGAGCGGACCTGGTTGAATATTTATCAGATTCAAAGGGGTCGATTGCCAGTGCTCAATAGTATGCAGTCTCCAACATCAACATGAATTGGGTGTGTGAACGGTCCAACAGTGACATCTAGGAAATAGAACGAGGTATAAGTGTTATCAGATTCAGGGGAGCTAAAAGGGGGGAGATAGCAATGGTATGGATACGCACAGGCAACACTCGCACCACAACCCTCCAGGCATTGCCAGCACTGGCAACCGGCTTTGAGGCGCTGTACCGCGCGCTCTGGACACAACAGCGCATCCCGCCCGCCACACTGGAGCTGTGCCGCTTGCGGCTCGCGCAGTTGCACCGCTGCGACGTGGAACTGCAGCGCAGCGACAGCGAGATTCCAGCCGCTCAGCGCGACAACCTCACCCGCTGGGAGTCCGACAGCCATTTCTCCGCCGCCGAGCGCGCCTGCCTGGCCTTTACCGAGGTCTACGCCATGGATGTGCAGGCGCTGACCGATGAGCTGGCCAACGATGTCAAAGCCCACTTCGGCGATGCCGGCCTGGTGTTATTGGTGGAAGCGCTGGGCATACTCGACGGCATGACGCGCCTCAGCCTGTTGTGGCAACTGCCGGCAAGTGAGGGGCAAGGCGAACCGGGGAGGGCATCCGTATGAGCGGCAAACCGCGCGCGAGCAACCGCAACACACCCACCGGCAACATGATCCGCGATTCCGCCCTGGGCCTGGTGCCGGAAATGCTGGAGCCCTACATGGCGCTCAACCGGATGATCTGGGAGCGAGGGCCGCTTAAGTCCGCCGAGATCGAGGTCGCCCGCCTGCGCAACGCGCGCAAAGTGGGCTGCGTGTTCTGCAAAAGCGTGCGCTACGACATCGCGCGGGCCGACGGGCTCAGCGAGGAGCGGGTGGCGATGATCGAGGACGATTACCGGCAGAGCGCACTCAGCGAACGCGAAAAACTTATCCTGGCGTTTACCGACCAGTACCTGAATGACCCCGCAGGTCTGGATGAGGCACTCAAAGCGGCGTTGCAGGCGGCATTCAGTGCCGAGGAACTGGTGCACCTGTCGCTGGCGGTGGCCCACTTCAACGGCTTCTCGCGCTGTGCCGTGGCGCTCGGGGGCATGCCGGATGAGTTGCCCATCATGGAGATGTCCGTCCCGTGACGGCCCGTGGTGCCGGCAGCGGGACGCGCGCTGCATCGCTGCTTCTGCTATTCGTGTCGTGGGCGGTGCTGGTGTCGGCCTGCAGCCGCTCCGATCACCCGGCGGCGACGCCGGAAGCAGCAGACACCCGGCCGAACTTCCTCTTCATCATCTCCGACGACCAGTCGTGGGCGCACACGTCCCGCGCCGGTTACCCTCTGGTCAGCACGCCCAACTTCGATCGCATTGCCAACGAGGGCCTGTATTTCCCCAATGCGTTTGTCTCCGCCCCTTCGTGCACGCCCTCGCGCTCCGCCATTCTCGCCGGGCAGGATTTCTGGCGGCTGCAGTCCGCAGCGCTGTTGTGGGGCGAGTACTCGCAGGTGATGATCAGCTACCAGGACATCCTGCGCAAAGCGGGTTATGCCGTGGGTTTTACCGGCAAGGGCTGGGGGCCCGGGTATATCGCCGACCGCACCGTGAAACCGACGGGTGAGGAGTACAACAGCATCAGGAACAAGCGTTCCGGAAACCACGGCCCGTGGGACCTTGCCGGGAATTTCCGCCGTTTTCTCGAGCGCAAGCCTGCCGATGCGCCATTCTCGTTCTGGGTCGGCTCCGTGGAGCCGCATCGACCCTACGATGACACTGCGCCCAACCGCTTTACACCGGACAACGCGGCCTGGGCCATTCCGCCGTTCCTGCCGAATACGAGTAGCGTACAGACTCAGCTCTCCAGTTACCTCGACGAAATTGAAACCTTCGACGAGGACGTCGGCTCGGTACTCAAGGTGTTGCAGGAGAAAGGCCAGCTGGACAACACGCTCATCGTGGTCACGTCGGATAACGGCATGGAATTCAGCCGCGGCAAGCCGACGCTGTATGCCTACGGCGTGCGGGTGCCCTTGGCGATGTACTGGCACGGGGTGATGAAGCCGCGCACCGTGGAGGAGTTCGTGTCGCTCACCGACATCGCGTCGACGTTTCTGGCAGCGGCCGGCATCGACGTTCCCGCGGCCATGACGGGCAGAAGCCTGCTGCCGCTGCTCGCAGCGGGCGATGCGCCCGTCGACTGGCACAGCGACGCTGCCTTCGTCGGCTATGAACGTCATGCCGGCTTCATCCGCGAGGGCAACCTGGCCTATCCCAGCCGCGCTATCTATACTGCGGATTTCACGTACATCCGTAACTACTTTCCCGCGCGCTGGCCGGTCGGCGACCCGCCGCGCTATGTCGAGTCCATTCCCTGGTTGCTGCAGGACCCTGACAATGGCAGCTTCCTCGAACCCTATTTTTCACGGGTGACCGCGAAGCGACCCGCCGAGGAGCTGTATGACCTGCGCCGCGATCCTTTCCAGTTGACCAACGTGGCAGCCGATCCGCACTATGCGGATGCGCTGGCAAACTTGCGCAGCCGTTTGATCGGGTACCTCGTAAAAACCGGCGATCCGGCGGAAGTGTCTGGCGATGATCGTTTTTCCAAATACCCTTATCACGGACCGAAGTCCTAGCTCAGGAGGCCGATATGCCCGCACTGCGTTTCAACCACATGGAACTGACACTGCCGCTGGGAGCGCTGGCGAGGGACCGGGAGGCGATCACCGCGTTTTATGGCGAGGTCTTCGGGTTCGATGCCATCGACGTGCCGCTGTTCGACACCTCCGGCCTGTTGCTGCGCACCGATACAGACACCAGCCAGTTCCTGTTGCTGATGGAACAGGAGGTGCACCTCCAGTCACCCGGGTACGACCATCTCGGGTTTCTGTTCGAGACCCGCGCGGAAGTGGATGACAAGCTCGCCCTGTGCAAGAAGTGGCAGCAGAAGGATGCGCGCCTGCGCCTCAAGGAGTACGACGACCTCGTCATTGCACCGACGGTGACGCACGCCTTCTATGTGCAGTTCCTGCTGCCGATCTGGTTCGATGTCCAGACCATCGAGTATGAGCCGGGGACGGCGCCTGCCAAACAGTGGGTTTACCGCTAACGCCGCCCACGCAGTGCCATTGCCAATTCCCGGGAAGCGGATTTCAGCGCTGCGCGGCAACCGCCTGCCACCCGCCGGCAGGCGGCGGGGGCTTGTCGCGCACCCGAATATTTGACACGATGTCAAAAATAGTCAAAAGCACCGGCAAGCGGTGCCGGGAGTGAGTTCAATGGGCAGTATCCGCTTCGACGGCAGGGTCGCGGTCATCACCGGCGCCGGTGGTGGCCTCGGCCGTGGTTACGCGCTGTATCTCGCGCAGCGCGGCGCGAAGGTGGTGGTCAACGACCTCGGTGGCTCCACGGATGGGCAGGGCAACAGCAACTCGGCGGCGGACAAAGTGGTCACCGAAATCAGGGCGCAGGGCGGCGAGGCCGTCGCCAACTACGATTCAGTGGCAAGCGCAGCGGGCGGCGAACGCATCATCCGCACTGCCGTGGAAGCCTTCGGCCGGGTCGACATCGTGATCAACAACGCCGGCATCCTGCGCGATGCGTCGCTGGTGAAGATGTCGTCCGACAGTTTCGACCTGCTCATCGATGTGCACCTGAAGGGCGCTTTTTACGTCACCCAGCCGGCATTTCGCATCATGAAGGAGAACGGCTACGGGCGCGTGGTGTACACCGCGTCGGCCGCCGGGGTGTTTGGCAATTTCGGGCAGGCCAATTACGCGGCGGCGAAGATGGGGCTGGTGGGCCTGTCCAGTGTGACCGCGATCGAGGGTGCCAAGTACAACATCAAGTCCAACGTCATCACGCCCATCGCGCGCACGCGCCTGACGGAAGACCTGATGGGTGCGATGGGTGATGCCTTCGCACCGGAGTACATCGCCCCCATGGTGGCGTACCTGGTGAGCGAGGGCTGCGAACACAGCCACGAAATCTTCAACGTCGGCGCCGGCCGTTACTCGCGTATCTTCATCGGCTCGGCGCCGGGCTGGACCGCGCCGGCGGGCACGGTGCCGACGGCAGAGGAGATTCGCGATCAATTCGGTGCGATCCATAGCAGCGACGGCTTCAGGATTCCCGGCAATGCGATGGAAGCCTGAACGCCATTCGACCACCTGCCGCTTGCAGTGGCGTGCGCCGTGACGCGCCGGGCGATACGCGACCAGGCCGGCCGCAACCTCGGTGACCGCGCGCGCAAGACGCGACAGCGCTTCCTCGATGCGACCGCCAAACTGCTGGCCGAGCGCAGCATTCTGGGTATTTCCGTTACCGAGATCGCCCGGCAGGTGGACAGCGTGTCCAGCCTCTTTTACCACTACTTCAAGAGTGTGGAGGACGTGGCGCAGCACCTCGCGCGCGACGCCTCGGCCGAAGTTCCCGCCATGGTGGCGCTGATCGACGGCAGTTGGGCGGGCGACGAGGGTTTGCAACGTGCGCGCGCACTGGCGGAGGCGTACCTGCAACACTGGGAGCGCAATCACGGCGTGCTGCTGTTGCGCAACCAGGCGGCGGACCGGGGCGACAAGGTGTTCCTGCGCATCCGCAAACAGGCGCTGGAACCGCTGATCGACAAGCTTGCCGCACTGATTACCGAATCGCAGGCGCAGGGACGGGTGGCCGCGGACCTGCACCCGTACCTGGCGGCGTCGGCGCTGGTGTCCATACTCGAAAAACTGTCTGCATACGCGCAGACCGTGCGCTATTTCAACGCCGACCGTGAAGATCTGGTGCACACCTGCGCCCGCATGATCAGCACCACGGTGACCGGGCGGTAGTGGCGCGGTGATGTGTCGTTGGATTGATTGAACAGGAGGTGACAAGACATGGGAGCTCTGGGAGGTAAAGCCGCGGTCGTCACCGGTGCGGGGCGCGGTATCGGCCGGGGACACGCGCTGCAGCTGGCCAAGGCCGGCGCCAGCGTGGTCGTGAACGATATTGACGCCGAGGTGGCGGGCGAAGTGGTGGCCGAGATCGAGGCACTCGGCGGCCGCGCTATCGGCAACAGCGACAGCGTGGGGGAAAAAAGTGGCGCTGACGCAATCGTCGCCGCCTGCGTCAGCGCCTTCGGCAAAATCGACATCATGGTGGCGAATGCCGGTATCGTGCGCGACCGCAGCTTCCTCAAAATGACAGAGGAGGATTTTGATGCGGTGATGACTATCCACGCCAAGGGCACGTTCCTCTGCCACCAGGCGGCGGCCCTGCGCATGAAGGAGCAGAACAGTGGCGGTTGCCTGATCTCGACCGTCTCTGCCGCGCACTTCGGCAATTTCGGGCAGGTGAACTACGCGGGCGCCAAGGGCGCCATCGCCTCCATGACCTACACCATGGCGCTGGAACTCGCGCGCTACGGCATTCGCGTGAATGCCATTTCGCCCTCGGGCACGACCCGCATGTCCGATACCTACGTCGGCCCGGACGGCAAGAAGCACCCTATGCCCTTCATCGATCCGGAACTGAACGGCGCGGTGCTCGTCTACCTGTGCAGCGACGAGGGGAACTACGTGTCCGGGCAGGTGTTCGGCACCGGCGGTGAGCGCATTGCGCTGCTGAGCCAGCCGAAGTACGGCCACACGCTGTTCATGCCGGGCGGCTGGACGCTGGAGCAGGTGCGGGCGCATTTCAAACCCAACCTCGGCAACCGGCTGGAACCGCTCGGCATCACCAAACCGCCGTATCCCTTTGCCAACGGGATCGTCCCGCCGCAGGCGCAGTAGCCATGCACGCTTTAATGCCGGTATGCGCGCGAGGAGAGGTGTTGTGACCGGGGAGCCGGCAGGAATCCTCGCGTACGGCGCGTACATTCCCGCCACGCGTCTGCCGCTGTCGCTGATCCACGGTGGCAATGCAAAAGCAGGCGGCCCGGAAAAAGCCGTTGCCGGCTTCGATGAAGATGCCATCACACTGGCGGTGGCGGCTGCTGTGAATTGCCTTGCCGGTGTGGACCGGCGTGGCATCGACGGCGTGTACTTCGCATCCGCCAGTTCACCCTTTCGCGAAAAGCAGGCTGCAACCTTTATCGCCCGCGCGCTGGACTTGCGCACCGACATCACCACGCTCGATTTTTCCGGCTCGCTGCGCGCCGCTGCCGGAGCGCTGCTCGCCGCCACGCATGCCGTACAGGCCGGCCCGCAGCACAGGATTCTCGTCGTCGCCGCCGATGCGCGCCTCGGCGCGCCGCGCTCGCCGCTGGAGGCGAACACCGGCGATGCGGCTGCGGCGTTCCTCATCGGCGTGGGCGACCCGTTGGCGGTGATCCGCGACACATTCGCGCACGCCGATGAAATCTACGATGTGTGGCGTACCGAGCACGACGACTACCTGCGCGCCTGGGAAGACCGGTTCAATGTGCTGCACGGTTATACCGATAATGTGCTCACCGCCGCGCGCGGGCTGTTCGCGCAATCCACCACGGCGGCTGCCGACTATGGCAAGGTACTGCTCGCCGGGCCGGACGGCAGGAGCGTACTCGACGCAGCACGCCAACTCGGATTCACGCGCGAGCAGGTGCAGGACACGCTGTTCGGCAGGGTCGGCAACTGCGGCACGGCTTTTACACCGCTGCTGCTGGCGGCGGCACTCGAAACCGCGCACACCGGCGACATCCTGCTCGCGCTGTTCTACGGCGATGGTGCGCACGCGCTGGCGCTCGAAGTGCGGCACCATCGCTTCGCGCCGCGTGAGGGCGTCGCCGCGCTGCTCGCGCGCGGCCGGCCGCTGCGCAGTTACGAGAGCTACCTGAAGTCCCGCCACCTGGACGCCGGCGAGCACAACCGTCGCAGTGGCGAGGGCGTGCCCGCGACGGTGCACTACCGCGAGCGCGACGCCGATGTCAGCTTTCTCGGACTGCGCTGCACGGCCTGCGGCACCCTGCATTTTCCGGCCTGCCGTGTGTGCTATGTCTGCCACGCGAAGGATCAGTTCGAGCGCGAGCGGTTGTCTGACCGTCGCGGACGTGTACTCAGTTACAGCTTTGACTACTTCTTTCCCACTCCGGAGCCGCCGGTGATCGTCGGGGTGTGCGAGGTGGACAACGGCGCGCGCGTGTATGTGCAGATGACAGAAGCCGCAACCGAGCTGCTGCGCTGCGACCTGCCGGTGGAGTTTGTGTTCCGCAAGATCCACGACGCGGGCAACAAGCCCAATTACTTCTGGAAGAGCCGGCCGATCGACGATACACGGGAAGCCGCCGTATGACGGACAGCATCCGCAACAAGGTGGCTATCGTCGGCGTGGGCTGCTGCAAGTTCGGCGAGAACTGGCTGCAGAGTGCGGAGGACATGATTGTCGAGGCGGCCTACGAAGCCTATGCCGATGCCGGGCTGGAGAACCCGCAGCGGCAGATCGACGCCGTGGTCTGCGGCTCGGTGTATCCCTCGCGCGGTACCGCCGAAGTCGCCGAATCGCTGAAGTTGTTCGACCGCCCGGTATCACTGGTGCAGAACTACTGCGCCACCGGCACCGACGCCTTCCGCTACGCGGTGGCAATGGTCGCCGCGGGCATGCATGACACGGTGCTGGTGGTGGGCTTTGACAAACCCAAGGATCGCGGTGTATCCGGCCCCAGCATCCACCTGAACACGGCGCGCGGATTGCCGATGACGCCGGCCGGCTGGTTTTCCCTGTGCTGCGCGCGCTATTTCGAGACCTTCGGCGCGGGGCGAGAGGATCTCGCGCGCATTGCGGTCAAAAACCACCACAACGGTACGCTGGCGCCGAAATCCATGTTGAAAAAAGAAATCACCGTTGAGGAAGTGCTGGTGGCGCGCATGATCTCCTGGCCCTTCACGCTGTACGACTGCGCGGCCCAGTCCGACGGCGCGGCGGCGGCCATCGTCACGCGCAGCGCGCTCGCCAGGACGTTTCGCGCCGACCCGGTGTTCGTGCGGGGTGTGAGTATCGCGCTCTCGGCCAATCCGCAGTCCGACCCGACGTTCGACTTCCTCGCCTGGAAACCCACGCTGGCGGCGGCGCGGGATGTCTACGCCCAGGCCGGCATCGCCAACCCGATGCAGGAGATTGACGTGGCGCAGGTGCACGACTGCTTCACCATGACGGAACTACTCACTTACGAGGACCTCGGTTTCATCGAAAAAGGGTCGGCCCGCGAGCACATCGTCAGCGGCACATTCGCGCTGCGGGGTGAACTGCCGGTCAACACGGACGGCGGCCTGAAGACCTTCGGGCATCCCACCGGCGCCACCGGTGTGCGCATGATCTACGAAAACGTGCTGCAGCTGCAGGGCAGGGCGGGCGCGCGGCAGGTCAAGGATGCGCGCGTTGCGTTGAGCCACAACCTCGGTGGCGCGCCGCAGACCTGCGGCCTGGCGATTCTCGGCATCGAGTAGCGGAGGCGGTATGTACCAGTACATCGAATACGACGTGTCGGACGGTATTGCCACTGTCTTTCTCAACCGACCCGAGAAAAAAAATGCCTACTCGCCGGGCATGGGCGAGGAGATTGTCGCGGCGATGGACGCGGCGATGGCCGACTCCGCGGTGCGCGTGGTGATACTCACCGGGCGCGGCGAGGCGTTCTGCGCAGGTGTGGATCTCGATGTGCTGCGTGCGCACATGGCCGGCGAGGACGCAGGTCCCGGCCCCGCGCTCGGCGAGGAGCATCTGGTGAACGGTTGGCCGCTGGAACTGGTTGCCTACCCCAAACCGGTGATCGCGGCGATGAACGGCACAGCGTTCGGTGTCGGCGTGACGATGACGCTGGGTTGCGATGTGCGCTATGCGGCGGCAGGCAGCACGCTGGGCCTCAATTTCACCACGCTCGGCGTCCTGCCCGGCCTCGGCAGCACGCACCATTTGCCGCGGCTGGTCGGTGTCGGCAAGGCGCTGGAGCTCATTCTGAGCGGCGCAAAATTGTCTGCCGAGGAGGCGTGCGCAATCGGGCTGGTGCAGCGGGTGTGCGCAAAAGATGCGGTGTACGACGAGGCGCGTACGCTGGCGCAGGCCATGGCGCGGGTGCAACCCGAGGTGCTCGCAGCGGCCCGCAAGGCGCTGCGCTTTGGTGCCACGGCATCGCTGGAATCCGCGATCAGCCTGGAAAAATCACTCAGTCGTGCACTCAACGAGCGCCGGGCGGCGAAGCCGTGAGCGAGTATGCACCGGAGGATGAACACGTGTGCGCCAACCGTACATATAACTGTGACAGGAGAGAGCAATGGACCTGAAAGACTACATCGGCAAGCCCACCGGCGCCGGCAACATTCACCTGGAGCGCGGCTCGGTCAGTCGCTTCGCCCATGCGGTGACCGATCCGAACCCGGTGTACCACGATCGCCACGCCGCGCAGGCCGCGGGCTTTGACAATTGCCCGCTGCCGCCGACGTGGACCTTCTGTTCCGAGTTCCTCGGTGTGTGGCCCGAGGACAAGCCGGCCGACCCTACCGGCGGCGCCGGCAACCCCTTGATGAAGATCATTGGCACACTGATGAAATCCGGCGGCCTGATCCTGCACGGCGAACAGGAGTTCCGCTATCACCAGACTCCGCAGTGCGGCGAGGTGCTGCACTGGGAGGGCAAGATCACGGACATCTACACCCGGGAGTCCAAGGGCAAGGTGATGACCTTCATCGTGATGGAAAACGAGTTCCGCAACAGCCAGGGCGAGCCGGTAGTCACCGAGATATTCAACCTGATTCACCGCGGCGCGTGATACGCCGCCACCAGATACCATGAACCGACATCGAGCAGAGCGACTAGAGGGAGCAGCATGAGCAACGTCAAACCCAAATTGCAGTACGACGCCATCGCCGTGGGCGACGAGGCGCCGGTGGTCAGCCATGAACTGAAACGTATGGACCTGGTGCGCTATGCGGGCGCCTCGGGCGATTTCAACCCGATGCACACCGACGAGTTCGCCGCCAAAGCCGCCGGTCTGCCCAGCGTGTTCGGCCACGGCATGTTTTCCATGGGCCTGCTCGGCCGCGCGGTGACGGACTGGGCCGGGGCCGGCAACCTCAAAGTCTACGGCGTGCGCTTCACCAAACAGACCTGGCCGGGTGAAACGCTGAACACGCGCATCGTCGTCACCGGCAAGGAGGAGACACCGGAGGGAAAAATCATCGTGGCGCAGGTGCAATTGCTCAACCACGCCGGCGAGGTCAAAGTGGACGGCACTACCCGCGTGCTTGCCGCATAGATCGACAGGAGAAATACGATGACAGCTTTCAGCAAGGTCTACGTGATCGGTGTCGGCATGACCGACTTCAAGCGCTGCGAAACCGGCATCAAGGAGCTGGCGCAGGCGGCAGCCAAAGCCGCGCTCAGTGATGCGAGGATCGAATACAACAACGTGGAACAAGCCTACTGCGGCTATATCAACGGCATGAGTACGCTGGGGCAGCAGTCGCTGTACGGCATTGGCATGAGCGGCATTCCCGTGTTCAACGTGCACAACAACTGCTCCACCGGTTCCACCGCGTTGTATCTGGCGTATAACGCGATCCGCGCTGGCATGGCCGACTGCATTCTGGCGCTCGGCTTCGAGAAGATGCAGAAAGGCCCGCTGGAGAACCAGATGCCGGGCCTGCAGGAGATCGCCAAGGACACGGAGAAGGAAAAGAAAGCGCCGATTGCCGCGCGCCTGTTCGGCGACGCCGGCCGCGACCATATGCAAAAGTACGGCACGAAGGCCGAGACCTTCGCCAAGATTGCGGTGAAAAACCACGTGCACTCGGTCAACAACCCTCGTTCGCAATACCAGGAGGCCTGCACGCTGCAGGAGGTGCTGGCATCGCGCATGATCCACGACCCGCTCACGCTGCTGCAGGCCTGCCCTACCAGTGACGGTGCTGCGGCCGCCGTCGTCGTCTCAGAAGCGTGGTTGAAGCAGCATCCACATTCCGGTGCCGTCGAGATTGCCGCCATGGCGCTGACCACTGACATGCAGGACGATTTCGCGCGCGGCGCCATCGGCACGGTGGGCATGGGCATGTGCGAACGCGCGGCGAAAGCCGTGTACGAGCAGGCCGGCCTCGGGCCACAGGATGTGCAGGTGATCGAGCTGCACGATTGCTTCAGCACGGCAGAACTGATCGCCTACGAAGGCCTCGGCCTGTGCGCGGAGGGCGAGGGTGAGAAGCTGGTGGAAGAGGGCGCAACGACCTATGGTGGAAGGTGGGTGGTCAATCCGTCGGGCGGTCTGCTTTCAAAAGGCCATCCCATCGGCGCCACCGGCCTCGCGCAGTGCGCGGAACTCGTCTGGCAGTTGCGCGGCCAGGCGCAAAAACGCCAGGTGGAAAATGTGCGCGCGGCGCTGCAGCACAATCTCGGGCTGGGCGGAGCCTGCGTGGTGGGAATGTATCGGCGGGGTTGAGAGGTCGGGGGCGTGTACTCAACTGCAATTGCCAGCGGGTAAACCGTCCCTGTTCTCAATCCCACGCCTCAATCATCCGCGCCGCCAGCTTCTGATAAGCCCCATCAAAATGATGATCCCCGGGCAGCGCGACGACGGATACGCCAGAGCCGGCAAAATCCGGGCAGGCGGGCGATTCTTCAGCTGCGCCGTAGATGCATCGCACATCAGCCCATGCCAGCTGCGCCAATTCCGGTTTCAAGGGGAGTGTTGTGCCGGTGGGGCTGCCGAGCCAGTCGCTCAGGTGGAACTCGAACGATGCCCGGGGCTCGGGGCTGATCAGCGCGATGTGGTCGATTTCGCTGCGCAGATCGGCTGGCAGGCGGGCCGCCATGAAGGGCAGCACGTTGGCGCCGAAGGAATACCCGACGAGTGCGATCTTTCCCGGCTGCCAGGCAGTGCGATAGTGCCGTAACACACGCGCAAGATCCGCGCTTGCCTGCTCCGGTGTTTTGGCACTCCAGAAATAGTGCAGCGAGTCCCAGCCCACCACCGCGATGCCGCGCGCCGCCAACGCCGCCGCGACTGCGCGATCGAGTTCCGCCCAGCCGCCATCGCCGGAGAGCATCACGGCCATGCGCCCGCCGGGGTGAAAGCTCGTCGATGGCACCTCGATCAGGGGCACCCCGGTGATGGTTTCCTCCGCCTGTAACTGGTCGGGTATGCCCGGGTCCAGCCACTGCAGTACCGCGAGGGCTGAATCCCACGGGCTCCGAGGTGGAGTTTCCGGTTGTGAGGTTGTTGCCTGAGGCGCGGGGCCGGCATTGCTGAGGCGTGCATTGCCCACGGACTGCACGAAGTGCGCGGCGTCTTCAGCGCGGCAGGCCGGGGAGCTCTGGAACACAAACCAGGTGGTGGCGAGGCGCACCGCGGGTTGCGCGCTGTCCGCGGGTGTTGCCGCTGCGCCATCCGGGCAGAAATCCAGGCTGATGCCGGCGTGAAATGCGCGCGCATCCGCCGCCCTCAGCAGGTGGAAGACCTGCGCCGCGCCGCTGCCGTAACCGACCAGCACGGGCCGTGATCCGGCTGGGTGGAAACGTGTTGCCATCGCTGCACCCAGCGTGCGCAACGCACCGAGCAGATCCTTCACCGTTGCAGAAGACGCTGCCTGCCGCAGTGGCAGAGCGGTGTTGTCGAGGAGGGCGACCGCATAGCCCTGCGCACTGATGCTGTCTGCCAGTGCGTTCATCTGCGCATCGATGCCTGCATCGCCTGAGAGCAATAACACCAGGCCCTTGGGTGTGGATTCGGGGAGTACCACAGGCACGGCGCCGAGGACGGCCTGTTGCATCACCTCCCGGGCCGGCCCGGATACGGCTGCCGCTGTACTGGCCGGCGGATACCACAAAAAAAGGAGACCTGTCACAATGCCGGCACACAGGAAGGCGATGGTAAGGCGATGCTTGCGTTCTGTACTGCTGTTCAAGAGTGGTTGCCCGGGATAGCCGTTGGACAGGTGGTTGTCGCGGCGGTTGACGCGCTGCCCTGCGCTGTCACCTTACGCTGCCGACTGCCGGCGCGCAATGCGCCGGGCCTGCGCCTGAACATCTGTACACACCGATGAGCGGTGCCGCCGTAGAGCCGGCGATGGGCTCACACCTGCACCGGTTGAAAACGGTTCTGGGTCCCTGCCTGAGCGTCGCCACGCTGGGTGTTGCCCTGTGGTATCTGCACGGCGAGCTGGACGGGATCTCGCGCGGCGCACTGCAGGGCTATATCCGCAGTATCGCGCCACACGCGCTGCTCGCAGCCGCGCTGTTCGCGGTGTGCAACTACACCGTGCTGATCGGTGTCGATCTCGTTGCGCTGCGGTACATCGACAAGCCGCTCCCGCTGCGGCGCACTGCCCTGACCGCTTTCATGGCCTATGCCGTTGGCAACAACGTCGGCGTGGCGGCGCTGTCCGGCGGGGCGATCCGCTACCGCATGTACACACTGGCCGGCTTGTCCGCGCTGGAGATCGCGCGCATCGTGGTATTCGCCTCGCTGACATTTGTGCTCGGCGCGTCCATCCTGTCCGGTTTTGCGCTGTTGCTGATGCCGCGTGCGCAATTCGCGTTGCTGCACCTGCCCGGGCCGGTTCTCTCCATCATCGGCGTCGCCCTGCTCGCAGGGCCGCTGGTGTACTTCGCCAGTGTGCTGGCGCGGCGTGCACCGTGGCGGCTCGGCAGCTTTGAGTTTGCGCTCCCCCGTCCGGCGCTTGCCGGTGCGCAACTGTCGATCGCCGTCGCCGATATCGCGCTCGCCTGCGCGACGCTGTATGTATTGCTCGCCCCGCACCTGCAGATCGGTTACCTCGCTTTCCTCGGGCTCTATCTGCTCGCACTGGCGGCTGGCATCGTCAGCAGTGTGCCAGGCGGTATCGGCGTGTTTGAAGCCGTGCTCATCGCGGCAGTGCCGCAGGTGGATTCCGCATTGTTGCTGGGCACCATCCTGGTCTACCGGTTGATCTATTACATCGTCCCGCTTGCAGTCGCGCTGCTGCTGCTGGTGGGGTATGAGGCGCGTCACCACGGCGAGATATTGCGCGCGTCCACGGGCAGGGCGCTCGGCTGGTTGTCCGGGATCGCGCCGCAGCTGATCGGCAGCGCCGTGTTTCTCGCCGGGCTGGTGCTGCTGGTGTCTGGCGCCAGCCCGACCATCGAGTCCCGCCTCGAGTGGATCAGCCGTATGCTGCCGCTGCCGGTGCTGGAGCTGACGCACCTGGCAGGCAGTGTGGTCGGCGTGGGCCTGCTGATTCTCTCGCGCGGGCTCTTCCGCCGCCTGCGCTCGGCGTATCTGGCGGCGCTGGTTGCATTGGCCGTCGGCATCGGCATGTCGCTGCTCAAGGGTCTGGACTACGAGGAGGCCCTGTTCCTGGCCGTGGTGATGCTGAGTCTGTGGATCGCCCGTGACCGCTTCTATCGCCGCGGGTCGTTCGTCGATCAGCGCGTGCCCTGGCAGTGGCTGGGCGCCATCGCGCTGACGTTGTGCCTGGCCGTGTGGGTTGGTCTGGTCAGCTATCGCAACGTGGAGTACTCGCGCGAGCTGTGGTGGCAGTTCGCCTTCGACGCCGATGCGCCCCGCATGCTGCGCGCGAGTATTGCCACCGCTGTGCTGGCGCTGGCATTCGCGCTGTGGACAGCACTGCGCAAACTGCCGATGGTGGCGCCGGTGGCAGCGACCGCAGTGGAGCAGGAGCATCTGCGGCAGGTGATCGGCGAGGCGGCTTATACCTCCGCCAACATTGCACTGCTGGGTGACAAGCGCTTCCTGTGGTCGGAGGACGGGCGCGCCTTCATCATGTACCAGGTGAGGCGCGACAGCTGGGTGGCGATGGGCGATCCGGTAGGGCCGGCCGAACTGCACGCCGAGCTGGTGTGGAGCTTTCGCGAGCTGGTGGAAAGTTACAACGGCCGCGTCGTGTTCTACCAGGTCTCGGATAAATCCCTGGGTCTGTATGTGGATCTCGGCCTGACCCTCGCCAAGCTCGGCGAGGATGCCAGGGTGCCACTGGCGGGGTTCTCGCTGGAGGGTCGGCCCCGCGCCGAGCTGCGACAGGCGCGCAACAAGGCGATCAAACTCGGCGCCAGTTTCGAGGTGATCCCGCGCGCCGAGGTGCCGGGCATCGCCGCTGAGCTGCGCGGCGTCTCCGACCGCTGGCTGGCGAGCAAGGCGGTTGCGGAAAAAGGTTTTTCACTCGGCGCGTTTTCCGAGTCGTACATAGCCAACTTCGACTGCGGGGTCATCCGGTTCGGGGGCCGCATCGTCGCTTTTGCGAATCTCTGGCCTGCACCGGCCGGCGGCGAAATTTCCATCGACCTGATGCGCTACGACCACGACGCGCCCAAGGGCATGATGGACTACCTGTTCACCGAGCTGTTGTTGTGGAGCAGCGCGCAAGGCTACCAGTGGTTCAATCTCGGCATGGCGCCATTATCGGGTCTGGAGCAGCGCCCCTTGGCCACGCGCTGGCACAAGCTCGGCAACCTGGTCTACAGCCACGGCGAGAGCTTTTACAACTTCGAGGGGCTGCGCAGTTACAAACAGAAATTCCTGCCGCAGTGGGAATCGCGCTATCTCGCCTGTCCGGGCGGCTGGTTGAATCTGTCGCTGGCGCTGGTGGATGTTTCCAGCCTGATTTCCGGCAGCGTAACGAAAACCCTGCGCCGTTAGCGGGCAACTGCCCGGATGATGACTGCCGCGAACGGCGCCTCTCGAGCAGTTCAGCGCCGAGGCAGTTCCGGTCTGCCGAGTGCGTTCGGCAGCCCCAGCAGGCGCCGCGCGACGATACTTTTGGCCACATCCGCGCCCGCCGCCGCCACCTTGCCATGTCCGGCCATGAGGCCCTCCTCGACCATGTAGCCGTCCAGCCCCGCGTGCTCGCCGTGGGTCACGAAGCCGAACGGCCCCATGATGTCCTGTGCAACCTGGCACACTTCGTCCTGCATGCAGGAACCCCAGGCCTTGTTCATGCCAGCCTCGGCCGACGGCACGCGCTCGGCGGCGATGCAGATGCACAACCGTTCCAGCATGTTGCCGACGTCCACCCTTGCGGCGAGGCGCGCCACCTTGCGCCGCGCCACCGGATCGGTCTGCAGCGGGCGCTCGCCGTCGAACTCTGCTTCTTTCAGGTAGTTCAGCACGGTGTTGAAGCGGCGGTTGTGCTGCGCGGCGGCGATGATGGCAAAGCGCTCGTAATCCAGCGCCTGCATCAGATAGTAGAAGCCTTTATTGAGTTCACCGACCAGTCGGTTCTTCGGCACCTGCACCCGATCGAAGAACAGGACATTGGTGCGCTCGGCGGTGGTGCTGCCCACGCACCACATTGGCGTCATCGAGATTCCGGGTGCATCGGTATCCACGATCAGGATGCTGATGCCCTGGTGCTTGGGCGCCTCCGGGTCCGTGCGCACCGCCATCCAGTGCCAGCGGGCGAAGTGCGCGGAGGTAATGAAAATCTTGTTGCCGGTCACTTCGAAGTGGTCACCCTTGTCCACCGCGCGGGTCTGCAGGTTGCCGATGTCGGTGCCGGCGTTCGGCTCGGTGTAGGTGATGGACCACTGGCCTTCATTGCGGAAAATTTTCGGCAGGAACTCCCGTTTCATCGCCTCGCTGGCTTCGTGCAGGATGGTGTTGGCGATGGTGCCGACGTTCTTGCCCACAGTGGGCGCGTTGACACGTTCCAGCTCCGTGTTGAGGATGAACTGGGCCAGCGGGAACGGTTTCGGCGAGCCGCCGTACTCCTTGGGAAAGCCCATGCCCAGCCAGCCCTTGCGCGCCAGCTTGTCGACGAAGGCGACGCGCGCCGGTGTGTTGACGAACATGCTGCCCCTGACGTCGTCCGTGAGCTCGTGCGCAAGAAACTCGCGAACTTCCTGGCGGAAGGCGTCTTCTTCGGGGGTCCAGTCCAGGTTCATGACGCACTCCGCTGCACGAATACAGGCATGTTAATACAAGGCATATGCCTTGTGAAGAATTCCATCGCAGTACCTGCCGCTCTAAATAAGGCGGCTGTCTTGTGTCACTTCCAGCGCCGGACCATACTGTAATTCCTGCTGCCGGAGGTTGCGGGGTGCAGGCGGATTAACGACGGCCGGGAGCTACGAGGGCATGACGATGAGTCCAACAGGCGGTAAGGGCGGTGAGCCGCGAGTCAGGATTCCGGACTATGTGACTCCCGCGAACCGGGCGCGCATCCTTGAACTGTGCGAGGCCAATGAAAAGGAAGTCTCGCCGGTGGAGTGCAGCGAGCACCTGATCCGGCACTGGCTGGAGACGGTCGAAGATGCCAACCCGCTGTACAACGACCGCGAGTACGCGCGCAGCCGAGGTTTCAAGGACATCATCGCCCAGCCAGGCATGAACATCTGCACGCTGGTGATGCCGTACCGCTGGCCGATGAAGGAGTTCCACAAGACCCGCCAGTTGTTGCATTTCGAGATCAAGGAACTGCTGGAGCTGCCGGTGGGCATCCTCGCTAACTACGAGACGTTTTTCTATCGGCCCGTGGAGATTGGCGACCGCCTGAGTACCACCGGCCGTTTGGTGGACATTTCCGAATTCAAGCGCACGCGCCTGGGCGAGGGATATTTCACCAG
The DNA here is from genome assembly GCA_964461965.1 of uncultured Halioglobus sp. Classification (GTDB taxonomy): domain Bacteria; phylum Pseudomonadota; class Gammaproteobacteria; order Pseudomonadales; family Halieaceae; genus Marimicrobium. The sequence continues at coordinate 44,614 of CAYWWD010000001.1, read as the reverse complement.
ACTTGAAACGAGCTACTACAACCAGCGCGACGAGCTGGTGAGCAGCGCCCACACCAACCTGTTTTCCTACGGCGGCAAGGACCGCAACGCTGCTGTTGATACGCAGGAGGACGCCAGCGCGGCCGCAGCGCAGCAGAAACACGCCGCGCCCAGCACGCTGGAGGACCAGGCCCCGGGCGCGCCACCTGCAGGCCAGTGGCTGAATGGGGGATGGCACAATGCCACCGAGGAGATGCTGGAATCCTGGCGTACCGGCTGGCAAGGCCAGCCACCGGCCAATACGCGCTGGGACGATGTACACGTCGGCGACGTCATGCCACCTCTGGTCATGCCGATCACCGTCACGCGCTGCGTCTTCATGGCCTCGGCCAGTCGCGATTTCGCGCCGCAGCATCACAATACCTGGTACTGCCACAACAAGAGCCGCACCCGCGAGATGTTCCTCGGCACGCATTTCAATCTGGGCATGCTCTCGCGCTTCATGACCGACTACGGCGGGCCGCTGAGCACCGTGCGCCGCATCCAGTTGCAGATGAAGCGCACCATCGGCGCGGGAGAGGATTACCAGATGAGCGGTGTCATCACCCGCAAATGGCAGGATGGCGGTGAACAGCTGGTCGATATGGATATTCGCATCGATACCCAGTTGGGGCAGGGCTACGTTTGCAGCGGAACGCTGGCGCTTCCGTGAATCCAGGGTACTATGCGATTTTCCGCATAGCCGCGAGCAGAGAGTGTGCCAGGACAGGTAACGCCTCGTGTTGCGCTCGACTTGTGGTGGCCTCAGCACCTATGATTCAGGCTTGCTTAAAGTAAACAGGATCAAGGAATGTTGGAAACCGTCAAGTCTGCATTAACAGGATTGGGCAGAAAGGTAATAACTTCGGGTCATACAACTGAAGATTCCGATCAGTCCATGCCGCTACTGGGCGCTCGAGATCGTTATAGAAAGTGGCTTTTGACGTTGATGCACAAAGGCCTGTTCTCCGCTGAGCATCTGCTGCCGCAAATCGAAGCTCCCTGTCCCCGGGACCTGCCAGCGCTCATGGCGTCTGGCGCTGGAGTTGTGGTCGACGATGAAGCGGCACTCAAAGCCGAGATCGCCCGCCTGCAACCGTGGGGTTATGGCATTCAGTTGCGGCCCGGCATCACGACCGCAAAACATGAAGAGTCATTGCATCGAATGATATACAGGTCGCACCTGATTACTGGCACGGTGCGCACGATTCTGGGTGACTCGATTCGCGATTCGAGCTTCCTGGATCTCGCGTGCAACCATGGCTATTTCTCGGTCGAAGCGGCTTTCCACGGTGCGAAGAAAGTGCTTGGCGTGGATTTGCGGGCTGAGAATATCGCCAAAGCGAATTTGTTGAAGAATTACTTCAAAACGGAAAACGTGGAGTTCCGGGTACAGAATGCCTACGAGCTGGATCCGTCGGAAAAATTTGACGTGGTCTACAATCTCGGGTTGTTCTACCACATCACCGACCCGTTCCGCCTGATGCAACACACTTACGACAAATGCGACAAGTTTGCGGTGATCGACAGCATCATGCACAAGGAACCTGTGTCGGCCTTCCTGCAAATGGTAAATAAGGATGTCTCTTATCACGCCGAGGGAGAGTTCGTCGTCGAACTGCACCCGACCTATCGCGCAATGATCGACCTGATGCATGCGGTGGGGTTCAAGAACGTGCAGGAAGTCGTTCCGGTCGATAAAGCTGACAGGGCGAAGCACGCACTTTATGAACGTCATGACCGACGTTGTTTGATTGGTTTCAAATGAGTTAACGAACTGGCGTACGACGCCAGCGCAGGTCACTTGAGCAGCGGCTGCTCAACTCGGAAGCAACGCGAAGGTTTTGGCCACCGGTTATGAGTCACGTTCAGCAGGATCGATTGCCTGATTGACGGGTGCGGTGACTCCCAGCAACGGACGAGGTGGTTACAGGGTGGAAATGCTGGCCTCGATCCGTTTGATTTCAGCGTCGGGGTAGCCAATTTCGCGAAGTATCTCCGCTGTATCGGCGCCGGTTGCCGGCGCGGGCCTGCGGATCGCTCCGGGTGTTTTCGACAGCTTGTAGATCATACCCACCTGGTCGACAAACCCCGGGCCGATCGCGCTGCCGGACAGTATGGCGCCGCGTTCGCGGTGGTGGCGATCCCGCAGCACTTCGTCCAGCGACAACACCGGGGTGACGCAGGTGTCCGCGAACATCAGCTTCGCGACCCATTCATCACGCGGGCGGGTCAGGAAGATGTCGCGAAGCGTGGCTTTCTGTGCCTCCGCCTCGTGTTCGGTCTCGGGGTACTGCCGGTCGGCAAACTCGGGCACGCCGATCAACTCGCAGAGGTTCTTCCAGAACCAGGGCTCGAAAGTGCCGAGCGAAATGCTCTTCCCATCCGCGCATTCGTAGATGTTGTAAAACGCGTACTTGCCGCTGAGCGTGGTTTCGCCGCGTTTGGGTGAGTGGCCGGAATGCTGCACGTCGTTGAGCTGCAGCAGCATCATGTTCAGCAGCGTATCGACCATGGCGAAGTCCACGTACTGGCCCTCGCCGGTGCGCTCCTTGTGGAACAGGGCGATCATGATGGCGAGCGCCGCGCTGATGCCGCCGGCGTCGTCGGCAATGGCATTGCCGGGAATTTTGGGCGGCCCGTCCCGGTCTCCGGTCATGTGCGGAATGCCGGCGAGTGACTGATAGTTGATGTCGTGCGCGGCGACCTGGCTGTACGGCCCCGTCTGGCCGAGGCCCGAGAGGGAGACGCAGATGATGTCGTGCTTGAGCCGGCTCAGGCTGTCGTAGTCCATGCCCAGCTTGGCCGCAACGCCGGGGCGGAAGCCCTCGACCACCACGTCCACCTGTTGCACCAGCTTTTCGAACACCGCCCGGCCCTCCGGTTTCTTCAGATTGAGGCGCATGCTGCGCGTATTGCGGCGTAGCACATCGGGCATGGTCAGCTCGACGCCGCCGCGGCTGGGCGGTTCCACCTTGATGATGTCCGCGCCGAAGTCGCCGAGAATCTGCGAGGCGTGCGGCCCGGGACCTAAGCGGGCCAGGTCGAGGATTTTGACGCCGTCCAGCGGAAGTGTTGCCATGCGTGCTCTCTCATTCATTGTGTCGCCGATTGTCTCCGGCACTCATGGTTGCCAGCGGTCGCCCGAGCGAGACCATGGGTTGTCGTCTGCATCGACGGGGAGGGCGACGCGCGCGCTGAACCGGGTCTTCTCCTGCCCATCCACGGTGAGCGCAATACGCAGGCGGACCCAGCCGCATCCCTGTGTGTCCGTTTCCACCGTGTCCACTTCGCCGTTCAGACGCATCGTATCGCCGGGGCAGACGGCGTCGCCCATGCGGAATTTGTAGCGCCCGATGCGCGCCTTCGGCCCCGCCCAGTCGGTGATGAAGCGTTCCAGCCACGCGGCCTGGTTGGGTGTGTTCATGAAGATGTCGCGCGTACCGTTGCGTTGTTGCGCGAAGTCGCGGTCGTGATGCATCGGGCGCCAGTCCCGGCTGGCGAGGGCGCCGAGAATAACGGATGTGGCTGTCACCTCGTGTACCAGTTCGGGGAGTCGGTCGCCCACGTTGACCTGGTGGATGGTGATGTTGGCATATCCGGAGGGTGTCATATCGGGTTTGTCCCGCTAGCGCTTGCGGTAGCCGAAACCCGTCATGGTCTCGGTGCCCACCCAGTCATCGTGCTGGTTGTGGCAGACGCAGTCGATCACCCAGAATCGGCCCCGGCCCAGTTTGGTGGTTTTCACCTCGCTGAGCGAGCGCAGGGTTTCGGTGCAACGGACGCGATCGCCCGGGCGAATCGGTTCGCCGAACACCACCTCGCTGTCGGTGGCGACCGCTTCCGGCAGGGCGAGTGTCGCCTTGAGCTCGAAATGCGTCTGCCACGGCAGCGGGATGCTGTCGCGCCCTGGCATCCAGTAGTGGGGGCGGAACCATGCGGAGAGCAGGGTGAGCGGGGCGGTGGGGCCGCCGGTGAGTTCCGCGGCGACCTGATCATCCCAGTACAGGGGGTTGCCATTCTGCACGGCGGCGCAAGCCGTCCAGATATAGCCGCGCTCCACGTCGAATTCACTCACCACCGCATGGCGACGCAGGTTGAGCCAGGACAATGCCTGGTTGAGTCCGATGGTGAAGTCGTTGTCGTCGGACATACGTTACCGGTTCAGCCGGGAATCGACGCAGGAGCGTGGGACAACTACCTGTGATTGGGACACGCCAAAAAGCGCACGTCTGTGTGCAGGCTCGACTGGCGACATCCCTGTCGCCAGACGGCCCCAATCACAGGTAGTTGTCCCACGCTCCTTCACCGGACTGATCATCTCACGTAAGCACCACCGGCTCGCGGTCGATGATCTCCTCAGCAATCACGTCTTCCCAGTACTCGGTGCCGCCGAGCGCGAGTTGGTACTGCTTGCCGCGGCGCAGGAACAGCGTGGTGTCCTGCTCCTCCATGTAGCCCATGCCGCCGAAGATCTGCGAGCTGACATCCATGACGTGGCCGACCGTCTCGGCGGAAAACGCCTTGGCCTTGGCGACGTAGCCGCGCGTATGGCGGCCCTTGTCGATCTGGAAGGCGGTGAACATCGTCAGCATGTCGGCGCCGTACAGCTCCATGATCATCTGCGCGAGGTAGCCCTGTATGGTCTGCATCTGGCCGATGGGGCGGCCGAACTGCACGCGCTCGCGGGCATAGTTGGTCGCGTACTGGTGCATTTCGAAGCCCGCGCCATTGGTGTAGGCGCAGAACGCAATCACCGCCTTGTGCAGTGACGGCTCCAGCACCGCCCAACCTTTGTTGGCCGCGCCGAGGCGAGCGGAGGCGGGCACTTCGACATCCTTGAAATCGATCTGGTAGTGCCGGTCGCGCGCCATGGTCGGCATGTGCGTGGTGCTGATGCCGGGGCTGTTGCGATCCACCAGCAGCAGGGTGAGCCCGCTCTGCGCATTGGCCTTGCCGGTGCGCGCCACCACTAGCAGGGTATCGGCGCCGTCGGCAAACTCCACGAACAACTTGGTGCCGTTCAGCACATAGCGGTCGCCATCTTTCCTGGCCTGCAGCCTGATGTGTTCCGGCGCGAACTTGCGCGAATACTCCTGGTAAGCGAACGCATAGATTTTCTCGCCCGCCACGATGGGCGGCAGCAATGCGGATTGTTGTTTGGCGCTGCCCGCCTGCGCGATCAGGTCAGCTGCGAGTACTGCGGTGAACAGCAGCGGGCTGGGGCAGATATGCCGGCCGAGCTCACGTACCAGCACGACGGTGTCCAGCAGGTTCATGCCCATGCCGCCGAATTTTTCCGGGACGAGCATGCCCAGCCAGCCCATCTCGGCGAACTGCCGCCACATATCGGGGCAGAATCCCAGCGCCGACTCCTTTTCCATGCGGCGCACGAAATCGAAGCCACAGTGCTTGTCCATGAATTTGCCGGCGATGTCCTGCAGCTGTGCCTGCTCTTCGGTCAGTTTGATATCCAAGCGGGGACTCCTTGCGGTGCGTTGACGTCCACGTGGACGTCATGGTCGACGGTGATGCGATCACGGTGGCGGGTGCGGTGGTGCATTCAGCGCTGCGGCAGTTCCGGCTTGCCGAGCGCGTTCGGCAGGCCGAGCAGGCGGCGGGCGATGATGGCCTTGGACGTGTCGACGCCGCCGGCCGCGACGCGCGCATGGCCCGCCATCAGGTGTTCGTCGGCCAGCCCGCCGCCGAAGGCCGAGTGCTCGCCGCCCCACAGTCCGCCGAAGGGGCCCATCAGCTCCAGGGCAAGCTGCGCGAAATCGTCGCCGATGGTGGCGCCCCAGGCCTTGTTCATCGCGGCTTCCACCGCGGGCACCTCGTACTGCGCCTTGCAGATGGCCATGCGCTCCAGCATGGTGCCCACCTCCACACGTGCCGCCATGCGGGCGAGCGCGCGCCGGGTGTACGGGTCGTTCGCGGGGCGCTCGCCATTGAAATCGGCATGCTTGTACCAGTTCACGATGCGGTCGAAGCGTCGTACCCGCGAGGCGAACGAGAGGATGGCGAAGCGTTCGTAGTCCAGCGCTTCCATCATGTAATAGAAGCCCTTGTTCAGCTCGCCCACCAGCCGTGAGCGGGGAATCTTCATCTGGTCAAAGAACACCTGGTTAGTGCGATGCGTGGTGCCCTCGCGGCCGATGGTCGGCATGGGCGAGAGGCTGAGCCCGGGCGTGTCGTGATCGACGATAAAAATACTGATGCCCTTGTGCTTTGGTGCGTCGGGGTCGGTGCGCAGCGCCATCCAGTGCCAGCGGCAGAAATGCGCCGAGGTGATGAAGTGTTTCATGCCGGTCACCTCGAAGTGATCGCCCCTGTCGATGGCGCGGCACTGCAGGGAGCCGAGATCAGTCCCGGCGTTGGGTTCGGTATAGGTGATGGCCCACTGCCCTTCGTTGCGGAAGATCTTCGGCAGGAATTCCAGCTTCATCGCCTCGCTGGCCACGTGGAAGATGGTGCTCGCGATGGTGCCCACGTTCTTGCCGATGATGGGCGCGCCGGCGCGGTCGAGTTCCGCGTTCAGGATGAATTGCGCCAGCGGGAACGGGTTCGGCGAGCCGCCGTACTTTTCCGGAAAGCCCATGCCCAGCCAGCCGAGGCGTGCCATCTTGCTCACGAACTCGACGCGCGCCGGCGTGTCGATGAAGATGCTGCCCTTCACCTCGTCCGTCATTTCCCGGCGGATGAAGGCGCGCACCTCTTCGCGAAAGGCGATCTCCTCGGGGCTCCAGTCAAAATCCACGTATGGCTCCTGTGCGGGAATGCAACCGGCACCGGCCGGGATTTCACCTGGCGCCGTTTTATACAAGGCAACTGTCTTGCGATGATAGTATAAGGCGGCAGCGACGGGAAGCCTTGCGGCATTTCCTGTTCAACAGCCCGTCCGCGGCCTGCTATGATCCCTTCGGGTAGTTATCAGGTAGTTATCAGGTAGTTGTCGAACAGTCATCGGGGGGTACGACGCATGCTTATCGAGCAGATCTGGACGGGGAACGCACTTCGCAACTTCAACTACCTCATCGCCTGCGCTGAAACCGGCGAGGCGCTGGCCGTCGATCCGCTGGATCACGAAAAGTGTCTGGCGCGCGCACAGGCGCGGGGCTGGGAGATCACGCAGGTGCTCAACACGCACGAGCACCCGGATCACACCGGCGGCAATGCGGCGATCGTCGCCGCCACCGGTGCGAAACTTCTCGCACATGCCAACGCCGGCCGCTCCATACCGGGCCTGGATCGCGGACTCAGGGCCGGCGATGTGATTCGCGTCGGCAAGACCGTCGAGCTGGAAGCGCTGGATACGCCCGGCCACACGATGTGCCACATCTGTGTGCTGTCGCGCGGCGACACCCGCGCGCTGTTCTGTGGCGACACCCTGTTCAACGCGGGTGCCGGCAACTGCCACCACGGCGGTCACCCGCCAGAGCTGTACAAGACGTTCAGCGAACAGCTCGCCTGCCTGCCCGATGACACGCAGGTGTACCCCGGCCACGATTACCTGGCGAACAACCTGGGCTTTACCCTGGACCGCGAGCCCGACAATGCGGAGGCGGCATCACTTCTGCAACAGGCCAGGCAGCAGGATCCGGAGCGCGCGCTGGTCTCGACCATGGCGCTGGAAAAACAGGTCAATACCTTCCTGCGCCTGACCAGTCCGTCCATTATCGCGCGTTTGCGTGAAACCTTCCCCGACCTGCCGGCAGCACCGGACCCGCGCACCGTGTTCATCAAGCTGCGGGAATTGCGCAACGACTGGTGAGCGGAGCGTCCACCATGCACCCCGCCGCGCACGCACAGTCCACACCCGACAAGGCCGCCGTCATCATGGGCGCGGGCGAGGTGGTCACCTACCGGCAACTCGATACGCGCTCCAACCAGTGCGCGCAGCTGTTTGCCGGCCTCGGCCTGCGCCGGGGTGATGCCGTGGCGCTCTTCATGTACAACTGTCCCGCGTATTTTCATGCGGCCTGGGGCGCGCAGCGCAGCGGGCTGTATTACACACCCATCTCGACCCACCTCGCGCCGTCCGAGATGGCGTATATCCTGAAAAATTGCGAGGCGCAGGTCGTGGTGGTATCGCAGGCGCTGCGCGACGTGGTGTCGAGTATCCGCGCCGACGTGCCGGGCGTGCGCGCCTGGCTGATGGTCGGCGGCGGCGCGCCGGGATTCGATAGCTTCGAGGCCGAACTCGATCGCTACCCCGTTACGCCCATCGCCGAAGAACGCGAAGGCTGCGTGATGCTGTACTCCTCCGGCACCACCGGCTACCCAAAGGGGATCAAGCACGCCAATCCCGAGCGTGCCTTCGGCGACCCTGGCCCGCTAGTGACCGGCATCATGCACAGCTTCGGCATGAACGCCGAGACCGTGTACCTCTCGCCTGCACCGTTGTACCACGCGGCGCCCATCCGCTTCTGCATGGCCATGCACCGGCTCGGCGCCACGGCTGTGGTCATGGAGCATTTCGACCCGGAGCAGGCCCTGCGGCTGATCGCTGAGCACCGGGTGACGCTCAGCCAGTGGGTGCCGACCATGTTCATCCGCATGCTGAAACTGCCGGGCGCGGTGCGCGCTCGCTATGATGTTTCCAGCCAGCGCCTGGCGGCGCACTCGGCCGCGCCCTGCCCGGTGGAGGTGAAGCAGCGCATGATCGACTGGTGGGGGCCGATCCTGGTCGAGTATTACGGTGCCACCGAGGGCCACGGCGGCACGCAGATCGATTCCGCCACCTGGCTTACACACCGTGGCTCGGTGGGCCGGCCGGTCTACGGCGGCGTGCACATCCTCGATGACGACGGCAGGGAACTCCCCGCAGGCGAAGTCGGCACCGTGTATTTTTCCGGCGGTGCCGCGTTTGAATACCACAAGAGCGACGACAAGACCGCGCAGTCGCGTCTCGGTGACAAGGCCACGGTCGGCGATGTCGGTTACCTGGATGCCGAGGGCTATCTGTACCTGACCGATCGCAAGGCCAATATGATTATCTGCGGCGGCGTGAATGTGTATCCGCAGGAAACCGAGAATGTGCTGGTGATGCACCCGGCAGTGGCAGATGTCGCCGTGATCGGCGTGCCGAACGAGGACCTCGGCGAGGAAGTCAAAGCCGTGGTCGAGCCCGTTGATTTCGCCAGCGCCGGTGTGCAGCTGGAGCGCGAACTGATCGCGTGGTGTCGCGAGCGGATGTCACATATCAAGTGCCCGAGGAGTGTCGATTTCGAGCGCAAGCTGCCGCGCTCCGACGCGGGCAAGCTCTTCAAGCGCACCATCCGCGAACGCTACTGGCAGGGCAGGGACAGCAGCATCGTCTGACACCGCTGGCCGGCAGCGGGTGGTGCCGGCATGGATCACGAGGAGCACGAACACAGCCATGCACACCCTGGACATGTACCGGCTGGACGGGCGCGTGGCGCTGGTGACCGGCGGCGGTCACGGCATCGGGCGACACCTGAGCATCGCCCTCGCCGAGGCCGGCGCCGACGTCATCGTGGTGGGCCGCAAGCTCGCACCGCTGCAAGAGGTGGCCGAACTGATCGAGGCCATGGGCCGGCGCGTGTGGGTGCTGCAGGCCGACCTGTCCGACGCATCTGCTATCGACGCGCTGCTGGCGACGGCCGGCGAGCGTGTGGGCGGCATCGACATCCTGGTGAACAATGCCGGCATGGTGTGGGCGGCGCCGACACTGGAGTATCCGCTGCGCGGCTGGGACAAGGTGTTCGATCTGAATGTGCGCGGGCTGTTCTATCTCTCGCAACAGGTGGCGCGCGGTATGAAAGCGCAGGGCGGCGGCAGTATCATCAATATTTCCTCCATCTCCGCCTGGCGCAGCGCGACCGACGAGGTGGAACCGGTGGTCGCCTACAATGCCAGCAAGGGCGCGGTCGTGGCGCTGACGCGCGACCTGGCGGTAAAGCTGGCTGCGGATAATATCCGCGTCAACGGCATCGCCCCCGGCGCTTTCCTGACCGACATGATGGATCACCTGCGGCACGATGCGGCGGTGCTCGCGGCGTTCGAGAGCGCGATTCCGCAGCGGCGCTCCGGCATGGAAGACGATATCAAGGGCGTGGTGGTATTTCTGGCAAGCCCGGCCAGCGCATTCATGACGGGGCAGACCCTGGTCGTGGACGGCGGATGGCTCTGCACCTGAGGCCCGAGGGAGGGAGACAGCGATGACACAGACTACGGTACTGGCAAGCGGTATTTACTTCGGCGAGGGGCCGCGCTGGCATAACGGCCGACTCTGGTTCAGCGATTTTCACGCGCACGCCGTGAAATCCGTCGGCGAGGCGGGCGATGTGCGCACGGAAGTCGAGCTCGACGATCAACCCTCCGGCCTCGGCTGGCTGCCGGACGGCCGCCTGCTGCTGGTGGCCATGCGCGAGCGCGCCGTCAGGCGGCTGGACCCGGGCGGGCTCGTGCTGCACGCCGACCTCAGTCACCTCACGGCGCACCTGTGCAACGACATGGTCGTCGCGCGCGACGGCACGGCCTGGGTGGGCAACTTCGGCTTCGACCTCGACGCCGAATTGCGCACGCGCGGCGGCGAAGTGCTCACCGATCATCCGGTCACCAACCTGGTGCGGGTCGACCCGGACGGCGCTGTGCACCTCGCCGCGCGTGACATGCATTTTCCCAATGGCACCGTCATCACGCCCGATGGCGGCACGCTTATTGTGGCGGAGACGCTGGCCGGGTGCCTGACGGCGTTCACCCTGCAGGCCGACAAGTCACTCACGGCGCGCCGGGTGTGGGCGGCGCTGCCGGGGATCGCCCCGGACGGCATCTGCCTCGATGCCAACGGTGAGGTGTGGGTGGCCAATGCCCTCGGCGCCGAGGTCGTGCGGGTGAAGGAGGGCGGGGCGATCGTCGAACGTGTCACCACCAGCCAGCCCTGTTACGCCTGCATGCTGGGCGGTAGTGACGGGAAAACCCTGTTCGCCCTGACCGCTGCCGGCTCCGACGCGGCGCAAACCAGCGCCGCTGCCACTGGCAAAATCGAAACCCTCCGCGTCGCTACCGCGCGCGCCGGCTGGCCGTAACCGCTGTCGCCACTTCCAGGAGCAACTGCATGCACGACATCGCCCTTTTGCATCTGTCGATCGCCGCGGCAGGCCGCGCGCTGCGCGCCGGGGAGTTCTCGCCGCTGGAACTGACCGAGGCCTACCTGAGCCGGATCGAGGCGCTGAACCCCAGGATCAACGCGTATATCACAGTCACCGCCGAACGCGCGCGGGAGGATGCGCGCCGCGCCACGGAGGAACTGGCGGCGGGCAAGCCGCGCGGGCCCCTGCACGGTATTCCCATCGCCCACAAGGACCTGTACGAGACGGCGGGGATTCGCACCACGGCCGGTTCGAAGATTCACGCCGGGTACATTCCTGCCGCCGATTGTACGGTGGTGCGCAAGCTGCGCGAGGCGGGCACGGTGCTGCTCGGCAAACTCAACACCCACGAATACGCGTATGGCGTCACCACCAACAACCCGCATTACGGAGCGACCCGCAATCCCTGGGATATCGAACGCATTCCCGCAGGCTCCAGCGGTGGGTCTGGCGCGGCGGTCGCGGCGGGACTCGCCACCGCTGCCACCGGTTCCGACACCGGCGGCAGCATCCGCATGCCGGCGTCGCTGTGCGGTGTGGTGGGACTCAAGCCGACTTTTGGGCGCGTTAGCAAGGCGGGCGTGATGCCGCTGTCGCAGCGGTTTGACCACACTGGCCCGCTCACCCGCACTGTGGAGGATGCCGCGCTCATGCTGAATGCCATGGCCGGTTACGATCCGCTGGATGCCACCACGGTGCGCATGCCGGTTCCCGATGCGACCGCGGAGCTCGGCCTCGGCGTGCGCGGCCTGCGTGTCGGTGTACCGCATGCTTACTTCTTCGACCAGCTCGACGATGACGTTGCGGTTGCCATCGACGCTGCCATCGACCAGTTGCGGCAGCTCGGTGCCGTTGTGCGCACCATCGAGATTCCCGGCATTGCGGCGGGCATGGGCGGCACGTTTGCCTGCGTGCTGGCGGAGGCGCAGGCGATTCACGCGCGCTCCCTGCAGCAGCGCCCACAGGATTTCGGTGCGGACGTGCTGGAGATTCTCACCAGTTACACGCCGGGCACGGGCGAACTGCTGGACGGCCTCGGCGCCTGCGATGCGCTCACCATCGCCATGCGCACGGCGCTGGACAGTGTCGATGTATTGCTGACGCCAACGACGCCGGTCACGGCCGTGCGCATCGGGCAGGAACTGGTGCGCTACGGTACGGTCGAGGAATCCGTGCTCGGCGCGCTGATTCGCTGCACCGCGCCGTTCAATACGACTCACCTGCCAGCGCTGTCCGTGCCCTGCGGCTTCGACCGGTTGGGCCTGCCCATCGGGCTGCAGATCGCCGGCCGACCCTTCGACGAGGCGACCGTGCTGCGCGCTGGCTTCGCGTACGAACAGGCAACCGGCTGGCACCTGCGCACGCCCGCGTGTTAAAACTCTCGGGGCAGGGCGGACGGGTCGAACAACGGGGGGCAGGTGGAGTCATACATTAGCTGGTTTATACAGGGCGTACTGCTGGTCCCGGTGACGCTGCTGCCCATCATCAACCCTCTCAGTACCGCGCCGGTGTTCGCCGCGACCGTCGGCAATAACTACAGCATCGCCCAGCGGCTGGCGCGGCAGGTTGCGATCAACGCCTGGTTTGTGGTGCTCACCTCGATGCTGATCGGCACCTATGTACTGGCGCTGTTCGGCATCTCGCTGCCCGTGGTGCGCATCGGCGGCGGCCTGCTGGTGGCCGCAACCGCTTGGCACATGCTGCACAACTCCGAGGAGGACGAAGTGCACGCTGCCGTGGCGCAGACGACGTCGGATCTGACGGAAGCCGACGTGATTCGCCGCAGTTTTTTTCCGATTACATTCCCGCTGGCGACAGGCCCCGGCACCATCGCCGCGTCGATCGCGCTCGGCGCACAAATTCCGACCGAGCCGGTGAAGTATGCGCTCGGCGTCGTGACAGCAGCCTGCGGCGCGGCCCTGGTCTCGCTGTCGCTGTACTGGATATTCAAGAATTCCGTCGCGGTGCTGGCCAAACTCGGCAGTATCGGCACGATGGTGATGATTCGGATGATGGCCTTCATGCTGCTCTGTATCGGCATCCAGATCATCTGGACCGGTTGGGCTGAACTGAACGGCATCGCAACGGGGTAACCGAATATCTCAGCCTGCCGAGGCTTCGCGGACGCTACCGCCTGGGCCGGCGCTGGACTGCGCCGGATCGATGACGATCGTCGCCAGCTCTTCCAGCCAGATGTCAGCACCGCCCCAGATCATCTGCGTGCTCAACAGACGCTTGTAGTACAACTGGATATCGTAGTCCCAGGTGAAGCCGGCGCCGCCGAAGATCTGGATCGCGCTGGCGCCGATGCGCGGAAACGCTTCGCAAGCAAACGCCTTGCACATGACGGCGGCGCGGTGCGCCTCGGCGGGCACCGCGGCGTCCTGTGCCCACAGTGCATAGTGCAGGCCGGCGCGGGCCAGCTCGACCTGCTGCAGCATGTCGGCGCACAGATGCTGTATCGCCTGGAAGGAGCCGATGCGCTGCCCGAACTGTCGGCGTTCGCCGGCGTAGGCGACCGCGAGTTCCAGCGCCCGCTCCGCGGCGCCGAGGCCGTCCGCGCACAACGCCACCAGCATGCGGTCGATCACCGGCGCCAGTTGCGCGTTGCTGCCGACGCGTTCGCCCGCCACGCTTTCAAAACGGATGTCGGCGAAGCGGCGCGAACCGTCGATGCACTCCGTGGCGTTCATGCTGAGGCCGGTGCTGTTCGCAGGCACCAGGTACACGCCCGCATCGGTGGTTGCGAACAGTAAGTCCGCACCGATGGCGTCCGGCACCCGCACTTTCTGGCCGTGGAGCTTGCCGTCGCGCACGCACACGCTTGCCCGTTGCCACGAGGTAAACGTGCGTCCCGGTTCTTCCAGTGCCAGCGTGGCCCGCTCTCTGCCGTCGGCCAGTGAGCGCAGCAGCGTGTCCAGTCTAAAGACCGCCGCCGCGCTGGTGGCGCCGATGCAGCTGGACCAGCACGGGCCGGGATGCACGGCGCGGCCGAGTTCCTCCATCACGATGCCGGCATCGGTCATGTCGCCCCCGACACCGCCGGCCGCGTCCGGCACCAGCAGGCCGGTGATGCCGAGCTCGACCAGCGCCTGCCAGAGCTCGGGCGTGGCGGGAATCGCTTCGCGCCAGCGCTGCCGCGTGAAGGCGGTGCCGGCGTTTTCGACCAGGTAGCGGCGCAGGGTCGCACGGAAAGTTTCCTGCTCAACGGTGTAGTGCGTATCCATGAAATACTCTCAGGGCCGGTGCCCGGCGTTGCAGCGCAAGGACAGGTTCAGGGTCAATCCTTGGGTAAACCCAGCACCCTGCGGGCGATGATGTTCTTGTTGATCTGCGTGGTGCCGCCGGCGATGGATGCGGCGCGCGCGAACAGGCGGTTGTCGCCCCAGGCGCCGCCGTGCGCCGCCGCCCCCAACACACTGGCGCTGGTCTCCCCGATCATATCCTCGATGTCGCTCCAGCACTGCTTGGTGAGCGAGGATTCCGCACCCGGCGGCCGCCCATTCAAATCCCCCGCGATGCAGACATCGGCCAGTGCTTTTTGCAGTTCGCCGTACAGGTAGACGCGGGCGAGCTGCTGGCGGGCCACCGGATGCTCGCTCACCGGCCGGTCGTCCACCTCGCATTCCCGTGCCGCCTGGATCAGGCGGGCGATCTTCCCGCGCACGCCGAGGTGCAGATTGGCGACGCCGGCGCGTTCATTGCTGAGCGTGGTCATCGCCACCTGCCAGCCCTGGTTCACAGGTCCGAGTAGCGCCGATACGGGTACGCGCACCTGGTCGAAGCTGATCTCGGCGAATTCCTCGGCGCCGGTCAGCGTGGTGAGTGGCCGCACGGTGATGCCCGGCAGGTGCATGTCCACCAGCAGGCAGGTGATGCCCTGGTGTTTGGGCGCTTTCGGATCGGTGCGCACCAGCAGCTCGCAGTAGTCGGCGTAGTGGCCGAGCGTATTCCAGATTTTCTGCCCGGTGACGATGAAATGCTCGCCGTCCTGCACGGCGTGCGTGCGCAGCGAGGCCAGGTCGGAGCCGGCCTCCGGCTCGGAAAATCCCTGGCACCAGATATCGTCGCCGCGCTGCATGCGCGGCAGCAGCGTGCGTTTCTGTTCCTCGGTGCCCCAGGTCATGATCGAAGGCGCGATGTTGGCGAGCCCGATCGGGTTGAGCGCGCCGGGTGCATTGGCGCGGTGCATTTCCTCGGCGAGCACCACCTGCTCGATGACGCCGGCACCGCGCCCGCCATACTCGATGGGCCAGGCTATGGCCGCATAGCCTGCGCTGGCGAGTGTGCGGTTCCAGTCCCGCAGGGCGGTGAGCTGCTGCGGTGTGAGCGCGCCGCGATTGCTCAGCCCGCGCAGTGCATCATCGAGATTGCGTTCCAGCCATTGCCTGACTTCGTGGCGAAACGGCAGGCTCTCGGGTGGATAGCGGTAATCCATCGGCGGGCTCCAGGCAGGTTGCGCAGCGGCAGACTGGAAGCGGCCGGCGGCGTCAAAAGTTTATTACAAGACAAATACCTTGTAAAACAAAGGGCCTGCGTGCCATACTTTTTTTTGCCGCGAATTTCGCGCCCGATCGCCTCTGTGCTCCGCGACAACAGTGCCGTCCGAGCCGGCGATGTGGCGCTCCGCAACCTCTGCGTACAACCGGGGTCACCACTATGACTGATGTAATGAGGGGCGTTCGCATTCTCGAGGTTGCCGAGCACATGTTCGTGCCCGCGGCTTCGGCGATTCTCTCGGACTGGGGCGCCGACGTCGTCAAGGTCGAGCACCACGAGCGCGGCGACGCGATGCGCGGGCTCGGCAGCACCGGCGTGCTCGACCTGTCCAAAGGCGTGCATGTGCTCAACGAACATGCCAACCGGGGCAAGCGTTCCATCGGGCTGGACCTCTCCAGCGCGCAGGGTGTGGAGGTGTTGTATGCACTTGCGAAAACCTGCGATGTCTTCCTGACCAACAAGCTGCCGGCGGTGCTGGCGAAACTGAAGATCGATGTGCACGATATTCGCCGGCACAATGCACAGATCATCTACGTGCGCGGCACGGCTTCGGGCCCGAAGGGCCCGGACGGCAATCGCGGCGGCTACGACATGACCAGCTTCTGGTGCCGCAGTGGTTGCGCCTACAGTGTCAGTCCGCCCGGTATGGGCTTCGTGCTGCCGCAGCCCGGACCGGGTTTTGGCGATTCCATCGGCGGCATGACCATCGCGGGCGGCATCGCGGCGGCCCTGTACAAGCGCGAGCGCACCGGCGAGGCCTCGGTGATCGATGTCTCGCTGCTCGCGGCGGGCGTGTGGGCGATGGGCCCAACGATCGCGCTGTCCGCGCAGAGCGGCAAGCCGTGGCGGTTGGGGGGTGGCGGCGCGTCCGGCTCCAGCAATCCGCTCACCGCTTTGTACCAGACCTCCGACGAGCGCTTCATCTCGCTGGTGATGCTGCAGGGCTTCCACTACTGGCCCGATTTCTGCCGGCATATCGACCGCGAAGACCTGATCGATGACGACCGTTTCAATTCTGTCGAGAAACTGGCAGCCAATGCCGGGCAGGCGGGGGATCTCATTCGTGCCGAGATTGCCAGGTACACGCTGGCCGAGTGGACGCAGCGGTTCCAGACGCTGCGCGGGCAGTGGGCGGCGGTGCAGAACAGCATGGAAGTGGCGGCCGATCCGCAGGTCCGCGCCAATGGCTACCTGGTGAGTTCCGCTACGCACGAGGGCACGGCATATGAACTGGTCGCCACGCCGGTGCAGTTCGACGGGCGGCCCGCCGCCACCGCGCGCGCGCCACGGTTCAACGAGCACTGCGACGAAATTCTGCGCGAAGCCGGCATATCCGAGGAGCGAATGATCGAACTGAAGATGGCCGGCGTTCTGGCCTGAGCGCCGCACAGCAAGAGGAGAGCGCATCATGCGTATGGACGAGATGATCCTGGTCAGCGTCGACGACCATGTGGTGGAGCCGCCGGATATGTTCCGGCACCATCTTCCCGCGCAGTACCAGGCGCAGGCGCCGAAGGTGACGCGCCTGTCCAGCGGCTGCGATGTGTGGGAATTCAATGGACAGAAGCTGCCCAACATCGGCCTCAACGCCGTCGTCGGCCGCGTGCCCGAGGAGTACGGCGTGGAGCCGACCTCCTACGACCAGTTGCGCAAGGGCTGCTACGACGTGCACGCGCGCGTGGCGGATATGAATGCGAACGGCGTGCTCGGCTCGATCTGCTTCCCGTCGTTTCCAGGCTTCGTGGGGCAGTTGTGGTCGTCGTGCCAGGACAAGACCCTGGCGCGGGTGATGCTGCAGGCTTACAACGACTGGCATATCGATGAATGGGCAGGCAGTTATCCCGATCGCTTCATCCCGCTGTCCATGCCCGCGATCTGGGATCCCAAGGTCATGGCCGAAGAGGTGCGGCGGGTGGCGAGGAAAGGCTGCCGCGCGGTCAGTTTTACCGAGAATCCGGACAAGCTGCGCCTGCCGAGCATTCATTCCGATCACTGGGAGCCGTTCTGGGAGGCCTGCGTCGACGAGGGCATGACCATCCTGATCCACATCGGCTCCGGCGGCGGCATGGTATTTCCCACCATGGATTCCCCGGTCGAGGTGATGATCTCCACCACGCCGATCAGCATCGTGAACCTGGCGGCCGATCTGTTGTTCTCGACCCTGTTGCGCAAGTATCCGACGCTGAAATTCGCGCTCTCCGAAGGCGGCATCGGCTGGGTGCCGTACTTCCTCGAACGGGCCGACTATACCTACCGCCATCACCATGCCTGGACGAACCAGGATTTCGGTACCAAACTGCCGAGCGAGGTGTTCCGGGAGCATATCTACAACTGCTTCATCGACGACAAGGCTGGTATCCGCATGCGCGACCTCATCGGTGTGGATACCATCATGTGGGAGTGCGACTACCCGCACTCCGACACGACTTGGCCGCGCGCGCCGGAAATCCTGTGGGAGAGCCTGGACGGCGTGAGCTCCAGCGAGATCAACGCCATGACGCACGGCAATGCGATGCGCGCTTTTGACTGGGGATTCACGCCGGCGCGCCCGCGCGAGCGCTGTACCGTCGGCGCGTTGCGCACCGAAGCCAGCGGTGTGGACCTGAGCCTGATGCGGGGCGTTGGCGGCACGAAACCGCACGACGAGGGCAGCCGCATTGTCACGGCGGGCGACGTGATGAAACAACTGGCCGACGCATTCGTGGAGCGCTAGGCGCGCCGCAACTACTTATTCCATCTGCAGTGATTGCTGGCCGATCGCGGTCGGCGTGCCGCGCTGCTGCAGGCCGCTCTGCCCGGTATCCAGACTCGAATCCCGATTCAGGGTGCCGGGCAGGTACTGCAGGTGCGCGCCGCCCCAGTGGTGCTGGGGCAGGGGTTCGAGCAGGTCGTCGGTGTCCACCACGGAGACAAACCCGAAGAGCGGCTGGATCGCCTGGCCGCCGCCGCCGTCATTGTTCCAGTGGGAGCGTGTCGCGGCGGTCAGCCGGTACTCACGGTTGAACGTCAGCAGCAGGAATTCACCCTCGACACGCACATCTCCCCAATCCGCCGACAGGAAGTCCGCGCCGAGCGCACCCAGGCGGATGCCGAGTTCGTTTTCGCGGATATGCCAGTGCTCCCAGGCGAGCACGAAGCCCGAATCCGTGGCCGTCATGCGCAGCGGCGGCCCGAGCAGTGCCAGTACATCGCGCAGTGAGGTGTCCTCTGGCGGCAATTCCACGGCCGGCAGGGGCGGGCCCAGGTCGTAGCGCCACTGCGAGCAGGCCTGCAACAGGGTACAGGCCAGCAGGGCGCACAGCGCGGAAGCCGCGCTAGGCTTCATCGGCGGAATACAGGCGCGTGGAGAACTCGCTCAGGACTTCGTGTTCGTCAAAGAAGAAAATCGCCCGGTCGTAGCGGGTATCGATACGCATGCGGTTGTACACGACCAGGATCAGGCCTTCGCCCTCGCTGTGCTCGAACAGGTAGTACAGCACCGATTCGTGATCCAGCGCGATCACCTGCGAGGGCGGGCCCAGCAGCGCCAGCACTTCCTGCCGCGTGGTTTTGCCGCGCACCAGTTTGTCCGTGACCACCGACTGCCAGTTCACCTCGACACCGCGCTTGCTTTCATACTGGGCGCAGCCGCCCGCCAGGTATACGCAGAGCAGCACTGCGATCAGTTGCGCCATTCGTGCCATAGCTTCTACTCGCTTTGTCGTGGTGCGGGACGCACAGAATAGGCGATGCGCTGCCAACTGGCTATCGCCGGTTGATTCCCGCACAATGGGTTCAGCCCATCTCACAAGCCCCTGTCGAAGTGTTATCTGGCCCACAAGTTTTCCGGTTTCTTCCCGAGCAGGCTTTCGCACAGGGTAACAACGCAACTTTCGTTCCCTTATAGTGGAATCCAAGTGCCGCGCGTTGCAGGGCAATGAACAGGAATCGATGGTATGCCGGAAGAGCAGATCAAGAACGAAGCAGCCGTGGAGCTCCCCGCGCGTTCCTATGCGGATCTCCCCGGCCGGACGATCTCGAGTATCGGGCGCACGCTGAGCTCGGTTCTCGATGTCGGGCGTGAGCTGCTGGCGCGACGACGCACGGCGCCGCCGGCGACGCTGAAGTCGGCTGCCGGCCTGCTCGCGCGCTGCCAGGACCTGCTGGAACATCGCGGCGAGGCGTCGGGACTGGCGCTTGCCAGTGAGGTGGCGGTCGGCTACCAGCAGTTACCCGAGGCACAGCGCATGGCCTTTTTCCAGGGGCTGGCCAGCGGTTTCGAAGTGGACAGCGCGGCGGTCCTGGAAGCGGCCGAACGGTATCGCGCGGACGGGCGACTCGAAAACCTGTGGGCCATCAATCGCGCAGTGGAGGCGCCGCGTCAGAAATTGTTCCGCCGCATCAATATGGCGCCCGAGGGGACCCGCACGCTGGTGGCCATGCGCGGCCACCTGCTGCCCGTCCTGCGCTCCAACCCGGAATTGCGGGGCGTCGACTCCGATCTCAAGCACCTGTTCATCTCGTGGTTCAACAAGGGCTTTCTCGAACTGCGTCGCATCGACTGGACCTCGCCGGCCAGCGTGCTCGAGAAGATCATCCAGTACGAGGCCGTGCACGAGATCAACGGCTGGGACGACCTGCGCAGCCGCCTGCGCGAGGACCGGCGTTGTTTCGCGTTTTTTCACCCGGCGCTGCCCAACGATCCGCTGGTGTTCGTCGAGATAGCGCTCACCGACAGCCTGCCCAGTGCGCTGGCGCCACTCCTGTTGCAGGAACGCGAGAAGCCGCTGGCCGATAAGGTCACCACGGTGGTGTTCTATTCCATCAGCAACTGTCATCCCGGGCTCGCCGGTGTTTCCTTCGGCAACTTCCTGATCAAGAATGTGGTCGAGGAGCTCAAGAAGGAGAATCCCGCGCTGAAGACCTTTGTTACGCTGTCACCGGTGCCCGGTTTCCGCAACTGGCTGCAGGGCGCGGACCTGCGCGAGCTGGTGCCGGGCCACCTCGTCGAGCGGGTGAAAGCGCCTGTGGGCGCGGTGGTCGATGCCGAGGTCTACGATGCCCTCATCAAACTCTGCGCACACTACCTCGTGCGCGTGAAGAGCGGCCTGCTACCGCGCGACTCGGTGGCGCGTTTCCACCTCGGCAACGGCGCACAGCTGCACGCCGTTCACGGTGGGGCCGACATGTCGTCCAAGGGTCGCGAGCAGGCGGCCGGCATCATGGTCAATTACCTGTACGATCTGCCGAAGATCGAGGAAAACCACGATGCCTATTTCGACAAGGGCAAAATCGCCTGTTCGCGTGCGGTGAGCAAGCTGCTCGATTGATTCTGCGCCGGGTGCTGTCGCGATCTGTCCCGGACTACGCGTCCTGGACTACGCGTCCCGGACAGCGCCCCTGTCGATCCGCTATACTGCGGGTTCCTCTACCATCCGACGTGACCCCGACGCATGTCCGACAACAATCGCATTCCCGTGGTACAGGTGAGAAGCGGCGCGAAATTCGTGAACGAGCAGGGCATCACGGCCATCAAGGACGGAATCAAGTCCGCTTCCACCATCACGCCGCGTCCAAAAAAGCCCCACTGGCTGCGCGTGCGCCTGCGTGGCGGCGCGACGTTTGACCACGTGCAGGGCATCGTCCGCGAGCACCGGCTCGCCACGGTGTGCGAGGAAGCCAAGTGCCCCAACATGAGCGAGTGCTGGAGTGCCGGCACGGCAACCATCATGCTGATGGGCGATGTCTGTACCCGCGCCTGCCGTTTCTGCGCCGTCGACACCGGCAACCCGCACGGTTGGCTGGACCCAAAGGAGCCGGACAATGCCGCGCGCTCCGTGCAGTTGATGCAGCTGAAGTACGTGGTACTGACCTCAGTCAATCGCGATGACCTTCCCGATGGCGGGGCCGGCCACTACGCTGCCTGCGTGCGTCGCGTGCGGGAACTCAATCCTGAAACTGCGGTGGAAGCACTGACGCCGGATTTCCTCGGCGTGTTTTCCGCGGTCGAAACCGTGCTGGACTCCGGCATTGCGGTATTCGCGCAGAATGTCGAAACCGTCGAGCGATTGACGCATCCGGTGCGCGACGCGCGCGCCGGCTACCGGCAGACGCTGGACGTGCTGGCGCACGCCAAGTCCTACCGCCCCGATGTACTAACCAAAACCAGCCTGATGCTGGGGCTTGGTGAGAGCGAGGAGGAACTGGGCAAGTGCATGGATGACTTGCGCGCCGCGCGCGTCGATATCCTGACGCTGGGGCAGTACCTGCAGCCCACGCCGCATCACTTTCCCATCGCGCGCTACGTCGCGCCCGCGGAATTTGAGCGCTACCGCCAGTGGGGTCTTGAGAAAGGCTTTCTCGAGGTGGTCTCTGGCGTCTTCGTACGTTCCAGCTACCGCGCCGAACAGGTGCTGGCGAAGAACAACGTGGGCCTGCCATAACCGGGAATGCCGACACGCTGCTGAGCGTGCTGGACGCCACCCCGGTGCTGGGTGTGTCGCTCGGCAATGTCTCAATGCTGCGTCTCGACCGCATGGGCGGTGCTGCGCCCGGCAATAAATCCTTCAAGCTCGATACGTACTTCGCCGAGGCCCGGCGCCTCGGCATATCGCGGCTGCTGTCGTTCGGCGGGGCCTGGTCAAACCACCTGCATGCACTGGCTGCTACCGGGCAGCAGCACGGTTTCGAAACGATCGGCGTCGTCCGCGGCGAAGAGCCGGAGACGGCAATGCTGTGTGATGCACGGCATTATGGTATGCAACTGCTGCGCGTCAGCCGGGAGGAGTACCGGCAGCGTCATCGTGCGGATTACCAGCGGGAGCTCTGTGCGCGTTTCGGACGCTGCCTGCTGATCCCTGAAGGCGGTGCGTCCAGTATCGGCGCGATCGGTTGCACAGCGATTGCACAGCTGCTTCGCCGCTACGCGCCCTCAGCCACGCGCATCGTACTTTCGGTGGGCACTGGCACGACGCTGGCGGGGCTCGCGGCCAGCCTCGATGAACGCTGCGAGCTGGTCGGCATTTCCGCGCTGAAGGGCGCGGTCGACCTGGAGTTCCGGGTCCGCGAATTGCTGGCGGAATTGGCGGCGACAACGGGTTCTGCGCGCTGCGCGCGCTGGCGTATCCTGCACGAGTTCCACGGTGGCGGCTTTGCACGCGCTGCTGCGCCGTTGCGCGATTTCATCCTGGCATTCGAGCAGGTGCACGGCGTACCGCTGGAGCCGGTCTACACGGGCAAGATGCTGTTCGCTGTCCACCAGCTGCGCGCGCGCGGCGCGTGGGATGCTCTGGCGCCGGTGTTGGCGATTCATTCCGGCGGGCTGCAGGGACGACGTGGCTATCCGTGGCTGCGCGATCTGTCCGCGGTATGAATGCGGGGTGTTCTAGCGGCGCCGCCAGCTTGCCGGCGCCACGCCATACCAGCGGCGAAACGCCCGTGTGAAGTTGGCGGCCTCGCGGTAGCCGAGGCGCTCCGCCACGTCGGCCACCGTGAGGCGCGCATCCTGCAACAATAGCTCGGCGTATTCCCTGCGCAGCGTCTCGAGCTCATCCTTGTACGCGGTTTGCTCCCGCTGCAGTTTACGAATCAAGGTGCGCGCAGTGAGGTGCAGCGCATCCGCCACCTGCTCCAGCGTGGGTGGCGGGCGCACCTGGGCCTGCTGTAACAACTGCGTGTCGAAGTGATTGCGCAGGCGGATGCGCACCGCGCCGGCGACAGTACCCGATTGCTCCCGCGCGGCCATCTGTTCGCGACATTGAATGACATTGGCGCGGTACACGGACTCATCGTGCAGCGGCGAGGGCAGGTGCCGCCACGACAGCGGCACGGCAATGCTGTTCCGATCCGCGCCAAACCGCACCTGCGCGTCAAAACCCGCGATCAATGTCGCCGCATCGTCCGGTGCCGCGTGTGCAAAACGTATGACGACGTTGTGCCCGACCGGATGTCCGAGAATGGTGGCGATCAACGCCTCCAGCACCTTGAGCACGACTTCTACCAGCCAGGTCGCGAAATCCGCTTCCCCGGTGAGGTCCTCCACGCACACCTCAAAGTGCGTAGGCGTGGCGTGATACCGGGCGCTGACTGCCGTGTTGCGGCTGGCCATGAGGCTGCTGATGCTTTCGAGCGCGGCGCCGAGGCTCGGCGCAGAGAGCGCGGCGAAGCCGAGTGGACCATGCGCCGCCATGTTGAACCGTGCACCGAGTCGCGCAGGCCAGCCGCGGTCTTGGGCACAGCGGTCGAAGTTGCGGAACAGGGTCGCGAGAGTCGCAGCGTCGATGAACTCCAGGTCCGACAGTTCGGATTCGGTTCGGCCAACGCCAGACAAAAGCTGGCTTACCGGCGCGATGCCGGCCTGCAGGGCCAAACGCGCGTAAGCTGCGGACAATTCGATGCGTCTGGGCACGGGGCGTCTTTGCGGTTGCCGGATGTCACTAAATGATAAGTAAATTGTCTTTTAGTGAAAAGTGCATGGACGCATTTTCCGCGTACGCTAGCTACACCTGCGCTGAGAGGAGCCACCCATGAATATCACTTACGAGATCATGCATCCCGAAACCGGCCGAATTACCTACACGGACAGGAAACGGTACCTGTGGATGTCGTCGCTGTTCCTGCCGCTGTTCCCTCTGCTAGGCATAGCGTTGTACTTTGCCTACGGTTCGCAGTGGTTCCTGGCACTGCCGGTGCTGTTCAGCTACGTGGTGATCCCGCTCCTCGACTACGCCTTCGGCTCGGACGAGAACAATCCTCCGGAGGAGATCGTGCCGCAACTGGAGCAGGACACCTACTACCGGCTGCTGACCTGGTTCACCGTACCGATGCACTTCATCGTGCTGATCGGCATCGCCTGGTTTGTCGGCACGCAGGATCTCACGCTGTGGTCGATACTGGCGCTGGCATTCACCGCCGGCAGCTACAGCGGCCTCGGCATCAACACGGCTCACGAACTTGGCCACAAGAAGCCAGAGTTTGAACGGTGGTTGGCCAAGATCGTACTGGCGGTGCCGGCTTACGGCCACTTCTGCATCGAACACAACCGGGGGCACCACCGCGACGTGGCGACGCCGGAAGACCCCGCGAGCTCCCGCATGGGCGAGTCGATCTACAAATTCGCGCTGCGCGAGATTCCCGGTGCGTTCAGGCGCGGCTGGGCTGTGGAGAAAGAGCGCCTTGCGCGCCTCGGCAAAAGTGAATGGAGCTTAGACAACGACGTGCTGCAGTCGTACGCGATCAGCGCACTACTGCAGGGAGGACTGATTATCGCATTCGGCTGGGTGATGATCCCGTTCCTGGCAATCCACAACGTCTGGGCGTGGTACCAGCTCACCAGCGCCAACTACATCGAGCATTACGGCCTGCTGCGCCAGAAAGACGCGAACGGCCGTTACGAGCGCTGCCAGCCGCACCACAGCTGGAACGCCAACTATATCTTCAGCAATATCCTGCTGTTCCATCTCGAGCGCCACTCGGATCACCATGCAAACCCGACCCGCCGCTACCAGAGCCTGCGCAATTTCGAGGGTATTCCCGAACTGCCCAACGGCTACTACGGCATGTACCTGCTCGCGTACATTCCCTGGCTCTGGTACCGGGTCATGGACAAGCGCGTGCTGGCGCTGCCGCACATCCAGGGCGATCTGGACAGGGTGAACATCGACCCGGCCCGGCGCGAGGAGATACTCGCAAAATATGGCAACCGCCGGCATGTCACGCTGGCCCCGCGGGAGGAACGACGTCGTGGCTCGATACCGCTGTCCCGGCTGTGACTATATCTATGATGAACAGCGGGGGGACCCCCACGAGGGATATCCCCCCGGCACTGCGTTCGATGCCCTGCCGGAGGATTTTACCTGTCCGGACTGTGCGGTGCGTGACAAGGCCGATTTCCGGCCCGCTGATTGAGGCGTTCCCGGCGGGAGCCGGTCAGGCCACCGCCTTCACCGCATGGGGCAGTGCCGCCAGCGGCGAGTTGCCCAGAAGCTCAACATAACGATTCTCCAGTTCACGGCACGCAGTGCGAATCGAGCGTATCGATTCCGGCCGCACCGGTGGCAGTACGGTGATCCTTATGGTAGCCGGCCGGATCAGCCAGCCGCCGCTGGGCAGGGCGTCCTTGACGTTGTGCAGCACGATGGGAACGATCGGCACGCCCGCCTTGCGCGCGAGATAGAACGCGCCCTGTTTGAAGGGCTGGATGTCGCCCAGCGTGCTGCGACTGCCCTCCGGCGCGATCACCAGTGAGCGGCCGCCGCGCAGTACCTCCAGGGCGCGCTGCAGGACCCCGGTCTGGTCCGTGTCCTCCCGATCCACGAAAATGGTATCGACCTGCCGTAGCAGCCGTCCCACCACCGGTGCGCGGGCCATTTCCTGCTTGCACAACGCGACCACGTCCTGGCGCAACAGGTGCGCCAGTACCATCGAATCCAGCAGGCTCTGGTGGTTGAACACGAAGATGGACGGGCCGCGCCGGCGCAGGTTGCCCAGCCCTTCTACCTCGAAGTCCAGTCCCGCGAAGGCACTGCCTACATCGCCGAACAGGCGGGTGAGTTGATTCGCCGTGCGCTGGCTGCCGCGCGCCAGCGGCCGCGCCAGCATCCCGATCGCCGTCGTCGCGACGATGGTCTGGGCGGTGAGCAGGGTGCGTGCCACGGTTTCCACACTGGGCAGGCCGCGCGTCTCGAACGCCAACTGCGGCCAGTGTTGTGCGCGAGCATGCGTGGCCAGTCGATCGGAGGCGTTCACCGCTACCGGATGACCGACGCGGTGCAGCAGAGGCAGGTCGGCACTGGAGTCCGCGTAGAACCAGCAGTGCTTCAGCGGCACGCGGTGCGCCCTCGCGCTGCGCTGTGCGGCCAGCAGCTTGCCCTCGCCAAAGCACAGCGGGGACAGCGCCTGGCCGGTAAAGCGGCCGTCGACCACCTCCAGGCGCGTGCAGCAGATCTCCTCGATGCCCAGCACGCGCGCCACCGGTTCTATCTGGTAGCGCGTGGCGGAGCTGACGATCACCAGCCGGTGCCCCGCAGCGCGGTGCGTTTCCACCAGGGTAATCGCCTCGCGGTAAAGTGCCTTCGCGAGATGCTTCTGGTAGGCCTGCTCGCCGATCTCGCTCAGCGCGGCTTCCGATACGCCGGTGAGCGCGCGCGCCGTGCGTCGCATCAGGCGGTGATAATTTGTCCCTGAGCGGTAGACCTTGTGCTTGAGAATGCCCTGCACGACGGTGGCTGCGTGCCGCAGTTTCCCGCGTCGCGCGCCCTGTTCCGCGGTTTCACGCGCGAAGGCCAGTATCGAGTAGCCGGCAACCAGTGTGCGGTCGAAATCGAAGAACGCGATGCCGGGTGATTCGCCGTTGGCCGTCGCAATGTGTTGCAGGTGGGTGTCGAGAGAGGTCATAACACATCCTTACGCGGCGTCGACGCCACGGTCCGTCCCAAGAAGCGGTCGCGGAAAATTCATGCTGTCCCGGTGGGACGCAAGAAATTCCAACCGGTAGGCAGTTTAGGACAGGCGTGTGTCGGAATTGTTACGACGAAATAGTGTAAATATTGGTTAACGTCACGGCGCGCGTCAGATGGCGCCAAACTGGTAGCTGACCTGCAGGTAGGCGCCGCGCGGCTGCCCGACAAAGTAGCGGTATTCGCCGAAGCCGTAATCGGCGCGCTCGGCGTACTCCTCATCCAGCAGGTTGGTCAGGCGCAGGCCCGCGGACCAGCGCGGCGTGAGGTCGCTGGTGATCCGCAGGTTGAGCAGAGAGTGGCCGTGGTACTCGTGCTCGTTCTGCGGTTCAAGAAAGTAGGAGTCGGTATACACCCACTCCAGCTCCGCGCGGCTGTTGCGTTTGGCCAGCGTGGAAAAATCCCAGCCGAGCCGGGCGCTGCCGAACACTTTGGGCGCGGTATCCACGTCATTGCCCTTGATGTCGCCGGTACTGCCGAGCAATTCCACGCGGTTGTCGTAGGTGTGGCTGGCGTAGTTGGCGTCCGCGCCTAGGGACCAGTTCTCGCTCAGCAGGTAATCTACCGCAAGTTCCACGCCGTAGTGACGCGTCTGCGCGCCGCTCACGTTGCGCCGGTTGGCATCCTGGAAGATCACGTCGTCCTTGTGCATGTAGTACACGGCGGTGTCATAGCGCGTGTTTTCGCGCCAGTAGCCGCGCAGGCCCAGTTCGATATTGTCGAGCTTCTCGGAATCCAGGTCGCCACTGTCCTGGCCGGACTGCAGCCGGTACAGCTCGGAGGTGTCCGGTGCGCGGAAGCCGTGCGCAAACCGGGTATAGGCGATGTGGTCCTGGCTGAGGTCGTAGCTGGTGCCGGCGTTCAGCGACCAGTCGGTGAAGTCGTCCTCGCGGTCCGCCGGGCGCCAGAAGCGGCAACTGGTGGCCTCGGGTCCGCAGGCCGGGCCGTCCGCTGTGCGATTGTTGTAATCGTAGTTGGTCGTTTCGAGGCGCACCCCGGCGTCGAATTCCCAGGGCGATGCGAGCTGGGTGCGCAGCTGGCTGTAGACGGCGGCGACGGTGGCGTCCACCTGGTAGTCGTAGTGCACGCCATCGGGCTGGTTGGGGCTGAAGAACTCGTCCTGCGTCTCCTTGAGCATGCCGTCTGTGTATTCGAGGTCGACGCCATTCACCCAGCGCAGCGCATCCATCTCCGTGTGCACCGTGGTGCGCAGGCCGAGGCTGTCGTGCGCGTTTTTTTCCACCGGCTGCCAGGCGAGAAAGTGCTGCAGGAACTCCATGTCGTTATCGCGCAGGTATGGGGTGACGGTCAGCGTGTTGCGCGTATCGAGCGCGGTACTGGCCGCGCTGTAGAGGCGCACCGACCACGCGTCGCGGTAGGCCTCGGGATTCGGGTTGCTGCGGCTCAGGTCGCTATTCTTGTAGCTCTGGTAGCCTTCGATGTAGCCGGCCGTCTCCTGGTTGAGGTTCGCCCCGTCGAGCACGGTGCGTACGTCCCAGTCTTCACCCGCGTAATCGTGGCGGACGATGGCTTTCTGCTGGTCGTAGCCGGATTCGTCCTTGTACCCGCCGTCGCTGGTGCCGTTGGCGCTCACGCTGATGCCGTGCCGGCCGACGGTGTCACTGTAGCGATACATGCCACGGTAGTAGTCGTAAGGTCCGGCTTCCAGGGCGAGTTGGCTGTCCAGTTGCTCCGTGGGTGCGGCGCTCATGACGTTGATCACGCCGTGCATGGCACTGGAGCCGTACAGGGCGGTCGCCGGGCCGCGGATCACTTCGATGCGGCCAGCCTGCTCGAAGTTGGAATCGAAGAGCTGGTTGACGTTGCAGAAACCGGGCGCGCGCAGGCTGATGCCGTCCGCAGCGGAAAAAAACGCGCCGCAGCTGCCGCCGCCGGTCAGCACCGGCGAGCGCAGCGCAATGATACTCTCCTGGCCGTTGCCGCGACTGATCCAGGCGCCCGGCACGCGCTGCATGATCTCGTTGATGTGTACCGGGTTGACCAGCGCCAGCGCCTTGCTGTCCACCGTGGTCCAGGACAGCGGCAGGCGCAGCGCTTCTTCCGGCACACGGGTGGCAGTGACCAGTACATCGTCTTCAACCACGGCGCCTTGGCCGGGAACTGCAAGGGCCAGCAGCAGTGTTGCAAGGAGCGGGCGACGGGAAGGGGATTGTTTGTCGGGCATGGGGCGACTCGCGGACAAAAGTGCCGCGATTGTAGCCGATCCGTCCACGCCGCCCAACGTACCGCAACCAGGCCGGTGACGTTTCCACGCGGCTGGGCGTGCGCGCATTTTTGGGTATACTCTGCGCCGCGCCGGTCCCTGTCTTGGTGGCCCGGTTGGCGCGACGCTGTGACGACGCTGTGAACAGGGGACCTCTATGCCAAAACTCTCGCTGTGTGCCGGCCTGTGTGCGCTGGCTTTCCTTGCGGGCTGCGCCCAGGTGGATGAACTGTTCCACGGCAAGCCGAAGCCTGCTGCGGCGGTCGCTTCGGAGCCCGCCGACGGCGCCTATGCCACCTACATCGGGCAGCAGACAGGCGCAGCGATCGCGAGCCTGCGCAACATTTACATTGCGCCGGTCAATCTCGCCAACATGCAGGTGATCCAGCCCGAGGGTTCTTCCGCCGATGCCGAGTGGTGGGTGACGGAGGAGGAGAACCAGATCCTGCAGCGTGTTATCACCCAGGAATTCGCCGCTGCGCTGGGATACCAGTCGGCCTTCAATATCGTTTACAACCCGGCGCAGGCCGATATCATCCTGGATACTGCCGTGGTCGCCCTTCACCCGAACGAAACGCGCGGTTCCCTCGCCAGGGCTGGCAACTTAGGTGGCGCCATTACGGTGAGCATCGCGCTGATCAGTGCCTCCAGCCAGAAAGTGGTGTTGCGACTGGTGGATACCCGGGCCGGTGACGATATCTGGGCCTTCAACCTGGTGAAGAAGGACGACCCGGCGCTCGGCAGCGCATTCCGCGCCTGGGGCGCGGCCATTCGCCACAGCCTGCTCACCGCGCAGGGACGTCCCGCGGCGTGAATCCGGCGGTGCGCCGCGTACATTGTCAGCGCCGGCGCAACTGGCTATTCTGGCCGTCAATCGCGCGAGCACCCCGTTAGAGGCAGCAACATGCCAAAAAGCGCCGACACGTTCTCGATCAGCGGCCGGGTGCACAGCGGGACACACGCGGTGCACGGCATCGTCGAAATGCTGCGCAGCCAGCACAATGCCTGGGTGCACGCGGCAGCGACGCTGGCCGTGGTGGTTGCTGGCGGCGTCTTCGGGGTGAGCGCGACGCAGTGGTGCTTCCTGATCCTCGCTATCATGTCGGTGTGGGTCGCGGAGGCGTTGAACACGGCATTCGAGTTCTTGTGCGATGTCGCCTCGCCCGACTTCCATCCGCTGGTCAAAAAGTCCAAGGATGTCGCCGCGGGCGCCGTGCTGCTGAGTGCGCTCGGCGCGGCGGCGATCGGCCTGGTGGTGTTCGTGCCGCACCTGCAGGCACTGCTCTGACACATCGTCGTCGCGTATAGCCGGCAGCCTTCGAGGTGGGATGCATGACATATGAAGTGGCCACTGTGGCCGGGAGTTACCTCTCGCCTTCGGTGCGCAAAGTCCTGGTCTGCCTCGCGATGAAGGGTATCGCCTACGAGATCGACCCCCATGCAGCTTCCTCGGCACCTGCAACTCGCGGTACCGGGGCTGAACCCGGTACACCGGTCTTTCGCGACCGGCACGTCAGCCTCGCCGGTGGCGCGCTGATCTGTGAGTACCTGGAGGAGCGGTATCCCGAACCGGCGCTGTTCCCTGCCACGCCGCAGGGGCGGGCGCGGGTGCGCTGGCTGCAGGAGTACGCCGATACCCGCATGGGCGAGGTGTTCGTCAGGCGCCTGTTCAACGAGCACGTCCTCAAACCGCAGGTCGCGGGGGAGGTCGCTGACCCTGCCATCGTGAAGCACGCGGTGGACGTTCAGGCGCCACAGGTACTGGACTACCTCGAGCGCGAATTCTCCGCTGCGCGGCCCTACCTGTACGGCACCCTGGGCATTGCCGAGATTACCGTTGCCTCGCTGATGCGCAATGCTGCGTATGCCGGCTATGCAATCGACGCCGTTCGCTGGCCGGCTCTGCACAACCTGGTCAATGCCGCCTGGCAAAATCCGGCGTTCGCGGCGCTCGAAGTCTATGAACGGCTGTGCCTGCAGACACCTGTGCCCGCGCAGAGGGCCGCCCTGCTGGCAGCGGGTGCTCCCGTGACGTGCGTCGTACACGAGCTCGATGCGGCGCACCCCGGTGCCCTGGCGGTTTGATCGCGCGCCGCTGTGGCGGGTGCCGTTTGCTCGGCCAAATGCTAGACTGCCCCCCTTTTCACGATGCCACGAATGCGTGAAGGCCGGGCTCGAACCGGCCGCGGCGCAGCGGCAAAATCCTCCTGATAACTACACAGGGCCTGCACAATGAGTCTTGCCGCGAAGGTATTGGCTGTTAACAACGATCTGCCCATTCGCACCGACGCGCCCGTACACAGCGGCAAGGTGCGTTCGGTGTACTGGCTCACCGCCGCGGACAGCGCGCGCCTGGTGGCGGAGCGCGGCTACGACGTGGCGCCGGATGCGCCGCTCGCCATCATGGTGATCTCCGACCGCATCTCCGCGTTCGACTGTATCTGGCACGCCGAGGGCGGCATGCGCGGGGTGCCCGGCAAGGGCGCGGCGCTGAATGCGATCTCCAACCACTGGTTCCGGCTGTTCCGTGAGCGCGGCCTGGCGGACAGCCACATTCTTGAAATCCCCCATCCGTTTGTCTGGATCGTGCAGAAGGCGCGGCCGGTGATGATCGAGGCGATCGCACGGCAGTACATCACCGGCTCCATGTGGCGATCGTACGAAAAAGGCGAGCGCGAATTCTGCGGCATCACCCTCCCTGACGGCCTCGAGCGCGACCAGAAACTGCCCCAACTGCTGATCACGCCCTCCAGCAAGGGTATCCTGCACGGCATTCCCGGCGTGCCGGCAGTGGATGACGTGAATATCACGCGCGTCGATATCGAGAACAATTTTGCGGCCTTCAAGTTTCGCTCGGTCGGTGATATCGCGCTGTATGAGCGCCTGCTGCGCGAGGGCTTCGACGTCATCAGCGCAGAGCTTGCGAAACTGGATCAGGTCTTCGTGGATACCAAGTTCGAGTTCGGGTATGTGACTGACAGGGCGGGGAGCGACAGGCTGATCTACATGGATGAGGTCGGCACGCCCGATTCCTCACGCATCTGGGATGGCGCTGCGCTGCGCGCAGGGCGTATCGAGGAAAATTCCAAAGAAGGTTTCCGGCAGGCGCTGCTCGAGTATTTCCCCGACCCGGACATCCTGCTGAATAAATCGCGCATGCCGGAACGCCAGGCGCTGGCCAGAGACAACGCCCTGCCGGCCGAGATGTTGATGGCGGTATCCCGGACCTACGTTGGTATCGCCGAGAAAATCACGGGCAGCCGGCTGGATCTGTCGGAGAATCCGCGCGCGGAAATTATTGAACTGTTGCGTTCACAGTTCGCACTCGTCGACTGAGTGGGTCGGGTTCCGGCCGTAAATTTGGCGGCTGTGATGTGCTTGTGGTCAAAAGAGGGAAGGGCGTATGAAGATAGTGCGATTGAGTGAAGGGCTGGGCGTTACGGCGCAGATCACCCCGGAGGATGTCGCTGAGATCGCTGCGGCGGGTTACCGGGTGCTGGTCAACAACCGCCCGGACAACGAAGACAGCAGCCAGCCGGGCAGCGCCGCACTCGCGGCCGCCGCGCGCAGCGCGGGGCTTGCGTACTACGCGCTGCCGGTTACCGCGCAGACATTTCCCGGGTCGGGCTTTGCGGAGATGCGCGCCCTGCTGGATGACGCCTCGCGTCCGGTACTCGCCTTCTGCCGCACCGGCACGCGCAGCGCCAATCTCTGGGTGGCGAGCCGTGAGGGTGCGGCGCGCGATCGCGCGATCGCCACCGCGCGGCAACACGGTTTCGACCTCGCCATGGCCACCGCGTTTTTTGCACGCGATGCGCAGCCGGGCTGAACGCGGCAATGCAAATTCCTGCACACAGGGTCCGCGCGCGTGACTGATATCCCCGCCGCCCGCCCGGCCAGCACGGTGGTGCTGCTGCGCGATACCGCCGACGGGCTGCAGACGCTGCTGCTGCGCCGCAACAGGTATCTGATCTTCGCCGGTGGCGCGTGGGTGTTTCCCGGCGGTGCGCTGGACCCTGAGGATATCTGTGCCGCGAAGGGCGACGCATTGCAGGGCGCACGCATTGCCGCCGTGCGCGAGGCGAAGGAGGAGTCCGGCCTGGCGCCGCGCATTGACGACATGGTGCTGCTCAGTCACTGGACCACACCCATCGGTGAACCGCGGCGCTACTCCACCTGGATCTGGGCGGCGCCGCTGGCCGAGGAGGCGGAGGTGGTGATCGACGGCAGCGAAATCCACGCTGCGCGCTGGCTGGGGGTGCGCGAGGCAGCCGCCCTGCACGAAGCCGGTGAACTCGACATGCTGCCGCCGACATATTTCACGCTGCTGCGCCTGGCGCGCTATGACAGTGTGACGAAGATGGTGGCGAGCGAACGCGCCTCGCCGGTGCCCGAGGTCTTTCCGGTGTTCGCGCGGCAGAGCGGGCAGGTGCTGGTGATGTTTCGCGGCGATGCCGGTTACGACAGCGGCGACAGCGCGGTGCCCGGGGCGCGGCATCGCGCCGTGCTGGGTGAGCGGTGCTGGCACTACCAGTACTCGGATGTGGATCCGGCGTGCCCGCCGCTCATCGATGTGGGAGCGGTATGGGCGTGACTGCGCGCACCGTTCACCCGTTGTGGGATGTTCCGACGCGGATCTTCCACTGGTTGCTCGTGGGCCTGCTGCCGCTCGCCTGGTGGAGCGCAGAGGAGGGACATTTCGACGTGCACCAGTGGACCGGTTACACCGTGCTGGTGCTGGTCGTGACGCGCATCGTCTGGGGATTTTTCGGCAGTCGCCACTCCCGCTTCAGCGATTTCGTGGTCGGCCCCGTGGCCGCATTCGCCTATGCGCGAGGGCAGGGCGCCGACAGTGCAGGCCATAATCCGCTGGGCGGCTGGTCGGTGCTGGCGCTGCTGGCATTGCTCCTCGCACAGGCCGTCAGCGGGCTGTTCAACAGCGATGACGTACTGTATTCAGGGCCGCTCCACTACTGGGCAGGGAGCGAGCTGCGCTCCGTCATGGGCGTGCTGCACGACGTGGCATTCAATGCGCTGCTGGCGCTGGTCACACTGCATGTCGCGGCGGTGTCCTACTACCAGTGGCGCCGGAAGCAGCAGCTGCTGCAGGCTATGCTGCGCGGCCGCGCACCGGGACGCGAAGGTACCGAGGCGCCGATCGCCTGGTGGCGGGCGGCCTTGATTGCCGCTGTCGTTGCGCTGGCACTGTGGTGGGTGCTGGCGCAGGCGCCGCAGCCCACACTGTGGTACGGCTAGGTGCGGCGCGCTCAGTAGAGGTAGTCCTTCGCTTTGTACTCGTCGTGACACGCCTTGCAGGCCTGCCCGACGCCACCCACGGCCTGCGAGATCGCCTTGCGGTCGGTGCCCTGTTCGGCAACCGCCTGCAGCGCATTCGCAGCTTTGCGCAGATCGTCCAGTTTGGCCTTGAAATCGTCCTTGTTCTGCCAGATCTCCGGTTTGGCGCGCGTCGTGCCTTTGTCCGTGCCGTCCGCAAAACCGCTCATCACATCCAGCGTGGCCACTGCCGCCAGCTGGTCGGCGTACGCCGCCATCTGGTTTTCCTGCCAGGGAATCTCGCCCTTGACCATGCCGATCATCGGCCCGAAGTTGTAGCCCAGCATGGCGAACCAGGACTGCCGATAGGACTGTGGGACCTGTTTGTCATCGAAGTGTGAAACGGCCAGTGGTGAGAGTGCGATCCCGGCGGTCGCGAGGATCGCCAGCAGCAGATTGCGCTGTGAGTGCGGCATGGAGGTATTCCTGTCGTTGTGGTGTGAGATATGAGGCTCGCCACAGTGTAGGCAGCGCCGCGCCGGGCTGACAAGGAAAACTTCGACATGCTCATCTGTAACCCGTCCGCGCCCTACGGACAATTTCTTAAACCTCCTGCGCCTTAGGGCTGTGCCGGGGATGTATTGTCCGGCGTTTGCGCTACCATGACGCCACAATTCAAGGGGTCGTTGCAATGAGTGCGGAACAACAGTGGGATTACAGCTTCGACGTCGTGATCGTCGGCTCCGGCAATGGCGGCATGACGGCTGCGCTGTGCTGTTACGAAATGGGTGTTAAAGATGTACTGGTCATCGAGAAATCCGACCTGTACGGCGGCACCAGCTCCATTTCCGGCGGCGGCGTCTGGATCCCGTGCAACCGCTATGCGCAGGCGGCGGGCGCGGAGGATTCCATAGCAAAGGCCAAACAATACCTGCGGCAGTTGATCACCGAAGAGGAAGTACCTGAATACCAGCTCGACGCGTATCTGGAAAACGGCCCGCGCATGGTCAATTTCATGCACGAGCGCACGCGCATGCGCTACGTGACGCTGGAACACTATCCTGATTACTACACCAATCTCGAGGGTGCGATGCACGGGCACCGCTCGATGGAGCCGGAAACCTTCGCCGCGAGCGAACTCGGCGAACAGTGGCGGCGCTTGCGGCGCACGCACCCGATGATGCACCTCGGCGGTGTCATTGGCATCACCCAGGTCGAGGCGGCCCTGCTCATCGGCCAGCAGCCGGGCTGGTGGAAAACCGCAGTGAAACTGGCGATCGACTATGTGCTCGACATTCCCTGGCGCCTGAAGGACCGCTTCCACCGGCGTCTGGCCACCGGCTGCGCCGGAGTCGCCCGTCTGCGCGCCTCGATGTTGGACCGCGATATCCCGCTGTGGCTCAACACCACCATGACCAAAGTGGTGGATGTCGACGGCAAGGTGGTGGGCGTTGAGGTGACGCGCGAGGGAAAACCGCTGCGCATCCAGGCGCGCAGGGGAGTGATCCTGGCGGCGGGGGGGTTTGAGCACAACCAGCAGATGCGCGAGGAGTATCTGCCCAAGCCCACGGATCACCGCTGGAGTGCGGGCTCAAAGGACAACACCGGCGACGCCATTCGCGAAGGCATTCGCCTCGGTGCGAAGATGCACCGACTCAACGAGGCCTGGTGGTGCAACACGATTTCTGTCCCCGGCGAGGAGATTCCCCGCCTCAGCATCATGGAGAAGTCCTACCCCGGCTCCATCGTGGTGAACCCGGCGGGTGAGCGCTTCAGCAATGAATCGCAGAATTACATGGCGTTCCAGCAGGAGACGTTCCAGAAACACTCGGATGAGCATCCCTGCAACCCGACCTGGCAGGTCTTCGACGCACATTTTCGCGCCACCTATTTTGTCGGCCCGCTTTACAACAGCAAATTCCTGCCCGACTGGGCGGTGCCGAAGCGTTATGAAGAGGAGGGCTTCTTCGCCAAGGCGGATACCATCGCGGAACTTGCACGCAAGATACATGTCGATCCCGCCGGCCTCGAGGACACTGTGCGCAAGATGAACGAGTACGCACGCAACGGCCACGACCCGGACTGCCATCGCGGCGAGTCGGCCTACGACCGCTACTACGGTGATCCGCGCGTTACTCCCAATCCCTGCCTCGGTCCGGTGGACAAGCCACCGTACTACGCGATGAAGGTTGATCCGGGCGATTTCGGCACCCAGGGCGGCATGGTGATCAATGCCGATGCGCAGGTGCTGCACCAGGACGGGCATGTGATCGAGGGCCTCTACGCAACCGGCAACTGCGCGGCGCCGACCTTGCCCTGCTATCCCGGGCCGGGTTCCACGCTCGGGCCGGCGATGACGTTTGCCTATCAGGCGGCGAAGGCGATTACCGGATATCGCGATTAGCGCAGGCCGTTCTACTTCTCGGCACTGCCTCAACGCGCGTAGACTCGGTCAAATAATCAGCAGCTTTACCGCTGCGGACTGAAACGTTCCAACTGAGCCGATATCGAAGTCACCCTCCGTTTGACGCGCCGTTTCGGTCGTCACGGATAGTGCTGCGGACAACGGGTCGATAGCCGTAAAATGGACCACGGCCAATGAAAGGGGACCATGGAATGAGCCGCGCGAAAACAAAACCTTTGCAGCGCAAAGAACTCGACGCCTACTGGATGCCGTTCACCGGCAACCGACAGTTCAAGCGCGACCCGCGCATGGTGGTCGCCGCCGAGGGTGTGCACCTCATCGACGACAGGGGCCGCAAAGTACTGGACGGTTTGTCCGGTCTGTGGTGCTGCGGCGCGGGACACAACCGGCCGGAAATCGCGGCGGCGGTGCAGGCGCAGCTGCAGACGCTGGATTATGCGCCGGCGTTCCAGTTCGGCCACCCTGGCGCTTTTACACTGGCGAATCGCATCAGGGACCTGACGCCGGACGGGCTCGATTATGTCTTCTTCACCAACTCCGGGTCGGAGTGCGTGGATACCGCGCTGAAGATGGCGCGCGGCTACTGGCGGCAGCAGGGACTGCCGGGCAAGACCAAACTGATCGGCCGCGCCAAGGGCTACCACGGGGTCAACTTCGGCGGCACCTCGGTGGGCGGGATGAGCGCCAACCGCAAGATGTTCGGCGAGGGTGTCGACGCCGATCACCTGCCGCACACCCTGATGACGGACAACGCCTTCAGCCGCGGCCAGCCCGCCAACGGCTGGCAACTGGCCGAACGGCTGAAAGACATCATCGACCTGCATGACGCTTCCACCATCGCCGCCGTGATCGTCGAGCCCATGGCCGGCTCCGCAGGTGTGATCCCGCCGCCGGCGGGTTACCTGCAGCGCCTGCGCGATATCTGCACGGCGAATGACATCCTGCTGATCTTCGATGAGGTGATCACCGGCCTCGGGCGCTGCGGGGGCATGACCGCTGCGGAGGTGTTCGGTGTGGTGCCCGATATCCTGACGCTGGCGAAGCAGTTGACCAACGGCGCAATCCCTATG
This sequence comes from uncultured Halioglobus sp., assembly GCA_964461965.1. Lineage (GTDB taxonomy): Bacteria > Pseudomonadota > Gammaproteobacteria > Pseudomonadales > Halieaceae > Marimicrobium. The sequence goes on along the minus strand of CAYWWD010000001.1, from coordinate 6,554 downwards.
GGTGCAGTGGTGGCGTCGGCGCAGATCTACCAGACCTTCATGGAGCAGGGCGGTCCGGAGTACCTGCTGGAATTTCCGCACGGTTACACCTACTCCGGTCATCCCGCGGCCTGCGCGGCGGCGCTGGCGGCGCTGGACATCCTGGAGCGGGAGCAACTGCCGCAGCGGGTGGCGCAGATGGCGCCGTATTTCGAAGACGCCCTGCACCAGCTCAAGGGCCTGCCGTATGTCAGCGATATCCGCAATTTCGGTTTCGCGGGTGCGCTGCAACTGGAGCCGTATCCCGGCGAGCCGGCGAGGCGGCCCTTCGAAATCGCGCTGCGCCTGTGGGAAAAGGGGTTCTATGTGCGCGCCAGTGGCGACGTCATCGCGCTGGGGCCGCCGTTTGTGATGGAGCGCGCGCACATCGACAGCCTGCTCGAGGCGCTGCGCGAGACGCTGCTGGAACAGTCCTGACGCCCGACTTGCGCACACCTGCGGTGTACTGCGATCACCTGCTCGCGCATTCCCGCCGCCGTGTCCAGCGCTGACACCCTTGCACTGTTTTACACCGCGCTGACGGTGTCGCTGCCCACGTTTGCCTGAGTGGTGCTCGGCGTGGTGCTCAGGCGTATGGGCCTGCTCCGGCCATCACTGGCTGCAACACTGTCGCGCTTTGCGTTCAACGTGGGCCTGCCGGCCATGCTGTTTGCGAACGCCGCGCAGGTCGACTACGGCGCGCTGCGCGGTGCGCGCTACCTGTTGGCCGGTGTGCTCGCGACGCTGCTGGTGCTGCTGGTTGCCTGGTACTACTCACGGTGGCGGCAACACCCGCAGGCGGTGCGCGGTATTTTTGTGCAGGCCGCGTTCCGCTCCAACCTCGCCATCATCGGTGTTGCCCTGACCTTTTCGGCCTACGGTGAACGCGGCCCTGCGCTCGCGGCGCTGCCGATCGCGTTGATGACGGTGCTGTACAACATACTCGCCGTCTGGGTGTTGAATGCAACGCTGGGTGTGAATACCAGCGCGCGCGCCGTGCTCGCGGGTATCGCGCGCAATCCACTGATCCTCGGTATCACGGCGGGCGTGTGCCTGTCAGTCTCGGCGCTGCCCCAGCCGGACTTCATCAGGCCGCTGGGTTCTGCGCTCTCCACCTTTTTCCTGCCGCTGGTGCTGGTATGCATCGGCGGCGCGATGAACCTGTCGCAGCTGTACCGCGCTGGCGCCCTGACCTGGGAAGCCACCCTCTGGCGGTTGTGCGTTGCGCCGTTGCTGGCTGTGCTTCTGGCACTGCTGCTCGGCGTACGCGATGAGGCGCTCGGCGTACTGTTCCTGCTGCTGGCCTCACCGGTGGCAGCCTCCAGCCACGTCATGGTGGTCGCCGCGCGCGGTGACGGTACGCTGGCTGCCAACATTGTCGTGCTGACCACGTTGCTGTCACTGTTCACGCTCACAGCGGGTTTCTTTGTCCTGTCCATGCTGGGGCTGGTGGGCAATCTGGCGGCGTGACGGAACGTGCGGGTACCGCCCACCTGTCTTGACCGCACAACGACCGCGGCGTTAGGTTAACGGGCGTCACCCACCAACCCGCCCCGGATCTCCTCATGACGGTAACGGCAGCCGGCGACGGCCTGCGCATGGCGCGTTCTATGGAAAGCATTGCACTGGCTGAAGCCGGCCCCTCGGAGCACTTGCGCACACTCACCGCGCCGCTGGTCGAGGCGCTGTGGTCCAGCGGCCTGATGCAGTTCATGAATCCGAGCGTGGCGGGCGGGCACGAACCCGGCTTTGCCGAGTTGATCGACACCTGGGTGGAAATGGCGCGACAGGACGGCTCGCTGGGCTGGATCGGCATTGCGAATATCCCCTCGTCCTGTTTCGCTGCGGCCTACCTGCCACAGGAGGGATTTGACGCGGTGTTCACGGCGCACGGCAATCGCGTGACCATGGGTGGGCAGTTTTTTCCCAATGGCACGGGTGAAACCGTCCCCGGCGGCTATCGGCTGACCGGCAAATGGCAGTTCGGCAGCGGCACCGGCCACTGTGAGTATGTATGCGCGGGATTCCTGCCGCTGGACACTGGCCAGATGGTGATGGCGACGGAGACGATGCCGCTGATGCTGGTGGCGATCGTGCCGCGCGAACAGGTGACGTTTACCGACGGCTGGCACGTGCAGGGACTCAAGGGCACCGGCAGCTATGACTATGAGCTCAACGACGTGTTCGTACCGGCCTCGCACACCTATGCGCTGATGACGCGCTCGCCGCTGCGCGGCGGCCCGCTCTACCGGTTCGGTGTGATGCCGCCCACCGGCTGGTGGTCGACACGTTCACCGGCTTCGAGGCCGAGGTGGCAGCAGGTGCAGAGATCACCCCGGTCATGCGTTGTGATATGCGGATCGCCGCCACCTACGCCACCGAGGCCAGCCGCGAGATCGTGCAGTGGGCGCACCTCGCTGCGGGCACCACCGCCATCCGCGAGGGTAACCGACTGGAGCGCGCCTTCCGCGATATGTATACCGGCACGCAGCACGCGTTCATCAGCGAGAACATCTATACCGAGGCCGGCAAACTGATGCTGGGCCTGATCGAGGACAGCCCCGCGCTGTAGATGGCGCGGCGCCAACTACGCAGCAGGACGACGACGAATGCAGGATAACCGCGGGAAAACAGCGGTGAACCTGTCACGCACCAACCGATTATGCGCTTCCGGAGCAACGCATCATGCCAGACGCCAGCCACACCAGCTTCACCATTCCCGATGATGACGCGCTGATCGAGCGCGCGCTGCAGGATGCCAGCATCCCGACGTTGATGATGAGCATGATTCACATGAGTGGCGACACGAGTCTGCTCGACGGCGCCATCCGCCCGCTGGGCGTGTTCATCAACGAATACCAGGGCTATATGCCCGAGGAGCACAAAGCGGCGGTGCGCGCGCAGGCGTTGCAGGTGATCCGCGACTTTCGCGCGCGCGGCTGCACGCTGCCACCACCACCATCCGCAGCCACCGTACATCGCATGATGAACTTCCTGGTGGGGGCGGACGTGCCAGCGGATTACGTGCCCATGATGCTGGAGGAGATGGAGCTCGACGGTACCGACCAGCGCAGCGATGCCTGGGGTAGCGAAGTGCCGCGCGAGCGCCGCGAGCAGCATCAGGTACTGGTCATCGGCGGTGGTATGTCGGGCGTACTGGCCGCCTACCGCCTGCAGGAGGCGGGAATACCCTTCGTGGTGATCGAGAAGAATGCGTCGGTCGGTGGCACCTGGTTCGAGAACCGCTACCCTGGCGCGCGCGTCGATGTCGGCAACCACCTGTACAGTTATTCCTTCGAGCCCGCGCACCACTGGACAGAGTACTTTTCCCGGCAGCGGGAACTGCAGGCGTACTTTGAGGGCGTGGTGCGCCATCATCAGCTGGGGTCGCGTTTTCGCTTCAACGAAGAGGTCACTGCGGCCGCCTTCGATGAGGCAGCGAACGTGTGGATCGTCGACACGCTGGATCGCGAGGGGGCGCGCCACCAGTACCGTGCCAGTTCCGTGATCAGCGCGGTGGGACAGCTGAACCGGCCGACGTTCCCCGCGATTCCCGGCATCGACACCTTCGACGGCCAGTGGTGCCATTCGGCGGCCTGGGACGAGCGCATCGACTGCACTGGCAAGCGGGTGGTCGTGGTCGGCTCCGGCGCGAGCGCCTTCCAGCTGGTGCCCACCATTGCGGGGCAGGTGCAACACCTGACAGTGTTCCAGCGCTCGGCACCGTGGATGTTCGAAAATCCGATCTACCACGACAAGGTGCCTGAGGGTAAGAAATGGTGCCTGCAGCATCTGCCGTTCTACACGCGCTGGTTCCGTTTCCTGATTTTCTGGCCCGCGTGCGACGGCGCCTACGACACGGTGTTCGTCGATCCCGAGTGGCCGCACCAGGAGCGCTCCATCAATGCGATGAACGATGTGGTCTACGACATGTTCTCGAATTACATCAAGGCTCAGGTGGGCGATGACGAGGAACTGCTGCGCAAAGTGATCCCGGACTATGCACCGATGGGCAAGCGCACCCTGCAGGACAACGGCAGCTGGCTTGGCGCCCTGAAGCGCCACAATGTCGACCTGGTGACGCGCGCCGTGGCCAATGTCAGTGCGCAAGGTGTCACCGACAGCGCGGGTGTTTTCTACCCCGCGAATATCATCCTCTACGCCACGGGATTTGAAACCGATCGCTTCCTGTGGCCCATGGAGATCCGGGGACGGGGCGGGCGACTCTTGTCCGAGCAGTGGGGTATCGAGCCCTCCGCGTATCTTGGCGTCACCATCCCCAACTTCCCGAATTTCTACTGCATGTACGGGCCGGGGACCAACCTCGCCTTCGGCGGCAGCCTGATCTTCAACGGCGAATGCCAGATCCGCTACATCATGGAGTGCCTGAAAACCCTGCTTCAATCCGGCAAGACCACCCTCGAATGCAAGGCGGCGGTGCACGCTGATTACCAGCGGCGGTTTCGCAAACTGCACGCCCGGCTGGTGTGGGAGCACCCCTCGATCAAACACAGTTTCTACCAGAATGCGCAGGGCAAAGTGACGCTGTTGTGGCCCTGGAGGATCCTCGATATGTGGCGCTGGACCCAGGCTGTGGACAGCGCCGACTATCTCATCAACTGACAGAGGAGGCAGGCGATGCCGGCCCTTGCGAACAAAGTTGCCATCATCGCCGGGGCCGCCTCCGGCTTCGGGTTCGCCTGCGCACGGCGATTCGCGGCGGAAGGGGCGATTGTGGTGGGTGTCGACCGGCAGCCGTGCAGCGCCTGGGAGTCAGTGGCGTCACTGGCACCAGCCAGCAGTTTTCATACGCTCGATGTCACCGACGGCGCCGCGCAGGCGGCACTGGCCGCGGCACCGAAGGCGGCAGTGCTTACAACGCTTCCAAGGGCGGGGTGATCCTGCTCAGCAAGAATGTGGCCATCGATTACGGCCGCCTGGGTATCCGCTGCAATGCGATCTGCCCGGGTTATATCGACACGCCGCTGCTCGATGGGGTGATGGGTGCGATGCCCGAGTTCAAAGCGGATGTGGTGCGCGAAACCAAGATGGGGCGCCTGGGCAGGCCGGAGGAGATCGCCGGCGCCGCGTGTTTCCTCGCCTCGGAGGATGCCAGCTACGTGACCGGGCACGCGCTGGTGGTGGACGGCGGCTACACCGCCGGCCACAGCCACGGCATCGTGCAGTTGATGGGGCTGGTGTAGGCGCTTTCGCTCAGCGGCCGAGGAGTGATCGCGCCACCAGCTCCCGCATGATCTCCGAGGTGCCGCCGTAGATGCGCTGGATGCGCGCGTCGGTGTAGAAGCGCGAGATGGGGTATTCGGTGGTGTAGCCGTAGCCGCCGAACAGTTGCAGGCACTGGTCGATGGTTTTGCACTGCATTTCCGTGCTCGCGTATTTGAGCATGGCCGCGTCCTCTGCGGTCAGGCTGTCCTGCGCGTAGGCAGTGGCGCATTTCTCGTAGAACGCGCGATTGATCGCGATCTCGATCTTCACTTCCGCGAGCGTGAAGCGCGTGTTCTGGAAACTGGCGACGCTCTGCCCGAACGCCTTGCGCTCTTTCACGTAGTCCACGGTGAGCTCCAGCGCGCCTTCAGCCGCCGCGATCGCCTGCGCTGCGATGCCCAGCCGCTCGCGCGGCAGTTCCTTCATCATTATGACGAAGCCCTTGTTCAGCTCACCCAGCAGGGCCGTGGCGGGCAGTCGCACATCCTGGAAGAACAGCTCGGCGGTGTCGGAGGTGTGCTGACCCATTTTCTCGATCTTCTTGCCGCGCGCGAAGCCCGGGGCGGTGGCATCGACGATGAACAGCGACGTGCCCTTCGCACCTTTGCCCGGGTCGGTAATCGCCGCCACGATCACCATGTCGGCCAGCATGCCGTTGGTGATAAAGATCTTGGAGCCGTTCAGAATCCAGCCATCGCCATCCTGAACTGCGCTGGTGCGAATGGCCTGCACGTCCGACCCCGCGCCGGGCTCGGTCATGGCGAGGGCGCCCAGCACATCGCCGCTCACCATGCGCGGCAGCCACGCGGACTTTTGCTGTTCCGTCCCGAAATGCTGGATGTACGGCGCGACGATATTGCTGTGAATGCCGTAGCCGGAGGCGATGCCGCCGAATCCCATGCGCGAGAGTTCCTCCAGCACCGCGAAGGTGACCTGCGGCGAGGTCCCGGCGGCGCCGTACTCCTGCGGCGTGTCCGGGCACAACAGTCCAGCCTGGCCCAGCGTGTGCCACAGTTCGCGCGGCACGCGATGCTGCGCTTCCCACGCCTCGATGTGGGGAGATATTTCCTGCTCGAGCGCGCGACGCGTCATGTCGCGGAAAAGCGTCAGTTCTTCGGTATCCATGGTAGCGGCTCTTCGAGGTGGCGGATGGGGAGTGGCAATTCTGCGTGAAACTCCCGGCCGAGACAACGCTCGTTCCTTCCGTGCCGTGCAGCGCGGTCAGGGGCGGGTCGACGCCGGTCGAGCAGGGTACAGTATTTTCCAATCCTGAAATGAGCCTGAAGTTACGGGTTATGTAAGCTATCAGG